>NZ_AJVM01000001.1:0-663744 GCF_000281735.1 Rhizobium sp. AP16 | reverse complement strand
GGGGGGGTGCCTGCCGATGAAGCCGGCACCACCTACGACGAGTATGTTTCGCATGGACATCACGCCACCTCGACAAGCTCGCCATTGGGGCGAACGAGTTGACGTTCGAAATAGGAAACCGTCGACTTCAGACCGTCCGCCAATGCGACAGACGGCTCCCACTTCAATTCCCGTTTTGCGACCGTAATATCGGGTCGGCGCTGGCGAGGATCATCGACCGGCAGTGGCTGATAGACAATTTTCGATGGTGATCCCGTCATCGCGACGACCTGTTCCGCGAGATTGCGGATACTAAACTCGGTCGGATTGCCAAGGTTGACCGGCGTGTGAATTGCCGGCTGGCTGCGCATCAGTCGAGTGAAACCCTCGATCAGATCATCGACATAACAGAAGGAGCGCGTCTGCGATCCATCGCCGTAGATGGTGATATCCTGCCCCTTGAGCGCTTGGACGATGAAATTGGAAACGACGCGGCCATCGTCAGGACGCATGCGCGGCCCGTAAGTATTGAAGATGCGCGCAATTCTGATATCGACGCCATATTTCTTATGGAAATCGTAGAAAAGCGTCTCGGCAGAACGCTTGCCTTCATCATAGCAGGAGCGCGGACCGAAGGAATTAACATGGCCCCAATAGCCTTCAGGCTGCGGATGGACCTGGGGATCTCCATAGATTTCCGAAGTGGAAGCCTGGAATATCCTTGCCTGATGATGGGCGGCCAGCTCTAGAAGGTTTAACGATCCGAATACGCATGTTTTCAAGGTATGGATCGGGTCTGCCTGATAATGCTGCGGTGAAGCCGGGCAAGCTAGATTGTAAATCTCGTCAACGGGCAGATCGATCGACCCGATAATATCATGGCGGATAAAACTGAAAGTATCGAAGCGCAGCAGATGCCGCATATTCTCCATCCGCCCCGTCGAGAAATCGTCCACACAGATCACTTCGTGACCTTCAAGTAACAGACGCTCACAAAGATGCGATCCGAGAAATCCTGCGCCTCCGGCAACAAGAATTACGCGTCTTGCGGTATGCATCAGAGATAGATGTGAAGATCTGAAGGTCATGCTCATAAAACTCTCCCCACTATTTTGTTTTACGCTCAACATATTCAGGCAAAAAGAACTTTTAACTTCTCACCTTCTGGCGTCAGCGATAGTTAATCAATTTTTGTATCGCTAATTATAACTTAAATATATTTCTTCTAACTGTCGTTATCCGGGAATTCAAAAACTTTACATTTCGTCCATATTATTTTTCTCAAATTGGCATAGTTAAAACAAACAAATACAGGAGATAGTCGAATATTATCCGTGTGATTTATGTAGTTATCGGGAAAAACTTTGTAGTTAATCTCCCCTTGGGCGGATACCGCGCTGAAAATTGATCTCCTTTGTTGGCCGGGTGCGTTGAGAACTAGGAGCCCGGCTACTGTTATTCTGATGGCATTGACGGCGCGGGAGTCCTGGCGGATCAAAATCGCTGCAGCGGCAATCGACAACGAATGTTGCCAATTGTGCTCGGACGCTTTGTGAGGAGGAAATTAACCCACCGATCAAGCCGCTGAACGCATGCGTGGGCGCGGCTTGAACTGCAACATTGTCGATGCCAGAGTCCGCCCGATGTCGACTAACCCGGGTTAGCGGCTATGGCCGAGCATTCTCAGCCACTTGTCGAAGGAGTGATCATCTTCGATCTCAGACGTCGGTGCAGCTACATGCCCAAGATAAGGCGGAACAGTCAGGTTCCGTGCCTCACGAGGACTGTAGCCAAATTCTTTGCTGAAGGCCCGGCTGAAGTGGGCGGCAGACGAAAACCCGACGGCAAAGGCAATATCGCCGATTTGCTGCCGATTGGTGATGTCGCTGAGGGCCGCATGAGCAGACAGAAGACGGCGCCGCTGAATGTAGTGATGAATTCCGCCATCCGGCTCGAGCAGTTGGTAGAGGCGGGTGCGCGAAACGCCGAGTTCCCGACATAGCCACTCCGTCGTGAGATCGGGCGACATCAAATTGCGCTGCACGAGACGCCGCATGCGTTCCATCAAAGCCCAGTTGCTGTGCTGCTCCGAGACAGTCGCATCAACGGCCGACGACGAAACACAGGTCAAAATCATATCGCGCGTCGTCTGTACCACATGGGGAAGATCCTTTGCGGCAAAGCGTGAAAGGTTTTCCTCGAGACTGTCCAGATATTCTATCAGCAATTTGGTGTAGGTGCCGGACAATGCGGTGTTGTTCTTGATCTCCGTGGAGCCAGGAATGTCAAAAAATAGTTCGCGAGGCAAATAAAGCGACAGGCTCCGCGACTGGGTTGATCGACCCCGAAAAGGGTGCCCCAGGGATCGCAACTCTACATTTCCCGGCTCACCCTCCGAGACATGCCCATCGACTTCAGTCCACATATGGCCGTTGCGCAATATCGAGACATGCCAATGGTCGATGAGATCCGATCTCACCTTCGCCTGCGAGCGCAGGTAGCTATGGGGAGGTGCATTTTGTTGGACGACCAGCATTCCTCCGAGATTCCACGATGCGTGATCGGCAACGAACTCCGTATCCTGGGAGGAAACATCCGGACGCTGAATGTCCGTCAGGGGGGCCACATAGGCCTGCCAAGCAGAAAATTGATCTATCGGCGCCAGATCTCGCGTGGAAAACAGCAATGGCTTCAGTGCCGACGAAGCCGGTTGCCCTTCTTCAGTTGCTGCTGCCTGCCGTGGGAAACGACGGCGCTCACCATGCGGCGGTGCGGTTTCCTCGCTTCGCATGCCATCTTTGGCTTTGATAGCGTTGGCTGCGGCTCGTTCTTCGCGCCGAAAGTCCGACAATGTGGCCTCTCCAGAGCCCGGCCCTCAAATACGCTCGCCGCGTTAGTGGCATTTCGACTCCGGCTAACAGCGGGCTAGAGTTCAAGTATCTCCCTGCTGCTGGTTAATGTCCAGGCAATTTCCTCCCGAGATTGTGGCATCTTCCAGCACATCCAGGATCTTGCTGCATTTCAATGTCAGAACACACTGACACGTTGAACGAGATATGCCGCCCAGATAGGCTTTGGTGTGCGGGGCGGACCGATCTCGGAGACACCAAGGAAGACAAGCTTGGCAAGCCTCATGTGGTCCCGCCGAAATCCAGCGACGTCCGCAAATGCCAGCCCCTCTTGAACAAAATGCTTGCCTTTCCTGACAGAGGCCAAGGCAGCAACAGGTTGCCGCCCTCCCACCTTCATAGACTATAGACTTTATAGATTAGAGCGCCGTTCCGGCCGGGTCTGAAAAGTCGCAGTGGACCGTTGAGGGATATTTCGATGATGATGCTCAGTCCGTCTTCCGGAGCAACGATCCTTTGGCAGTATATGTGGCCGCATTTATTGGCTATTTTCTAATCAAACATCCTGTAATATATTGATTGAGAATGAGGCGCCGCTCATGTGTAAAGTAATAAACGCGCAATGGCGCGTTCGCTGTGATTGCAACAAGACGCGTAGGCTCTGATACGACATAGGCTGCTGAGGTTGGGAGGAGACTAGCCCCATGCCCGAAAACCGTGCGAATTGGCCGCTGCTGGTTCCACAAAAGTCTGAATTTGACGATCGTCCTGAGGCGCTGTTCTCGCTCTGGGGCCTGGATTTCAAGCTTATTGACTGCTCGGAGGAGCTCAAGGACCGGGCAGGCCCTGCTTCCCTGGCGGCCATGACGTTGTGGGAGATCTATCCCTCTTTGGCAAATCCCGCATTCGCGGACTTGGTTCAGTTCGTGGTCGATACCGGGCATTCGCGACGTGTACGGCTCAACCCCTCGATGTCCGCAGGCCAAGATTTGCTGCTATTCCATACTCGAGACGGTCTTGCTGTTATCGAAATCGACAGCAGCGGCACCAACAGAGCGACATTACCCGAAGACCAGGAGCGGGCACGGCTCCTCCATCAGGCCACGCATGACGTTCTAACTGGGTTGCCCAATCGCCGCCAATTTAGCCAGGAGCTGGATAGGCTTCTCCCGACCGGTGACAAAGCAGGTCTCGCGCTGATGCAGATCGATCTGGACGACTTCAAACCCGTCAACGATACCATGGGGCATGGTGCCGGTGACATCGTGCTTCGGCTTGCTGCCGAAAGGATAAGCCGAACCCTTGCTCACGATGAAGTGGCATACCGTCTCGCCGGCGATGAGTTCGCCATCATCCAGGTCGCCGCGCAGCAGCCAACGGAGGCCGAAAGACTGGCAGAGGCATTGGTTGCCGAATTCAAGAAGCCGTTCGTCGTTGACGGCATCTCGCTGTTCGTCGGCGCAAGCATCGGGGTAGCAATTGCACCTCGTGACGGTAATGAGGGGGAGCAGTTGATGAAAGCTGCCGACGTCGCCCTCTATGCCGCCAAGAAGGAGGGGCGCCGACGGGCACGAACGTTCGACCCAGGCATGCTTGTGGTGTTGGAGCAAAGGGAACTGTTGCGACGCAGTTTGCGTGTGGCGCTCCAGCGCGATGAATTCTTCCTCGAGTATCAGCCATTGGTGGAGCCGCCGTTTACGGTCGTCGGCTTTGAGGCACTATTGCGCTGGCGACATCCCAGTTTGGGGATCATTCCGCCAATAGCCTTTATCCCGATGGCAGAGGCCGACGGTTTGATGAGCGAGATCGGCCAATGGATACTTGAGCAAGCGTGCCGCGAAGCGCTTACATGGCCGGAGCACTACACCGTAGCCGTCAATCTGTCGCCAGCCGAGTTTCTGACGCCGGGCTTTACCGACCGCGTCGCGCAAACGCTCGATGTTGTCGGGTTCCCCTCCGAACGTCTGGAACTTGAGATCACCGAAAGCGTCTTGCTGGAACGCACCATCAACAATCTCGATACGCTGAACACGCTCAACGTGCTCGGCATCCAGATTTCACTTGATGATTTTGGGACCGAGTATTCGTCCTTGAGCTACCTCAAGAATTTTCCGTTCGATAACATCAAGATCGACAAGTATTTTATAAAGGATCTCCTGAGGGATAGCAAAAGCCAAACCATTGTCCGCTCCATCATTGCCTTGGCGCACGGCCTGGATATGCGCGTCACGGCCGAGGGCGTGGAGACAGCGCAACAAGCTACCTGGCTCCAGAGCGAGGGCTGCGACCGTTTGCAAGGCTATTTCCTCAGCCCACCGATGGGCGCTGACCGATTGGCCGACTTCATAGCGCAAAGGAGCCGCACACACCCAACTGTTTCCTTCGACGGGGTTCGCGCTGGACCCTGACCGTTTGCAAGGCCATTTCCTCAAGGAGATCTCGATTGAACATAAAAGAGACGCCAACGGATATTGGGTTCGAGCCACTCCTCGATCTGAAAATGAATATGGCCGCCTTTACCGCGGACTGGTTGCATTGCGATCAATGCTCCAATTATGTCGCCCGAATGGTCAGCCATGACCGCCGCGATCCCATCCGACACGCAAATCTGCTTTCATCGGCTCTCAACGAGCTTTTGGAAATGTCGTTTCATTCGAATGAGGACGATGGCGAATTCGTTTACCGGTTCTATCGCTACCGCGAAACGGAGCGCATAGAGCTGACTTTTCCGTGTTCGCCCGAGAAGCGCCGATTCTACCATGAAATCGTTCAGGAACTACAAGGCGAGCAGGCGCTTGCAAGCTATCTCGATGTCATTGCCAATGATGCAGCGCCCGCCGATCGAGCGATCTTGTTCGGCCTGGCGGTTAATTACGATGCAGACATAAAAGCCAGGGATCTGGGCGCCAGCGCCCTGACCTTTATTGTCGATCTGCCGCTCGAGAGGCTACTTAATTGAGCCAGGATATTTCCGCCGGCTTCACGGCACGGTTCGACATCAACAATCAGGAGTTCTCTTTCGCGGGGGTGCTCAGACCACACTCCGTGGCCGAGCTTGCCGACGATCTCGCATTGCTGAGAAACGGAATCGAGACCGTCAAGGGCGTTTTCTACATCAATCTCAAGCGTGTGACCCATATGAACAATACGGCTTTTCGCGCTTTAACGCACGTATTGGTCGATGCCTCCCGCTCGCGGCCGGAGCTTAAGCTTGTGGTGATCGCCTCAAGCGTCGTTGCATGGGCATCGCGGTTGTTTCACCACTTAAGCGACCTTTCACCGAATATTGCAGTCGAGATCTACGACTCGGCTTTTTATCCCGGTCAGACATTCGTTGAGAACCAGAGCTTCATCCCGATCCTCAGGACGCAAACCAAGATGACCTGGCGACATGAGCGAGAGATCCTACCGCGTCACGGGCTTCGTGAAGGCATGATCATTGCCGATATTTGCTGCGGCATAGGCGATTTCGCGATGCTGTTAAGAAAGGAATTCCGGCCATCGAGAATCGTTGCCCTCGACCATTCAATGTTGAGTCTCGACTATGCACGCACGGTGGCAGAAGATTTCGATGTGCAAGACATCGAATACACCTATGGCGACGCATCGCAGATGCTGTTCGAAAGCAATCAATTCGATTTTGTGACGTGCCGTCACTCGCTGCAAATCTTCGACCGTCCGGATGTGTTGCTACGAGAGCTCTATCGGATATGCAAACCGGGCGGCAGGGTCTACATTACCAATGAGAAGAATTCTCATTGTCTCGGCGAACCACGAGCAGACACCATTCAGTGGACGTACAACGAGGTCGCGAAGCTCTTCGAATATTTCGACATGGACGTCGAAATGGGCCCAAAGGGCCGTCGCATGTTGCTGGATGCCGGCTTCACGGCCGTCAAATTGGAAAGTTTCATGGTGACCAATCTCGATGGCGACCCTCAGGAATTTGCTGACATCATTGCGGCGTGGCAAAACGTCTACGCCGACGAAATGGCGGTCAAACGGGGCGATTCACCCGCGTTCATCAAGCGTTTCAAACAAGGCTTCGCAGATCATATTTTCGCCGCTCTTCATCCAAGAGGTTATGCCGGCTGGCCCATTTGGGCAGCATCAGGGCAGAAGCCGCTATGATGTGGTCGCCCATCACAGAACAAAGGCTCGGCCTGCGCTCGTTTCGGGCCAAGTTTCTGATCGTGGTCGGGGGGGCAGTCCTCTTCGACCTGCTTGTCAGCGGGGGGCTGGCGCTTTGGAACGTTCAGCGGCTTTCTCGCAATGCCACCGCTGAGGTCGGCGAAGGCCTCGAAAAAGCGAGCCAAGACTACATTCGCTCCTACACGAACTCTACCGCCTCCCAGGTCGCTCTGTTGCTCGATCAAGTCCACTCCGACGTGAAGGCACTGACAGGTGTGCTTCAGGGGCAGATCGATCAACCGACCCGGAACAATGACATAGGTGCGGCTATGGCAAAGGCCTCCCCGGGCGCCGTGACCGTAACGTACGACACGACCGGCCAGTGGGCGCAAAATCTTCCCGGATCCCCTTCAGTCGTCAGCGTGTGGGGCTATTTGCTGGACAAGGACCACCATCCCTTGCCGCAAGTCCAGGCGGATATCGATACGAGCGCCGTGCTTGATCTTGTTGCCCCGTCTCTCCTCAATAACGGCGCATCGAAGCTGCAGATGTACTATATCGGCCCGAAAGAGCGCCCGGTTTTCAGAACTGCGCCATACACGGCGCAGGCGCAAACATTCGATCGGCTCTATCCCGGCCACAACAGCGCGGACTTCTGGAATTTCTTCTTTCCCGGCCTCTACGAATCCTGGCAGCAATGGGCCTCGAATCCCACGTCCCGACCGGTTGCCGACGATATCACACAGACCGCTCCCTATACCGACGCGATCACAGGAAAACAGATCGTCAGTTTCTTCCATCCACTTTGGACAGCCGATCGACATAACGTGGCAGGCGCGGCGGGGGCTGATATTACCCTTAATCAGCTCGCCGAGATCGTTGAGAACGTGAAAGTCGCCCAAAGCGGCTTCGGTTTTTTGACCATGTCGAATGGAAACGTTGTTGCCATCAATCCCGTTGGTGAAAAGATCATCGGCCTTCGCTCAGCGAGTGATTTAGCCAACAAGGGCGTGACCGGTCTTGACCGCTCTCTGCGTAACAGCACGCAAAAGGCCATTTCGACCTTGCCGCTCGACGCCGATGGCGCCATCCAACACATTTCGCTTAACGAGCAAGGTGAAGATGTTCCCTACCTTGTTGTGGTGAAACAGTTGCGTCCGACCAATCTCTGGGTCAATGGCCCTGTCCAGCGCGAGGTCATGTCACTCGGCATCGTCGTGCCGGAGCGCGAGATCTATGCATCGCTGATCGCCGCCAAAGACCAGATATCGCGCGCTACCAACCGCATCTTGCTCTATCAGATCCTCGCGGTTCTCGTGTCACTGATGATCGTCACGGCTGCTGTGTTTGCCGCCTCGAAGCGCATCACGAGCGGCATCAGCGCATTGGCAGATGCCGCAAAACGAATACAGGCAAAGGATTACTCTGTAAGGGTCGATATTCCAACCAAGGATGAAGTCGCTGAAGCGGGCTTCGCATTTAACCGCATGGCGGAAGAGATCAGCTTCCACACTGAAAATCTCGAGAAACTGGTCGTAGAGCGCACCACGGAGATCGAAGCGGCCAAGGAAGAGATCTCCGTCCTCAATGGTCAGCTGAAGAGCGAAAACTCGCGTCTTGGTGCCGAATTGGACGTAGCGCGGCAAATACAGCTCATGGTCCTTCCGCGCGCTAAAGAGCTTATGGCAATCGAGCATTTGGAGATTGCCGCCTATATGCGCCCCGCCGATGAGGTCGGCGGAGACTACTACGATGTTTTGCAGAACGGGAACAATCTGAAGATAGGTATTGGAGATGTGACAGGCCACGGGCTGGAGAGCGGCGTGCTCATGCTCATGGTACAGTCAATCGCCCGTGCCCTGCAAGAGACCGGCGAGATGACCCCTGCGAAATTCCTGACCGACCTTAACCGCGCGATTTTCAAGAACATCGAGCGGACCGAGACCGATAAACATCTGACATTGTCCTTTCTCGATTACGATGGCGAACGCTTAACGGTATCGGGCCAGCATGAGGACATGATCGTCGTTCGCCGAAACGGCGAGCTAGAGCGTATCGATACTGGCGATCTCGGCCTTCCAGTCGGTCTTGAGCCCGATATATCACCATTCATTGAGACCCGGGAAATATCCTTTCAGAAGGGTGATATGATCGTTCTGCACACCGACGGTGTCACCGAGGCAGAAAATCCCAGCGGCGAGTTATTTGGTTTCGAACGGCTTTGCGAAGATGCGCGACGCCTGCACGGCGGAACCTCGGAAGAAGTGCTGAAAGGGATTCTCGATCATCTGATGGGCTATATCGGGACACAAAAAATACACGATGACATTACGCTCGTCGTGATGAGGCACAGGTGAGAGCATGACAACTGTACTTTACGGCAGAGAGCATCTTGTCTCATTCGACACGAGCCACGCGCTACGGCTTCGTCTCCTCGACGGGCCGCTCCATCTTGCCTGGAAGCATTCTGCCATAACATCAGATTTCATTGCGGAGATGATCGCACTTAGCTGTCGACTTTCGATACAGCGATATAAAGTAGTCAGGCATGATATTGGCTATCTGACGAACGAGCTAATCGAGAATGCTATTAAGTTTCGCACGCAAGGCGACATCGTCATCGAGGCACTGGTGGAAACCGACAGCTTTAGAATGCGAGTATCGAACTTTGTCGATGAGGAAACGGCAGTGAGGTTTCAACGCTTCCTGTCGGGTGTGACGACAGGAGATCCGGGCGAACTCCTCATTCAGCAGATCGAAGCAAGTGTTGCTGCAAGCGGCAACACGTCTGGTTTGGGGTTATTGACCCTCATGAGCGACTACCAAGCGCATCTCGCCTGGCGCTTCGAGGATGACGGTCCGCATAAACGAACGAAACTTGAGACTTACGCTGCGATGGCAATTGCGCTGTCCTGAACCCGCGGGAGAAATGCCATGGAAATCAGAGAAGAAGCGTTCCGCGTTTGGTCCGAAGGCACTGCCGTTTATTTTGACGGAACCATGCGATTGGCGGGGCCTGACGCCTATGCGCCGATTTACAATCTGGCTATGAAAGCGCTTGAAGATAAGAGTGGCAAGGCTGTTTTCGATCTGACCGGCCTGCAATTCTTGAATTCGTCCGGTATCAATCTGCTTGCCAAGCTCACGATCGAGGCGCGCAAGCATCCGCATCTCCATCTGACGGTGCGCGGCTCCTCGCAGGTCCCCTGGCAGATGAAATCACTGCCGAATCTGAAGAAATTGCACCCGAGCCTGGATCTGCGACTGACGTGAGGTGCGTCGCGCACGCGTAAGCGGCGTTCAGCCTTTTGCCGTCGCTTCCAACTCAGCGATATCGAACTTCGCCTTATGGAGTTGGTCCTCGCCCACATGCTCAGTCTTGGCTGGTGCCGTTACACGGTCGCCGAGCTGCCTAGGCAGGATTTTCCAGCGCAAGCCCCAGCGGTCTTGCAAAATGCCGCCCTGCTCCGTCGAGGCACCCTCCTTCAACGTATCATACAGGCTCTCAATCTCCGCCTGCGTCTCACACAAGACGGTTATTGAGGAGTCATGATCGAACGGTGCGAGTGGCCCCGCTTCGAATGCCATGTAAGAATGATTGCAAAGGGTGATTCCTGCTACTTTTACGCAGCCGGCCGGCCCATTCGGGTTGTCGGCAGAAATGTTCGAAATCCAGCCAATCGAGGAGTCGGGGATTAACGACGTGTAGAGTTCGATCGCAGATTCCATATCGCGTCGAAACCAGAGATGTTGTCTGATCTTCATCGTATTGTCCTTCTTCGTACGGCAATCCTGGATGGAACAAGGCCTTGCGACGAACCTGGCCGCTATCCGATAAAAGTCATGCCGCCGGCGAGCCACCTTCTTGTTGGGTGGCGCCGCCGGCGGCTTGGCCGAAGAGTTACCGGCACCCGCTTGCGCTCACCACTCTGGCGCGCGGACGCTCACGCATCACTAGATTTCTGTAACCCTTCCGGCGAGAGCCATCACGTAGTCGTCGGCAATGTCGGCCAAAGTCAACGCGACCTCGGGCTCCTTCCAACCTGCAACAAGCGTTGCATGCACAAAATCTCGAAAAGCCACAGCAAGCACTTCCTCGCGCTCAACTGCGCGATACGCGTCATTGGCAGAATGTTGAGGCTTGCTGATCTGTATTGTCGAACGGGTAGATACCATCTTGCTATGTCCCCCTTAAAGAACGCCCTATCGGGCCGCATTGCACGTTCGTGATATAATCGGTCCATGTCGACCGCTCTGCTATTGTGCTTCTTTTTTAAGGGCTTACGCGTGGCGAGTCGTTAGCCGTGCATCCGGAAACTTGCAGCCGCGTCCATTTTCGCAATTGCTGATCTAAGATCCTTCGCCATTCGCTAAGTGGTCAGTTGTTTCACAAAGCTAGGTCTGCTCATCCATAGCTCACCAGATGCCAGGGATGCGCTGCGACTGTCTGTATAACTAATTATTCTTCGGAATATTTGGCCATGAATCTGCATTCAAATAATGATCTTGGCTTTCAACAAGACATTATGGAGCATAATTACGTTCCATTTCAGAATATATCTGAAATTATAATCATAATAAGCCGATTGTTTAATATTTTAAATCTGTTATGGACATGTTTATTGCGATATTGCACGAAAATACATACTGTGTCAGTATACTTATTGTGGTAAGTCTTGTTTATTAAACTGCCTGCAAGGAATAATTTATGCTCAGACGGGATGAAAATACTTTCATCCCGCGTGTTTTGGGGAGGTTTTCATGGACAGAGAAGATCAAAGAGAAAAAGTTGGCCCAAGCCGGCGCGAATTCGTCGAAGGTTGCGGAAAGTACGCCGCTTTGGCACCGCCCGTTTTGACCTTCCTGCTCTCCACTACAATGACTTCAGGGGCCATCGCCAAGTCAGGTAATGGCAACAATGGGTTTGGCAACGGCGGCGGAGATGGCGTGCCAGGTCACTCCGGTAAGGAAGACGTGAATCGCTGATAGACCCGCCTATGAATATAATGCTGCTGCCCGGCCGGAGGATTTCGATTACGCAATTGGGTGATGCTTTTGCATTATTCAACAGCCGGGAGCAGCATCTCTATGAAATAGACAAGCTCGCAGCTTGGGCATGGCAACGTGTCTTCAACAGCACTGCAGGCATGAGCCGCAGGCATTTGCTGACCAAATTTTCATCCGAGTTCGGGCTGACAAGCGAAGATGCTGGAAATTTACTCGATCGATATATCGAGTTAGGTATCCTCGATACGTGCGCCAGTTCAACTTCAGTCTTTGCCCTCCATTTGAATGGAACCAGATGGTTGATCGAGTGCCCGAAAGTCTTATCCGGGGAATTGAAAGAGCTTTTTCGAGGCCTCGTCGTACCGCTGAAGTCACAGTGGGGACATCATTACCTCACCATTAAGGTCAATTCTTATCGATACGAACTTATGGCGGATGACGAATATCGGGGCATATTTGCTCAGGCGGAAATAGTGCCCGCGGTAAAGGCATTTCTGACGGACGCATTGCTGCAAACAGACTTCATGCTTGCGTTGCACGCCGCCCTCCTGCGTTTCGGAGACTCGCAACTGCTGATCGCCGGCGCCTCCGGCGCGGGAAAAACAACGCTCGCCCTCGCTTTGGCCGCGGAAGAAGAATGCGCGATCCTCGGGGACGATATTGTCATTATCGATGAGACAAATCGGCTTCGTGGCATCCCGTTTCCAGTCGCTGTAAAGGATGGAAGCTGGCTGCTTTTGCAGGACTTTTGCCCGCAGCTTGCCTCGCTTCCCGTTCACATTCGCCCAGACGGGAAGATCGTCAAATTTCTTCCTGGCGAAGTCGAGAGCGATGATAATTGGTCGATGAAGACCAGGACAATTATCTTTATTCGACAAAATCCGGGGCGCCAGTGTTCGCTATCGAGGATACATCCGTTGGCTGCGTTTCAAAGACTGCTTGCGGAAGCGGCCGCGCCTGGTCATCGATTGACCGATGCCGCATTCGGTGCACTGCGTGAATTGGTCAACACATCGCAGGCATTTGAAATGGAATTCTCCCGTCTGGACGATGCCGTCGAGACCATAAGAGGGCTTTAAATTTCTTGTGATACTTGCGCCGCAATGACTTTCTGCCCCTTGCGAATAATACGCGCAGGCAATTCATGCCAAGGGCCGCGAAATCGCCAATGGATCTGCGCAACACGAATACCCCAAGCGATACGTCCAAAAGACCGGATCACACTTCCCACCTGAGGATGGTATTCGTTGCGCCGTAAACGATGGTGCACACCAAGCCATGAAGGGATTGTCCGGGCTTCAACGATGTTGGCCCCAAAAACAGCGTTGAGCGCCAATATCTGCGCATTCAGCATTGCGCGACCTAAGGGATCTGAAAGCAGGATATCCATTTCTGTCCAATCGATCTTATCCTGTGCTTTCGAAAGCAGGTACAGTTCGAAGAGGTTTCGCAGATCGATGTGAAAACGCCAGAGATGTCCATCCTTCAACATGTCGTGGACAATCCAGTGCTGTGCCTGAAGAGTGGCTGAAAGTATGTGTGCTCTTCCACGACCGACATCGATCTCCCGCCTGTGCCGTCCGAGTGTCGCGTCGGAAGGCCAGTATCGGGGGTAGCGGCCGGGTGGATAGTGCAAGTCGACAGCGCCAACGTCTTTGGATCGTCCCCAACCGAAAGCTTCAATTGGCGCATATCCCAGTTGAACCAAACACTTCTCCGCGGTTTGCCTTTCATCATCTCCCACCACGAGATCGAGATCCCGCATGATACGAGCCGTTGGCCGCTCTGTTTTCGCTAGCGCCAGTAGCGCAGCCCCCTTGGTGAGCGTCGGTGTTATTCCTGCCGCATTCATCGCCGCAACCACTTCCTCCAATTGCGCGCGGAGCCTTTCATTTCGCTCAACATTGCATCGATGAATGAAGCAAAGGAACGAAGCCACTTCTTCTGGCAGCAAGCCCAGCTGTCCTCGTTCTGATATGGATGACCACATTGCAGGAGTGAGGAAACTATCATTTGCGAGCATCAGTACCGGCTCCCAATCGACAACAGTCGACGGGTTCCCGAGCAAGCAGGACGCCAGTTGATCAGCGATTAAATTTGCAGGGCCTGTCATAGAATCCCCGGCTATTTTGGCAACAACCATGTTTACATCAACAATAACGCAAACTTGTTGATTTAAATCAATTACTTTTCCACAAATACATCAACTAATAGATCATATAATTGCTATTTCTCGAGAATTTCTTCAAAACAGAAGTAACCTTCGAGAATTTTATAATGATTTTCCTGGAGAACTGACACGCCTCGCACTTGCCTAACGATGCTTTACTTCGGCCGAACAGGAAGCTAGGCCCGAAGATGCCATCGGCAAGCTAAGGAGACCGATGTGTTTCATGGAAGCCATTATGTTAATAGAGCGGCGACCAAAATGTGAGGCCTGAAAGTACAACCAGATTTGCACATGCCCTTCGCACCAATACAACTGTGCTTACTCGCTCAATCGGCGAGGCCTAAACAGAATCGCTCGCCCAGTCTTCATGTCCATGACCTATTCGGATCACGAAATTGGCTCCGTCTTCTTCGATCCGATAGACAACGAGATGGACTTTGAACGCATGGTTTCCGACCGGCGGCGAAATCTCTTCTCGCTCACGCGCCATTTGTGGATTAGCTGCAATCAGGTCAAGCACCACGAACAGTTCGTCATGATATCGCCTAGCATGTGCGGATCCGAACATGCGGATGCCTTGTTCGGCAATCGCAATAATGTCCTCTTCCGCTTCGACAAAAGGCTAAAACGCATTACCTGCCGCCGCGCGTCATTTCCCCGCGTGCGCCTGCCGCGGCAAAAAGTTCGTCCTTCTACCGGCTGCCAGCACCACTTTTGAGACCGTCATCGACGAAGCGTTGCATGGCGGCAATCTTATCACTGCGCACTTGGCCCCTTCGAATCAGGTCGCGCGCATAGTCACTGGCGTTGGAGTATCGCCAGGTCCTGGTTTGCGCCTCGCCTCAATCTTTCATTGGTCCGGCAAAGACACGTTCATCGTAGCAATTCAAGCCTCCATGTAGCATCCCAGTTAGCTGAGTTTGGCAAAGTTTGTTAAACTCGACCGCTTTGGACATGGCTATGCAGCTTCGGGTAGGTTCATTTTTCCGCACATCACGCAATGGCACGCTCTCGATGGTGTAAAAAGCCAATCTCTAAATGGCTGCTCTTGATGGGAGTCGAACCGGCGACGGGTTGATGAAATAGCTTAAGCATATGAAAAGACAGGCTTCATGGCATAATGCCGATTTATGGAACTAAAACTCACGTGAAATATGAAATCACGTCAGCTTGGCTGCGACACCCTAGAGCACGATTGGTCATCAAATCGCGGTGAAGCCGTTGTCGACGAAGAGGTGGGCGCCGTTTACGAAGCGGGATTCATCGCTTGCGAGATAGAGCGCGGCCTGGGCTACATCCTCGGGTTCGCCGATGCGGCCTTGCTGGGCAGCGATGGCGGCCTCAGATACGTCGACGCCTAAAGCTTGCAGCTCGGAAACCTCCCGCAAACCGTGCGGCGTTCTGATGAATCCCGGGCACACGGCATTACAGCGGATGTTGCGGTCGCGGAACTCGACGCCGATTGCGCGAGCGAACATATGGACAGCACCTTTCGTGGTATCATACAAGACTTCCATCGGCGTTGCGGCCACAGCAGAAATCGACGATGTGCAAACGATCGAGCCGCCGCCGGCGGCGATCATTCCCGGCAGCACTGCCCGCGTCATCAGGAACATGGAGCGGACATTGACGGCATGCAGCCAATCCCACTCCTGAACCGTCGTTTCCAGGAACGGCTTGATGACAATCGTTCCCGCATGGTTGAACAGCACAGTGATCGGACCGAATGCATCTTCTGCTCCTTTCACCGCGTCGGTAACTGCCGCCTCGTCGGAAACATCGGCCACCCAGCGCTCAGCTACACCTCCGGCACCGCGAATGTCCTTGACTGTTTGCGCAGCTGCGCCGCCGTTCCGGTCAATGATTGCGACCTTCGCACCCTCCTGCGCGAACAGTCGGGAGGCTGCCCCTCCCATGCCCGTCGCTCCACCGGAAACGATTGCAATCTTGCCTTTTAGCCTGTCGGTCATGCCCTTGCCTCACCTGCCGTGATTTTTGCCCACTATTGCTGACTTCAACGATATCATTATTTTACTCGGAGCCGAGCTAGCCGGCAGAGAAATGATGCGCGTTTAAAGGCTGCGACCCAATCAGAGGGCTGTATTTTGCAGGAGGTCGCGATTCCCGTGCATGTCCCCTCCTGCATAACGTGCTCATTCATGACAAACTCTCCATTCGCAGGGCAGGAAAATCCGCCAAAAACTAACAGAAAAACTGGACCACTTTCACATGTCACCTCACGGTGGCGGACGGATCGTCATCGATACAGGCTACCGCCCTGACCTCGCCGCGTTAAAATAATCCACGCATTTCCCGAAGGATGCGCAACTCAAGCAGCGCTCCGAAGGCCGGCTTCGTATCGTTTCAGCCGATCAAGCGCCAGTCGAGAGCTCCGGGTCATCCTGGCGCGAGGCTCCTTCACCCTCTTGTCGGATGCTTCGTAGTACCTCCAACGCCGCCTCTCGCAACTCCGGTGCGAAAAGACGCCGAAACCGTGCCTCATGTGCCTCGATGATGGCGCACACCATCTCCAGCCTCTCCATGCCGTTCCTCGTCAGACGAAGAGCCTGCGATCGACCGCCGACGGGAGCCCGATCGACGAGCCCGGCCTTGGTTAGCGCGACCATCAGGGGAACCATGTTAGCACGCTGGATGCCCAGGCTACGTCCGAGATTGCTCTGGGTACAGCCGGGATTGGCGTCGATCAGCGTCAGAATGGATGCTTCGACCGGCCTGAGTTCTATGGCCTGAAGCCTTGAGCCCAAGTCGGCCATCATCACGTTGGATGCCCTCCTCAGCTGATAGCCGAGCAGGGTCTCAAGCGGATCGGTCAGTTTCGATGTGCGGGCGTCGATATCCATAATCCGCCTATAATGCTATTGCGCATAACAATCAAATAGTGCTATGAGACATAACATACCGGCGCGGAGGTTATATGCCGGTATTGGAGGAATCCCGTTTGAACAATATCGACAGGCACACCGCGATCAATTGATCTGCGAAGCAACAGCTCTCCCGGCTCATTGACAGTCGCATATTCGCGTCGACTGAGCTGGGGCGTCTCATCTCGATTGCACTGCGGCCCACCCGGCCCCTGGTGAGGCTTATCGTATTCCATGCAGGTCACGACTTTGCGGCCGGCTCCCTTTTGATGTGCAGGCCCGAACGGCAAAAAGGACACCATCATGACAACAGAACTTTCCGAAAAAGACACCGTGGCTTTTGTCGTTGAAGCCGGCATAGCCTGGGTCAGCTTCAATCGTCCGGAAAAACGCAACGCCATGAGCCCCACGCTCAATCGGCGCATGATGGAGGTTCTCGACGAGCTCGAGTTTCGGACCGACGTCGGCGTGCTGGTGCTGTCCGGCGAGGGGACGGCCTGGTCCGCCGGCATGGATCTCAAGGAGTATTTCCGCGAGACCGAGGCCCACGGTCTGCAGGGTACGCGAAAGGCACAGCGTGAGAGCTATGGCTGGTGGCGCCGGCTGCGTTGGTATCAGAAGCCGACGATTGCCATGGTGAACGGCTGGTGCTTTGGCGGCGGCTACGGACCTCTTTTCGCCTGCGACCTCGCCTTTGCCGCCGATGAAGCCAAGTTCGGGCTGAGCGAGATCAACTGGGGCATCCTGCCCGGCGGTGGCGCCGCCAAGGTGGCAACCGAACTCACATCCTTCCGCAATGCCATGTACCATGCGCTGACGGGCGAGAACATCGACGGCAGGAAAGCCGCCGAATGGGGTTTCGTCAACGAGTCCCTGCCGCTTGCGCAGTTGAAGGCGCGCGTGACCGATGTCGCCAACATTCTGCTGCAAAAGAACCCGGTGGCCGTAAAAGCCACCAAGGATGCGATCCGCCATGTGCGTGAGATGACCTACGACAATGCCGAGGACTACCTGGTCCGCGCCCAGGAAGCCGCCAACAGCTACGACAACGAGGGGCGCAAGGAGGGCATCAAGCAGTTCATCGACGACAAGACCTACAAGCCCGGTCTTGGTGCCTACGACAAGTCCAAGCATCAGGCCTGAGGAGCGCCCCATCATGACGGTCGAGATCATTAGCCGGCTTCCATCAACTCTCCCCGGCGGTTCGATGGAGCGGCTGTTGCGTCCGAGATCGGTGGCGATCGTCGGCGCCTCCGACAAGCCCGGCTCACTTGGGGCTTCGGTACTCTCCAATCTTGACCGCAGCGGTTATGCCGGCGTCATTCATCTTATAAACCCCAAACGGACCGAGATAGGCAACCGGCCCTGCCTCGCCTCGATCGAGGACCTGCCGGACGGGGTGGATGCGGCTGTTCTTGCCGTTCCGCGCGCAGCCGTGCTTGGCTCCATCGAAGCACTTGCCCGCCGCCGCGTTGGCGCAACCATCATCTTTTCGGCGGGCTTTGCCGAGGGCGGCGAAGAAGGGTTGGCCGATCAGCGCGAGATCGCCCGCATAGCGGCCGAGGTGGGCATGGTGATCGAGGGGCCGAATTGCCTTGGGATGGTCAATCATGTCGACCGCATCCCGCTGACCTTCATCGAAACTGTTGCAGAGGAACTCGGCGGCCGGCCGGGCATTGCGATCGTGTCGCAGAGCGGCGCCATGGCTGCCGTCCTCGGCGTGACTTTCGCCAGCCGCGATCTGGGCCTATCCTACTCGATTTCGACCGGCAACGAAGCCGCAAGCGGCGTCGAGGACTATGTGGAATTTCTGGTAGAGGACGCCTCCACACGTGTCATCGCCATGATCGTCGAACAGTTCCGCAAGCCCGCGCGCTTCCTTGCTGCGGCGCGTAAAGCATATGCGAAGGGAAAGCGGATCGTCCTTCTTCATCCCGGCCGGAGCAGTGCGGCGCGTGAATCTGCCGCGACCCACACCGGCGCCATGGCCGGCGACTATCAGGTCATGCGCGCCAAAGTCGCGCGTGCCGGCATCATTTTGGCCGAAACGCTCGAGGAACTCGGCGACATCGCCGAGATCGCCCTGCGCTGCCCGATGCTTCCCGCCGGAGGCCCCGCCGTGCTTGGCGAGTCCGGCGCGTTCAAGGCGCTGACGCTCGACCTCTGCGAGGAGCTAGGGCTCGATCTTCCCTCGATAGACGATGAGACCGCGCCGGCATTGCGCGCTGTCCTGCCGCCCTTCGTCGGCGTCAGCAATCCGCTGGATCTGACGGCACAGGGCCTTGTCGAGCCGGACCTTTATGAAAGGACGCTCACCGCCCTCTTCGACGATGCCCGTTTTGCCAGCATTGTCGCCTGCATCATCCAGACCGACCCCGTGACGTCAGGTATCAAGCTGCCGCCGATCCTGAAAGCCGCGCGCGAGCACAAGCCGGAAAAGCCGCTGATCTTTGCCGGGCTCGATGAGGGCGCCCCTATCCCGGTGGACTATATCGCGCAGTTGCGCGCGCTCGGTATCGTCTATTTCCCTTCGACCGAACGCGCCTTCCGGGCGCTGAAGCGCATCGATGAATTCGCGGCGCGCGAGGTAACTGTGTCCACCGCGCCGCCGGTCGCGATTGCTGGTCTCCCCTCGCAGCGAGGTGTCGTCCCCGAATACCGCGCCAAGCAAATCCTGGCGCCGCTTGGGATTCCCTTTGCGGAAGGACGCCTGGCAACGACCCTTGAGCAAGCCCTCGCGGCGGCGGTGGCGATCGGCTATCCGGTCGTGCTGAAGGCGCAATCGCCCGATCTCAGCCACAAGAGCGATGCGGGTGGCGTCGTCATTGGATTGACGGACGCAGCCAGCCTCGAAGAGGGCTGGGGCAAGCTACATGCCGATATCGCGCACCATCGCCCAAGCCTGATCCTGGACGGCGTACTGATCGAAGCCATGGGCAAACGCGGCATCGAGCTGATCATCGGCGCGCGCAACGATCCGGACTGGGGGCCTGTGATCCTGGCAGGTTTCGGCGGCGTTACGGCGGAGATCCTTAGGGATGTCCGCATTCTGACACCCGACCTGCCCGATGACGCCATCATCGGCGAGCTATATCGGCTGAAAAATGCCCCTTTGCTGCGCGGTTTCCGTGGCTCACCGCCGCTTGACGTTGGTGCCGCCGCCCGGATCATCGCCACGCTCGGCCGGCTGCTGCTTGCAGAGCCGACGATCCGGGAAATAGACCTCAACCCGGTCGTGATCTATCCTGATGGCGAAGGTGCGGTGGCGCTGGATGCTCTGATTCTGACCGCACCCGTGCCCGCCGACGCCTGAGCTGCGAAACCCACATGATCGAGAGATGATCACGGCCAGTCCGAATAGCCCGACGAGAGCATGTCGCTCCGGGCGACCTCTGTCTTTCTGGCAAAATCGCGGTAGGTCGCGGGTGAAAATCCGGTCCTTTTCTTAAAGAAGTGACTGAAATAGGTGGGATCGCGAAACCCGAGACTGTCGGATATTTCCTGGACCGTGCGGGCCGAACGCTCCAGCCGCAACTTTGCCTCCTGCACGACACGCTCATGCAGGAGTTGGACGGGCGGGCGGCCAAGTGCGCCGCAGCAGATCGAATGCAGGCGATCCGTGGTCACCCCAAGCTCCCGGGCATAATCGCTGATCGGCCGGTGCTGCCGGAACCAGATCTCCACCAACTGCCGGTATCGCTGCAGGATCGAGGCGCCGCCGCCACGGCCGCGCTGCTCGGCCGCCTCGCTGCCCCCTGTGCGCCACAGCGTCATGAGGATCAGCCGCAAATAGGCGGAGATGACCATCCACGAGGCACGCGAGGGATCGCCAAGCTCCCGCACGAAGCCCGCCACCAGCGGCTGTGTCTCTTCGACGGTATGCGGCCTTGGCTCGTCCGTCAGCCAGGGCCGCTCGCTGAAAGTCCGTAGCGCATAGGATTCCGCCTGATCGCCGATCGCGTCCACCATGATCTGCGGCGACGCGCCGATCAGGAAGCCTGCGGCACCGGCCGCCATACGCAGCTCGCACCGCGCCTGCGGCGGCAGATAGGCGAGCGCCGGCCCTTGCAGCGATCGTTGCTCCTCCGGTTCGAACAGCAAGACAGCCGTTCCACCCTGCAGCAGAAACAGATGGTGGAAATCGGCGTAGATGCCTTTCTGGAAACGGAGCGTCCGGTGCGACAGCGACGGCTCCCGCCACTCGCCATGCGCATGATGATGGATGCCGCCATCGGAAACCATGGACCCCTCCTCCTGCCGGCATCGCGATTCCTTAGCCGGGAATGCCAGATAATCGCAATATTAACCCAGAAAAACACATTCCTTCCGAATTGCAATGGCGTAGTCTCGTCTCATGAGCCTCTGGGAGGAGGACTCCGCACAACAGATACCGATTGCGAGGCCGCATCCCGGCCGCGACTGATCGTGCGCGCCTTCTCCCATTGATGCGAGTGCGGGAAAGCCCGCAGAGAACCGGACGATGGCGATGTTTGTGGCAAAGCTTCTGATCAACGACGAAATGGCGGATGCGTCTGATGCATCCACTTTCGAATGCCTCGATCCGGCGACCGGCGATATCGCGACCATCGCGCCGGCAGCCTCGACAGCGGATGCGGTGCGGGCCGCCAATGCGGCCGCTGCGGCCTTTCCCGCCTGGTCGGAACTTGGGCCTGGAGAACGCCGCGCGCTGCTCAATCGGGCGGCAGACATTCTCCTTGCACGATCGGCGGATTTCGCAGCGGCGATGGTCGGAGAGACCGGGGCGACCGCCCTTTGGGCCAGGATCAATTGCGATCTCGCCACCGACATGCTGCGCGAGGCCGCCGCGCTGACCACCCAGGTGACAGGCGAGATCATTCCCTCGGGCATTTCCGGCAATATTTCGATGGCAATGCGCCAACCGGCGGGCGTCTGCGTTGGCATCGCGCCCTGGAATGCGCCGATCATCCTTGGCGTCCGGGCGATCGCCATGCCGCTTGCCTGCGGCAATACCGTGGTGCTCAAGGCCTCCGAACTCTGCCCAAAGACCCATTGCCTGATCGGCGAGGTCATGCGCGAGGCAGGGTTCCCCGCAGGCGTCGTCAATGTCGTCACCAACGCCCCGAAGGATGCCGCTACCGTCGTGGAGGCCCTGATTGCCCACCCCGCGGTGCGCCGGATCAACTTCACCGGCTCGACGCGCGTCGGACGGATCATCGCCGAGACAGCGGCGAGGCATCTGAAACGCTGCCTGCTCGAACTCGGCGGAAAGGCGCCCTTCATCGTGCTCGCGGACGCCGACATCGACGAGGCCGTGCGAGCGGCAGCATTCGGCGCCTTCATGAACCAGGGCCAGATCTGCATGTCCACCGAGCGCATCATCCTGCTCGACGCGATCGCCGATGAATTTGTCGAGAAATTCAGGGTGAAGGCCGCAACGCTCGTGGCCGGAAATCCAGGCGACGGCAACACGCCGCTCGGAACCATGATCAACGCCGAGGCGGTGCGGCGCATCAAGGCGCTCGTCGACGATGCCCTGCAGAAGGGAGCGGTCGTCGTCTGTGGCGGGCATTCGAACGGCATGCTGATGGATGCGACGGTGATCGATCATGTGACGCCCGCCATGCGCCTCTACCGGGAGGAAAGCTTTGGACCGCTGGCGGCGATCATCCGCGTCGACAGCATCGACGAGGCCGTCACCATTGCCAACGACAATGAATACGGACTGTCCTCGGCAGTGTTCGGCCGCGACATCAACCAGGCGCTGGCCGTTGCCAGGCGCATCGAGGCCGGTATCTGCCACATCAACGAGGCGACCGTTTCCGACGAACCGCAAATGCCCTTCGGCGGCGTCAAGTCGAGTGGTTACGGCCGTTTCGGCGGCAAGGCCGCGATCGACGAATTCACTGAATTGCGCTGGATCACGCTGGCATCCGGCACGCGCGACTATCCGATCTGAGCTGCATTAAGGCGTTCGATCGACAAAATTGAAGAAATGGGGCGAGAGGGCTCCAAAAAAGGGGAGGAACGATTGCATGACCAACAATCTCATCGGAACCAGGATCAACACCGCATCGCTGACGCGCCGTTCGTTCATGGTGGCGACGGCGGCCGGCAGCGCGACACTGGCGCTTGGCGGACGGGCGGCATTTGCCGCCGGCGACACGCTCAACGTCGGCTTCATCAGCCCGCGCACCGGCCCGCTCGGCGGTTTCGGCGAGACGGACGGATATGTGCTGGAACTGGCCCGCAAGGCGCTGGCGGGCGGGCTGCAGGCGGGTGGCAAGACCTGGAAGGTCGAGATCCTCGATCAGGATACGCAGTCTGATCCCTCCCGCGCCGGGCAATTGGCAAAGGACCTGATCAACAACAAGGGCATCGACCTGATGCTGGTCGTTTCCGCCCCGGAGACCATCAACCCTGTGGCCGACGCCTGCGAGGCGGCCGGTATTCCATGCCTGTCGACGGTCATGCCCTGGGAAGCCTGGTATTTCGGCCGTGGCGCCAAGCCGGGCGCGCCGTCGCCATTCAAGTGGACCTATCATTTCGGCTTCGGCGTCGGCGAGTTCCTGAAGACCTATATTTCGCAGTGGAACCTGATCGAGACCAATAAGAAGGTCGGCGTCATGTATCCGAACGACGCCGACGGCAACGCCATCCGCGCCAATCTGGCTCCGGCCCTTTCCAAGGCCGGCTTCACCATCGTCGATCCGGGTGCTTATGAGACCGGTACGACCGACTTCTCGGCGCAGATCGCCCTCTTCAAGCAGGAAGGTGTCGAGATCTTCAATTCATTTCCCATCCCGCCTGATTTCGCCGCCTTCTGGCGTCAGGCGGCCCAACAGGGCCTGACCCAGCAGATCAAGATCTGCCAGGTCGCCAAGACGGGGCTCTTCCCCTCCGACATCGAGTCGCTCGGCGATCTCGGCATCAACATCAGTAGCGCCGCCTACTGGCACAAGGCCTTCCCTTACAAGTCGACGCTGACAGGCGTCTCCGGGACGGAGCTTGCGGACGGCTACGAAGCATCAAGCGGCAAGCAATGGACGCAGCAACTCGGCGCCAGTCTCTCACTTCTCGACGCCGGCTTCGACGCCTTGAAGGCCAGCACAGACGTCAAGAGCAAGGAGTCCGTGGCCAAGGCGATCAGCACGCTGAAGACCACGACGATTGCCGGCAAGGTCGACTTCACCGGCGGGCCGGTCCCCAACGTCTCTCCCGGACCGATCATCGGAACACAATGGGTGAAGGCGGCGGAAGGCTCCAAATTCGCGCTCGACTACGTCGTCACCGAAAACGTCACCGACCCGAATGTTCCGGTTGGCGCCAAGCTCACCCCGTACAATGGATAACGGCACAGTGCAGCGACGAGATCAAAAGGAGCGGCCGGAAGAAGCCTTTCTCTCGGCGAAAGGGATCCACAGGCGCTTCGGTGCGCTTGTGGTTCTTGAAAACCTCGATTTTTCCATGGGCGATGGAGACGCGGTCGGCATCGTCGGGCCTAACGGCGCGGGCAAGACGACGCTGCTCAGCGTGCTTGCGGGTGCCTTTCCGCCAAGTGCCGGAACCGTCACCTTCGGCGGCGCCGATGTCACGGCATTGTCGGCGGCAGATCGCTGCCGGTCTGGATTGGTGCGGACGCATCAGATCCCAAAACCTTTCAGCGGCATGACGACCTTCGAAAACGTCTTTGTCGCCGCCTCGCACAGCGATGCCGCCAGCCGCGACGAGGCCTATGAGCGTGTCGTCGATTCGCTGACGCTGTGCGGTATGCTCGGCGTTGCCAACCGCCGCGCCGACACGCTCGGCCTGCTCGACCGGAAACGCCTGGAGCTGGCGCGAGCGCTTGCCACCAAGCCGAAACTGATGCTGCTCGACGAGATCGGCGGCGGCCTGACCGACGGCGAGGCCAGCGAACTGGTGGATACCATCCTCGAATTGCGCCGGCGCGGCATCGGCATCGTCTGGATCGAGCATATCGTCCATATCCTGCTGCAGGTGGTCGAACGGCTGATCTGCATGGACGCCGGTAAGATCATCGCCGATGGCGATCCCAAGGCGGTGATGAGCAATGCCGAGGTCGTCAAGGCCTATCTCGGAGGGACGCCCGCATGAGCATTCTCTCCATCCGCGACCTCGACGTCCGCCACGGTCTGCTGCAGGCGGTGCGCGGCGTCAGCTTCGATATCGCCGAGGGCGAGGTACTGGCTTTGGTCGGCGCCAATGGCGCGGGCAAGACGACGCTGCTGCGATCGATCGCCGGCGCCCATTTTCCCGCCGCAGGCCAGGTGTTTCTCGGCGGTCAGGATATAACGACGGTGCCCTCCCACAAACGGATCGCCTTGGGCATCGCTTTGGTGCCGGAGGGCCGGCGTCTTTTCTCTCAGATGACCGTCGAGGAAAACCTGCTGCTCGGAAAGACCTCCGGCCGCAAGGGCGACTGGACCATCGAGCGGGTCTTCGACGCTTTTCCGAACCTCAAACCCCGCCGCCGTGCCAAGACCGGCCATCTCTCCGGCGGTGAGCAGCAGGCGACCGCTATCGGTCGGGCGCTGATGAGCAATCCCGACATTCTCCTTTTGGACGAAGTCTCGCTCGGCCTGTCGCCGCTCGTGGTCGATCGCGTCTATGCGCAACTACAGGCACTGCTGTCTTCGGGGACCACCATTGTTCTCGTCGAACAAGACCTCGGACGGGCGATGAACGTCGCCAACCGCGTCATCTGTATGCTGGAGGGACGCGTCGTGCTCGACAGGCCGGCGGCGAGCGTTACCCGCGACGAAATCACCAAAGCCTATTTCGGGCTGCACCATCGGGCCGACAGCGACAGGAGCGTATCGTGATCAATACCTTGCTCCAGGGCATCCTGCTTGGCGGCTACTATGCCGTCATCGCCTGCGGCCTGTCCTTCATGTTCTCGGTCATGCGCATCATCAACCTGGCGCATGGCAGCTTGGCGGTTGCGGCGGCCTACGGCCTGTGGCTGCTGGCCTCGAAGTTCGGCATCTCGCCCTTCGCCGGGCTGCTGATCGTATTGCCGATCATGGCGGCCTTCGGCTGGTTGTTGCAGCGTTTCGTTCTCGAACGCAGTGCTCGCGGCGGCACGCTGTTGCCGATCCTGACCACCTTCGGCCTGTCGATCGTCATCGACAACCTGCTGTTCGAACAATTCGGCGCGGACACGCGATCGCTGGCGCCCTTCATCGGCAACCTGTCCTATGCGTCCTGGCAATTGCCCGGTCATATCTTCGTCGGCAAGCTTGCGGTGATGATGATGGCGACGGCGATCGTTATTCTCGGCGGATTGCAGTTCTTCCTCAGCCGCTTCGCCCTCGGCCGCGCGATCCGCGCCACGGCCGAAGACCCGGATACGGCGGGTCTCGTCGGCATCGACGCTCGCAGGGTGAATGCGACCGCGACCGCGATCACCATGGTCACCATCGGGATCGCCGGGGCGTTCCTCGCCATGCGGGCAACCTTCAGCGCCTATGCAGGCGCGCCGCAACTGCTCTTTGCCTTCGAGACGGCGGTCATCGGCGGCGCGGGCTCGCTGTGGGGCACGCTTGCTGGCGGCATCGTCCTCGGGCTTGCCCAATCGCTTGGCGCGCAGCTGCATCCGCAGGGCTTTCTGATCGGCGGACATGTCGTGTTCCTGCTGGTCGTCTTCCTGCGGCTTTTCCGGTCTGGCATGCCGGCCCTCGGCAAAATTCGCGCATTTCTTCGGAGCCCGGCATGACCTTCCTCTCCAACGGCATATCCATCGAGCGCTGGACAAGATCGTCACGGCTGGCGTTGGCCGCTATCTCGGTCGCACTGGTGATCCTGGCGCTTGCTCCCGCCTTCTTCGGCGCCGGCATGATCGACAGGATGACGGCCCTGTTCATCTACGTGATCCTTGCGGCCATGTGGAATGCCCTGGCAGGGTTCGGCGGGCTCGTTTCGGTCGGCCAGCAAGTGTTCTTCGGCCTCGGCGCCTATTTCACCATCCGGCTTGCGGATGCCGGGCTCAATCCTTTCGTTGCGCTGTTTGTCGCCGCGATCGTCACCGGCGCTCTGTCGATCCCGCTGTCGCTGTTCATGTTGCGGCTCAAGGGCGGAGAATTCGCTATCGGCATGTGGGTCGTGGCCGAACTTGTCCACCTGCTCGTCAATCTCGATCGCCTCATCCAGGGTGAGACCGGCACCTCGCTGATCTCGCTGAACGTCTATGACAGCACCACCCGGCGCGCGACGATCTACTGGCTGGCACTGGTTGCCATGGCGGCCCTGCTCGGCGCCCTTTTCGCGCTGATGCGCAGCCGCGCAGGAGCCGCCATGCAGGCCATCCGCGACAATGAGGACGCGGCAACCTCCGTCGGCGTGCGCGTCATCGCCACGAAAAGATTGCTCTTCGTGCTCGCGGCATTCGGTATCGCAGTTGCCGGCGGCCTCTGGCTGGCGACAGCCACTACCTTCCAGCCGAAAACCTACTTCAGCGTCCAATGGACTGCCTACATGATCTTCATGGTTCTGGTCGGCGGCATCGGAAAGTTCGAAGGCGCAATCCTCGGCGCGATCCTGTTTTTCGTCATCGAGACGCTCTTCGGCGGAACCGGCGTCTGGTACCTGATCGGCCTTGGCGCGACGGCCGTCCTCTTCTCACTTTACCTGCCGCACGGCCTTTGGGGTGAGATCGAACGGCGCTTCGGCCTGCAACTGCTACCGGTCGGCTACCGGCTGACACTGCCGGATCTTCTGAAAGACAAACGATAGCGGCTGGCGGATTCTCCCATCCCGTTGAGAAAGGTACAAACCATGCTTTTCGGCAAGACCATTCTGATCACCGGCGTCGCCTCCGGCATTGGCGCGCGCACCGCCGAGCTGGCGGGGCAGATGGGTGCTGACGTTATCGGCGTCGACATCCGCGAGCCGCCCCAGGCGCTCGCCTCCTTTATCAAGGGCGACATCTCGACCGCCGCCGGCGTCGCGGAAATCGTCCAGCAACTGCCCAAGCACATCGACGCGCTCGCCAATGTCGCGGGCCTCTCGGGCAATACCGGTATTGTGGCAACGCTGGCGGTGAATTTCTACGGGTTGCGCGCGCTGACAGAGGCAGTGGCACCACGGCTTCGCGAAGGCGGGGCGGTGGTCAATGTCGCCTCCATCGCCGGCTATGGCTGGCGCGCAAATCTCGAGCGGGCCAAGACATTGACCGCCATCGAGGGTTTTCCGGGTATCGAAAGCCTTGCCGCCAAGCACGGCCTGAAGGACGAGGAAGGCTACCCTCTCTCCAAGGAACTGCTTCTGCTCTGGACGATGCGCGCCGCCCACCAGCCGCTGTTCAAGGAGCGCGGCATCCGCGTCAACGCCGTCAGCCCCGGGCCGGTCGAAACGCCGATCCTCAGGCAATTCCGTGCGGTCCTCGGCGACGAACGCGTCGACAGCGATATCACTCGCGTCGGCCGCGCCGGGACCTCGGCCGATATCGCTCCCGCCATTCTCTTTCTTTGCTCGGATGGCGCACGCTGGATCAACGGCACCAACCTTGCCACCGACGGCGGTCTCGAAGCCTCCATCAACGCCTCGGTTCTCGGCTTCTAGTTTTCGTTTTCATCAGGAGACAGACATGCATATTTCCCTTCTCATCAACGGCGCGGACCGCGCCGCCGCCAGCGGCCGGACCTATGACCGTATGGATCCCTTCACCGAAGAGCTTGCAACCCGCGCGCCGGCGGCCGGTCTCGATGATGTCACGGCAGCGATCGACGCTGCATCGGCCGCCTTTCCCGCCTGGTCGAAGACCGGACCCGGCCAGCGCCGCGCGATCCTGATGAAGGCCGCCGATATCATGGATTCCAAGGTCGGCGAATTCACCCGGCTGATGATCGAGGAGACGGGAGCCACCGCCCCCTGGGCGAGCTTCAATGTGATGCTCGCCGCCAATATCCTGCGCGAGGCCGGCGCGATGACGACGCAGATTTCCGGCGAGATCATCCCATCAGACAAGCCCGGTACGCTCGCCATGGGCGTTCGCCAGGCGGCTGGTGTCTGCCTTGCAATTGCCCCCTGGAACGCCCCCGTCATCCTCGGCACCCGCGCCGTCGCCATGCCGATTGCCTGCGGCAACACGGTCATCCTCAAGGCAT
This sequence comes from Rhizobium sp. AP16, assembly GCF_000281735.1. Taxonomy (NCBI): domain Bacteria; kingdom Pseudomonadati; phylum Pseudomonadota; class Alphaproteobacteria; order Hyphomicrobiales; family Rhizobiaceae; genus Rhizobium; species Rhizobium sp. AP16. The sequence goes on along the minus strand of NZ_AJVM01000001.1, from coordinate 634,622 downwards.
CCGAACAATGCTCAGGTACGCATCGCCTGATCGCGACGGCGCTCGTTGAAGCGGGCCTGCCGGCAGGGGTCATCAATGTCATCACCAATGCACCGGAAGACGCGCCGCAAATTGTGGAGGCGCTGATTGCTCATCCGGCCGTTCGCCGCATCAACTTCACCGGCTCGACCAAGGTCGGCAAGATCATCGCCGAACTCAGCGGCCGGCACCTGAAGCCGGCACTACTGGAGCTCGGCGGCAAGGCGCCGCTCGTCATTCTGGATGATGCCGATATCGACGGCGCGGTAAATGCCGCGATCTTCGGCGCCTTCATGAACCAGGGCCAGATCTGCATGTCGACCGAACGTATCATCGTCCACCAGGCAATTGCCGACGAATTCGTCGCCAAGCTCGCAGCGCGCACCGCAAAACTTCCGGCGGGTGATCCGCGTGGTCATGTCGTGCTGGGCTCCCTCATCAGCCTCGACGCCGCCAAGAAGATGGAAGCATTGATCGCCGACGCTGAAACCAAGGGCGCAAAAGTGGTCGCCGGCGGTAAGCGGACCGGCACGGTCGTCGAGGCGACCCTTCTCGATCAGGTCACCCCTGACATGCGCGTCTATGCGGAGGAGTCCTTCGGACCGGTGAAGCCGATCATCCGCGTGGCGGACGAGGACGAGGCGGTGCGTGTCGCCAATGATACCGAATATGGGCTATCGTCGGCGGTCTTCAGCCGCGATGTTCAGCGGGCGCTCGCTGTCGCAGCCCGAATCGAGACGGGGATCTGCCATATCAACGGCCCGACCCTGAACGACGAAGCGCAGATGCCGTTCGGTGGCGTGAAGGGCAGCGGTTACGGCCGCTTCGGCGGTAAGGCAGCCATCGCCGAATTCACCGATCTGCGCTGGATCACCATCGAAGATTCGGCTCAGCACTATCCGTTCTGAGAAAACAGGCGGCGGGCATCCGAACGCCGCCCAACACTAAATGTCGTAATGAGCCGAAGAAAGATTGGTGGTGGCTGCGTTCCCTCACAACCGGTCTAAACACCCTATATTTTTCCTAGCGGCCGTTTCAGCATTGTAATATCGACCAGCGTTGGTGCAGCGCTCGGAGGACGGACAGATTCGGCCTTTAGAGCAGTCCTAATGGCGTTGCTGTCTGGCAGCGGACGGATTTCGGGTGTGCGTATGCTCACATTCGATTGAGAATGGCACAGCCAATGGCAACTTCCGCCTGCTGCACACCAAAGGATCGCGCGCGTAGGCGGAGTCTCCTATGATCGATTTGTAGCGACCGATAGCGGTCTCGACCATCGAGCGCTTGCCATTTCATCCGGCCGTCCGCCCTGATCGCTGCGATATGCCGGTCTCGCTGACTGGCTATCCCTCTATCCGAGCGGTCGATCGCGCTTGATCGAGGTGGAATGACGACGTCAAGATCGGCGCTGCGCCTGCCGAGGGCCTCATAGGTCGGGTCACCATCATAGGCGCCGTCCGCCGCGAACTGGCCGATCGGCGATGTCACGTTGTCTGCGGCTTAACGGTTCGTGGATAATGGGGTTGAGATGAGCAAGCCCACCATCAGCTACAAGAACTACCGCTTTCCGCCGCAGATCATCGCCCATGCTGCCTGGCTGTATTTTCGGTTCCCTTTGAGCCCGCGGCTGGTCGAGGAAATGCTGTTGGAGCGCGGCATTGTTGTCTCTTATGAAACGATCCGGCGATGGGGCCGCAAATTCGACCTGGCTTACGCAAAGCAGTTACGCAGAAAGAAGCCGTAGCGAAGGGACATCTGGCATCTGGACGAGATAGTGATTTCCGTAGGCGGCCGAAAGCACCGGCTGTGGCGCGCCGTCGATCAGGACGGCTACGTTCTCGACGAGATCGTCTAGACCCGCCGCGATACCAAGGCCGCCAAGCGATTGCTGATCAGGCTGCTAAGGAAGCAAGGTCTCGTGCCGAAGCGCATCGTCACCGACAAACTGCGTTTATACGGCGCGGCAAAGCGGGAAGTCATGCCAGATGTCGAACATCGATCTCATAAGGGGCTCAACAACCGGGCGGAGAATTCTCACGTACCATTGCGAAAACGAGAACGGATGACGCTGAGATTTCGATCAGTCGGCGGCTTGCAACGCTTCGTATCGATCTTTTCGGCAGTCCGAAATCTCTTCGTCGCACCGCATCAAAAACGCTCAGCTCTGGCCACCCACATTCATCGGATCCACGCCATGGTCCAGTGGAAAGCCGTGACCGGCGCGAGTGCCTGATTGCTCAGGCACACACCTTGCTTGATCATTGATGAAACAACGGGACATCGCCCCCAGTAGAAAGAGTCGAGCGTGTGCTCTCGTAGACGCCACGACCGGGCGACGCTTTTCAGCCCAATCCAGATAGCGGCTAGGCATCAGGCTCGTTGGCACTTACTATGGCGTTGAACGAGCTGCATCTGCTATGAAATCAGCAACGACAGACGGGTGTGAGATCATCGACATATGGCTCGATTTGATGGTTGTCGTGGTTGCCCCAATATGCTTCGCAAGCCACTGCTGAACAGCGGTCGGAAGCGCGTTGTCGCCTTCAGTGGCGAGATACCAGCTCTTCTTTGTGCGCCATGCCGCGGTGCTTATCTTATCGTTGAACGCATTGGCCGCCATAGGGAGCTGGACAGCTGCAAGCATCGCGACCCTGTCAGCGGAGACGTCCGACGCCATGACGTGCGCGTAGGCCTTCGGGTCGCTTAGCCAAACCAGCCCGTCGTGATCGGGAACAAGGCCCTCCATTGGCGAATTCCGCTTCTGCAACAATTCCGAAACCGATTCTCCTGCATCCGGCACCAGGGCGGAGAGATAAACGATGCCTTTGACATTTTCGGCACTGCCTGCCTCGGTCACGACCGCACCTGCCCAGGAATGACCGACCAGAAGCACGCCCCCCTTTTGGCGCTCCAGTACACGGCGTGTGGCGGCAACATCATCGGCGAGAGAGGTAAGCGGGTTCTGCACGGCCGTGACCCGAAAGCCTTTCGCCTGCAACAGAGGAATGATGTCCGACCAACTCGAACCGTCAGCGAATGCCCCATGCACAAGGACAATATTGTGCACGCCCGTGGGCTCATTCGCGGCTTGTCCAGCCGCTGGCGGAATCGCCGCGGTGCATGCCATCGCGAGCGCAAGGACGCCGCGCAGTAACCCGAATACGCGGGTTCGCCTGCGCGGCGGCGCCTCTCTTCTTTTACCTTCCGCCGATAGTGTCTGTGCAATTGACATTGGTAGTACCTCTTGACAGGGGCGACGCCGTAAAGATGCGAATGGCCGCTGGATCACGGCGGGCTTCAGCCAGCGGCCTCGTACAGGTGGAATGTCATTTCGGCCGCCTCTTCACGCAACGGGACGATTGCCTGATATTCGGGCGAGGCGAACCAGTTCTTAGCGGCGTCCACATCGGGAAAGCGAATGATGCCAAGTCCGTGCGGCGTGCCGCTACCTACGAGCGAACTGACGAATTTTCCGCGATGAATGAATTCCCCTCCAAAGGCCGCTACGGTCGGCGCCGCCGCAGTCGAATAATCTGCCAGCTTTTCAGCCGCCCTCGGACGAACTTCGACGATAACAAGTGCTGCCACTTTGATCTCCTGTAGACAGAGTGCCATTTTGTGCACATATGTACATATCTCCACTAAATTGTTTTGTCCATGCATGGACAAAACATAAATTGATGAGGCTGGCAAATTGGCACGACCGATGAAGTTCGACCGGGAGGGTGCGATCGAGGTCGCAATGGAAGCAATCAGGACGGACGGTTACGAACAGGCCTCGGTGAAGGCGCTTTCGGAACGCCTTGGGATTACGCGTTCAAGTTTTTACAACACGTTCGGATCACGTGAAAATCTCTTCGCAGAAATCATCGAGCGTTACGCTCTCTCGGCACCAGACGCACCTCTATATTCCGTTGTAGATGGGCCGGTGCTGCCCCTTCTGGAGAGCGTTCTGCGTGCGATCTGTCGGATCCGCACTAGGGATCCGAAAGGCCGCGGCTGCATCATCGTAAATTCGATCTGCGAGCTTTGCCCGTCCGCCGAGGACCCCGCCCCTATGCTCATCGAACTGGCCACAGGTTCATCCAAGCGCCTGGAAGAACTGCTCACCTTGGCAAGAGACCGGGGAGAGATCGGCAGCGAGGCGAACGTCCATGCCTTGGCACTTGCGCTTCAGAACCTGATGATCGGCCTCAACGTCCTGTCCAAAGTGATCCGATCCGAGGAGGAACTGTGGCTTTTAACTGAGACGACGCTTAGGGGCCTCGGCCTTTACTCTGGGCCGCACGGTGATCACCCGGCATGATGCACGACATCTACAACTCAAGCCCCTCATCACCGGCAATCCCTTCAGGGTAGCCGTTCTCTAGTTCCCTGGTCAAAGCAGGGAGTTCATGTCCTAGAAAATCGAGGAAGGCACGGACGGCAGGGACGAGGCCACGCCGCGATGGGAAGATGGCATGCAACTGGTGGGCCGGGAGACTATGGTCCGGTAAAAGCCTGACCAGCCGACCATCGGCGACAGCACCGCCGCAGAGGTTGCGGGGTAATTGCGCAATGCCCAAACCCGAAAGAGCCGCCTGCGCGAGCATATAGACATCGTCGGTTGCCAACACGGGAGTATACTCAATTCCTACCCTTTCGCCCTCAGGTGTCAGAACGTGCCAGAGGTTCCGCTCACCTCTCACACCTGCCGGTCCCAGCCCTGGCTGCTTTTGCAGATTCTCCGGTAAGGAGAGAGGGCCGTTTTCGGCCACGAAAGAAGGGCTAGCCAGCAGCCATTGCTCGCTCGTTCCAAGCCGTCGTATCATCAACTGCGAGTCATCGACCGTTGAGCGCACGCGCAGGGCAACATCGTAGCCCTCCGCTATGAGATCGACTTTCCGGTTTGTCAGGTCCAGATCCAGCCGCACCGCTGGATGCGCCCGCATGAATTTCCAAAGGACCGGAGCGAAAAAAATGTGGGCGACGCCAACCGGGCAGCTCACCCGCAAGCGTCCGGCGGGAGCTTCGCCGGAACGTTCAGCGACCTCGAAGGCCAATTTGGAGGCGCCGATCATATCGTCGCAATGCACGAGGAATTCACGACCAGTATCGGTCAGCTGAACGACACGCGTCGATCGCTGCAGAAGCCGTACCCCAAGGCGTGTCTCGAGATCTGCGATACGTCGGCTCACGCGCGATTTCGGAATGCCGAGCGCTAGAGCCGCAGCGGAAAAGCTGCCATGCCGCGCGACAGAGGCAAACATCACCAACTCGTTGAGATCGTCCATACAGGCTCCGCAAATTGTCCTATTGATGGAACAATCTGTGCCAAAAGCCCCGCTGGCGCAACATAGGGCGGACATCGTAAATGTGGCGCCATCATTTGAAGGAGCTATAAGTCATGCAGATTCTTCGTCTCGACTCCAGCATCCAAGGCGACGGTTCCTCGTCGCGAGCGCTTACTCAGGCAGTGGTCTCTGATCTTATGAAGAGCCGGCCGGACGCAATCTCTATTTATCGCGATCTCGTTGAGGAGGCCATTCCTCACCTCGACGGCCCGATCGGCGCAGGCTTTCGCCCGCTTGCGTTCACTGAGTTCGACGCGGCGACCCGCAGCGAACATGTGCGCTCAGACGCACTCGTCGCCGAGCTTGTTGCGAGTGATATCGTGGTTATCGGCGCACCGATGTACAATTTCTCGATCCCCAGCCAATTGAAGGCTTGGCTCGACCGGGTCATCCAACCGGGCAAGACCTTTCGCTACACCGAAACAGGACCGGTCGGTCTCGTAAGCGGGAAGAAGGTGGTGATCATCTCGACCCGAGGCGGCTCCTATCTCGCCGGGCCGCTTGCACCTTTGGATTTTCAGGAAAACTACCTGAAGGCCGCCTTGGGCTTCATGGGGATCAAGGACGTCCAGTTCCTGCGAGCCGAAAATATGTCTCGCGGCGAAGATGCGCGACGGAATTCCATGGAAAATGCAGTCTCAGAAGTCCGTCCCCTTGTGTCTGCCCTTCTGGCAGCCTGAAAGCATTGACCGCATTTTTGCCGATCCTGCCGTATTGCACCCTGATCCAGCCATTGGGCCAATTCACACGCAATTGCAGGCTCGGCGCAAAGATCACGACAGGATTGAACGTTGTAACCAAGGCGGCTCGGCGTTGACCGTCGCCCCAGAGAGGACTCGTGTCCATGTTTTTGCTCAATAGAAGAAACTTTCTCGCTTTGACCGCCGCTGGAGCCGGCACCATTGCCACAAGCCGGCTCGCACTGGCCACGTCAAAAGAAACCAGCGTGTTCACCGCCGATGAAGCAGGCGTAATGGTCGACAGTACGGTCATCGTCGGCGAAAAATCGGTTGCGGTCATTGACGCACAATTCACGGTGCCAAGCGCCAAGGCCCTTGCGGATGTAATTGAGGCCACAGGCAAAAAGGTCGAGACTATACTGGTCACGCATTATCATCCGGATCATCTGCTCGGGCTATCAATTCTGCTCGAACGGTTTCCAAGTGCCCGACCCGTCGCCCATTCTACAGTGGTCGGAATGATCAACAAAGCATCGGTTCCAACGCTGAAAGCGCTGAATGAGCACGCCCCGAAGGGGGTTTTCCCTGATCGAGTCATCGTCCCCGATGGGTTGGCCAAGGACTTTTTATTGTTCGAAGGCGAACGGCTGGAGGTGTTAGATCCCATGCACGGGGATACCGAGTTTATCACGCCGGTCCACATCCCATCTTTGGACACGCTGATTGCTGCCGACGTCGGATATACCGACACACATCTCTGGTTGGAAGAGAACACGACGCCAGAGCAAATCGACAGGTGGCGCGATAGCACGAAGAGGCTGGAAGCCATTGGTGCCCGAACCGTCATTCCTGGTCACCGCAAACCGGACAGCAAATCCGACAACTCAATATTCAGCTATACACGGTCGTATCTCGATAGCTGGCAAACGGCTGTTCAAAGCGCAAAGTCGGCCGACGAGCTGAAGGCCGCTCTTTTAAAAGAACATCCTGGCGCAGGGTTCAACTTTGCGCTCGAACGATCAGTTGCGGCGATCTACAAGAAATAACGCCCGCTTCCAACATCGCATTCATAACCTTGGCAGCACATCAGCCTTGATACGCTGCCAAGGCATTTTCAGACAAGATAAGTCAACTGCGGGTGCAGGTTATCCCCTGCAGGAACGCCAGCGTAAGCGACGATTTCTCTAGTATGATCGGGACCGCATCCTTTGAAGAGACGTTGTGTGCTGAGGAAGGGCGTCGGGCCCGACCGTCTCTGCTGGCGGACCTGGTGGTGCGTGGCGAACACCCAACATAGTCCGGTTGGTGAGGCGTCATTGGTGCGCAGTAGAGCAATTACCTTGCGTTCGATACCTATTGCGGAGAAATAGTATCTACGACGACGCAACCTCTACGTTGCTGGAAAGGGTAGATACTTCTCAACTATGCGCGAAAGGGCGCCATTGCGCTTGCAATGATGTCTTCAGGCACGTCCGTGGCAAGCTTCCGCCTTTCGCCGATTACCGACGGCCTATATCCGATAGAATTGCGCCGCGTTGTCGTGGAACAACGCAATGCGTTCATCTGGAGAATAGCCGTCGGTGATGGACTTGAAACTTTCCATGACCTTGTCATAGCTGCCGAACAGCTTGTCTACAGGGAAATTCGAAGCGAACATGCATCGCTTGACGCCGAAGGCTGCTATCGCCTCCTCAACATACGGCTTGATGCTTTCGACGGTCCAGGTCCAATCGCCCATTCCCAAGCCTGAAATCTTGCAAGCCACATTGGGCGCCTGGGCGAGCGCCCGCATCCCATGTCGCCACCCCTCGAAATGGCTTGGGCCGTCAATTTGCATGCCCGTATGGTTCAGTATGATCTGTACGTCGGGAAAGTCGCGGGCCAGGTCCAGGAATTCTTCCATCTGCCAGTAGTAGAGCTGTAGATCGAAGCTGAGGCCCCTGCGGGCGAGCTCCTTGAAGCCCCTGCGCCATTCCGATGTCCGGCTAACTCCAGGCTCGGTCAGATATGTCTTTGCCGGATCGTCGTGGTAATTCATCGATTGCCGTATGCCGCGGAAGTTCGCGTAGGACATGTGCTCGTCGAGGAGGTTGCCGACGTCGGGCTTTCGGAAGTCGGCACATCCGACGATACCGTGAGGGAACCCGTGCTTGTCTGCCACGCCTTGCAGCCATCGCGTCTCGCCGGCCGGATCCTTCGGATCGTATCCAACGTCTAGATGGACTGCCTTTACGAGGTTCTGATTCCTGACGTCGGCGAGAAAGTCGTCGATGAGGTAGGTCTTGTTGATCGCGGTGTAGTCGCCGAAGGCAGACGGCTTCACACCGTCCGACAGCCATGGATAATAGTTTTTTTCGAGATCCCACAGGTGAAAGTGCGGATCGATGATCGGGAGGTCCTTCATAGTGCTGCCCTTCAGGAGATCGCGGAAAAAGGACACCGGCCAGAAGCCGGCGCCCATATACTTAGTTAGCCGGCGGGAATACCCGGGCGATGACGGCCTTCGCTTCGGGCGTGTCAACCTTGTCTGCCGTTACCAGCGGCATGACGAGTGCGAGATCCTTCTTGACTGCGGCGCCGGTGATCGCATTGAAGACCTGCTGCGTTCCGTCAATCCCCTGACCGACCGCCTCCTGGAAGAAGATGCCTTGGATCGCGTTCGCCTTTAGAAGGCTGATGGTCGTCGGACTACCATCCGCGACTGCGATGCCGACCTTTCCCGTCAATCCGCGCGTCTGTAGGACCTTCGCCGCGCCGGTCCCGGCTTCGTCGTACATGCCGTAGATCGCCTTGATGTCAGGATGCGCCGTAAGCATGTCGTTCGCCTGCGTCACCGCCTCGTTCACGGTGAGACCGCGCGTCTCCAACATCTGGGCGAGCGTGCATCCGCTTGCCTTGAAGGCCTCTTCCGCCCCCTTCAGATATTTCTGGGCGTTCTCGCGATCCTGCGGCAGAGATAGCATGCCGACCTGGCTGCCGCCGCGATCCTTGGCAAGCTTACACACGAAATCGCCCTGTGCCTTGCCGGTCTCGTAGTTGTTCGCCGTGACCGACGACGTGTAGTCGGTCTGGCCGGGCTGCGGCCCGATGCCGGCGAATGCGATCGGAATCTTCTGGGACTTGAGATAGGCGAGCAGCGGCGGCGTGCTGGTCGAGCTGACCGGCCCAATCACGATCGCCGAAACGCCTTTCGTGACCGCCGTCCGCGCATTGTCCATCTGCTTCGCGGGCGAATTTTCAGACGTGTACTCGACATAGTCCATGCCAAGTTCCTTGGCCTTCTGCTTCACGCCGTAACCGACCCACTGCCAATAGGAAATGTCGAGCGATGGGGCGAGATAGGCCACGGTCTTCTTTTCCTGCGCCTGGCCCGCCGCAGAGATCGCCAAGGTTGCGACGGCGACGCCGGCGAACAGCTTCAGCCGTTGTTTCAGGTTTTTCATTTTCGTTCCTCCTCCAAGAACCGACGACATGCCGGATTACGGTCAGACGGCTCCGCGCCGTGACTTGCTGAAGCGGTCGATGAGGACCGCGATAAGAATGGCAACGCCCGTGACGGACCCCTGCCAGAAACTGTTGATGCCAATGAGGTTCACGCCGTTCTGGATGACGGTGATCATCAGCGCGCCCAGCACGGCGCCGACCGCGGTTCCCGTTCCGCCCAAAAGGCTCGCTCCCCCGATCACCACGGCGGCGATGGCCTGGAGCATCAGGCTCGACCCTGCGGTCGATTCCGCATTGAGGATGTAGGAAATCGTCAGAAGCCCGGAAAAGGACGCGAGCAGCGAGGACGCGACGTAGGCCATGAATTTGGTGCGCTTCACTGGAATCCCCAGCAGATAGGCTGCCGTCGAACTGCTGCCGACCGCATAGAACCAGCGTCCCGCGACCAACTTCTTGAGGAAGAGTTCGATTACGACCAGCAGGACCACGGAGAACAGGATGTAGTTCGGAATTCCGGGTATCATGCTGCCGCTGTTGAGCAGCCAGAAGTCGGGATCGCCAATCGGCATCGATCGGCCATTTGTGACGATAAAGGCGAGAGAACCGGCGACGGCGAAGGTGATGAGCGTGACGACAAAGGGGGCGAGCCCGGCAATCGTCACGAGGAAGCCGTTGATGGAGCCGAACAGAAGTCCAACGCAGAGGCCGATGAGGCTTGCCGAGATGCCGCCGAAGCCGTGTGCCATCGCCTGCGCCGTCACCATGCCAGTCAGCGAAAAGACTGATCCGACCGACAGATCTATGCCGCCGGTAACGACGACGAGAAGGACGCCGAGGGACATAATGATAAGCGGCGCGCCTGCCTGCGTGATGTTCGCGAAATTGCCCCAAGTCAGCGCCTGGGGAACTTGGGAGCCGACCGCCAGCGCAAGAAGCACAATGGCCACGGCGATCGCGATCTCGGTTCGATACGCGCTGAAGAGGCTTTCCCTTCCCTTGATGTTAGGCGTTGTCGTATCATTCGAAGCGGTTGGTGCGTGCGTTCCGGTCATGCTGCCATTCCAGTCAATGTAACGAGTTTCTCTTCGCTGAAATCGTCCTGCTCCAGGACGCCAGCACATCGTCCTTCGGTATCGAAGGCGACGACGCGATCGCATACTTCCAGCAACTCGACGTTTTCCGTCGACCACCAGACGATGACGGTGCCGCTGGCAGCCATCTGCTGGATGAGCTGGTAGATCTCGCGCTTCGTTCCGATGTCGACGCCGCGCGTTGGTTCCTCGAGAACGAGCAGCCGCGAGGGAACACCCAGCCAGCGCGCGATCAGGAGCTTCTGTTGCGTCCCGCCGCTCAGCGTGTTCGGCAAGTCCCAGACGGAAGCCGCCTTCACTTTGAGGGCTTTCAGGAGGTTGAGGCACTCGGCGCCTTCCGACCCGCCGGCGATCGCGGCACCCCGAACGACGCGTCGCGAGGCCATGACGTTGTCGATGATGGGCAGACTGTGGAGCACGCCCTTGTGCGACCGGTCGCCTGTGATGTATCCGGCGCCAAGGCGAGCGGCCTGACGAGGAGACTGGAAGCGATCTGGCCATCCGGCCCGTATGACTGTCCATCTTTTCATCCGGGCTGCCCCGGTCAGTCCCTGGATCAGGGCAGCGGGTCCGGCCGGAGCTCCGGCGACCCCGAGGACGGTGCCAGGCCGCAGCTCCAGTTTGAACCCCTGCTCCTGGATAGTGATCGTGTCCGTCGCGGCGGAAGCGTCGAGCGTGGCCCGCGACGGGCGCGTCCGCTCGACCGCGTTGGAGGCCGCCATCTGGCCCATCTTCTCAACGATCGCCACGTCGGACAACTCGTCGATCGCCTGCCGATCCACGACCGTCCGTCCATCACGAATGATCGTGCAGACATTCGCGATCTGCCTGATCTCCTTCATTCGATGGGAGACGAACACGACCGACAGCCCATTTTCGCGGGTCAGTTTCCGCAATACCGTAAACAGCCTTTCGGTTTCGAGGGCGGTGAGATTGGCGGTGGGCTCGTCGAGGAGTATCAACTCCGCCCCTGAAGACAGCGCCCTGGCGATCTCCACCATCTGTCCCTCATGCAGGCTCAGGCTTCCGACCAATCTATGCAGAGATGTCGCGGCAAACTCCTGGTCGATCATTCGTAGGGCGTCGAAAGCCTGTTTCGCGGCAACAGAGCGCTTGAAGAGACCCATGCCTTTTCGATGATGCGGAAGCGAAATATTCTCGGCGACCGTCAGATGAGGCAGAAGCGCGAGTTCTTGGTGCACGACGGCGACCTTCGTCCTGCCCTCCGCCTCGGTCCGCTCCACACCCTGATTGTCGAAGAAACGGATCTCACCGTCGTTTCTCGAAGCCGCGCCGGTGATGATCCGGATCATCGTCGATTTGCCTGCTCCGTTTCCGCCAAGCAGGGCGTGGACCTCGCCCCGTGCAACCGAAAAGTCGACGCCTTTGAGAACCGATGTTGCGCCATAAGACTTCGTAAGCCCTCGCACAGTGATGACGTTGATTGACGTTTCGCTCATCGGCTTCTCCTCAATAGACCGTCAGGGCGGGCACGAAGCTAACCGCCAGCAGGAGCAGCATGGCCATGCCGAAGTATGGCCATAACTCGTTCGTCGTCGCCCCGAGCGGCGCCTTCGCGATGGACGACGAGATGAACAGCGTCGTCCCGATCGGCGGCGTGTAGAGCCCGATCCCCAGATTGATCACCATCATCAGGCCAAGCTGCACCCGGTCGAGACCGATGGAATCAGCGAGTGGGACGAAGATCGGACCGAGCAGGAGGATGGCTGGCGGCATGTCGAGCGGCATGCCTACGATCAGCATGATGATGTTCATCATGAGAATGATGACAATTGGGCTGGAGATGTGCGTTGAGACCCATTCCGCCATCTGCTGCGGCGCCTGATCGAACGTCAGCACCCAACCGACCGCGGCACTTCCCATAATTACGAGCATGACCACGCCCGTTGCTACTCCAGCCTCGACCATGTTGTCGCAGAAGCGCTTCCACGTGAGGTCGCGGTAGAAGATCAGGCTCAGAAGCAGCGAATAGACTACCGAAAGGACAGAAACCTCGGTCGGCGTCGCCAGACCGAAACGCAGGAAGACGATGATGAGGACCGGCAGCAGTACTGCCGGAAGGCTCTGGAGAGCCAGTCGAGCCAGCTCGCGCTTGCGCATCTTCACCGGCTGCGCGGCATAGCCCCGCCTGACCGAGATGAACCAGCATACGAACACGAAGCTGGCCGCCATGATGAGCCCCGGAATAATACCGGAGATGAAGAGGTCGCCGACGCTGACGCCACTGATCAGGGCGTAGAGGATCATCGGAATCGATGGCGGGATCAGAACGTCGATGACGGCCGAGGTGGCATTGTTTGCGGCACAGAGGGCGGGCGGGAAGCCGTGCTTTTTCTGCCATGGGATGAGAACGGAGCCGAGCGCACTCGCATTCGCGACCGCCGAGCCGGAAACGCCGCCGAATACGACCGACGAGACGACCGTGGTCGAGAGAGGACCGCCGCGCCAGCGCTGCATTGCGCGAGATGCGAGCTCCAGGAGCTGGCGCCCAAGTTCGCCGCCCAGCATTAACGTGCCCGCCAGCATGAAGAAAGGCAAGGCCAGCATGGGAAAGGACTGGGTCTGGTCGTAGACCTGCTGGGCCACGACGGAGAGAGGGACGTAGCCATTGAAGAATACGCCGAGACCGGCCGCGATGATGAGCGCGTATCCAACGGGGACGGCAAGCACCATGAGGACGCAGAAGGAAATGATCATGACCAGGGTCATAGGGCGATCTCCTCGGGTTTGATTTCGAGACGATGGTCCCAGCCCAGTCGGAGGACGCGGGCGGTCGCAGCGATCGTGACGACGGCGACAAGGACTGCACCGATCGAGAGCGAGTAGTACCCGATGCTATTCGGGAGCTGCAGGACGGCGCTCTGTTCGGCCCCGGCTATTTCGGCAACCACACTAGCCTGATAGGCCAGCGTGAGAAACGCAGCGACGCTGATCCCGTTCGCAACGATCAACACGATCGTTCTGGGCCGTCCGTCCAGCTTGTCGTAGAGCCACTCCACCGCCATATGCCCGCCAGCATGGGCGGCAATGACGATGCCGGCGATGATGAACCACGGGAACATCAGCATCGGCAGCTCCTGGGCGTAAGAAAGGCCTCCGCTTGTCGAGACATAGCGAATGACGACGTTGGCCGTTGTCACAACCGTCAGCGCGATACCGCTGAGGATGATGACAATACGCGCACACGCGACAATGGCGCCGCCGACCAGATCGACGGCAGAGTATAATCTGCTCATGAGGCCTCCGGATCGTTGAAAGAGCGTCAGCCCCGTGCTGCGGCTTCCACCTGCGCGACGAAATCGCCGAACGGCTTCTTCTTCCAAGTGTCCGCAACGGACGCCGTCGCCTTCCTGAATTCGGCCTGATCTACCTCGACGACTTCGACCGCGGAGTTCTTTTTGAAGTTCGCGAGCACCTCGGCAGATTTCTCATTCGAGAGCTTCCGTTGAAGGTCCCCAACTTCCTTCGCAGCCGCTTTGACGGCCTCGAGGTCCGCGCCCAGTCGGGCCTGTGCGATCTTCGACATCAGGAACGGCGTCGACTCCCATTTATGGGCAGTCAAGCTGACATACTTGTTCACTTCGTGAAGCTTCGAACTCTCGATGTTCGCGAGTGGATTCTCCTGGCCGTCTACGACCCCCTGCTGCAGGGCGATGTAGAGCTCGCCGAAAGCGATCTGCTCGGTCCCTGCCCCCAGTGCCTTGAAGATGTCGATCGTCATTGGGTCGGCCGGGGTCCTGATCTTCATGCCGGCTAGATCGGAGGGCACGGTGACCTTCCGCTTGGAATTGGTCAGGTGCCGGATACCGTTGTCCCACCAGTCCAGAGGCACGACCCCGACTGCCTCGAAGCGCTTGTTAAGCTCAGTTCCCACAGGGCCGTTCAGCGTGGCCATTGCCTTGTCCGTATTCTCGAACAGGAAAGGTAGTCCAAGGGCGCTCAGCTCCGGGACGATGGCCGAGGTAGCGCCCTGGCTGTTAGCCGTAAAGTCCAATGCGCCCGTTCTCAGGCTGGTCAGCATCGCGGAGTCGCTTCCAAGTGTCTCGGCACCTGCGACGTTGATCTGGATCCGGCCTTCCGTTTTCTGCTTGACGAGTTCCGCGAACTTGGCCGCGGCGACCGTTCTGGGGTTGCCGGGTGCTGCTCCATGACCGAGCGTCAGGGTCGTTGTGGCAGCACTGGCGGATCGGCTTGAGAGCACGATTGCCGGGGCCGCGAGCGCAGCAGTCGCGCTCGCCAGGAAAGATCTTCTATTCATCTGCAAGCTCATATTATCCTCCATCACAAGCTTGTTGACACGGGCCGGCTCCTCAACCGGCTGACTCTCTCAGATCGAGAGCCAGTTTTTCACTGCCTCCACGACCTTTAGAGTTGAGAGACCGTATCGGTCATGAAGCGTCGGCAATGCGCCGGCCTCCAGAAATTCGTCGGGCAGGCCGATCTGTCGGAAGGCCGGGGGTGCAACCCCGGCCCGCATAAGGGTTCCAGCGACCGCCTCTCCGAGGCCGCCAATCACAGTATGGTTCTCCGCCACGACCACTAGCCGTCCGCCCTTGCGGCACTCTGCGACGATGGTCGCTTCGTCGAGCGGCTTTATGGTCGGAACGTGCAATACCGCAACGTCGACGCCATCCTTCTGAAGCTGCTTCGCTGCCTCGAGCGCACGCATCGTCATCAAACCAGATGAGATGATGAGGGTGTCCTTGCCGTCGCGAATGAGCTTCGCCTTGCCGAGTTCGAACTTGTAGCCGTACTCGTCGAGGACCAGCGGCACGTTACCGCGCAGAAGGCGCATGTAGACCGGTCCCTTGTGGGCGGCGATCGCTGGGACCGCCTGTTCGATTTCGCTCGCATCGCACGGATCGAGGATCGTAAGGTTCGGCATCCCGCGGAACATTGCCAGGTCTTCCGTTGCCTGGTGGCTCGGGCCGTACCCTGTAGTCAGGCCCGGAAGAGCGCAGACGATCTTCACGTCCAGCATCTCCTCGGCGATCGCCAGGCAGATGAAGTCGTAGGCGCGCCGGGAGGCAAAGACTGCATATGTCGTCACCCATGGCTGGAAACCTTCGCGCGCCATGCCCGCCGCCGACATCATCAAGAGCTGTTCCGCCATGCCCATCTGATAGAAGCGGTCCGGATGGGCGGCGCGGAAGACATGTAGGTCGGTATATTTTGCCAGGTCGGCGGACATGCCGACGATTCGGTCGTCCTTGTGCGCCAAGGCGGCAAGTGCGTTGCCGAAGGGTGCAGATCTCGTCGGTTGATCCGGGCTGGCTATGGAGGCGATCATCGCCGATGTCGTCAGGCGAGGCTTGTCGCTGCCGCTTTCAAGATGCGTCGGCCGGATATACTTCGAACGCCTCATGCTTCCACTCCCGTATCGATTATCCTGAGGGCCTCCGCCCATTCGTGAGGTTCCACGCGAAGAAAATGGTTTCGATCGCGCGCCTCAAGGAAGGGCACGCCCTTCGCCATCTTGGTGTCGCAAATGATGATGCGGGGTTTCGCCTCCGGGTGGTGGCGAGCGGCGTCGAACGCCTTCACGAGAGCATCGACGTCGTTGCCATCGACCCGCTGGACGAACCAGCCAAAGGCTTCGAACTTAGGTGCCAGCGGTTCAAAGTTGAGTACGCCAATCGACGGGCCGTCGGCCTGCATCTGGTTGACGTCGACAACACCGATCAGGTTGTCGAGTTTGTAGGAGCCTGCCGACATGGCCGCTTCCCAAGTCGAACCTTCATCAAGTTCGCCGTCAGAAAACAGATTATAGACGAATGATGACGACTTCTTTCGCCGAAGTGCCAGAGCCATTCCGACAGCGATGCCAAGTCCGTGTCCCAGCGATCCGCCAGTGATTTCCATCCCAGGCGTGTATGCGGCCATGCCGGACATCGGCAGACGGCTGTCGTCGGTCCCGTAGGTTTCCAGCTCGTCCTCGGGAACGATCTTTGCTTCGATGAGGGCCGCGTAGAGCGCGATCGCGTAGTGCCCGATCGAGAGAAGGAAGCGATCTCGTCCCTCCCATTCCGGATCTTCTGGGCGGTACGTCGTGGCATGAAAATACGAGACGGCGAGCACATCGGTGACCCCAAGCGCCTGCGCGATGTAGCCCTGCCCCTGCACTTCGCCCATTCGCAGCGCGTGGCGCCGGATGCGGCGGGCGCGTTCGGTGAGACTGATGTTGTGGCCAATCTGGGTCATGTCGATGTTTCTCCTGATTGACCTCAATGGATCAGCATACCGCCGTTGACGTCGATGACAGCGCCCGTGACGTAGGCCGACAGGTCCGATGCGAGGAACAGGTAGATGTTCGCGACATCGGTCGCCTCGCCGAGGCGGCTGAGAGGAATGCCCTTGATGATGTCGTCGCGCATCTGATCGGTCAGCTTGCCCCCGGTGATGTCCGTCTGGATAAGACCAGGTGTGACGGAGTTGACCCGGATGCCGGCTGGACCGAACTCTCGCGCCATTGCCTTGGCGAGGCCGAGCACGCCGGCTTTGGCTGCGGAGTAATGCGGGCCACCGAAGATGCCACCGCCGCGCTGAGCCGACACTGAGGACATGCAGGCGATCGAGCCGCCGCCGTTATCGCGCATGTATGGGATGAAGGCCTGGCTGAGGAAAAGCACGCCGGTCATGTTGACGCCAACGACCCGTTCCCAGTCGCCTTCCGTAATGTCGAGCGTTTTGACAGGCTGGGTGATGCCCGCATTGTTGATCAGCGCGTTCACGGAGCCGAAGGACGCGATCACCTTGGATGCGGCGTCTTCACAGGAGCCTTTGTCCGCGACATCACAGCGCAATCCTACGTGGGCGCCGGCGGCCACGCGAGGCAAACTCGCCGCCGCTTCCACTGCTGCATCTGCATCAATATCAAGGATGGCGACGCGCGCGCCATGTTCGGCAAAAAGCTGTGCTGTCGCACGGCCAATGCCGCGCTTGCTCGCCGCGCCCGAAATGGCCGCGGTCTTCCCATTCAATAGCATGTAATCTCCTCCCGATGCTTCCCGCGCATCTGGCAAATCGTTGTCAAGTCAGTCGCCTTGCGGATTTGAACCTGGCCTACTTGATGAGCTCGGACAAACGCGAAGTTTACAACGGTAGGTGAATCTGCTTCACTAATCGAATGTTACAAATGGCTTCCCTATCCGCAGTTCGCATCTTCGAAGCCGCGGCGCGGCTTGCTTCCTTCCGTGCTGCCGCGGAGGAGCTGCACCTGTCGCCGAGTGCCGTCAGCCATGCGATATCAAAGCTGGAGCGAGACCTGGGCACGTCTCTCTTCGAGCGCAGCACACGCAAGGTTACGCTGACGCTCGCAGGGCAGACGCTTCTGTCCCACGCCTCCAACGCCTTCGAAGAGCTTCGCCGTGGTGTTGAGATGATTTCATCGAACAAGGCGCATCTTTTGCGCGTCCATTGCGCGCCGAGCTATGCCGCGCAGGTGCTGTCGGCACGGCTTCCGGACTTTCTCAGCAAGAACGAAGGGGTAGAAGTCAGGGTGGCGGCAAGCACGAACTACGCACGGTTTGTCGACGGCCTTTTCGACGTCGATATCGTTTACGGCGAGCCTTCTAACCGAGAGGATCTTATCGTCGTGCCGTTGGGAGAGGAAATAGTGTCGCCCCTGTGCTGTCCGAAGATGGCAGAGCGGCTGAAAACGCCTCGTGATCTTGCGCGCTTACCGCTGATCAGAAGCGATTTAAAGCGCATTCAATGGATCGACTGGTTCGAACTTAACAATCTCGGGCCCCCTCCTCTTCCCACCATGAGCTTTGACAGAAGCTTCCTTGCCGTCGATGCTGCAGCCAATGGTCTGGGAGTCGCTCTGGAATCCAATACTCTCGCACATCGGGAATTGGGAAGTGGCCGGCTTGTACGGCCGTTCAGTAACAGCCGGGACAATCGTTACATTGGGCACTATTTGGCCTATCCGAAAGCTGGTAGCCAGCGTCGCCACTCGAAGGTGTTTGCCGACTGGATTACTTCGCATCCCTGAATTTACACACCGTGGGCGACATGGGGAGCATAAGCTTTTGTGGGCAGTGCGGTTTTTGCTCTTGCAACCGGTCCAATTTGAAATGCGAAAAAGATCAAATAGTAGGATGACAACATCGTGGTCAGGCCGAGATTGATGCCGTCCGTCAAGACAGTCGTAAGGGGAGCAAACCTGTTCTGCAGTGCGTACGCCGCTTGACCCATGGGTATCTCCGACTCCGGCTATCCGAAGCGTTCCCGCCAAGCGCTCAATCAGCGAAAGCCACGAGCCCCATACCTCTGCTCACCGCCCCCTCGAAAAGGCCGCGCATCATGTCGAATGCAGCTAGCGCCTGCCGATCCCCTTGCAATTCGCGTACGTTCGCCGTGAAGGTCTCCAGCAACATCGTTACCTGCGCAGGCTTCAGCATCGAGTCTTCGAAGTATCTGAGATCGGCACCAGCCTGACGGCCCTTGTCGAACAGGGTGGCAAGCGAACGGTGCGCGCGGAGATCAATGGAACCTGCGAGTTCCAGATGACCGGGGTTCCGGGGCATGAGCGTGGTGAAGGGGCCTGCGTAGTAGATGTCCAGCATCTTCAGTCAACTCCAGAGCTTATGACGGCCAAAGCGGGAAGCATCAACCCATATGGTCGGCTGTTTCCCACGCTGCAACTGTCGTGACAAAGGCCAGCGTGGGAAGCGCGCGGTTCGCCATGAAGCGGAAGCACATGCAGAACTGAAGTCACTGCGCGCTGCGTCCGATACCTTCCAGTTCACAATCCACCGCACGTACACCTCGACCATGAAGTCCAGGTGAGCGAACAGGTGAGCGTCAGATCGGATCGAGATCTGAGCGGTCTTCCCATCTCAGCCCGCCAGAAAACCACCATCTGTTGCAAGAACATGGCCGATAACATAGCCGGCCTCGTCCGACAACAGCCAGACAACGGCTGCAGCCACCTCTTGCGGATGGCCCATCCGCCGCAACGGCAGGCCAGCGGCGACGGAACGCATGTCGGCAATACCGGCGCCAAGCATCATGTCCGTGACGACGCGACCCGGTGCTACGGCATTGATGCGGATGCCAGAGGGAGCATATTCCATTGCCGCCGTTCGCGTAAGCGAGATGGCTGCGGCCTTCGAGGCGCCGTAGAGTTGATAGGCCCGGATTGGGATTTCTCATACCGCTGACGCTGGTGTTGTTGACGATCGCGCCGCCGCCCGAACCGAGAAGTGCCGAGATTTCGTGGCGCATGGCATGGAAGAGCGCCCGGACATTGGTATCGAACACCTGCGTATAGACAGCATCGGTCTGTTCGGCGAGAGGCGCGCGCCGTTCCTGTAAACCGGCATTGTTGAATACGGCGTCGAGCCGGCCGAACCGCGCCATCGCCTGGCGAATCGTTCCGGCAATGTCTGCTTCCCGTGTCGCGTCGCCGGTGACGACTGTTACCGCCGAGATCAAGACGGGTAGACGGCGCATTCTGGAGTACGTGTTTTCGCCTGTGGTCGAAGTGGCAGAGACCGCCATGCATGAGAGATAGATCGTCTGGGTTGGACAGCAGCATTATCGGTGGTCTTGAACGGAATTGAACCAGCGACCCGGTGATCTTCAGGTATCGGCGTTCCTTCGCATCAGGGGTTGAAAGTCGATCTGTTTCCTCGAGCAGTTTGTTGGTATTCGTCTGGCTAGTCATCTTGGTGAAAGCCGGTTGACGTGAATGGTGCGAGGCACTTGCTAAGACGCCGCTCATATCGATGGATTGCAGGCTGAAGAAAATTAAACCCGATTTACCGAGCATTGCGGTAAATCGGTTTTGGCGACGCAATGGCACATAAAATCAAAATTGCTATTTTCGCGGCGACAAAATTAACTCGGTCCCGGAAATGAAACCAATAAGGGGACCACAATGAGCATGAAACTTTCATTGATCGGCGCAGGCACCGCGATTGCCTTGTTGCTTTCGAGCGAGGCTTTTGCACAGACGGCCGAGGTCATGCACTACTGGACGAGTGGCAGCGAAGCCGCGGCGATCAAGGTCATTGCCGACGACGTCACAAAGAAGGGCGGAACCTGGAAGGACAGCCCAGTCACGGGCTATGAAGCCGCCCGCGCCGCTGTTCTCAGCCGCCTTGCTGGCGGCGACGCGCCGACCTCGATGGTCGTGGACCTTGGCGAGATCAAGCCGCTGGTGGAACAGGGTATTCTTGCGCCGATCGATGACATCGCCTCCACCAAGGGCTGGCAGACATTCTTGCCCAAGCTCGTGGTCGATAAGGCGAGCATCGACGGTCACCTCTATGCCGTTCCGATCGATATCGGCACCGCCAACTGGATGTGGTACTCGACCAAGGTGCTGAGCGATGTCGGCGTCAAGCCGCCGGCAACCTGGGACGAGTTCTTTGCCTCGGCGGACAAGATCAAAGCCAAGGGCTATGTTCCACTCGCTTTCGGCGGCCAGGCTTGGCAGGAGGCGCTCGTCTTCCGGTCAATCATGATCGCAACCGGCGGCAACAAGTTTTACACGGACGTCTACACCAAGCACGACGTTGATGTCGCCGGTGGCCCGCTCATGGTGAAGTCTTTCGAGACCTTCGGCAAGCTGCGCGGCTACGTCGATGACGGCAACACCAACCGTAACTGGAACGATGCCACCAATATGGTTATTACCGGCAAGGCCGCGATGCAGATCATGGGCGACTGGGCCAAGGGCGAATTCCAGGCTGCCCACATGACGCCCGGTAAGGAATATGGCTGCGAGCTGGCGCCGGGCACGAACGGTGTGTTGAACATCGTCTCCGATACCTTCGTCTTCCCGGTTGGCGACAAGCCTGAACAGATCGCGGCCCGCAAGCTGCTGGTCGACGTGATGATCGCACCCGAAACCCAGCTTGCTTTCAACGCAGTCAAGGGCGCGCTGCCGCCCCGCATCGACGTGAACCTCGCCAACGCCGACATGTGCACGCAGAAGGCTGCGGGGCTGCTCAAAGACCCGAACGCACTCGCTCCGAACGCTGAATTATCCTTCACCAGTGAAACAGTCGGTGCCATCAAGGATCTCGTAACCCAATTCTGGAGCAACCCGTCGATGACGCCGGCCGATGCCGCCAAGCAATATGCCGACATCGTTGCACGAAACTAAGTCCTGCCGTTAGGTGTTTGCTGCTCCGGCATCGCTGCCGGGGCAGTTTCGTAATTGGTTGCGATATCGACGAACGGGGCAAGCAATGTTTAAAAAGAATCTGGCGGCCAAGCTGACGCTTGTGCCCAGTGCGGTAGTCATCGCCGTATGCTTTTACGGCACGATCCTCTGGACATTTTATATTTCGCTCACGCATTCGACGATGCTGCCGAACTACAAGTTCTACGGGTTCAGTCAGTATGCGACGCTGCTGTCCATGCCACGCTGGCACACGGCCTTCGCCAACATGCTGATCTTCGGCAGCCTGTTCATCGCCGGCTCACTCATCATCGGCACGACGCTGGCAGCACTGCTCGATCGAAACGTCAAAGCCGAGGGACTTTTCCGCGTCTTCTTCCTTTATCCGCTTTCCATGTCCTTCGTCGTGACCGGCCTTGCCTGGCAATGGCTACTGAACCCGACAACCGGCGTTGAAGCACTCGTACGCGGCTTTGGCTGGGAAAGCTTCCAGTTCAATTGGCTGGCAAGCCCAGAAAAGGCGATCTACGCCGTTTCGATCGCCGCGATCTGGCAGTCCTCTGGCCTTGTCATGGCCATCATGCTCGCCGGCCTTCGCGGCGTCGACAGCGACATCTGGCGGGCCGCAAAGATCGACGGCATTCCCGTCTGGCGATCCTACATAAGCATCGTGCTGCCCATGCTTCGTCCACTTATCCTCACCTGCGTCATCCTGCTGGCAACCGCCGTGGTCAAAAGCTATGACCTCGTCGTCGCCATGACGGGCGGCGGGCCCGGCATCAGCACCGATGTGCCCGGAAAGTTCGTCGTCGATCTGCTGTTCCAGCGGGCCAACATCAGCACGGCGGCAGCCGCGGCGATCCTGATGTTGCTGTCCGTCATCTGCGCCCTTTCTCCCTATGTCTATATCGAGCTCAAGAGGCAGAAGCGATGACTGTGCCCCCTCTCGTCCAATCCGGCGCTTCGGTAGTCCATGTGCCTCGCGCAAGCAAAACAAAGCCCGGCCGTGTCCTTCTCTATGTCGTCCTTTCGCTCGCGCTGGTCTATTACGCGATCCCATTGCTGCTGGTGATCTCCACATCACTGAAGACGGCTGACGAACTGCGCACCGGCAACATCTTCACCCTGCCCCAAAGCCTGAATTTCGATGCGTGGACGAAGGCATGGCTGACGGCCTGCACGGGTATCCAGTGTAACGGCATTCACGGGAATTTCTGGAATTCCGTCGAAATTGTCGTGCCCAGTGTGATTTTCTCGATCCTGTTCGGCGCGCTTACCGGTTTTGCGCTGTCGCAATGGCAGTCGAAACTGAGCCGCCTCATCCTGCTGTCGCTGATGCTCGGCGCCTTCATTCCCTACCAGGTCATTCTCTATCCGCTGGTCCGGATCTTCAGCACCGTCGGCCTTTACGGCACGCTGCCGGGGATCATCCTGATCCACATCATCTTCGGCCTGCCCTACATGACGCTGCTGTTCTTCAATTTTTACCAGGGTGTGCCGCCGGAGCTTTCGAAGGCGGCGAAGATGGATGGCGCCGGCTTCTTCACGATCTTCTTCGAGATCATGCTGCCGATGTCGGTCAATGTCCTCGTCGTCGCCATCATCATGCAGGCGACCGGCATCTGGAACGACTTCCTGCTAGGTCTGATCTTCGCCGGGCGGGATCACCTGCCGATCACGGTACAGCTCAACAATATCGTCAATACAACAACTGGCGTCAAAGAATACAATGTGAACATGGCCGCGACATTCCTCACCGCGCTGCCGCCGCTTCTCATCTACATTCTTTCCGGACGCTATTTTGCGCGCGGCCTCGCCGCCGGCGCGGTGAAGGGCTGATGCAATGACACAGATCTCCGTTATCAACGCAAACAAGTCCTTCGGGCAGCAGCATATCCTCCGCGATATCAACCTGTCGGTTGCCAGCGGTGAATTCATCGTCCTGCTTGGTTCTTCGGGCTGCGGAAAGTCGACGCTGCTCAACGTCATCGCCGGCCTTGAAGATCCCGACACAGGCAAGATCATCGCCGGCGACCGGGATGTGACCAACGTCGATTCCAGCCGGCGCAACATGTCGATGGTCTTCCAGTCCTATGCGCTCTACCCGACGATGACCGTTCGCAAGAACCTCGGCTTCGGGCTGCGCGTCAACAAGGTTGCAAAGGCCGAAATTGCCAAGCGTGTCGAATGGGCGGCCAACCTGCTCCAGCTGACGCCCCTTCTCGACCGCCGCCCCTCGCAGCTCTCCGGTGGGCAACGCCAGCGCGTCGCCATCGGCCGGGCGCTCGTACGCCGTAGCCCGATCTGCCTTTTCGACGAGCCGCTTTCAAACCTCGACGCGAAGCTGCGCACCGAAATGCGGCTGGAGATCAAGAAGCTGCACCAGGAGTTGCACAGCACCATCGTCTACGTCACCCACGACCAGATCGAGGCCATGACACTAGCCACCCGCGTTGCTGTCATGAAAAGCGGCAAGATCGAACAGTACGCGTCGCCGGACGAGCTCTACGAGAAGCCCGAAACCCTGTTCGTCGCCGGATTCGTCGGATCGCCCAGCATGAACCTGATATCGTCCCGCGTGAAGATCGAGGATGGCGAGCCTATGGCTGCCTTCGGCGATTACCAGTTGCCCATCGATGCATATCCGTTCCGTCAACCTGCCGTCGATGGCCAGGAGATAGTGATCGGCTTCCGGCCGGAAGACATCCAGCTTGCCGACGATCGGACGACGCTGCCGACGCTCTTCGCGCCGATTACCTTTATCGAGCCCATGGGCGCCGATACGCTGGTCTGGTTCGCGCTGGGAGAACAGAAGTTGTCGGTCCGCCTTCCCGCGGCCAAGGCCCGCGGCCTGTCCGGAGAAGTCCGCCTGGCTTTCAATCCCACCATCGCCTCCATCTTCTCGAAGGAAAGCGAGCAGCGCCTGTAGGGCGCAGTCGCAGCCGTCGCCGGATGCGGCGGCGGCCGCTCGACACCTAGCAGAGTTCGCCGATCAGACGATCCATCATGGCGTCGCAGCGCTGCAATTCCGCTTCCTCGATATATTCGTCCGGCTGGTGGCCTTGGTCCATGTTGCCAGGACCGATCACCACCGTATCAAGCCCGAGCCTCGAGGCGAACAGCCCGGCCTCCGCCCCGAACGAGACCTTTGTCAATGGTGCCTTGCCGAGCAAACGCCCTGCGAAAGCTGCTGCGGCGCTCGCGGCTGAGGTGGCGAGACCCGGATAGGCGTTGCAAACCTCGATTTCGGTCAAGGAGCCGACAGAGGCGCGGATGCGTCCCAGGATGTCTTCGACATCGTCCTCCGCCAGGTGGCGAATCTCGAAATCGACCGAGGCGCGCTCTGCTACGATATTGAGAACTTCGCCGCCGGCGATCTTGCCGGCATGAACCGTCGTGTAAGGGATGTCATAGTCCGCATCTCGGAACCCCACGCTGGCGATCTCGTCCTGCACCCTGCGCAGGACGCCGACGAAATCGCAGGCCAGATGGATAGCATTGACGAAACGCGGGGCGAGCGAGGAATGGCCTGCCTCCCCGCTGAAACGCGCCTGGGCCGCCAATTTGCCTTTATGACCCAGGGCGATCGACATGGATGTCGGCTCTCCGACAATGCAAAGCGAAGCCTTGAACTGTTCCTTAGCCAGGACATCGATCAGCGAGCGCACGCCGACGCAGCCGACCTCCTCGTCATGCGAAAAGGCGAAATGCAATGGCCGCTTCAATAACTTGCCATCGATGCGGTCGGCAGCGGATAGCGCGCTTGCAAGAAACCCCTTCATGTCCGTCGAGCCACGGCCATGAAGACGAGAGCCGCGGCGCGTCAGCCGAAATGGGTAGGAGGTCCAGGCCTGCATTGCGACCGGCACCACATCGGTGTGGCCGGAAAGGACAATGCCGTCATCCCGCCGGGGGCCGATGCTGGCAAACAGGTTCGCCTTTTTGCCAGTCTGGTCAGCAACCAGCCGGCACTCGAAACCGCGGTCGCGGAGATAGGTTTGGACAAAATCGATCAGCGGTAGGTTGCTGTCGGCGCTGACGGTGGAGAAGGCGACAAGACGATCAAGCAGGTCAAGCGTATTCAAGAAATGATACTCCCAAAACGGGCGAAGGCCCGCATTGCAGCGAGCCTCCATTATTCTCTGTCTTTGACGGCCCTCAGCGGGCTATCGTCTCTTCATCAGCCATAGTCTGGTTGATATCGGCAAGCAGTGCCGCGATATCACCCTTCGGGAAGGCTTGGCGGAAGCGCCGGTCGAAAGTCGTAAACATGCCGAAGAACGAGTTGGCGCAATGTTCGAGCATCCGGTCCGCCTCACCCTTGTCGATCGACAGGTGCTTCTGAAGGAGTTGATTGAACTTGGCTCGTGCGATCGGATTGGCGAGAATAAAGACGGGCTGCGTGTCCCACTTCACTTCGCGGTGGCGCGAGGCGCGCGAACGGATTTGCAGTGGCGCTGCCAGACGAATGTCGCGCGAGGACGAACCTATTTCGATCTGCACGGCGTCATCATCGAGGATCCAGCGACGCTTGCCAGAATCAAAGAGCGCGAAATCCGCGGCAGGGATCGTGAGTGACACGCGCTTCGATTCGCCCGGCGCCAGATGCACCTTGGCAAAGGACTTTAGTTCGCGCTTCGGGCGCTGCAGCCGCGGCTTGCCGTAGCTTACGTAGAGCTGAGCGGCTTCCTTGCCGGCAACGGCACCGGTGTTGGTAACAGTGAAGCTCGCGACCACCTCTTCGCCGACATTCAGCGTCGAGCGATCCAGCTTCAGATCGGAATAGGCGAAGCTCGTGTAACTCAGGCCGAAGCCGAAGGGGTATTGCGGCTCGATCTCGCGCGCATCGTACCAGCGATATCCGACATGGATGCCTTCGCTGTAGTAATGGCGACCATTCTCGCCGGGGTAGCTGAGATAGGAAGGCATATCCTGCATGCGCTTCGGGAAGGTTGTCGTCAGCTTGCCGGAGGGATTGGCGACCCCGAAGAGAATGTCGGCGATGCCACCGCCGGTCGCCTGGCCGGAGAAGAACATCTCGACGATCGCCTTCACTTCCGGAACCCACGGCATGACGACTGCATCAGGGCTGGCGATGGCAACGACGACATTCGGATTAACGGCTGCAACGGCGCTGACGAGCGCATCGTGACCCGGTGCAAGGTCGAGCGTCGTACGGTCAGACCCCTCGCCGTCGTAACCATTCTCCGTGCAAACAAAGATGACGACCACGTCGGTGCCCCGCGCGCCCTCGACAGCCTCGGCAATGAGTGCAGCGCGCTCACTCTCGACTTCGCTGGTACCACGATACTGATCGACCTTGATGGTGTCGCCAGCCAACTTGACGATCTCGTCGATCGGCACATCCACGAGCGTTGGCGTCGTGGTCGCGCAGCCCGAGCCCTGAATGACCGGAACGCCGGCGCCTTCGCCGATGACGACCATGCGCTTGACCTTGCCGGGTGTGATCGGCAGCAATTGATCATCGTTCTTCAGGAGAACCATGGATTCGCCTGCCATGCGGCGGGCGAGCTTATGATGCGCATCGCGGTCGAACACGATGTCGCGTCGCTCGCCGAGCTTGCCGGCACGTACCAGCGCCAGAACGCGAACACAGGCCTCGTCCACGACGGCCATATCGACCTTTCCGGCTTCGATGGCTTCAAGCAGGTCGCTTTTGCGGGTTTCGCTTTCCGGCATGTCGAGGTCGTTGCCGGCTGTGAGCGAGGCAGGGCGATCCTTGATGCCGTGCCAGTCGGACACGACGAGGCCTTCATAGCCCCATTCCTCGCGCAACACCTTGGTCAGCAGCCAGTGATCCTCTGCCGCTTGCACACCGTTCAGCCGGTTGTAGGAGCTCATGACAGTCCACGGCTTGCTCTTTTCGATCGCGCGCTGGAAGCCCTTAAGATAGATTTCCCTCAGCGCACGCTCGTCGACGACAGAGTCCATCGAGGTCCGCTCGACTTCGGAGTTGTTACAGGCGAAATGCTTGAGCGATGCGCCCACTCCATTTTCCTGCAGACCGTTGATGACGCCTGCGGCGAAGTCGCCGCTGATGACGGGATCCTCGCCGTAATACTCATAGGAGCGGCCGCCCAGTGGCGTACGGCGAATGTTGATGCCGGGCCCGAGGAGCAGGTGCACTCCGAATTCCTGGCATTCCATCGCCAGCGCGGTGCCGAGTTCATGGGCAAGATCGACATCCCAGGAGCAATCGAGGCTGGAACCGTTCGGGAAGCAGGTCGCCTGCTTCATCGCACCCCAGGCTACCTCGACATGGCTTGCCCGCTGGCCGACGACATTGAGGAAGGCAGAGAAGTCGACGCCACCGGCCTGGTCGTTGTCGATCTGGTGGATGGAATAGCGTACGCCGTAGGTGCCATCGGTCATCACCATGTTCGGGATTCCTAGGCGCTCTATGGCCTTGGTCTTCCACATCCGGTGCCCTGCCAGAAGGGCGACCTTCTCCTCATTCGTCATTTCCGCGATGAGCGCCGCGAAGTCGCCGTTCATAAGCTTGTCTGAATTCACGTCATGTCTCCAAAA
This sequence comes from Rhizobium sp. AP16, assembly GCF_000281735.1. NCBI lineage: Bacteria > Pseudomonadati > Pseudomonadota > Alphaproteobacteria > Hyphomicrobiales > Rhizobiaceae > Rhizobium > Rhizobium sp. AP16. Next base: position 606,349 of record NZ_AJVM01000001.1, on the reverse strand, counting down.
TGCCTTATGCCGGTGTCTATGCCGAACGGGCCGTCTTGGCCGTTCGATAACAGACCACGGCCAGGTATGGGTTGCATTGAGTAATCATGGCATTCACCCAACCGCAGAGAAATAATGCATTTCCGAGGCGACGCTTCGTCAAAAGCTTGGTAGATCCTGTCATCGAGCCTTGGCATAAGATGCTGCTGGTGGATGTCACTTCTGAAATTACGCCGTGCCTCTATAGCTTGCGCCGCTCCATAATAGGCGCGACCATTCCTGGAATGTAGGAATCCGACACAAATGACTTGCAGTGTTGCTCGAACATCTCGATGAGCCGAGGCCTGCGATTCTGCTTCAGCGTTAGGACGCCGATGACCATGGGTTTTTGGTTACCAGAAATTGGGACGCGCACGACGGTCCGACCATCCATAGCCAGTTGCGACCGCGGCCTAACATTGGCGATTGTGTAGCCGTAGCCATTGGCCACCATAGTGCGGATGACATCCTGATACGCAGAGCGCATTATGATCGTCGGCTCCACGCCCGATTTTGCAAACAGGCCAAGGAAATATTCACGGCTGATGGGCAGATCCAGCAAAATGAGTGGCTCGCTGGCCAATTCGTCTAAACTGATAGAGGAATAGTGTGCGAAGCGATGGGATTCGCCAATGAGGATATGCGGCGGCAGCGTTGCGAGTGGCGCAAACTCGAAGTCGTCCGTGATAAGAAGGTCATAGCTGATCGCAACATCGATTTCGGCGCGCTGCAGCTTTTGCAGCAGCTCCTCATGGTCGCTAACGGTCTGGATGATGCGGGTTTCAGGGAACGCCGAGGTGAAGGAGTGCGAAAGCTCTGGCATGATCATCGAGGCCAGCGTGACCATGCATCCGAGCGAAAGCTGGCCGCGAATCTTCTCATTGACCTCGGAAGCGACGGTGTAGATATTTTCGGCCTGCTCGACCAGTTGCTTGGCCTCTGCCAGCATCAGGCGGCCGGCAGGCGTCAGCGAAAGGCCCTTCGCATGATGGCGTACGAAGAGCTGTGTCTGCAGCTCTGTTTCCAGATGGGTGATGGCCGTCGAAATCGACGGTTGGGAGATATTCAGTCGCTCGGATGCGAGCGTGATGCTTCCTGTCTCCGCAGTCGCAATGAAATATTCGATCTGGCGGAGCGTGTATCTCATTGCCTTTTTATATCTCTGCTACCTGAAAGAACAAGCAGCGGGCGACGTATTATTCATCGCCCGGCACCCCGAAGGATGGGGCCGCGTTGGGGTCGAGAGCGCGCCTGACGTAGTCTTCCATCTGGGGCTCATAGACGGCCCAGAGATCCTGGAGAGCCCGTATCGGCTGCTCATGCCAATCGACGCGGAGATCGGCAATCGGCCAGGCCACGTTGCGAACGACCTTGAGCCCTGCCGAGCGGACGGGCCCCGCCTCGCCGCCTGCATCGAGGCCGGCGGCGAGGGCCTTCAGCAGCCTCGAAGGAAGGTCGCCGACGGATGCCTCGAACGCGGCGACCATACGCTGCGGGACATCGGTATTGGAAAGAAGATTGCCGGCGGCGATACAACCCTCGCCCTTTGCCATCGCATGGATACCGAGCGTGCGCTCGCCGGAGTGACCGGCGACGTGTCCGCGTGCATCGACGATTGCCAGTTGCCTGTAGGCGGCAAACGGGGTCGATGCCACCAGCCGGCCAAGCGCCTCTTCCGCCGTCGCCCCCATTCCGAGCATCTCCAGACCCGAAATTCCAAGGCCGGGATCCGTGATGTTCTGGCTGGCCACCACCCCCGCGCCTGCTCGGGCATGCGAACAGCGTGCGGCGACTGCCGGAGAGGAGGAGGAGATGGCGATACCGAACATGCCGGTTTCGGCGCAGCGGGCGGCGATGGAAAAGGTCATGGTCTCATGGCACCTTATTCGGGAATGACGGCGATGGCGTCGACTTCCACCAGCCACTCGGGCCGGGCAAGCGCGGAGACCACAATACCCGTCGAAACCGGGAAGACGCCCTTCAGCCACTTGCCAACGACGCAATAGACGGCCTCGCGATAGCGCGGATCCACGATGTAGATCGTGATCTTGCAGACGTGATCAAGGGACGAGCCGGCTTCATCGAGAAGCATCTTGATATTGGCCATAGCCTGTTCAGTCTGGCCGGTGACATCGCCGATGGCAACGCTGGCGGAAGTGTCGAGGTCCTGGCCGATCTGGCCACGCACGAACACCATCGTGCCCTTGGCAACGACAGTCTGGCAAAGGTCGTTATCCAGCTTCTGTTCCGGATACGTATCCTTGGTATTGAACTTGCGGATGCGGGTATGGGCCATGTCGAATTCCTTGAATTGGGGGATCTGTATTAATGGACTCCGGGAGCTGGCCTCAGCCAACCTTCTGACTCGAAGGCCGGTATTCGTGATACTTGCGCTGTGTCGAGATACGGTCGGCAAGATACTTCGCATCATGCCAGACGCCCCAGATGAAGCTCGAGCCGCGGCGCGACTGCCAAGGCAGGCCGAGAAAGTATATGCCGCGCTCACCCGATACACCGCGCTGGTGCTTCGGACGGCCACGCTCGTCGAAGGCATCCAGCTTCAGCCAGCTGTAATCAGAGGAAAAGCCAGTTGCCCAGATGATCGTCGTGATGCCGGCCTGCGCCAGGTCGAGATTAAGGATCGGGTTCGCGACGCAATCCGGCTGCGGCTCAATACGGCGCGCTTCCGGATCCTCCGGCAGGTCGAGGCCGTTTCTTGCCACGTAGGCATCCGCCTCATCAAGCAGCGCCGTGTAATTGGCATCGCCACGATCCAGATTCATGGCAAGATCGTCGGAGAAGCTGAGGCTTGTTCCGTTGAAGCCCGTTGTACGGCCGAGCAGGGTCATGCCCTTTCCGGCGAGACGGCGAAAATCGATCGTATAGCCCCCCCGCGCGCCACTGACGGCGATGGTCACATGCTCCGTGTCCGGACCGGGCGTTTCCATGTCCCATTTCCCTAGAACGCCGAGCCACCAGCAGAAATCACGACCGCGGTAGGCCCGCGGCGGACGCTCATGCGGGCCGACGGAGAGATAGACCTTGCGGCCGGAAAGCATAAGCTCCTCCGCAATCTGGGTTCCGGAAGAACCGGCGCCGATGACGAGAACGGCTCCCTCGGCGGTCTGCCCTGGATTGCGGTACTTGGTCGAATGCATCTGGGTGATGCCGGGCGCATTCTCGATCAAGTCGGGAATGACAGGCACCTGGAAAGCGCCCGTCGCTGCAACGACGTTCTGCGCCTCAATTATGCCTTCCGAGGTTTTTATCCGGAAGCCGGGGCGGCCGACGTGCCGCTCGACACTCTTTACCTCGACGCCACAGCGGATGGGCGCATCGATCTGGCGCGCATAGGCCTCGAAATAGTCGGCAACGGCTTCCTTAGTAGGAAAGTCGTCCGGGTCGAGGTCCGGAAACTCCATTCCGGGGAAACGATCGTGCCACGCAGGGCCATTGGCAACGAGCGAGTCCCATCGCTCGGAACGCCAGCGCTCGGCGATACGGCTTCGCTCAACGACGAGGTGGGACACTCCGGCCTTGCCCAGGTGCTCGCTCATTGCAATGCCGGCTTGACCGGCGCCAACCACCAGAGTGTCCACGGTTTCAACTGACATTGCTTGCGTCCTTTTCCCATCAGGGCTGTGTGCGGGTCGTGACTTCGGGTGTAATTCACACTTCCGGCAGGGAAAATTACGTTTTTAGTTTGCGTTGATTAGGCTGCCGCTAAGCTGTTGAATTTGGATGGGGCTCCAGCGGATCAGAAGGCTCTGTTGCAATAATTCTAATTGGCCGTGAAGAGGCCTTCCTACGCGACGGTCAAGCGGTTTTTGCGTCGAGATTCTGCGCGAGCATTGCCACAATTTCGATGAGCGCGCTGGGCCCAATGCCGAAGGCTCGTTCAACGATGCGAGCTTCGCCACGGACGCCACCGGTCAGGCTGAAGATCGCAGCCTGCCCCTTGCGCAAAGCCCGCATCACCTCGAATCCCTTGATCGTCGCATATGCCGTTTTCAGCGTCTTGAATCCTCTGACCGGCTTGATCAGCTGTTTCAACTTGCCATGATCAGCCTCAACGACGTTGTTCAGATATTTGACCTGTCGGTACGCAAGTCCTTTCGGGCATTTGCCTTCAGCTTTCAGTTCTGAAATCGCAATGCCATAGGTCGGCGCCTTGTCAGTGTTGATGACTGTTGGCTTTTCCCAATCCTTCAAGCCATTCAGAGCCTTGCCCAGAAATCGCTTGGCTGCTTTGGCATTGCGCGTCGGCGACAGATAGAAATCTGATCGTGTTGCCGAACTTGTCGACGGCTCGATACAGATATGTCCATTTACCTCGAACCTTCACATAGGTTTCATCAACCCGCCAACTCGTCGATTGCGGCCGGCGCCAGTGCCAACGCAACCGCTTCTCGATTTCCGGCGCATATTTCTGGACCCAACGATAGATCGTGGAATGATCCACTGACACACCCCGCTCGCCCATCATTTGTTCAAGATCGCGGTAGCTCACCCCATAGCGGCAATACCAGCGAACCGCCCATAAGATCACTTCGCCCTGGAAATGCCGCCATTTGAAATCGCTCATCAGAAGTCTCGCTGAAAATTGTCAGCGCTCTTTCGGCCTTCAATCGATTTTTTGCAACAGAGCCGTCGAGTATCTCGACACCAGTGACGGACAGAGCATCCACATTCCGTCAATTCTTGCAGCTTGAGATATCGCACGCGACCAAAAGATCAAAGTGCTCTCAAATAGAAAAGATTGGGGGCCAATTTCATGGCCCCCGTTTTCTGGTTGTTGTCGAACTGATCAGACTCGTCTGCATAAAGTCAAGCTACGCAGTCGCATCAACGCCGTTCTGTTGCCCCGCTAGAAAGTTCGCCCGCTGCTGCTTCAGGTTTTCGAGCTGCTTATACCAAGGGTCATTTTTCATAGCCTCGTAGTCGATCTTGGGTTCTGGTGCTGCGGTTGGCGGAAGTGCGTTAAACTGGCTCTGCGTCATGGCCGTGGAGGCTTTTTCCACCCTGCCGCCAGACATCTTCGCGATGACGTTTGAAATGGCCTGTGCCAGGTCCGGGCCATTTGTGCCGTTTAAGCTCTCAGGCAAGTTGCCCTGAATTTTCTTGGCGAGTTCATCGGAGCTTGTTACGACGCCTTGGTTGTCGATCGTGGCAATGACGACCCCACCAGCAACTACCGTTGCATAAGGCTGCGTAGCGGGGCTCACAGGCATTCCCTTAAGCGACCCTTCAATGGTATCCGTCCAAGACCAGTCACTATATTGATTTTTTAAGTTGGCCACCATGCTTTCCATGGCAGACAAATGTTCCTGGTACTCTGCTTCGGGGAGTTCCGAAATCTTTGTCGCCTTGAGGTCTGAGACGTCGATGCGACTTGTAGTGAACAGCTTTCCTTGCAACATCACGGTGGCAGTCGATGGCCGGCTGTCAACAATGGCCTGGGAATGATCGGTGGCCGCCTTGTCGGTCTCGGTTTCTTGCTGTTCAGACAGAAGAGCAAATGCGTCGTCGGCATCGGCGGTATCTGATCGATCATCGCCGGTGTAGCGAGTGGCTGAAGTATAATATGATGTCGACGCGATTGTCGTCATGGCAAATCCCCCACGGTTGCTCTCGCTATCTGCCACGGCATCCTTGTGCCAACCTAACCTTGCAGCGAAAGATGGCCACAATCTAAAGATTGCAGCAGCGACCGCAAAAATCGGTAAAACTAATATTTTGCACGGATCACCCCCCGAGGCGGAGTAAATGTGGCTTCCAAATCTGGAGTCGTCAACGAGCCATGGAGGTAGAGGTTTGCAATTTCCTTCGATGTCGGCAGAGACATAATTTTCTCCAAATTGAAATCGGACTAATCTATGGGCGTCCAGTGGCTTAAGCAGTTGGGTGCATAGAAATATCCGTCAGGGTGCAGGCTGCGACCGTCGTCCATCCACGGATTGTAGAAATGAATTAAGGTGGCTGATCGCCCCATTAGTTTGTCTAAAAAGCTGGCGTGACTGTAATGGTCGCCTGGAACCGGCCAGAGTTCCGGAATTGAATAAATAGTCTTAACCCCTGCCTTCGATCCGCCCTTCAGCGTGAGGTAATCAAGGAGTTCACCGCTGGTTACCTGATGCCATTTCGTGACATTTATGCCTACGGTGCAGACACCCGCATAATTCAATCCAGCTTTGAATAAAAGGATTGCCAGAACCACGATCCCGGCCAAGCTGAGCCCCAATGAAGCTTTTGAAAACATCTCGACCTAGCATAGCAACTAATAGCCTTTGAACGGTAGAGATGCTTATGAAAAAAAGCAGCTCAAGACTGTAGAAAGTGCGATTGTTTATTAACAATGAACGAACGCTCGATCGTCGTAAATTGATATGACATGGGACCCTCTGCGTGTGAAATTTAATTCAAATAGAATTCGATGATGTCTGCAGAAAAGCTCTTGAAATCTTCCAAGTCTTTTGGATTTTCATTTCGTCTGTACAGGTCTATCGACGCCAAAAAGGTGTTATCGATAAGAAAATTGTATGAGCATACCCGACCTTCCGGGAGACATTTAAGAAAACCATCCTGTCGAAGTTCTTGTATTTTAGTTCCACTTTTTGTAATTACGCCGTTTCCAATTGGATTTATCCATGCTTGATCATTGTTATCCTGCGAAAAATTGGAGAGTTTCTTATTCAATTTTCCAGGTATACTAAGACGGACATTGTAGATGTGAAGACTTTTGCCGTCACCCACTCCAACAAATTGGCACCACGGCTTTCCGCGAGCTATGGCGTTGCAATCGATCGGGATGTCAAAAGAAACGTATTCCAGAGGGAGAGAAGCGACTTGTTCATAGCGCGAGAAGTATTTCTCAAGTGCCTTTGAATTTTGGTCTGATGATGTGCCAATTGAGACCGTTTGATCCGGCTCGGCAAGGGTGATTGACAGGGCCCCTTCTGCGCGAAAATTGAACCTCACGCCATTCATCGTAGCATCGAAAACTCCGATGTGCGAGCCCAAATCACGTAGCTTTGCAATGCTCGCCGCTGTCACTTTCCAACTGAATAATGCGAACGGAGCTGTCAAAACGATGATCGCAATAGTTGCCCAACCTCTCAAATTTATCTCCGTATAAAATCAGAAGGAATGGCCTGCTGCCGGTCTATCGGACACGAGGTTGAGCTAACCCCACCTTGGTTCCAAAATCATTGGGGCTGAGATAGCCCAGTGTCGAGTGGCGCCGCTTTGGATTGTAGAAGCGCTCGATGTAATCGCACACATCCGCTTTGGCGTCATTCCTCGTGCGATAAACCTTCCGTGCCGTTCTCTCCGTTTTCAGTGATGAGAAGAAGCTCTCCATGGCGGCATTGTCCCAGACATTTCCAGAGCGGCTCATCGAGCAGGTAATTCCGTGGTCTCCCATGAGGCGCTGGAACTGCTCGCTGGTATACTGGGCAGATTCAACCGGTCGTCGCAACGCCTTGAATTAGGAGGTTACGATGCATTCCAAAAATCGACGCTCGGCGCGATGCACTCGAAGCAAATTGGCTTCACCTGCCCTTTTCCAGGAAAGGACTGGCTGGGACTGACCAGCTTCACCGCTTCAAGCTTATACTCGCGGCTGAATATTCGTCTTTGCATTCATGCTCTCCGGTTTCAGGAAAAACACCTTAACTCGATGTCCATGAAACCGGCAGTGGGCCAAATACCTTGGTCTTGATGCGAGTCAAACCCGCGATCCGCCAATTGAATTGTGAGGCGTGATAAATACTAACCATGACAATTTGGTATATATTGTTTTATAATCAATGAATTATCGATGAAATCGACACGATTGGAAATTTTCATATTTGAAACTATCGCGTATCTGAACTACGCGAAAGTTACATATATGCCTCTTCATCTCGTCGGCGAAAACATTGATAAAATGCGTGGTCACCGCCAAGCGGAGGCCGGTAAGCTCGTGCAGCTCATGCGCGGCATCTATGTCGACGCCGACGACGATATAGACCAGACAATACGGACCCATGCTGTACAAATCGCCAAATATCTCTATCCGAATGCCTACCTGTCGGCCGCCAGCGCCGTCCTGCTCGGCCCGATGCGCGATGGCCGCCTATTCCTGACTGGCCGCCGTGTGCAGCGACAGCGCACCAGGACGCTCGAAATCATTCAGAACAAAGCGCCTGACCACCCTTCCATCGCGCAGGCGGCGATCGGCGACGACATGGGCGAGTTCCGCGTGGACGTGTCTTCGCTGCGCCAGCGTTTTCTGGAAGCCTTCCGCATCCGTAGTGAACATGCGGCCTCGTTCAACGAGGACATGAAAGAGGCAATCGCCGCGCGGCTGATCGAAGAATACGGGAGTCCGCAGAACGCAGCCGATGCAGTCTTCAAGCTTGCGCGCGACAATGACTGGCTTGACGAAGGGAGTGCTGCTGAACGTTTCCTCAAACGGAAGCCGGCGACCGCCGTCGCCGTTGCCAACCAGGCCGCACTCGACCTGATCGTGGCATGGCACGGCGTGCCAATCGGCAACCTGGCGCATGATGGCTTCGAATGGCGATGGAAGGCGTCCGATCCGGACAGCCCACCGCTTGTGCGCAAGACCACGCCGAGCAGATTGCCGCCCTTCATTGAAGCACTGCTCCCGGAAGGCTGGCTCAACAGGGTGCTGAACAGTCCGGACGAGCGGGCGGAACTGCGTACCGCTAAGCGGTACATGTCAAACATCGCAATTGTGGAGCGGGCAAGCGAACTGGCGGCCTTACCACCCGATATTCTGCTGACAAGGCTGAGCAGCTTCACGGCAAATCACCTGTTCACAGGGACCTATGCAGGTCCCGGCCGCGGTGACATCCAGGACACGTTCGAACAGAACCTGGCAAGAATCTTTGCGACTGGCGCCACACCACGACTGTCGGGCGTACAGATCAAGGCGCCAATGTTCCTCGATGCGGACGGCACCCTGATACCGAGCATGAACAAGCCGTTCACGCATATTCTGAAGCCCGCCGGCACGTCAGGATTCGAGGCGCTGCCGGCAATCGAATGGCAATCCATGGAGCTTGGCCGAGCGGCTGGATTCATTGTGCCCGCCATTGCGCTCGTCGTTATGCCAGATGGCATGCCGCATGCGCTTGCGGTTGAGCGCTTCGATATCCGCACCAGTCTTGACGATGTCCGCCGTCTGGCACTCGAGGACATGACATCCGTTCTGGGCGTGCGTGCGGAAGACAAATACACGGGCACCATGGAGCGGATCGCGGCCGCCCTGCGCCCGCTCTCCACCGACGCCGGCGCTGATCTGCTGCTGGTCTTGCGGCGGGCACTGTTCGCGTGGCTGATCGCGGATGGCAATATGCATTTGAAGAACATGGCTGTCCTGAAAATCGCAGAGCCAGGCAGGGGAGATTTTAGCTCGGTCCGCCTGGCGCCCCTCTATGACGCGGTGACGACGCGGGTGTTTCCGAATCTGCAGAACGACCATATGGCGCTCAAAATGAGCGGTAAGGACGAACGGCTGAAAAGAACGGATTTCAGGCGTTTTGCGGCGACGGCGGGTATTCCCGCGGCGCTGGCAGATACGGCAGTTGATGATCTGGTCGCGGCGCTTGCGCACGGCCTGGACACTCTCGCTCTGCCGACGCCGCTGACGGACGGTTCAGTTGGCGCTGAACGGGCGGCGCTGATGCGGGAAGTTGTCCGCGAGCGTCTGGCCACGTTTGAATAGCGTCGAGCGATTGCAGTTCGGCTTGACCGTGTTGCACGGATCGTGTTGGGGAGCTATTGCCGAATTTTTCTACACTGCGAGCCGGTCCGATGCCCTACAAGTTTCACGATAGCCATCGTGGCAAATTCCAGAAGGGGCGTTACCGGGTTACGAACTGGCGGACGTATAACGAAAGCCTTCGCCGTCGAGGCGATCTGACGATCTGGGTTTCGGAGGATGTGGCGCAAGAATGGATGGCGGCACGGCGCCGGACGCGAGGCGGACAGCGCAGGTATTTCGATCTTGCGATCGAGATCTGCCTGACCCTGCGAGTTGCGTTCCGCTTGGCGCTGCGCCAAACTCAGGGCTTTATGCAGTCGATTGCCAAGCTGATGGGGTTGGCCCTGCCGGTGCCGGATTTCTCGACCCTTTCACGGCGCGGCAAGAGCCTGAAGGTGGCACAAAAGGGCCGTGTGTCCGACAAGCCGATCACTTTGATCGTGGACAGCACAGGACTGAAGGTTCACAGCGAGATTGGTTGGAACGGTCACAAGCACGGTGCCAAAGGCGCTCGTAAGACCTGGCGAAAGCTGCATCTTGCCCTCGATCCTGACAGCGGAGACATTCTCGCATCCGAACTGACGACCGAGCACGTTGGCGACGAGACTGCGCTGCCAATCCTTCTTGGACGTGTCGACGCACCAGTAGGTCGGTTTCTGGCAGACGGCGCCTATGATGGCCCTGGCGTTTCAGATTGCCTGGCGGCCGCTTTCGGATACGAGGTCGATGTCGTCGTCCCGCCTCCGAAGAACGCTGTTCCCGGCGGCAATTGCCAGCGGAACCAGCATATCGAGCATATCGCCAAACACGGCCGGATGACCTGGCAGGCTGCGACCGGCTACAACCAGAGATCCCGGATCGAAACTCAGATAGGGCGCTGGAAGTCGGTCATCGGCGATCGCCTGCATGCCAGGAACATCGAAAGCCAGACCACCGAAACGCACATCGCCGCCAACGCGCTGAACCGCATGTCCGACTTCGGACGGGCAAACTACGAGCGTGTCAGTTGATCATTTGCTGAAAGGCTAAATGCTGATTACGACCTGATCCGTGCGACACGGTCGATCGACGATGCCATTGACACCGAGCTCACGGCAATAGTGCGTTTCGCCAGCGTTTTGCGCCGGGACATTGATGCCGTGAAAAATGCAATCGAACTCCCTTGGAGCAACGGTCAAGCCGAAGGGCAGATCAACCGCCTCAAGATGCTGAAGCGAGCAATGTACGGCCGCGCCGGCCCAGAACTGATGAGGGCGAGAATGCTGCCACTGAATCACAGAAATTGAGGATGAACCGTTAAGGATGAGAGCCGTTTTTCAACAAATTCAATCCGTTAGTTACGGTTCCAAGTTCATGAGCTCAAACGTTTAACGGCTCGCGCGGCAATTCCTCATGCTCTCCCAGCTGATTGTTCCAAAATCAAGCTCTCGACGTCTTTTGTCGTCGGTAATGCGGTTCGCGCACCGACTGCTGACACGGCAATGCTTGCGGCCGCGCAGGCAAAGGCGAGGCTATCCTCAAGTGTGCGGCCGTTGAAGCAAGCGGCGAGGAAAGCGCCGTTGAAACAGTCGCCCGCACCTGTCGCATCGACCATTTTGACCGGAAAGGCCGGATGTTCGGCCGATGCGGTACGGCTGCAGGCGATAGCGCCGGCAGCACCCATGGTAACGACGACCAGTTGCGGTCCTTTGTCCAGGAGTGGGCGTATGGTTTCGACGGCGATGTCCGCGTCCGACGTCGCGCGAAAGCCGCCTTCATTCATGAAGACGATATCGGTGCATTCCAGCAAGGCATCAAGACGTTCGCGGGTCGGCGCAACAGCCGCCTCGATATCGATGGCAATGGCAACGCCGGCGGCACGCGCGAGGGCCGTGACCTGCCGGAACTCGGCAAGATCATAGGGCATGGCGTAAAGCAGCCGACTTTGCTGGAGCGCCGTCGAGAGCGCCACCTCGTCTATCGGTTCGCCAGGCATCGGCGCATAGACCAGAGCCTTTTCGCCGGAAGCATCGACGATGATCGTTGCCGCCGCCGTCGGCTGCTCGACGACGCGCAGGAATGTATTCGAGATACCAGCCTCTTCGTTGGCCGTCAGCAGCAGCTGGCCATCCGCATCGCGGCCGACGCGTCCAAAACCCGCGACACGAGCACCCAGCCGGCTCGCGGCGCAGGCAACGTTGGCGGCAGTACCGCCGGCAAAAGTGCCAAGACGGCGGCCGAGAAGTTTTTCGTCAGCCAGAGGCACCCGCGCGGTCTCGAAGACATAATCGATGTTCGGATCGCCATAGGCGAGCATATCGAAGGGGCGGTCGGCATTTTTCGTGAAGAATGTCGCGGGCTCGGTGCGGCTGTTAGCCATGGCTGGCATTCTCCAAGGCGATATCGGCCAATCCGGCCGCCAGGCTCTGCAAATGATACTCGGCATCATTGACCGCGATGAACTCGCGGTAAAGCATTTGCGGCAGCTTTGCCGTACCGGCCATGGCACCCGCCATCGCCCCGGCCATGGTGGCAACCGTGTCGGTGTCATTGCCCGCACTTGCCGCCAGCGCCACCGTGCGCAGCGGATCGCCCTTCGCATAGGCAAAAATGGCAATGGCCGTCGGTACGGATTCGCAAGCGAGCATTGACGCGCCGATGGCGGCATCAAGATCATAGAGAAACCGACGGCCATCCGTGGTGCGTGCTGCAATCTCCAGTGCCATATCCAGCCGGGTCGAAAAACGCGGACCCGGCGGCACGCGCGCATGTTCGGCCGCCAGTCGCGCGCCGATCACACCGCCCTCTCGGCAAGCCTGGATGACTGCGCCGGTATCGCGCTCCACAAGGGCCATGGCTGTGCCTGCGGCAATCGCGCAGGCTGACGCAATAGCAACATCGGTGTCATGCGACGGCAGGCACGTCACCAGCGCCTGTTCGCAAGCAGCAGCGATATTGCCAGGATGCACGAGACCGGCGGGGGCAACGCGCATGGCGGCGCCATTAGTATTGCCCATGGCCGGCAACTTGCGTTTGGATGTACCGACGACGCCGACACGGTCCAGGCTCTCTCCTGCCCGCAAGGCGGCGACGATCGCCGCTGTCGTCGGGCCCATGAAGCCCGCCTTCGGCGACGTGTCGGCCCAATCAAGCAGGCAGGCGATCCAGCCCCTCTGATCGAGACGCCCGCCGGCCTTTATCAAAGCACGGGCGAGATAATACATCTGACTGGCATCGTCCGTGACCTCGCCGCGCTTACCGCTATTGGCGCCCGCGAATGTATCCGGTGTCGGCTCCTCGAAGCGTTCAGCGAGGCCGCCGTAACGCGCGAAAATCTCATCTATCCCCCAAAGCTCCGTCGGCGCGCCGAGCGCATCGCCAATACCGGCGAGCGCAAGAGAGGCGAGGATCGGATCGTAATACTTGTTTGTTGTCATCCCTTGTCCGTTTCTTATTGTTTATTTTGTGAAAACTCTCGGCATCAGGTGTGGCGCAAAGCGCCCGCTGCCCGGGTGATCCGTCTGGCTATTCGGCGTCTCTGCTGGATGTTGAAGAACACCAGAGCGAGGATGGTCAGCGCCGGCGGGATCATGAAGACGATTTGGCTCGGCACATTGTAGCTGCCAAGCTGAGCGGCAAACACGGTAGATGCACCGAAGACGACAGCCGCAATTAGCGTGCCGAGCGGGCGGCGACCGCCGAGAAACACCGCAGCCAGAGCTAGGAAACCACGCCCGCCAATCATGTCGGCCTGGAACAGGGTGAGATAGCCCATGCTCAGGAACACACCGCCAAGGCTAGCCAGTAGCCCACTCAACAACAGCGCCGCATACTGCACGCGCTTGACCGAGATGCCGGCGGCAAGGGCCGCATCCGGGTTCTCCCCGACGGCACGAAGCCTCAGCCCGAAACGGGTGCGATAGAGCAATAGCGACAAGAGCGGTGTGGCGAGAAGCGCTGCGTAGACGACAATGTTGTGGCCGGCAAAGCCGTCACCGTTCAAGATCGTCCCGATGACCGGGATGTTGTTGACCAAGGGAACATGCAGCGACGGCAAGGCGTAGCTGGTCAAGGTCGCGGTCGAGCCTTTATCGCCGGTGATCGAGACGAGCAGGAAAACCGTCAGACCGGAAGCCAGAATATTGATGCCGACGCCAGCAACGATGATGTCGGCGCCCAGCTCAAGGTGAAATACCGCGAGCAGTCCGGCGATCATGCCGCCCGCGAGCAGTCCGGCAAGGCAACCGATCCACGGATGCAGCCAGAGCGGTGCTTCGGGAAACCAAATCGCCGAATAGGCCGACGCGACGACGCCGAAGAAGGCGGCCACCAGCATGATACCTTCCAGCGCGATGTTGACGCTGCCGGCAAGGTCAGAAATCAGGCCGCCAAAGGCGGATAGGATGATCGGCGCGGAGGCCCTCAATATGGCGGCAAGCAGCGTTCCAAGGAATGTGCCCCAAAGGACGAGTTCGGTGCTCATATACGCACCTCCTTCCCGGCCCTAGCCGATGATCGCGCCCGCAGCCAGCCTGTCAGCAGAGCCGGGCCGAAGCGCTCGGCAATGACGAACAGGATGATGAAGGCCTGAATGATCATGACCATCTCGCGCGTGACATCGGAGTTGCGCTCCATCACCTGCGCCCCGATCCGGAGATAGGCATAGAGGATCGCCACGATCGGAATGACGAGCGGATTGTTGCGGGCAAGCAGCGCCACGACGATGCCTTCGAAGCCGAGACCCGGCGTCAGATCGACCGGCAGGGCTTTCAGAAGCGCATTCGATGTATGGAAGCCGGCAAGACCGGCGAAGATGCCGCCGAAGGCCATGGAGAGTGCCGTCGCGCGTTTCACGGGGATGCCGGCCTGTTCGGCAAATCGCGAATTCTCGCCGACAAGGGTGATCTCGTAGCCGGCCGTCGTCCGATTGATCAGGAACCAAGCGGCCACGGCGGCCAGTATCGCCACAAAACCCATGACCGTCACATTGGTGCGGGCGAGTAGCGCCGTCAGCACCGCCGCGTCTGGCAATGGCGGCGTGGTGATGAAACCGGCGGATTGGTCGCGGAGCCAATAGGTGATGACCAGGCGATAGAACTGCACGGCGATGACGTTCAGCATCAGGGTAGTGACGATCTCGCTGGCGCCGAAGCGGGCTTTCAGCACGCCCGGCAGCAGACCCCAGAGGAAACCGGTCGTCATCGCCGCCAGGCAGGCAGCGGGAATGACGATGATCGCCGGGCCGCCCAGCGCAAGACTGACGGCCGCGGCTGCGATCGCGCCGAGGAAAAGCTGACCATCCGCGCCCATGGAGAATTGCCGGGCGCGAAAGGGAATCGCAACGGCAAGACCGAGCAACGTCAAGGTGGTCGCGTCTTCAAGCAATGAGCCCAGCCGGGTCATCCGGCGGACGGTGAACTGTCCCGCGCTGTTCCAGCCGAAATCCGGCCATGCGCCGGTGAGCAGCGCACCATAGGCCTTCAACGGCTCGGCGCTGACCAGAGCCGTCAGCACGAAACCACAGCCGAGAGCGGCGACGAGTACGAAGACGAGGCGCAGGATCTGAGTGCCGAGGCCGGAGGCAGAGCTTGACGATGCACTCATGCAATTGCCTCCAATGGATCGGAGGCAAAGGCGGCGTCGAGCGTCGCTGCCGCATGCGGCTGACGCTTCAGGCCGGTCATATAGAGACCGATCTCGCGTTGATCGGCCGTGTCGGCACGAACATGCGCAACGATCTCCCCCTTGAAAAGCACGGCGATCCGATCGGAAAGGCTCAAGATTTCCTCCAGGTCGGCGGAGATCAACAGCACGGCCGCGCCGCGATCGCGCAGTGCCACCAGTTCGTCCCGCAGCGAGCCGGCAGCACCGACGTCGACGCCGCGCGTCGGTTGCGCGGCGACGAGGAATTTCGGCTCGCCCGATATTTCGCGCGCCATGACGACCTTTTGCATATTGCCGCCGGAAAGCGCGCCGACTGGCGTCTTGGCTGAGGCTGTCTTGATCTCGAATTGCTTGATCAGATCCTTGGCCCATTTGCCGATCGTGCCGGTCTTCAAGCAGCCGAAGGCGGAGAAAGACGGTTGGTAGTAGGTGGTCGCGACGACGTTGTTCTCGATGTCGAGATTGACCGCGACACCCTCGGTCAGACGATCCTCGGGAACCGTCGCCACACCGGATTTCCGCGCGACCCGAACGCCCCGGCCGGTAAAGGTCACGCCATCGAGGTCACCTGTTCCCGCATGCGGCGCGGCCAGTCCGCTCAGGACGCGTGCCAGCGAATTCTGCCCATTGCCTTCCACGCCGGCAATGCCGACAATCTCGCCGCCGGCGACATCGAAATTGATATCGGACAGACGCACGCTGCCCTGCGCGTTGACATAACCAAGCTGGCGCACCCGCACGCGCGGCTGCCGATCGCGCGCATCGACACGCTTGACGACCTGCGGCGCCAATGGCCGGCCGACCATCATTTCGGCAATGGTCCTGTGATCGATGTCGGCGGTATCGGCATACCCGGTCACGCGGCCATCGCGCAGCACCGTCAGCCGGTCGGAGATCGCCTTCACCTCTGAAAGCTTGTGGGTGATAACAATGACCGTAACGCCCGATGCCACCAGTCGGCGGATCGCCGCGAACAGCTCGTCCGTCTCCTGCGGTGTGAGAACGGCGGTCGGTTCATCCATCAGCAAGATCTGCGCGCCGCGATAAAGTGTCTTGAGGATCTCGGTGCGCTGCTGCATCCCGATCGAAACATCCCCCACTCGTGCAGTCGGATCGACATCGAGCCCGAAGGATTTAGCCAATTGCTGGACCGCCGCAACGGCAGCGTCCCGGTTCAAGAGCCCGCCTCGTCCGGCTGGCTCCTGACCGAGCACGACATTCTCGGCGATGGTAAAGGAGGGCACGAGGTTCAGATGCTGCGCGACCATGCCGATGCCGGCGGCAATTGCCTGGCTTGGATGGGTAAAATGACGCTCAATGCCGTCAACAAGGATCGTGCCGGCGCTCGGCTGGATCAGGCCGTAGATCATCTTCATGATCGTCGACTTACCGGCGCCGTTCTCGCCGCAGATCGCGTGAATCTCCCCGCGCTCGATCGTCAGCGACACGTCCTCATTCGCCAGGGTGCCATTGCCATAGCGCTTGCTGATATTGCGCAGCTCTATGGCTGGCGCCGTTCTGTCGGCGCCAGAAGGATGATGCTCCATCGAAAGAAGCTCCTCGCAAGAGATGAAACCACACCCTATCAGAAGGCGGTCGGAACCTTCACCTTGCCGGCGATGATATCAGCCTCGACCTTGTCGACCTCGCTCATGACAGCCGGCGGAACGATGGCTTGGGTGAACTTGTTGTCCGCCAGACCGATCGCGCCTTCCTTGAGGCCAAGCGATTCCGCCGTGCCGAGCGGCAGCTTCCCGTCCTTCATCAGGGAGATCGAGCGGACGACAGTATTGTCGACATTCTTCATCACCGACGTGACGATGCGCTTGGCCGTGTCCGGACGGGAGGTTTCGTAGATCAGAGCCTGATCGGAATCGACACCGATGGCATACCGTCCGGCCTCGGCCGCCGCCTCTATGACGCCTTGTCCGGTCGCGCCGGCGACCTGGAAGACGATACTGGCGCCCTGGCCGAACTGCGCCTTGGCGACCTCCTTGCCGGTGGCCGGATCACTGAAGGAATTGGCATATTGCTTCAATACCTTGACATCGGGCAGAACGGATTTGGCCCCGGCCTCGTAGCCGACCAGGAAATCATCGATAACGGGGATCTGCATGGCACCGACGGTGCCCAATGGGCTATCGGCGGCGATATCGGCAATACCCGCTTGCGTCAGACGTGCGGACAGGACACCAGCCAGATAGGCCCCCTCATTCTGTCGGAAGAGAATGGAATAGACATTGCCGCATTTGCACTTGGAATAGTCCACCGCGCCGTCAAAAAGGATGAAGCGGATATCAGGAAATTGTGGTGCGATCTTCTCGACCATGGGCACCATCGTATAGGTGCCGAGCACGATCGTATCGTAGTCACCACCTTCGGCGAGGTCGATGATCGCGCTTTCCCAGCGGGTCGGATCGACACCGCCTTCAACCGTCTGGATCGAAACCGACAGCTCCTTCTTGACGCGCTGAATGCCGCGCTCCGCCGAGTCGAAGAAGGATTTGTCGCCGAGTGTGCCGTTGACGAAATAGACAATGTTCTGCGGCGGCCGGTTAAGGTCCTCCGCATGGCCCACCGTCATCGCGGCAAGGACCATGCCTCCAGACAAAGCAATAGCACGCATGCGCCGCAGAGCGGCGCCCAATCTGATCATTCCCATAATGTAACCCTCTGAGGTTGCTCTATTTTTATTTTTGACTGAATTTGTTGACGCGTGTCGTGTAGCGATAGCTCGACACGTATTTCATCTCGCAATATTCCATCGGCTGCCTGCGCTCGGAAAGCGTGATGCGCTCGCACAACAGAAGGGGGGCGCCGATGGCTACGCCGAGCTGGGTCGCATCCTCGGCATTCGCCGCAACCGAGCTGAGACTTTCAAGGCCCTCCGCCGCGTTTAGACCAAAACGATTGCTCAGCAGCCTGTAGAGCGACCCCGACCGAACCAGATCTTCGGCCGTAAAGGCGCCGCCCGGTGGAAGCGCCAGATAGGTATCGTGAATGCCGACCGGAGCACCGTCGATGGTGCGAATGCGCTTCACGCGCGTGATTATCTGGCGCGGCTCGATCTTGAGAACGCCCGCAATCGCGAGGTTGGCCGGTGCCTGCTCAACGAGGATAATGGCCTGACCGGCAACGCCACCGCGCTTTTCGGTGTCCTGCGAGAAGCTGTCGAGAAACCGCGACATTTCCCTGACCGACGACGGCGCGACGAATGTTCCTCGGCCATGTTCACTATAGAGCAGCCCCTGCTCTTCCAGCAGCCGGACGGCCTTGCGCACCGTGTCCCGGCTCATCGCATAGTGAACCGCGATATCACGCTCCGAAGGCAAAAGCTCGTTCGAGCCTCGCGAACCACTCTCGATTTCCGTCCTGAGCTTGGCCGCCAATTGCCGGTAAAGCGGCGCGCTTGACTGGATCACTGCCGACCCCGCCAGTTCAAGATCGCCCGTTTCGTCCAGCAAGTCTGACATCGCATCCAGTTCCGAAGTGACCTTCGATACAACTATATGGTACGTACCAGTGTGTCAACAAAAATTCACAAATCTGTCCTTTTCCAACCGTCCATGACCAAATTGACATATCTGGTACGTACCAATATGCTTCTGAGAAGCTTACATGCACGGGCACATGCTCGCACGAACAACAAATCGAGGAACATCCATGGCTCAGACCCCTGCCTTTATCGCCTTCACCGGATTAGATGACCCGAAACTCATCGGCGATCTGCAGAGTCTTTCAGTACGCTATCCCATTGAGTGGGGCATGCTTATCGATGATGCGCAGGAGGAAAAAACGCTGTTTCCGGATGCGGTAGCACGCAAAGCTTTTCTAACAGCAGGAAACCTGCGGCTCGCCGCCCATGTCTGTGGCGCGGAGGCATCAAAGATCGCCAACGCGCCCGACACCGTAACGCTCGACCTCACAGGCTTTCAACGCATTCAGGTCAATCACAGCTTCTCCGGCAGTTCACCCGCACAGGTCGACAATACCTGGCGCTTTGGTCGTCGGCTGGGCGTACGGATCATGCTTCAATGCAAGAATGCCTTTCCGGATGAAACTCGCCTGGACTGGCTGTTTGATACGTCTTTCGGCACCGGAACTGCGCCAAAGGCATGGCCGGCGCTTCCCAAAAACGGACCATTTTGCGGCTACTCCGGTGGCATAAAGCCAGAAAACGTTGCCGACGTCATTACAACCATAAGCGCATCTGCCAACGATCTATACTGGATCGATATGGAATCGGGTATCCGCACGAATGGCTGGCTCGACCTGGACAAATGCGAGGCTGTCTGCAAGGCGGTCTATGGATAATCGAGATTTTTGGCCGGAGAGCTTCACCTATTTGATCAGCGATCGCCACCCGAGCCTGAGCGGCATCTAGCCAGCCTATTGTCTGAGAAGACGCAAAGCATCCGCGTGAAGCTTTGGCGTAGCGGTCGCAAGAATTTGACCATCCGAATGAATGGACAGTGGATTTCCCTGCCAATCCGTAATGCAGCCTCCCGCGCCCTCGACCACCGGGACGAGAGCCATGTAATCGTAAGGCTGCAAACCGGTTTCCAGCGCGATGTCGCAATATCCTGACGCCAGGAGACCGTAAATATAGCAATCGCCGCCGAACCTCCGCATTCTCGCTGCCCGTGACACTGTCTCGTAAGCATTGATTTCAGAACCGCGGAACATGTCAGGTGAGGTCGTGTAGAAACACGCCTCCGAAAGGCTTTCGCAACCGCTTGCAATGGCGGGCTTGCCGGCAAACAGCGTTTGGCCGGGCTTCGCCTGCCATCGCTCGCCGGTAGCGGGCACATCGATCAGGCCGCAGAAGGGCGTCTCCCGATATGTCAGCGATATGAGCGTGCCGAAGAGCGGGAAGCCCGTGATGAAGCTCTTGGTGCCATCGATCGGGTCGAGCACCCAGGTGAAGTCGTCGCCTTCCTTAACGCCCATTTCTTCGCCGTAGATTCCATGGGTCGGAAACCGAGCCTCGATCATGTCACGGATCTGCTTCTCGATCGTTCGATCGGCGATCGTGACCGGACTCTCGTCCAGCTTCGAGATGACATCGAGCGGGGTACGGAAATACGAGAGCGCAAGCGGTCTTGCCGCATCCGCAAGTTCATTTGCAAACGCGATGAAGGTATCGACTTCGCAGGTGGGAATATCGAGAAGGGACATTATAGGGCTTTCAGATGAAGCGGCCAACGCGGATCCTGGATGATCGAGCGGGCGCGCATGTGTTTCCAGATTCCGTACTTGTAGAAGTCGAAATCCAGCGTCGAAATCCTGTTCTGGACCATCGCCCAGGTGCTCCATTTGATGTCGGCCAGCGCCTTATGAACCATGAAGCGGGCGTGCTGGCCCTTGTCGTAACGGCCGAAGTATTCCTCGATAATAGTGCAGTCGATGTCCTCGGAGAAGAACATCTCGCCGCTCCAAATGGCGAGATCATAGAGCCGTTCATTGTTTGAGGCATACTCGAAGTCGATCAGCTTGATCGATTTGTCCGTGCCGATCAGATAATTGCCCGGCATCGGATCGTTGAAGCAGGGCACGAGGTCGAGGCCCGAAGCCTCAAGCGCTGCTCGTGCCTGGGTGTAGGACCGATACAGATAGTCGTGATCCAGTGGCCAGTAGCCTCCGAGGTCGCGGACCTGTTGGTAGTGCTCCTCGATCATGTCGAAGACGGTCTTCGTCAGCGGCAGCGCCGGAGCGGCATGGAATTGCTTGTAGACTCTTACTGCCTCCATGCGGATGGCTGGATCCGTGAAGTCCTTATGGGTCGACACGCGCCGGTCGTCGATGAATTCCGCGATCTCGATCTCGAGGTGATCGAGGTAATCGAAGGTCCGCGGCCCTATGCCGATGGTCTCGGCTTGCTTGCTGGCTGCCGCGGCGGCCTTCCGGTCGATAAACATTTCCGTTCCTCGCCCTGGGATCTTCAGGAAGTAGCCGCGTGGATCGCCTTCGACCTCGATCCGGAAGTTGGTGTTGCTGATGCCGCCCGAAACCGGCCGGTAGCGAAGGCGACGCCCTTTCCAGGGCTCCACCTGCACGATTGCGGCTTCGACCGCATGCTCGGCGTCCGTCCTTGCCATCCCCAGTTCGTTCATGTCTTTCGTTCCCCGCATATTCTTGTTGTCTAGATTGCCCGCAGACGGCTTTCGAAATCCGGATGTCCCAGAAGCATGCGGCAGCGCAGGAAGCGCCAGCCAGCATACTTCAGGAACTCCACACCGCTGGGCGGGGATCGCAGCTCAAGCACGAGGCTGCGCAATGCCCAATAGAGATCATCCGCTGCCGCATAGGCGCGGCAGCGATTGAAAGTCTTCTGCGAGAATCCACCGTCGTGCATTTCCAGAAGCGGCTTCATCTGGCTGTCGAATTGGTAGAGCTCGTTCATCTGGACGCCGAGCTGGTAATAGGGGTCCATATCGCCGGCCATGTCGAAGTCGACGAGCTGTATCGCGCCGTCCGGTCCGAGCATGACGTTCGAGGCGTGCGGATCGCCATGAGCGGGCTTGTAATCCACACCCGATGCTTCGATGGCGTCGCGGATCGGCCTCATCCAGCCCAGCATCCAGTCCGCGTCGCCGGGAAGCTCCCCACCGCCCGCCTTCACGATCGGCCAGAGTTGAGCGATGCCGGCGAACACCGACCACCGCCGACCGAACGGATTCCCGCCGGCGACGGCAGTCTGCATTCCGATCAGCCGCCTGACCGTGTCCGGATCCATGAGATCATCGATCTTGGCCGTGCGCCAATCGTCGCCGAGGCGGCGAGACAATGTTCCGCGGGTTAAGGGGTCGAAGTGGAGTGGCTCCGGAGAGATGCCCAGTGAATGAAGCTGCCTGGCTGCAGCGAAAGCCGTTTCGGCGTCGACGAAGTCGGCGACCTCATCAACACCAAGGCGCAGAAAGTATTCGGGCTCACCCCCTGACGCCGAAACATCGAAGCTTCTCGACTCGACCGCGTTGTAAGAAGGTGAAGCAACTGCTGGCCTCGAAGGCCTATAGGTTGGCGTGCCGCCATTCAGAACTGGGAAGGCTGACAGCGCCGTCACAACCCTGGCTTCGATTGGATTATCCGGTGTTCTGACTGCTCTCATTCGGCTGCCTCGCTGAATTGTGCTGCCTGCACTCCCTCGCTGGCGAGTCTGTAGAGCATGTCGGCCAGGATCTGGGTGCCAAGTGCCTGGTCCTCGGGCGACGTGTACTCCGTCGGATGGTGGATCACGCCATCCCTGCTCTGAACTGCAAGTACGACCGACGGGCAGGCATTCGATAGGGCGACGGCATCGTGACCGCCGATCGTATCGAGGTGACGGGATGTCTGGCCGTGGTTAGCCGCAGCGTCCTCCGCCAGCCTGATGAGGCCTGGAGCAAAACTGCCCGCCTTGCGGCGATCAATCGACCGCACCTCGTGGGTAACGCCGGCCTTCAGCGAGGCCTCTTCAATCTTCATCTTCATTTTGTGCTCGGCTTCGGCCAGAACCTCTGGCGAGCCGGAGCGCAGTTCTATGAACAGAACGGCTTCCGCAGGCACCACATTGGGCGAATTCGGGAAAACCTCGAGACGGCCGACGGATGTATGGAGGTCGAGGCCATGCTCGTTTGCGATATCTTTTAGATCGACAATCAGATAGGCGGCCGCCAGAACCGCATCCTTGCGCTGTGCCATCGGCGTCGCACCGGTATGGGCCTGCCGTCCGAGGAACGCCAGACGGTACTTAGTTGCACCCCAGTAGCGCGTAAAAATGCCGAAGCGTTCACCTGCGTCGAACAGGTGGCTGTCGCCCTCGATGTGCAGTTCAACGAGCAGGTCCGGTATCTCCACCTTGTCCTTGCCTGCATATCCAATCGCCTCGAGCGACTGACGCACGGTGACACCGTCACCGTCCGCGCGGTCGAGCGCCCAGTCAAGTTCGGCCACGCCGGTGAAGACGCTGCTTCCCAGCAAGCTCGGCTGGAAACGTGCGCCTTCCTCGTTCGTCCAGTTAACGACCTGGAAGTTGCAGGCCGACAACTTGTTCTCGGCCTTCAGCCTTTCCGAAACGGACAGAATAGCCTCGCAGGCCGCGATGACGCCGAAAGCTCCGTCGAAACGACCGCCGTTCGGCTGGCTGTCGATGTGCGAGCCTACCATGACGACAGGTGCGTTCGAACCAGCCAGCGTCACTTTGCCGAACTGGTTGCCGATCGCGTCGACGGCCAACTCGAAGCCGTTTTGCGAGAACCACTGCCCGAGCCAGTCGCGTGCTTGGCCATCCTCCTTGGAGAGCGTTAGGCGGGTCATGGCGCCGTCAGGACCGCCGCCGAATTTCGAGACGTCTTCCATCATTATCTGAAGACGCTTGGCGTTGATCGGAGCTTGAGAAGGGGAAGAGACGTCAGGCATGTATGATTTCCACGTTGGATTGATTGAAGTGATCAGAAAATTCCTTGGCGATAACGCCGCTGGTCACAACGGCATCGATCTCGTTGAGGGCAAGCGTATGGATGGAGCCAAGGCGACCGAATTTCGAGCTGTCGGCCACGATGACCGAGCGCTTGGCCTGGGTCCTTGCTATACGACGCAGGATGGCTTCATCCTCGCCAAAGTCCATAAAGCCGCGCTCAATATGAATGGCGCTGATCGCGATGATGGCCAAGTCGAAGAAGTGCTCTTTCAACGCTGCAATCGTCTCGTGCCCGTAGGTTGCCTGGTACTCGGGACGCAGCCGTCCGCCAAGAACCCGCACGCTGGCCTGCGGGACGCTGAAAAAATGGGAGGCGACCGCCAACGAGTTGCTGACGACGGTGATGTCCTTGCGAGCTTCCAGATGCTTCAGGCATGCGATAGTGGTCGTGCCGGTATCGATGAAGACTTTCATCCCATCTTCAACGAGCGCTGCGGCCGCCTCTCCGATGCGGGCCTTTTCACGGGCGCTGACGCGAAGACGCTCCGGAAACGGCTGGTCGCTTTCCTGCTGATCGATGACCGCGCCGCCATAGACCCGGCGCGCGTAGCCTCGCGTCTCAAGCTCCTTGAGGTCACGCCGGATAGATTCCTGGCTGACGTGGAGTTGATCGGCAAGGTCCTTCACGTGGACACGCTGGCTCTGCTTCAGCATATCGAGGATGACCTTTAGTCTATGTTCCGTGAAACTCATGGATGTCCCTTGAATCAAGAAGTTCACTCCGGCCTCGATGTGTCTGGGCCGGAACTGTGGCTATGCCGGAGAGAGCTGGCGCGCAGCAGTCTCGGTCACAGGTGCCTCGATAAGATGGCAGGCCGCGAAGTTCGCGCTGCCGCGCACGGTCAGGCTGGGGTGCAAAGCTCCACATTTTTCCATCGCACGAGGACAACGAGATTTGAAGGTGCAACCTGCTGGGATATTGATCGGGCTTGGCGGCTCGCCCTCGAGCAAACAGTCTTCAGGCTGATACCGCCGCTCTTCAAGGGTGGGCATCGCACTGAGAAGAGCCATCGTGTAGGGATGGCCGGGATCGAAGAACAGCCGCTCGTTATCGGCAAGCTCGAACAGCTCGCCGAGATACATGACCGCCACACGGTTGCACACCTTCCGGACCATCGCCAGATCGTGGGAGATGTAGATGTAGGTCAGATTGTACTCGCGCTGCAGCCTTTGAAAGAGATCTAGCAGCTTGAACTGCTCGGTTTGATCGAGCGCCGAAAGGGTCTCGTCCATGATCAGGATTTCCGGCTCGAGCACAAGCGCACGGGCAACGTTGATACGTTGACGTTGCCCCGCGCTCAGGCCGAGCGGCAGTTCTCCATAGAGTTCGGCCGGCAGCCCTACCTCACTCATGACTTTCAAAACACGCTCTCGAATCTTTGCTGCATCGCGCCATCCATGTGTGCGGAGAGGATCAGCAAGCATCTTGCCGATCGAGGTTCGAGGCGGAAGCGAGCCGAATGGATCTTGAAGAACCATCTGCAGCTTGTTCCGGAAGGAGAGAAGAGTCTTTCCCTTCAGGGCGCCGATATCTCTATCGCCGTGCAACACCTGCCCCCCACTTGGCATTTCCAGTCGTGACAGGAGCCGCATGAGTGTGGACTTGCCGCAACCCGACTCGCCTACGATCGCAAAACTGTCGCCGCGTCTGATATCGAACGAGACGTTGCGCACAGCGCGAACCAAATTGACGCCGCCAAAGCTGTTCTTCTTCTTAACCTTGTAGGTCTGCGACACATCGCGAAGGCTAAGCACGACTTCCTGCAGCTCACCGGGCGTCGTCGCCACGGCGCCGTCAACCCAGATTTTCGGGGTCTGCCCAACGAGCTCCTTCGTGTACGGATAAATCGGATGACTGATCAGCTTCTCGGTGGCCTGTTCCTCTACGATCCGGCCCGCTTCCATCACCAGAATGCGCGAACACGCCTCCCGTGCCACCGGCAGGGACGAAGAGACGAACAATACAGCCGTGTTGAAGCTGTCGGTCAATTCCTTCATGAGCCGGATAACCTGGGCGGCCACAGTGACATCGAGCGGCTGCGTGACATTGTCCGCGACGAGCAGCGCCGGATTGGTGATCAGCGCATCGACGATCAGAGCCCGCTGCATCATGCCGCCGGAAAATTGCGACGGATAGTCGTGGAAACGACTGCGTGCGGAAGGAATCCGGACCGCTTCCAACAATTCGATCACCCGCTTTTCGGCATCCGCCCTTGATGTACCTGGAATAACGGCCCGCATCTTTTCAACGATTTGAGCCCCGACCGGAAGGGTAGGATCGAGAGCTCCCATGGGATCGGCCCCGACATAGGATACCCGACGCCGCAGGACGCGCATCTCGCCCTCGTTCATGGCATAGATATCGCGGCCCTCGATCAGGACCCCGCCCGAGGTTCGTATCAGAGGCGCTTCCAGCCAGTTCACCACTGCTTTCGAGAGGACGGTCTTGCCCGCTCCGCTCGCTCCGACGATGCCAACAATCTCGCGAGGCGCGAGCGATAGGGAAACATTGTTCAGAATGATCCGTGGTGCGCTGGCTCGCCCCACCGCGACGGTCAGATTTTTGAGTTCCAACAGGGACGACGCCGTCATTCCGCACCTCCATGAATGCTGTTGCGCGCGCGTTCGAGCGAAGCACCAACGAGGTTGATGCTGGTCAATGTCAGGCCCAGAAAAATCCCGGGCATCGTAGCGATCCACCAGGCGTTCAAGAGATACTTGCGGCCGTCGGCTATGATGTTGCCGAAGGTTGGCGTCGGCGGTTGGACGCCGAGTCCGAGGAAGCCAAGGACTGACTCAAAGATCATCATTCGCGCAATATCGAGCACGGATGTGAAAAGAACCGGCGGCAGGAGCAAGGGAGCTAGCAGAGAGAGGATGATGCGGACGTCTGTCGAACCACTCAGCTTCGCGGCCCGCACGTACTCCCGCTGGCGCTCCGTCATAACGATGCTGCGCATGATGCGGGCGTAGATCGGCCAGCTCGATACGCCCAGAACGAGGATGATGGCCGGAATTGTCGGTCGGGAAACCCCGAGCACCGCAATTGCGAGGATGATCATGGGAATCGACAATTGTGCGTCTGTCAGACGCATAATGACGGTATCCGTCCGTCCGCCGAAATAGCCCGCGATTGTTCCAAGAGCACAGCCGATAAGCAGCGTCACGGCGACTGAGCTTACACCGATCAAGAAGGAGTACCGTAGGCCGACCAGCGACCGGACGAGCATGTCGCGACCAATCTGGTCGGTACCCAGCGGATGGATCCAGCTCCACTTGTCGCCGATGAACAACGGGCCGAACAGACGTGCTTTTACGTCCATCTTGGTAGGATCGATACCACTCAGTTCCGGATAGGTCGCTGTTGCGACTGCAAGGAGGATGAATATTACCAGCCCGATCTTGAAACCGGGTGTCGCGGTCGCGCGGTGGATGATGCGGCTCGCGAGCGAACGCGACACTTCTTTTTGGGGAACGGGAGTGCTGGTTGAAGTCATGACGGCCATCAGTATTCGAGCCTCGGGTCGATGAGGGTTGCAACGAGATCAACTGCGATGTTGATCAGCACGAAGATCGCGCTGGTGACGATTGCAATGCCCTGAATGAGTGGAAAATCGCGCTGCAGCACCGCGTTGATGGTCAACAGGCCGAGACCTGGGTAGTCGAAGATGTACTCGACGATGATAACTCCGCCGAGGAGGCCGGAGAACTGGACGCCGAGCAGGTTGAGCAGGGGGACAGAGGCGTTGCGAAGCACATGGTTGGCGATGATCCGTGTTCTGCTCAAGCCGCGGACACGGCCGACCAAAGCATAAGATTCCATCATCTGCGTTGACACTGAGGTCACCAGCGTCCGGATCAGGACCGGAGACAATTCCACAGCGAGTACGATGGCCGGCAGGATCGTGTAGCTGAAACCACCATAGCCAATTGCCGGCAGCCATCCGAGTTTCACAGAGAGCAACAGCGCCAGGACGATACCCAGCCAGAAGTTTGGCAGGGAGATAAATATCGAGGAGATGTAAAACGCCAGTTTGTCAGGCCAACGTCCAATCGCAAGGCCACCCGCGATACCGATGATCGACGAGAAAACGAGAGCAATGACCAGGGTGACGGCGGCCAACTGGAGCGTCATTGGAAGTGCGTCGACGATGAGATCGAGCACCTTTGCACGTTCGCCACGCGTCGTGTCGTTAAAGGACGAGCCGCCCGTCGCTGCGCCATTCGCTGGGCGCACGAAAGACTGACCGAGATCGCCCCGTACCACACCGCCCATATAGCGTCCAAACTGCACGATGATCGGGTCGCGCAGACCCATGTCCTTGGCGATCTTTTCGATCAACTCTTCGGGTGCCATGCCACCCGCCATAAGGCGCACAGGATCGCCCGGAACAACACGCAGCAGGGTGAAGATCAGCAATGAAACAACGAAGATGATGCCAACGCCCTGGATCAGCCGCCTCACCAAAAAACTCAACGCGAACATCAATCCGCTCCACTTCGAAAGTCAGGGAAGACCGCACGCCACCTGGCGGCGTGCGGTTGTCGGGTCAGGCGGTCTGCGACGCGTCGATCGAGCCATCCGGATAGATGTAAATGCCCTCGAATTCCTTCTGCATGGCGTGGATCATGACGGAGGTGAAGAGCGAGAGGGCCGGCATCTTCGAGGCGATGAGCGGCATCGTCTCTGTCTGCAGGATCTTCTTGCGCTCTTCGAGCGTTGGGGCACTGCGCTCCTTGTCGAGGCTGGCATCGATCTCCTTGTCCTCGATGCCGCAGATGCGGTGCGAGGTCGAGTAGAAGTGCGTGCGAAGGATCAGATCCGGCTCTGGCGAACCGGTCGACCAACCGCAATCGACCATGTGGCCAGGACCGCCGCCCGGACGATGGTACAACTGCTCGTTCCAGGCTGCGGGCTCTAGCACGGTCAGGCTGACGTTAAAGCCCTGATCGTTGAGCATCTGGGTGATGACTTCACCGTATTCCTTGGTCTTCGGGTAGAAGCCGACCGAGGTTATGTACTCGAGCGGCGGCAATCCCTGGCCCTTAGGGAAGCCGGCTTCCGCCAGCAGTGCCTGGCACTTGTCTGGATCGAACTTCGGATAATTGTCGAGATCTTCGTAGCCGAACTTGACCGGCGAGACAAAATTGGATGACGCGTGGCCAGCGGTGCCGAGGAGTTCAAGTACCTGATCACGGTCGATCGCGTGGCAGGCAGCAAGACGTAGGCGGGGATCGTTGAAGGGCGCTTTGGAGCAACGAAACCAGAGATACTTGTTTTCGACCGAAACGACCGTATTGACATGGATATTGGGCTTATCCTTGATTGAATCGACCTGCTCGGGCTCGAGACGCTCGACGATCGATGCTTCACCGTTCATCAGCGACAGCATGCGGGTGGTGGAATCGCCGGTGAAGGTGAAGTTGATGCCAGGAATTGCTGGCTTGCCTTTGAAGTAGGTATCAGACGCCAGCATGACTGTCGTATTGCCGCGCTGTTCGACGAACTTGAACGGGCCGGTACCGTTCAGGCGCTGGGACAGAACGCCGCCGGAACCGCCTGCGATGTCCTTGGCGGACATAATCGGCAGGAATGCCGCGAGGAAGATGAAGAGATGGGCCGGGTATCCACCCTTCGTGGTATCGACAATGACCGTATAATCGTCCGGCGTTGTGATCTCCAGTGTCTCGGTCGGACCAGGATACCATTGCGCTGGGCGATCCGCTCTGGAGCCGTATTCGAATGTTGCCTTGACGTCTTCTGCCTTGAACGGTTTGCCGTCATGGAAGATGATGCCCTGCCGGAGCTTGATCTGCAGCTTGTGCGGATCGAGAAGCTTGATCTCTGTGGCAAGCTCGTAGTTTGTTGCGCCCGGATCTTCGAGCTTCATCGGCGTCCGTGTCAGGAAGCCCATGACATAGCCTTCGATGTTCTTCTGCGACAAGGTCGTATGGGCCGTCGGATCCCAGTTGCCTGTGATGTTCTCAGCCGACAGGAAGGTCATCGTCTTCCTGGTCGCCGCGTAGGCCGACGAGATGAAGAAGTCCGGATTGATCTGTGTAAACCCGGCAACGGCCGCAGCGCCCGCGGCTCCCTGCAGAAAGCGGCGACGATTGATTTCTGAACACATGAAGTTCCCCTTCTTATAATTCACAAAACCGTCAGAACGGTCAGAACGGTCAGAAGCAAACGTCGTGCCAATTACAATTTCGCCGGTTACAGTGAGCTTTGCCCACAAAGATATGTGGTTTCTGACCTGTTTGTGGCTTTCTGTCTAAGTTTTCGGCATAGACTGGATGCTTTAGCGCCAGGAGGACTTGCGGGGGCAATGCATCCGCGCGGATCCGGGCTCAGTGACCCATGATGAAACTCATCCCCTCGCCCACCTGCAGCGCCCTTTCCCGGCAAAATGCTTGTCATCGTCGAACCGCCTTGCTCCGTCTCCGGCAGAAGCCTTGCTGTTGTCACGTATCGCTCGTTTCAGAGGCCGCCGAGGGAATGCCACCGAAATCGCTGAGATCGTGGGGTTGTTGCTGTCCCCGATGTTTCCCGTTCAGAAGGGAGATCGATTACTTGGCGTAACACTTTTGTCTCTCGATGCGGTCGACAATGAAAATGAACCGCAGCTCGCTCTTGCCCTGTGACGCAATCAGCCCAGACGCATACGTCTTGCCAACCGGAAAACCCGTCAGTCAAAGACTGCCGCCGATCGTTTTGCTATGCGTTCGGGTCGACGTAAAGCATCCACAATTGATCTTTGCTTCACGGAGGCGCCAATTCCTGACACATTTGTGCGAAGGCGGTTCACGCCATCGTGGAAATCGCTTCGTGGATTGACCAGCATGGAGGAATGCAACATGCGCGCGCCGGCAGGTTCCGTTACAGGGCTTTGCTCTGCCTCTGCAACCATGTTCGCAGTGGGGATGGCGTTCCTGGGGTACTGGGGTGTCTATGAGCCAGGCCACTGGCGCGGCTCCGATTTTGTCGTCGTGATTTTGGCACTCGTCGGATTTGCGGCGCTTGGCTCGGTACCCTGGATTGTGACGACCCCTGTTGCAGAAGAAGGCGAAGAGAAGGTCGTAGCCGCCAGGCGAGCATTGGCGGTGGGAGTAGCCTTGATCTGGCTGTCCGTTCTCATCGCGGTATTTGCCTAGCCTCGTCCCGGTACTGGTTAGGGTGACCAAGGTTCAAATCATAGGGCATCCATCGAGTTGACAGCTTTAGCGGTCTCATATCCGAGGCACGTCTGATCTGCCATGGAACTTTCATCCACCAGCGAATAAAGCCCCCGGTTCTGACTACTCAAGTCAGGTCCACTCCTCGGAGCCATCATTTCGGTGTTGTCATGTCTGGATGGCGCCCGTTTGGCAATGTGATTTCTAGTCGAAGCGGCCGCCGTCGCCGACGCAGTTGACATCACTGCGCTACGGTGGATGGCGTGGCAATATAGCCGACAGTCAATGACGCGCCAGCCCAGCAAGCCTGTTCGCGTTGCCTTTTCGGCAACCAAAACATCGAAAATCAGCGCTTTTTCGCAACGCTTCCGTTTGTCATACTCGTTTCAAACTGAAATCGAGGTGCCGCTGGATGGCTTATGTCATTACCGATCCCTGTATTGACGTTAAGGATGGCGATTGCACCACCGCCTGTCCCGTAGACTGTATCTATGAAGGGGGGCGTATGTTCTATATTCACCCTGCCGAGTGCATCAATTGTGGCCTCTGTCTGTCGGTCTGTCCGGTCGACGCAATTTCCTGGGACGAGGAAATTCCGGAGGGCCGGATTCAGTTCAAATCCGTCAATCAGGATTTTTTTGGCCCCGATGTGACCAATTGGGGCTCGCCCGGCGGTTGGGACAAGAGCTACACGACGGAGCGGGACCATCCGCTCGTCGCCGCCTATGAAAGAACCTGACTAGGCGAAATTTAGGCCTGGGGTCACCCACCACCGCTTCTTGACCGGGGCAGAGCTACGACATGATCGATGTGCTCATCCTCCTTATCTCTGGATCACAGTCTTGATCTTGTCGCTGAACTTCTTCAGCTCGACGCTCATAGACTCGATTACCACCTCGGTTGCATGCGTAAGCTGGCGATGACGCGGCACGACGATGCCGACTTGAAGATTATGCAATCGTGAGCCCGCAATCGGCAAAGCGACGACTTCTCCGGCCTCAAGCTCTTCCAAAAGGCCAAGCGGCGTGAAGAAGGCGATGCCCTCACCCGACAGGATCAATGGCTTCAGCATCATCTGATTGTTCGTTGCCACCAGCGTGCGCCCAACGCGATTGAGCGCGCCGAGCTCGACGGCGATCATCGAACTCATGACCTCATTGTCGAGCTGCAGCAGCAGCTTGAACTGCGCGCATTCCTGCAGCGTGACGGATTTCTGCCGCGCCAGTGGATGATAACGCGATACCATCGCCATCAGCGGCATCGGAACGCCATAGACCAGCTTGATGTCATGCGGCCGTGCAAGATCGAAGGTCACGCCGATATCGGCGTCACCGTCGGCGAGGAAATGGAAAATACTGGTGTAATTGTCATAGCGGATGCGGAAATCGACAGCCGGGTGCCACCTGTGAAAACCCATCACGAATTCCGGCAGGAACTGGATGGCGAGACTGTCGAGCGAGGCGATATGGACCCGGCCGGCGCACTTGCCCTGCAGATCGCCGAGATCGGATTTCATGATCTCATATTTCAGCAGCGTATCCTTGGCGTGTTTCAGCACGATCTCGCCTGCCGCCGTCAGGCGCAGGCCATCGGAGAAACGTTCGAACAGCGGCGTGCCGAGCTCGTCCTCCAATTTCTTGATCTGACGGCTGACGGCCGAGGTTGCCACATGAAGTTCATCAGACGCTTTGCGGATCGAGCCTGAACGTGCGACTTCAGCGAAATATTTCAAGATACTAGCGTGCATGGGAGCCTCTCGATATGCCGGAAGCTATATCACGCTCATCGCCCCCGCCAAACGGGCGCTCTCTTCTGCTGGAAGGCAGCGACACCCTCCAGCGCATCCTCACTTTGCAGCGCCTTGATCAGCGCCGGCGTACGCAAGGCTTGCGCCTCCGTAGGGCTCAGATGACCAGTCCGGTTCACAGTCTGCTTGATGGCGCGCAGTGACAACGGCGCGCAAGCGACGATATCGGCAACCCAACGATCGACGGCAGCGTCGAGTTCGGCACTAGGAACGACTTCATTGACAATCCCGAACCCAGCCATTTCAGCGGCGCTGAACTGCCGGCCCGTCAGCATGACGGCCATCGCCCGGTTGAACGCGATCTTTCGCTGCAGGAGCACCATGCCGCCATCCAGCGGCATGCGCCCGACGCGGGCTTCCGGCAGGCCGAAGCGCGCGGTTTCCGCCGCAATGACGATATCGCAGCCGAGCACCATCTCAAAGCCGCCGCCGAGCGCAAAGCCGTTGACGCGGGCTATGACAGGCACGTCGAGAGACCGGCGAAACGCCAGTCCACCAAAGCCGTTTTCCCGGCTCGCCGCCCAATAATCGAGGCCAGAACTCCCGCTCCCGCCCTTCAGATCGGCGCCGGCGCAAAAGGCACGCTCACCCGCCCCGGTCAGGACGACGCAACTGATGTCGTCGCGCGCTTCGATCTCACGCCAGATCCCCTCCAGCTCCTGCTCTGTCGCGGCGTCCACAGCATTCATGCGATCGGGACGATCCAGGGTGACGCGGGCTACGCGATTTTCGACCGAGAAGCCGACACTCATGCCGCATCCCCCCGCAGGCTGCCGAGAAAGCCGAGAATCTCGTCATTGTGCTGGCCAAGCTGCGGTGGCGAAATACGCACCGTCACCTGCGCTGCCGACATGTCGATCGGCGAGCCGATCAGACGGATCGGTCCGGCCGCCGTTTCACCAGCTTCCAGGATCATCTTGTTGATGATCGTCTGCTCGTCCTTGAGCGCTTCCGGCAGGGATCGAACCGGTGCGCAGAGAATGTCCACATCCTCCAGCCGTTGCAGCCAATGCGCCGTGGTGTGCCTGGCGAAACTATCGCGGAAGATCGCTTGCAATTCCGGCCGCCGCACCATCTGCGCGTCGAAATCCTTGTAATGCGGATATTGCGACAGGTCCTCGATCTCCAGCGCGTTGCAAATATCCTGCAACGGGTTCTGCTTGAAGGCGCCAACCATGACGATGGCGCCGTCGGTGGTTTCGAACACGCCGGTCAGCGGGAAAGCACCCCAGTTGAGATCCTTCTGGCGCATCAGGTGCGTGGTACCTTCCTGCATCTGCATGGCAAGCATGGAGTTGTAAAGGCTAACGGCGACCTGCTGGCCTTCACCTGTCTTATCCCGTTGCAGCAATGCCAGAAGAATACCCTGAACTAGGTGCATGCCAGCGGAATAATCCGCAAGCGGCGTGGCATAAATCGAGGTCGGGTGGCTGTTGTCCGACTTGCGGCGCATGACACCCGACACGGCCTGTGCCAGCACGTCTTGTCCGCCCTTGTGCTGGTATGGGCCGGTGAGGCCGAAACCGGTACCGACGGCGTAGATCAATCGCTTGTTGATCTTCTTCAGCTCCTCGAAGCCGAAGCCCATACGCTCCATGACACCAGGACGGAAGTTGTTGACGACGACATCGGCCGTCTCGAGCAGGGTGAGCACGGTATCGCGTGCCTCGGGCTGTTTCAGGTCGAGCGCCAGGCTCTTTTTGTTGCGGTTCAGCGAGCAGAAGACCGGGTTGTTCAGGCCATCCGGATCGGAGCCGAGCGACCAGCGGGAGAGATCGCCGATGCGTACCTTCTCGATCTTGATGACCTCGGCGCCGTAATCGGCCAAAACCTGGGTGCAGGATGGTCCCAGCATGACCTGGGTGAAATCGATGACGCGGATGCCGTCGAGGGGAAGACTGGTCATTCTGCGGCCTCCAAATAGGTAGCGTTTTCGGACGGTACGTCGCCGGGATCGGCCCCCTGCGCTCGCATCTGTTTCTGAATTGCCTTGATATCGGCCCTGCGCACGGTCGTGCCGGCATTGAGTGCGACAACGGCGGCAACACCCGCCGCCTCGCCCATCGCCATGCAAGGCGGGATTTCGCGACTGGATTTCTGTGCCTGCGGTGTCGCCGAATAGTGGCGGCCGGCGACGATCAGCTGATCGATCTCCTTCGGCAGCATTGCGCGATAAGGTGTGTAATAATCGCGGCCACGGCAGACCGTGTCGGCAAAATGTCTCCTGGTCATCACATCGTCTTTGGTCACGACATAGTCGCCTTCCAGAAGCCGGGTTTGGCGCACGCCGGTCTGAGGCGCGAAATCAACGACATAGGCTTTCTCAAAGCCGGGCATCTTTTCACGCGCGAAATCCAGCAAGCGGGCGATGCGGGCACGGCCTTCCAGCTCCGCCTGGGTCAAATCCTCAACCCTGAGGCCGCTCAATTTTGGCATATGCGGGCAATTGAGCCAGACGATACCGGGCAACGGCGTCTTCAGCCACCAGAAGGACCAGCAACCGCCGATCAGGCGCTTGGCCTCGTGATCGACCAGCTTGAAGGCCTCCGGATCCTCACGCTCGAACCGCTCCGCCGCGTCTGTGTCGACACCGCCCCAGCGCGATACCGTCGTCAGGATGAAGTTGGATTCGACATGCGAAGCGCCGGCGCTGGCGGCAACATCGAGATCGCCGGTGGTGTCGATGACGACATCGCCGAGGATCGCCTCCATCCCCGCCTTGGTCTGGCAGATCACACCCTTGATGGTCTTGCCTTCGACGATCGCCGAGGAAAACCAGCTATGGGTTCTGAGCTTGACGCCGGCAAGCCCCAGAATGTCATAGGCTGCACGCTTGAAGCCATCCGGATCAAAGGCGGCCGAAAAGCAGATCGGATGCGGCATGGACTGCGTATGGAAATCGAACAGGCCCCAGCGTGCCCAGCGCTGCCAGGCTTCCGGCGTTTCGCGAAACTCGATCAGGCGATCGCGGTCTGTCGGTGTGACGCACAAGCCCCAGACCTTCATGCGCTCGATCATTTCCATGCAAATGCCTCGCACGGTGACCTCAAGCTCGTTGATCATGTCGTCTAGCACGAGCACCATGCCGCCGGCGGCGAGACCGCCGACATAAGGATAGCGCTCCAGTAGGGTTACGCTGGCGCCGTTGCGGGCCGCCGACACCGCCGCGGCAATCCCGGCAGGGCCGCCGCCGACCACAACGACGTCGGAGCGATCGACCACTTTAATGTCGCGCGCGGGCTGATGGATTATCTCAATCATTGTTTTTCTCCTGGTTACGCGCTCAATGCGATCCGGCAGGCTTCCAGCGCACCACTTTTGCCTCGACGATCGAGACAAGGACGAACAGGATCACCGCCAGAAGCGCTGCGATCACCACGGTTGCGTAGAGAAGCGGCGAGCGGAAATTATAGGTGGCCTCGATGATCAGGGCGCCGAGACCGAAACTTGAACCGATCCATTCGGCGACGATCGCCCCCATGACGCTGCTGGTTGCAGCAATCTTCAGGGCTGCGAACAGGAAGGGCAGCGAGCTTGGAAGCCGCACTTTCCAGAGAATCTCCGAATTGGTGGCGGAGAGAACGCGCATCAAGTCGAGCATGGCGGGACTTGCCGCCCGTAGACCCTGCACCATGTTGACCAGCGTCGGAAAGAAACAGATCAGGCCGGCAATGATGATTTTCGGCGCCAACCCATTGCCGAAGATCAGCACGAGAATAGGTGCAAGCGCGATGATCGGGATCGCCTTGATAAAGACAGCAATTGGGTAGAACGCCTTTTCCGCCGTTGTGCTGTGCACGAACCAGACGGCCAGCAGGATGGCAACGAGATTGCCGAACAGAAAGCCGAGAGCAGCCTCCAGCAGGGTCGGCAGGAAGTTCCGCCACAGCGTCGCGGCATTGTCACGGAAGGCAAGCACGACATCGGCCGGGCTCGGCGCCATGAAGGTCGGAATCTTGAAGATCCAGATCACCAATTGCCACAGTACCACCAGCCCAATACCGGCCAGGATAGCCGGCAGGTTCTTGGACAATATGCCGACGGTGGCGTCGAGGATCGCGAGTTTGCGCGGCATGGATGGTGGCGCGGAGCGCGCTCCGGAAGAGACCACATTGCTCATAGGCATTCCTCCAGCAAAGCACGCAGATGCGCCGTCACCCGAATGAACTCCACCGTGTCGCGCATGGCGAGCGAACGCGGATAGGGAAGATCGACCTTCATGAACTCCTTCACACGGCCCGGATGCGCCTGAAGCATCAGCACATGCTGACCGAGAAAGGCAGCCTCGGGAATAGAATGGGTGACGAAGACGATCGTCGTGCCCGTCTCCTGCCAGAGCCGCAGCAATTCTTCGTTCAGCTTGTCGCGGGTGATTTCGTCGAGTGCGCCGAAGGGCTCGTCCATCAAGAGGATGCGCGGCCGCGTGACCAGCGCCCGGGCGATGGCGACGCGCTGACGCATACCACCGGAAAGCTCATGCGGCAGGGCGTTTTCACGTCCCTTGAGGCCAACCATCGCCAGCAGCTCCGCCGGATCGGCAAAAGAGCCGGCCGCATGCTTGCCGACCTCTATCGGCAGGCGAACATTGTCGATGACGCTGCGCCAGGGCAACAGCGTGGCGTCCTGGAACACGAAAGCGAAATCGCGTCCTTCTCGTGCCTCGCGCGGCGGGCGCCCGAGCACTGAGATCGAACCGCCGCTGATGTGCACGAGATCGGCGATGCAGCGCAGCAGGGTCGATTTTCCGCAACCCGATGGGCCGAGCATCGTCACGAACGCCCCCTCGGGAATATTCACCGACACATTGGAAAGAGCGGTGATCTGATTGTCCTTGTCACCGAAGCGGACATCCAGATTGGCGACGGATACGGCGAGCGGCGATATGTTTGATAACGCATCGGGCCGTTTGACAGTGGCAGCGGCAATCATGACCATTTACCCAACCTGTTTGCGGATATCAGCTGTCGCGTCGAGAATGGCGAAACTCGCGACGTCGTCCACGGTTGGGACCGTACCGGTAAACTGTTTGAGATCGGCATAGGCCTTGATCTGCGCCGCCCAGTTTTCCCTGTTCATCGCGCCCCATCCAAACTGCTTGGTGGTGTCGCCGAAGGAGAAGTTCGCGATCGGTCCGACGGCTTTGAGTTCGCTCGCCTTGTCGAGGTTCGGATAGGTCTCGACCAGCAGGTCGACGGCCTCTTCTGGATGGTCGCGAACATAGCCCCAACCCTTGGCGGCCGCCGTGGTGAAGCGCATCAGCACGTCGGCATGTTTGTCGAGCTGTTCGTCAGTGGTGTAATAGACATTGGCGTAAAGCTGCAGCCCGGCGTCCCAAAGCATCATGTCAATACGGTCGTCACCCAGGACCTGCAGGGCATTGATGTTGGTGACCCAGCCGGTGACAGCGTCGGCCTGACCGGTCAGAAGCTGGTTCATGTCCGAGCCCATATTGACCATCTTGACCTGATCTTCTGCGATCCCGTTCTTGGCGAGCAGGGCGCGGAGCAGAATGAAGGCCGTCGGCTGCGTGGCGATCGTCTTGCCAATCATGTCCTTCGGCTCGCGGATGGGCGCTTTCTTCAGCGAAAAATAGGTAAAGGGATGTTTCTGATAGCCGGCGAGGAAGGCTTTGACTGGGATGCCCGCGGAGCGCGCCAGCATGACCGATGGGCTGGAGGAGATCTGTCCGAGCGTCGATTGCCCGGCGGCGACACCGGCGACGCCGTCGACATTCGGGCCGCCTGGAACGATCTCCAGCTCGACACCCTGCTCCTTGAAGAAACCCTTCTTCTGCGCAACCACTTCGCCGATCACGCCGTTCGAGGCCAGCCAGCCCAATTGCATTCTCACCTGGGCGACGTCCTGAGCTAGGCCAGCCCGCACGCCGATCAGGGTCTGCGCTGCGGCCAGACCGCCCACCGTTGCAACATTGGATATGAAGCGACGGCGGTTCATCATGAAATGAGACATAATAGTTCCCCTATTTGTTCCCGCGGCCCGACTTTATCGTCGTGTACCGAAGCTCATTTGCCGAATGAGAGGGAGGATGGGGAATTTTTGCGTTCTAATAAAGAACAATTATTCGCTATATGAATTGCTAAAAAGGCAACGCAATCGGACAGGATGCACGGAGATCACTGCTGTTGATTTCCACTGAGAGCTAACCCAGCGGTGGATGCCGGAGATTGATTTTTTGGATAGCCTGCAAAGGGCAGCAACAAAATAAGCGGCCTATCAAAGACTGAATTCCGCACATTTGCTGATCCCCGCACCACCGCTGAGCTGAAGCTGATTTGTCGTCTTGCAGTTAACCAGGTTCTGCCTCAATTCGTGTGACGCTGTTATCCTATGGGCTCAACGCCGGGCAAGGATGGTCATGCGCCCGATTAAATGCAAAACGACATGCGTGTTGGCTCACCCCCAACCACTGACGGACTTCGTCTCCAGATATTCTTCGATCCCCCAGATGCCGCCTTCCCGGCCGTTGCCAGATTGCTTGACCCCGCCGAAAGGGCTGCCGGACGCCCTGGATGCGC
Organism: Rhizobium sp. AP16; assembly: GCF_000281735.1. Lineage (NCBI taxonomy): Bacteria > Pseudomonadati > Pseudomonadota > Alphaproteobacteria > Hyphomicrobiales > Rhizobiaceae > Rhizobium > Rhizobium sp. AP16. The sequence goes on along the minus strand of NZ_AJVM01000001.1, from coordinate 566,939 downwards.
CGTTGATCTGCACCATTCCAGACCGGATCGCGCGAGCCACCCGGCGTGCCCGCACGAGGTCTTTTGACTGGACCTGCGCGTTGAGGCCGTAAGGTGTGTCGTTGGCGATCCGGATGGCTTCCGCCTCACTATCGAAAGGTATGATGCACAGCACGGGGCCAAAGATTTCTTCGCGGGCGATCGTCATGTCATTGTCGACATCGGCAAAGACCGTCGGGCGAACATAAGCGCCTGTGGCAAGCCCCTCCGGTCGACCGGGGCCGCCGGCTGCAAGCCGCGCACCCTCGGCAATGCCTGCCTGGATCAGCCCCTGGATCTTGTCGAACTGCTTCATCGAAATGACCGGACCTATATGCGGCCCCTCGGCATTGGGCGCTCCAACCGCAAGATCATGGGCCACCTTCACGGCAAGCGCCACCGCTTTTTCATAAATCGGTCGCTCGACGAGCATTCTCGTCGGCGCATTGCAGGATTGCCCGGCGTTTGAGAAACAGGCTCTGGCACCGCGCGTGATCGTCTCCTCGATATCGACATCGGCAAAGACGACGTTCGGCGACTTGCCGCCAAGCTCCAGCGTCACGCGCTTCACGGTCTCGGCCGCCCGCTTCATGACGGCAACGCCGGCACGCGTCGAGCCGGTGAAGCTGACCATATCGATGCCGGGGTGACCGGAGATCGCCTCCCCGACGGTGGCGCCGTCGCCATTCACAAGATTGAACACGCCTGCCGGATAGCCGGCTTCATCGATCATCTCCGCAAACAGCATGGCCGAAAGCGGGGCGATTTCGGACGGCTTGAGGACGACGGTGCATCCGGCCAGCAGGGCCGGCACGACCTTCAGCGTGATCTGGTTGATCGGCCAGTTCCATGGCGTGATCAGCCCGCAGACGCCGATCGGCTCGTGCAGGATCTGATCGCCGGAACCGTCGGCGCGCATGGCATGCTCGAACTGATACTCCTTCGCTGCTGCGAGGAAATTGCTGATCTGACTGCGCCCGGCATCTGCCTGCGACTGGCGTGCAAAGGTGATCGGCGCACCCATTTCGAGCGAAATTGCCTGCGCCATCTCCTCGGAGCGAGCGGCATAGATCTGTTGCAGCCGTTCGAGCAGCCCTACCCGCCGTTTGAAATCCGTCTGGCTCCAGTATTCGAAGGCACGACGCGCGGCCGCGACTGCCCTGTCGACATCATCGGCGCTCCCCAGCGAAATGGTCGCGGAAATCGTTCCGTCCGACGGCGAGACGATATCGTAGGGATGAGGCCGCGCGGGCTGAACCCAGGCGCCGTCAATATAGAAGTCGGTCTTCTGCATGGGAATGATACCTCGATTTCCGCCGCTCATTGCCAGCGGGAGCGGAGACGATTGATAGGCCCGCGCAACAACGGCACGAGGGTGGACAAAAGAGGAGCGGTCGAAAGGCTTTTCAGCTCCGAAATCTCCATGGGCAGTTCCCGCGCCGCCATTCCGCAGCCCGCTTCGCCCAGCACTTCGCCGAGCGCGGTTGCCGTCGGCACGCCACGTCCGGAATAGCCGACGAGCGCGAAAAGACCCTCGGCTGGATTGTAGAGATGCGGTGTGCGATCCAGGTTGATCGCAATCTTGCCGCTCCAGTGGTGGCGCCATTTCAAGTCATGAAGTTGTGGAAACAGATTTTTCATCCGTTTTGCCATGAAGGCCGTCGTCTTTTCGAAATTAGTTCCCAGCACAGGCTCCACGAGCCCGCCGAGAACAAGACGATTTTGCCTGTCGAAGCGGAAATAGCGCACATCGGGCCGCGTATCGCCGACACTCTGGTTGCCCGGAAGGATCGTTCGTCTGAGCTCTGGATCAATCGGTTCGCTGGCGATCGCATAGGACGACATCAGGAAGAACGACCGCCCAAGTGGTGCAAACAGCCCGCCCGTATAGGCGTTAGTGGCAATGCCGACACGCTTTGCCCGCACCCTGCCTGCCGGGCAGGTCACCACCCATACGTCGCCATTACGCTCGATCGATGTTACGGGCGAGTGCGTATAGATCCCGGCGCCCTCGCCTATCGCGGCAGCAGCGAGGCCGCGGACGAAGGCGAGCGGATTGAGATGACCGCCATCCGGGTGCATCCAGCCGCCGTGAAAGCTCTCGGAACCGGTCATCGCCACCGCTTGGGCACGGTCGAGCAGAACCGGATTCTTTCCCAGGCGCTCATAGAAGGCATGCTGGCGGGCCGAGACAGACATTGCCTCAGGACTATGGGCAAGCTGCAACGCGCCCGTCTGTGCCGCCTCGCAATCGATGCCGTATTCTCGCACCAGCGAGAAAACCTTCGCGGCGGAATCCGCGACGATCTGCGTGAAGCGGCCCCCGCGCTCCTTGCCCAGTGTCTCGACCGCTTTCTCGGGATTGATGAAGCCGAGAACCGGAACGCAGTGGCCGTGATTGCGGCCGGAACCGCCGTGACCCACACCATTCGCCTCGACCACGATCGTCCGGACACCGCGCTTGGCGGCATGGATGGCGGCATTGAGACCGGTGTAACCAGCACCGATGACGACGAAATCGGCGTCATGGTCGCCCTGCAGGCGCTCCGTTGACGGCGGTGGCGGCGCCGTGTCTTCGTACAGGCTTCCGATCTTGGTCATAGCGTGCTCTCGTCAACTTGTGGAAAGGTGGCGCGGCGAGGAGGCTCGCTCGATACCATTGTGCTTGTTCCATATGCTTGCACGCGCCGAGGCGAGGTCGCCCAGAGCGTCCGTCAAACGGTCACTCCATTCCGATCGGCCTTCCGGGGTTGAGAGAAGGTCGTTGGTGACTTCGAGCCCGCAAGCGGGAATGCCCGTGCTCCAGCTGTGGTAGTCGATGGTGAAGGTGCCGCCGATCCCGGAATAGGGTTGATTGTCGCCGAGCTTCAGGTCGCCGCGTTGCGCAAGTGCCGCGATCAGTGCATCTGAGAGGACATTGCTCTCGTGCCATATGGTGCCTGCATCCCAAGGGCGAAGCTCTTGCCCCAGCCTGCGCGTGCAGCTGTGCAAGGAGACGATGAAGGGATGCTGTTCGCGGACGACGAGGTTCGTCAGCGCTTCGCTCACCGCTCCATGATAGGGCCAGAAGTAGGCTTCAGCACGCTGCGCTTTCTCCGCCTCGGTCACATCGGAGTTCCCCGGAACGAGGATCCCATCGCTCTCCGCAAGGATCAGCCTCGGGTCCTCGATCCAGCGATTGCAGTCGAGCAGCAGCCGCGAATAGCGGGTGAGCACGGCGGTCGCATCCAGCCTTTGGCAAAGCGTTCGGACGACGTCCGCAATGCCGATATCGATCCCGATATGCTTGTCGAGATCCTCTTCGCCCAGACCGAGATTCCGGTATTTTGCAGGCACTTCGCTGCTTGCGTGGTCGCAGACGATAAGTCCTGGAAACGAACCGCCGGGATTAAGCACTTCAAAGCTGCACTCTGTTGGCGCCGCATTGTCAGGTTTTCTTGTCATCGTTTACTTCTGTCTGGTGTATTTGCGTTTCGCCCTTGCGGCGAAGGGCTTCGATCGTCGCAAGCCGCTCGCGGATCTTGTCGGGGCTGCGCTTCACAAGAGAGGCGATGATCGCTTCGCATTGCGCGAAGGCCACGACCTTGGAATCATAGGCCGACAGCGTCTCGACCGGCGAGACAAGCACATGGTCGGCAAAATTGCTGATCGGCGACATCCAGCGATCGGTGAACAGGACAATCCGCGCCCGCGCTTCCTTGGCAAGCCGGGCAAACTCGACCACATCGCTCTGATAGCGGCGGTAGTCGAAAACGATGAGCGTCGTTTGGCTGTTGAAATCGATGACACGATCGAAAAGCCGCGCCGAAAGCGTCTCGATGAAAGAGACACCGGGGCGAAGCTGGCTGAGATGCATCCAGAGCCTCTGCGCGAGAACCGAACTGAAGCGTCCACCAATACAATAAACGGCGAGCCGTTCGTCGCTGAGCAGATCGAGAAGCGCATCGAAATCCTGCTTACGATACGCCGCCGCGGTCTGGCGTAGCGCATCGGCCAGATTGTGCATGATGCTGACATAGATGTCGTCGGAGCCTGCGGCGGCAGCGCGGGTGTCGATCATTGATAGCGGCGAATTCAGCTGCTCACTGACATCCTCGATCAGGTCTTTCTGGAACGCCGCATAACCGCCATACCCCAGCTTGGTCACGAGACGAAGGATCGTGGGAACGCTGACGCCTGCGCGCGATGCAAATCCGGCGACCGTCCCCAGGCCGGCGGCCGGATAATTGCCGAGCAACGCCCTGACGGCCTTTTTCTCGGCCGACGTCAGCTTCACTTCGTTACCGCTGAGAATATCCTTGATTGTCACGCTCGCCTCATTTTCTTTTAGAATATGATAGATTTTCGCATCGTCAATCGATTTTGATATTATTTGCTACAGAAATCCGTTGACGATGATGCAAACTCTCTTACTATAATCGCAAAATATAGGAAAATATCCATCGGTGCGGCCCTGTCCGCCACGGTGCAGATGTTTCCGCAAAGAGGGGAATGCGAAATGCAGAAATTCAGAATTTACGCCATATTGGCGGCCAGTCTGCTTGCCAGTTCAGTCCTGCCCGCGCATTCCGCGACATTGCGTTTCGGCGCACAGGGAGACGTCACCTCCTTCGATCCCTACGTCATCGACGAGACCTTTAGTTCGGGCTTTCTCGGCAATGTCTACGAGGGCCTTGTCCGGCGCGCAGCTGACCTATCGATCGAGCCGGCACTGGCCGAAAGCTGGGAAACGCTTTCACCAACTCATTGGCGCTTTCATCTCCGCAAGGGTGTGAAGTTCCACGACGGCAGCCCGTTTACAGCCGATGACGTCCTTTTCTCCGCGGCGCGCATCCGCGCCCCCGGTTCGGATTTCAAGAACCGTCTTTCGCCGGATACCAAAGTTATCAAGGTGGACGATTACACCGTCGATTTCGTCACAGATGTGCCGAACCCGATCATCTATTATCAGTGGGGCAACTGGTACATGATGTCGAAGGCCTGGGCCGAAAAGCACAACGACCATGGCCCGCAAAAGGCCGGCGGCGAGGAAAGCTTCGCAACGCTGAACGAGAATGGAACCGGAGCATTCAAGCTTACCTCGCGCGAACCGGGCATCAAGACGGTGCTGGTTGCCAATCCCGACTGGTGGGGGGCATCGTCGCGACAGGATAATGTGACGGATGTGATCTTCACGCCGATCCCGAATTCAGCGACACGCGTCGCGGCTCTGCTTTCCGGCCAGCTGGACATGATCACGCCGGTTCCTCTCCAGGATATCGACCGCATCAAGGCCAATCCCGGCACCACGGTGATCACCGGTCCGGAGTTGCGCACGGTCTATCTCTTCATGGATCAATTCCGCCCCGAACTTCTCTATTCCAACATCAAGGGCAAGAACCCGCTCAAGGACCATCGCGTCCGCGAGGCGCTTTACCGCGCAATCGACATCGAGGCGCTGAAGAGCAAGGTCATGCGCGGCATGTCCACCCCGACGGCCCTGATGGTCGCGCCCGGCATCAACGGTTCGGACCCGAGCTTCAAGCGCATCCCTTACGATCCGGCAAAGGCGAAGGCGCTTCTGGCCGAGGCGGGTTATCCGGATGGCTTCGAAATCGGACTGGATTGCCCGAACGACCGTTACGTGAACGACGAAGCGATCTGCGTCGCCGTCGGCAACATGTTCGCGAAGGTCGGCATCAAGGTGAAGGTCAACGCGCAGACCAAGACGAAATTCTTCGACAAGGTTCTGGCGCCCAAGCTCGACTTCAGCCTCGGCCTCATCGGCTCGACACCCCCGAGCTTCGATAGCTGGGCGCCGATCAACTCGCTGCATCAGTGCCCGCGCGTGTCTCCATCCTCCGAGGTTTGGGCCGAGGGCGAACGCGACAAGGTGACGAACGGCAAGTCGAACTATGGCGGCTATTGCAATCCCGAAGTCGACAAGCTCGCCGATCAGATCCTCAAGGAGACCGATCAGAAGAAGCGCAACGACCTTATCAAGCAGGTCTGGACGATCACGACCGGCGATATCGCCTATCTGCCGCTTCATCAACAGTGGCTCGCCTGGGGCGTGCGGGACGGCGTCGAGCTCAAGCAGCGCGCCGACGATGTCTTCGACTGGCGTTACGTCAAGATCACCAAATAATGCCTCAAAGCTTCCGCCCGGACTTTTACCCCGGGCGGAAGCCGCCGCTTGATTTGCTTCCCATTCCGCCTGACGACAGGCAAGGAAGCGCTACACAGCGAGGCTGTGATGATGAACTACTTTCTCCGCCGGCTCCTGCAATCCGCCATCGTCCTTTTGGCGGTCGCCATGCTCGCCTTTCTGATGTTTCGCTATATTGGCGATCCCGTCGCGCAAATGGTCGGGCAGGAGACAACGCTGGCCGAGCGTGCGGCGTTGCGTCAGCAGCTGGGTCTCAACGATCCCGTGCCTGTCCAGTTTGCTCGTTTCGTCCTGCAGGTGTTGCAGGGTAATTTCGGCATATCCTATCAGATGGGCCAGCCGGTGGGGTCGCTCCTGGCCGAGCGGCTGCCAGCTACCCTCGAACTTAGCGTCATGGCTTTTCTGTTTGCCGCAGTCGCGGGAATTCCGATGGGGATCTATACGGCGCTCTATCCCACAGGCTGGCTGAGCCGCGTCTTTCTCGTCGTCTCGCTTGCAGGCATTTCGCTGCCGACCTTTTTCATCGGCATCATGCTCATCCTCCTCTTCGGCGTCGAACTCGCCTGGCTACCCACCTTTGGGCGCGGTGAGACCGTTCATTTGGGCTGGTGGACGACCGGGTTGCTGACCTTGTCCGGATGGAAGTCGATCCTGATGCCGGCCTTCACGCTCGCTCTTTTTCAATTGACCTTCATCATGCGGCTCGTCCGCTCGGAAATGATTGACGTGCTGCGGGCGGATTTCATCAAGTTCGCCCGCGCCCGGGGATTGAGCGAGCGGTCGATTAATTTCGGCCATGCGCTCAAGAATACGCTCGTGCCAGTCATGACCGTCGCCGGCATGCAGCTAGGCTCCATCATCGCCTTCGGCATCATCACGGAGAGCGTATTTCAATGGCCAGGTATCGGCCTGCTTTTCCTACAGTCCATATCCACCGCGGACATCCCGGTGATGTCGACCTATCTGCTCATGGTGGCGCTGATCTTCATCGTCATCAACCTCACCGTCGACCTTCTCTATTATGCCGTCGATCCGCGCCTACGCGTCGACAATGCTGGCGGGAGGGCATCGTCATGATCGCGCGACGCATGAGCGGACTTCTAGGCAGGCTCCGGCGCTCATCCGCATGGCACAAATTCGTCTTTTCTCCGGTGACCGTCGCAGCGGCGGTCGTGGCTGGGACCATGATCATCTGCGCTCTGTTCGCCCCGCTCGTCGCCCCCCATGATCCCTTCGACCCGCTGTCGATCGATCTCATGAATTCCCTCATTCCTCCGGTGTGGTCGGCCGATGGCAGCTGGAGCTTCATCCTTGGCACCGACGACCAGGGGCGCGACCTGCTCTCGGCAATCATCTACGGGACGCGGATCTCGATGATTGTCGGCTTCGTATCGGTCAGCCTTGCGGTGCTGATCGGATTGGCTGGCGGACTGGCCGCCGGCTATTTCGGCGGCATCTGCGACGCTATCATCATGCGCCTGGTCGATATCCAGATGACGTTTCCGGCGATCATGGTCGCCCTGCTCGTCGACGGCATCAGCCGTGGCATTCTGCCGAAGGACCAACATGACGCACTCGCACTGTTCGTCATCGTTCTTTCGCTGGCTCTATCGATATGGCCGCAAGTGGCCAGAACGGTTCGCGCGTCCGCCATGGTCGAGAAGAACAGGGAATATGTGCAGGCCGCTCGCGTCATGGGTTGCTCGTCCCCTGTCATCATTTTCCGCCATGTCATGCCCAATGTGCTTGGACCGGTGCTGGTCATCGCAACGATCAATCTCGGCACCGCCATTCTCGGCGAGGCCACGCTGAGCTTCCTGGGCGTCGGCGTGCCAATAACCGAACCGTCGCTTGGGACCCTCATCCGTATCGGCAACAATTTCCTGTTTTCCGGCGAACGCTGGCTCGTGTTCTTTCCCGGCATCACGCTGGCGTTGCTGGTCGTGGCGGTCAATCTGCTCGGCGATTGGCTGCGCGACGTGCTTGATCCGAAACTGCGTTGAAGGCTTAAGATGACCGCAGAAATCTCAGACAAGCCTCCGCTGCTCTCCTTGTCCGGCATCAAGGTCGAATATCCCGCCTGGAACCGCACCTTCGTCGCGGTCGAGAACATCGACCTCGTGGTTCGCCGCGGCGAGATCCTTGGTCTCGTCGGGGAATCCGGCGCGGGAAAGAGCACGATCGGCAGCGCTATCATGGGCCTGCTCGACCAGCCGGGCCGCATCACGGCCGGAACGATAAAACTCGACGGCGAGGTGCTCGATCCTTCCAATGAGCGGCGCATGCGCGCGATCCGCGGCACGCGCATTTCGATGATCTTCCAGGATCCGATGACCAGCCTGAATCCGCTCTATACGATAGGACGGCAACTAGTGGAAACCATTCGCGCCCACAAGCCGATGAGCGCCAAAGCCGCCAAGTCGAAGGCGGCCGAGCTTTTGACTGCCGTTGGGATTTCAGGTGCCGAGACGCGGATGCGGCAATATCCGCATCAGTTTTCAGGCGGTATGCGTCAGCGCGTGGTGATCGCACTCGCTCTCTGCACGGATCCGGATCTGATTATCGCAGACGAGCCGACGACGGCCCTTGATGTATCGGTGCAGGCGCAGATCCTTGAGCTGATCAAGCGACTGGCCACCGAGCGCAATGCCGGCGTCATCCTTGTGACGCACGACATGGGCGTCATCGCCGAGACCACGAACCGGGTCGCCGTGATGTATCGAGGCAACATCGTGGAGACCGGCGAAACGCACCAGATCATCCACGCGCCCCGCCACGATTATACCCGCAGCCTCATCGGCGCCGTGCCGCGCGCCGATATCAAGCTGCACCGTTTCCCGGAAACGAGCTATGGAAAGACCGAGACTTCGCAGCCTACTGGTTTCGACGTCAGCACCCATTGGCTCGGCCGTAAAACGGATGACGCCATCGAACAGGCGGACAACAGACCGCTGATCTCCATCGAGAACCTGGGCGTGACCTTCGTCACCCGCCGTGCGCTTCTGGCGCGCGACAGGACCGTTTTTGATGCGGTGAAGGAATTCAATCTCGATATCCGCACAGGCGAGGTTCTGGGGCTGGTGGGGGAGTCCGGCAGTGGCAAATCGACGGTCGCGCGCGTTCTTTCCGGGCTCTGCCGCCCCTCCTCCGGGAGAGTAACATTCAAGGGCGAGGATTTGACGGCTATCGGCGGGGGCAGCGTGCGCCAGGCCTTTCATCGCCAGATCCAGATGATTTTCCAGGATCCCTACTCCTCGCTCAATCCCCGCATGCGGGTGGACGCGATCGTCGCCGAACCGATCCAGCATCATCGCCTCGCGGCGAATGGCGCCGAGACCCAAGCCATGGTCGCCGACCTCCTCGATCTTGTCGGCCTCGGCAAAGAGGCGGGCCGGAAATTCCCGCACGAATTCTCCGGCGGCCAGCGCCAGCGCATTTCCATCGCCCGCGCATTGGCGACGAGACCGCGCTTTCTGATTTGCGATGAACCCACCTCGGCGCTCGACGTATCGATCCAGGCGCAGATCCTCAACCTCCTGAAAGACCTTCAGGAGACGCTAGGTTTGACGATCCTGTTCATCAGCCACGATTTGCCCGTGGTCCGCCAGATGTGCGACCGGATCGCCGTCATGAATCAGGGGCAGCTCTGTGAAACGGCCTCGGCGGATGACCTCTTCCAGAACCCACAACACCCCTACACGAAGCAACTTTTGCGTTTGATACCCAAACTGTGAAAACCGCCATACTCGTGCCCTCTTGATGAGGGTTCGGTGTTGAGTTCTTCGTGATTTTCACCTGGATTCTCATTTCACAGTGACCCGCTAATGGAGTGATCATGTGGTATTCCATACTAAACTCACCCCGTATCTCCGAAACCCCTGCCGTTGCAGGGAACAGACCGACGTTGGCGTCTGAAGAAGCCCATGCCGATTTCGCAGCGACTCTCAGATGGATGGGATTCTTGTCATCCGGTCAGTTCACCACCACACCAAGCCGCAGCACCGCAGCCGTGTCGGCTCTGTTACAAATTTCCCTTTTGGTTATGATGGCCGTTGGTTGGGACGTCGATTACTTGGCAGCCTCGCTGTTTTCGAGATTCTGAGCGAGCAGTGCTATTGCCTCCGTCAGTGCGCTCGGTCCGAAGCCAAAGGCTCGTTCAACGATGCGTGCTTCTCCGCGGACGTCGCCCGTCAGGTTGAAAATCGCAGCCTGTCCTTTGCGCAAAGCGTGCATGACCTCAAAACCTTTGATTGTCGCATAGGCCGTTTTCAGCGTCTTGAACCCTCTGACTGGTTTGATCAGTTGCTTCAGCCTGCCATGATCTGTCTCAACGACGTTGTTCAGATATTTGACCTGTCGGTGCACAAGCTCTCCGGGGCATTTGCCTTCGGCCTTCAATTGCGCAATCGCAATGCCATAAGTCGGAGCTTTGTCGGTGTTGATGACAGTTGGCTTTTCCCAGCCCTTCAGGCCATTCAAGGCCTTACCGAGAAAGCGCTTGGCCGCTTTGGCATTGCGCGTCGGGGACAGATAAAAATCTGATCGTGTTGCCGAATTTGTCGACGGCCCGGTAAAGATACGTCCATTGTCCGCGGACTTTCACATAGGTTTCATCAATGCGCCAGCTCGTTGACTGCGGCCGATGCCAGTGCCATCGCAACCGCTTTTCAATCTCCGGCGCATATCGCTGAACCCAACGATAAATCGTGGAATGATCGACTGGCATACCCCGTTCGCCCATCATTTGTTCAAGGTCACGGTAGCTCACCCCATAGCGGCAATACCATCGCACCGCCCACAAAATCACTTCACCCTGAAATTGACGCCACTTGAAATCGCTCATCAATAGTCTCGCTGAAAATTCCGGCGCTCTTTCGGACGTCAACGCGATTTTTGCAACAGAGCCGATCCTAGGCCTGCTGCCCGATCCACGAGACCTTAAGGGCATACGGCCGCTGCTGCTAAGAACAATTTTTAGCCATAGCCGATGCCCGTTTGGCATCATCATCATACAAAGTTGAAGTGGTCAGCTCGGATCGCTGTGGCCTTTTGGGCAGACGGTCCCAGAGCGCGTTGCACAAGCAGTGGAGGTCGCCGACTTCATGTCCCTCGCTCGCCATGCGAAGGTTTTGGATGATGGAACGAAGCCCGCAGGACGCGAAAGGGAGATCGATCCTGAACGAAAACCAATTAGAAGCGAAGGCACGTGGGGCTTCAGGGCGTCTGGCATCGTGCCGGACAACGGCGAACATGCCCTTCCGGAAGACGTTTAAGCGCGGAGACTACCCACCTCAAGCCAGTGGTCGGGCGCCCACTCAAGGGTAGCATTGCAGCGGGCAGTTCCTCGATACCGCTACATTTTGTCGATGACAGACGGAGTGTCGTTGCCGGACATATCAACTTCCTCGGCCGCCGCCACGATGGCGGGAATGATCGCCTCGACGCGATCAACTACAATGGGCTGCATCAGATGGCCGCTATGGATAAAACCCGTACGGCGCAAATGATCAAGCATGCCAAGCATAGGATCCCAAAAGCCATTGATGTTGGCGAACACCATCGGCTTGCGGTGTTGGCCGAGTTGGCCCCATGTCATGATCTCAACGATCTCTTCTACGGTGCCAATACCGCCCGGCAAGGCCACGAAGGCATCGGAGCGCTCAAACATCTTGTGCTTGCGCTCGTGCATGGTCTCGGTGATCGTTACATCACTGAACGTGGTCAGCGCCGCCTTGGTCGTTTCGCGATTGATAAGAAAGCTCGGAATGATCGCACCGACCTGGCCACCAGCACGCAATGTTCCATCAGCGACGGCACCCATAACGCCGGTTGTTCCGCCGCCATAGATCAGCTTCACTCCAGCGGCTGCCAGGGCAGATCCCAACCGCTCGCCTGTCTCGACATAAGCCGCATCGTTACCAGGGGAGGATCCACAATAGACGCAGATTGCACGTATTTTATTCATGCGGGCAGTTAAATGACATGCGCCCACCTCGCGTCAAGGCCCTTTACAGAACCGCGGCAAGTTACGCTCGAGAGGTCACTGGCATTGGAATAACGCCCGGTCTTTGCTTGCGCCCCGTCCCAATGTTTCATCGGGTCGGAAAAAGATACGTTCGGCGTAACTCGAGCCTCCATAGTGGGTTAGCTGGACCTGGCAAAGTTGTTAAATCAATCTCTTTGGGTGCAACCACACAGCAACTAAGCTGATGCTGCATTGTACAGACCTCACTAAGACGCTGTCGGTGGAATGCGATCTCCAAATGACCGCCTTGAAGGGATCAGAACCGACGACCCAGTTGTTGCAAAAGCCATCAGTCTGAAATTCCTCAGGTGCGGCCATCAGCTTTGCCTGGATAGAATGACCGCTTTGGTGCCGACAGCAGACCGTCCGCTCTTGGTGACACATATCAGAAAGCTGCCTTTGAACTGGCTATATTTGGCCAACGGGTGTATCCAACCCCATTCCAGCGGGGCGCGCTTTGGTTACTCGAATGGCAAGCAAGCGTCACGAGAGTCACCGAAAAAGCGACTGGAATCTTCATCCCACCGCAGACGTGGAATTGGGCTGGCGCAAAGCCCACTCCTCCTTTGTCTGTGTCTTGATATCGAACTGATCACGCGTCCTGGCATAGGTGTGACCTCCCATCCGTCCGACGGCGTCCATCAACTGCTGATCGATATGCAGATTCGACGGGTCAATAGCATCGCTGCGAACATAAACACCAAGAACTTCGCCAAGGATAATCTCGCGGGCCGGGCCAACCTGCAAGGTGGTGTGGCGACGGCATTCGAGTGCTGCCGGCGCTGCGAGGATGCGTGGGCTCTTGACCATCTGGCCGGGCGCGGTTGCCAGACCGGCCTCCTCGAGCTCGTCGACCTCGGGGCCGAACTTGATGGCGCAGACCTCCATCTGATCGACGAGCGCGTCGTCGCAGATATGCACCGTAAATTCACCAGTCTCGCGGATGTTGCGGGCGGTATCCTTGAAGCGCATGTCCGAGTAGTTCTCGACGCCGATGGCAACGATCGCCGGATCATGGGTCAGCACGTTGAAGAAGCTGAACGGCCCTGCGTTCGGCCTGCCGTCCCTGCTCACCGTCGTCACCAGCGCGATCGGCCGGGGAATGACCGTGCCGATCAGGATCTTGTAACGCTCGCGCTCCGTCAGTTTGGCGAAATCGAAGTGCGTGTGAGATTTGTTGTTGGTCATGTCAGGCCTCGGCAGCGATGCGGTGAGTTTCAAGCGGGGTGTGACGGCTGAGGTTCTCGAAGCCATCCTTCGTGACGACATACATGTCGCCGATATTGCAGCCGGCCGACAATGGCTCCAGCCACTGCGTGTGCAGCACGAAGACCATCCCCTCCTCCATCGCGTCGTAGTTGTGCGAGGAGATGTTGAAACTGTTCTGGCCACCGGCCATGCCGACCGAGTGGCCGAGGTTGGGATTATGCGGTCCGTGAGTGGCTGGATAGACATGCATGAGCTTGCGGCCCTGCGCTTCCAAGTCGATGTCTTTGACATATTGCTGCGGGATAAGGCGGGCGCCGCCGTCCTCCATCGGAGCCCAGTTATAGGGCATGGTTCGCGCTTCCGGCGATGTCAGCATCCCCCGCTCGATCATCGGCTCGAAGGCGGCATTGTTGACATCGCGCATCAGTGCGCCGGGCCTGATCAGTTTTTCGGCGCGCTTCACTCCCTCGGTGCAGGCGGCAAGCACCTCTTCTTGCCGCTTGGTGATATCGCCGACAGCGATCATCCGCGCCGTCTGCGCCGTGTAACCGCGATAGGTCACGTTGGAGATATAGAGGTTGATGAGGTCTCCCGGCCGGACAATGTGGCCATAGGGCTTGCCGCAATGGGTGCCGAACTCGTTGATGCCGATCTGGTAGCCGTCGCCGGTCTCGCCGCCGAGCGCGAGCTGAGCAAGGGTGAAAGCCGCGTAGATTTCGTGGTCGGTCACACCAGGCTTTGTCACATGATAGGCGGCCTGCGTGCCGATGCTAATCAACTGGGCGGCAGCACGGAAGATTTCGATCTCGCGCGGCGACCTCACCTTCTGCATGCGATCCAGAATGGCATTGTCGGCAACGAACTTGTTCTTCGGCAGCAGTTCCTCGAGCGCTGCCCAGAAAGTCAACGATGTCCGATCGCCGATCCTGCCGATCTGGGCCTTGGCGAGACCGAGATTGCCCAGAACCTCGGCGCATTTCTCGGCTGTCTTGATGACGGAATCACCAGGACGGTCGGAATATTCCCGACCGATCGGGCCGATCTGCCAGATGTCGTCGACGAGAACAGGTTCGCCTCCGGGTGGCAAAAGAACGGACTGGGTGAAGAAGGATAGCAGAACCAGCGCCTTGTCGGCGTCGGTCGGAATGATCAGCACGCCCTCGCGCATCCAGTCGCAGATATAGCGGAGATAGGCATTCGAAGCGTGGAACCAGCCAACGCTGCCGGCGTGGACGATGATCGCGTCATGACCGGCTTCGACAGCCTGCCGACGGATTCTCCGAAGGCGATCCTCGAACTCCTCAACGGGAAGCGGCAGCGGGGCGGAGAAGTCGAAATCCGGCTGGAAATCGGCCAGCAGCGATCCGATGCGATAACCGCCTGCTGGTGTTGAACGCATGTTCATGGGTCTATTCCTTACAAGTTCAAATATCTTGGTGGGTTCGGGCCGTTCAGGCCTACCGGGGTGGTGCCAGAACGCGCCGGGCGACGAGCAGTCCGACCAAAGTCACAGCGATCAAAATTCCGGAGATCGCCGCGACCCGGACATCGAGCGATTCTTCGATCAGTGCGAACATGCGCAGTGGCAGCACCGTCGTTCGAGCATCCGCGAGGAAAAGCGAAACCGAGACGTTGTCGAGCGACTGGATGAACACCAGAAACGCGCCGGCAAGGATGCCCGGCATCAGCAGCGGCAGGATCACGCGCCGCAGCGTCATGAACCAGCTCGCGCCCATGACAATGGAGGCTTCGGCAAGCGACGGATTGAGACCCTGCGCAACGACGGACGCCGCGCGATACATCAGCGGCCCGAAGACGACGATATGGCCTGCTACCGTGAGCCAGAGCGAAGGCCGCAAGCCGATGAAGTTGGCGACGATCAGGGCGGCAAGACCATAGACGAGGCTCGGCAGAACGAGCGGAGCCAGAAGCAAAGGCTCGATCGTGCCAACGGTGCTACGCTTCATTCGCGTCATGCCAATGGTCGCCGGCACCGCAAAGAGCAGCGATCCGAGAACGGCGAGGCCGGCGATCTTCAGCGAGTTCCAGGCGGCGATGTGTTCCGTTGCAGACTGCACAGGGTCCAGCAGAGCTTCATACCATTTGAAGGAGAAGCCCTGTGGCGGATATTTCAGCGTCTGGCCCGATGTGAACGACATCGTCAGGGCGATCACGATGGGCGCGACGAGGTAGAGCACGCATAGGCCGCCAAATCCGAAGACAAATGCCTTGTAGAGCATGGTCGGAACGGGACTCTCCCCGATTGGACCCTTATTGGGATCACGCATGACCGACCAACCTTCTGTGACGGGAAATCATTGTGAGGGCCACCAGTAGGCAGCCTGTCGATAGCAACAGCACCACCGCGATGGCGGATGCGAGTGGCCAGTCGAACAGCGTACCGACTTCGCGATAGATCAACTGCGGAACATAGACGTTTCGAGCACCACCGATCACGGCCTGGGTGACGAAGGAGCTGCTGGTGCTGGCAAAGACCAGAATCCAGCCGGCCAAGAGACCCGGCAGCATGAGCGGCAACAGCACCGTTACCAGAACGCGCCATGGACCGGCGCCCGAGACCTGCGCCGCCTCGGTGAGCTGCACCGGCGTGCGCGACAGGATCGCAATCAACGGCAGGATGATCAGCGGCAGATCGATCTGACACATGGCCATCAGCAGACCGAGTTCGGTGAACAGAAGGCTGGTCGGCATTACGGTGAGGCCGAGTGCCATCAACGTTTCACTGATCGGCCCCTGGCGGCCGAGGATGACGATCCAGGCGAAGGTCCGAACAACGTTGCTGGTCAGCATCGGAATAAGGGTCAGAAAAATCAGGACCTGACGCAGGTTCCGGCCGCCGTGCCAGTAAAGCAGCGCGATCGGCACGCCGAGTAGCGTGGTGCCGACAACAGTCTCAAGCCCAAGCCGCGCGGTGTTGACGAGAGCACGGAAATTGAACGCATCCCCGAAGAAGCGGGCATAGTGCTCGAGAGTTGCTCCGCCGGGATCGGCGAAGCTGAAACCGACGAGAACAGCGAGCGGCGTCGCGAAGAACGCCACGGACAGCAACAGCATCGGTACGACGTATGGGAAGCCGCTCGCCTTCATCATCTCACCTCAACCAGCCACCAGCGCATCGAACTGGCGAATCCAGTCGGGACGGTGCTTGTTGATCGCGACCCAGTCCGGATAGACCATCGTCTTGATCTGATCGCGGGTGACATAGGCTTCGATGCCGGTCGTCAGCGCGACGTCCTTGTTCGTCGGGAACATCTCCGTCGGTGGCTCCTTGAGCTGATCCTGGGCTGCCTTGGAGATGGCGGCATCCATATAGGCATAGGCCGCGTCGAGATTGGCTGTGCCCTTGGTCAGATGGATGTTGACCGGGGCTGCTGGCGATCCGGTTTCGGGGTGGGCGAATTCGGCGTTGAGACCAAGGCTCTTGAGGCGGGCAACGTTGCCGGTCGAGCACATGAAGACGGCGATTTCGCCCTGCTGGAACAGCGTCATCTGGTGATTGGTGCTGTCGACGACGCCCTTCAGGTGCTCCGGATGATCCTTGAACAGCTTGAAGACGGCATCCATGTCGTCGGGACCGGAACCGAAGATCTTGGCGATTTCCGTATAGGCCATGACCGCGGTGTTCGAGGCAAAGCCGGTCCACGATACCTTGCCGCTATAGGCCGGGTTCTCGAAGAGATCCCGATAGCCCTTCGGCTTCGGAACGAGATCGGGATTGTAGGCGATGCCGTTGACTTCGATGGTCACGGTCGGCCCGTATTCGCCCTGAAACGGCGGATCGAGCATCCCCCAGTTGCTGAGCTTACTCGGATCGATTTTCTGGATCAGATCGTTCTCGATGGCGACGGCCATCTGGCCCGGCGACATCAGCAGCGTGTCATAGGGCGGGTTGCCGGGGCTCGCCATCACCTTTGCGAGTTGGTCCTGCGCGAGGGCCGGTGCGATCGTGAGATCATAGCCAGCCTTCTGCACCATCGGAGTGAGGACGGTCCGGTAAGCGTCCTCCCAACTGCCTGGGAACGTGGCGGCAACCACCCCGCCGCCTGCAGCGCGCGCGGAAAGAGGAAGCATGGCTGATACGGCAGCACCGGCGGCTAGAAAGCCGAAGCCACGACGGCTCATCTGAAAATCTTTCATCATCATGTTCACCTCTGTTGATCTGTTTCTTTACGGGGTGCTGTCCGGTTCAGCCGGAAAGGCGTGACACCTTGCAGTGTCGATCTCGGCAAATAATTGCGCTCCTGGCTCGGGGATGGTGGTGGACGGTCCTCTCACCTCGGAGGCGCGCAGACCCGTGCCGTCTTCGAGGACAAGGTCATGAACGAGAGATGGCCCCAGAGGCACGGATACCGTCATGTGCACCGGCAGCGCGGTTCCATTCGGCCGCGTCGACAGGCGAACCTCTTCAGGCCGGAACGTGATCGTGACCTTCGAACCGATGGTGAAGTTCAGGCGACGCGGCAGCGCGAGTGTCTTTTCGTTCGCAAGGCCTATCAATGTGGTCTCGCCGTCGAACCGGAGTACTGTTCCATGCAGCAGATTGGCCTGTCCGATGAACGTGTTCACGAAAAGGGTCTTCGGCCGATCGTAGACGGTCATCGGCGTGTCGATCTGCTCAACATGTCCCCTGTTCATAAGCACCAGCCGGTTCGCCAGGCTTTGCGCTTCTTCCTGATCGTGGGTGACGATGAGCGTGGTGATGCCCAGCGTCTTCTGCAGATGAAGCAGTTCGACCTGGAGATCGAAACGCAATGCCCGATCGAGAGCACCGAAGGGCTCGTCAAGCAGCAGAAGTGATGGACGGCCCGCAATCGCTCGCGCAACGGCGACGCGCTGCTGCTGTCCGCCCGACAGCTCCCGCGGCAGGCGGTTGCCATAGCCGCCGAGCCTGACAAGAGACAGCATCTCCTCGACGCGAGCTTTCCGCTCAGGCCGTGGAAGCTGCTGGCAGGCAAGAGGATAGGCGATGTTTTCGGCAACGGTCAGGTGCGGAAACAATGCGTAGTTCTGAAAAACCATGCCGACACCGCGCGACCTGGCGGAGACATTTGCGAGGTCCTTGTCTCCGAGGGCAATCTTCCCGGTCTTCGGCTGGATCAGCCCCGCGATGGCGCGCAGGACCGTCGACTTGCCGCAACCGCTTGGGCCAAGCAGAGCGACGATCTCACCGGCTTCGATGTCAAACGAAACGTCGCTAACCGCATTCTGCCCACCGTAACTATGCGTGAGGCCGTGAACGCTCAGCCGCTTCCGTCCGACAAGATTCTGGGTGTCTGGCATCTGGTTTCCCTGAGGTTGCGACGAGTACACGGATGGATGCGTGCTCTCCGGCATGAGGCGGAGACACGACTTGGAGAGGAGTGTTGCGTCGATCTTGTTCATGAGAGCTGAGGAGCAAGCTGCGTGCCAACTTTCGCAACTAGCCATCAATCAGATCATAATCATCTGAAAACAATGCGGTATTTTTGATTTATAAATATTCGAAACTTTATAATTATTATATTTCGTCATCATATTCGAATTTCGAAATAGGGAATATTCCGCCCATCGAGCATATTTATTGAGCATGCCTGTGAACGTTTTTTGATCGATCGGGTGGGCTGTCCGTTGTCGAGAGACATGGAATTGGGCGCGATCTGCGAACGGAAAGGTGCCTACGTCGGCGTATCGCCGGAACTACGGTCGCCTGTGATGCCTACAGAATCGGAAATGAGCGTAAAAAATACGCAGATAATGTTCGAAATATAATTCGCACAATCATACGAATTAATGTTCGAATGATTCTTATTCGTAAATATCCTTTCAATATCAAGCAGATATTATAAATCATCTGCATTTGGCACGGCAATTGCGTGAAAGACCCCGAGAATTCATGGGAACAAAAATGAAAATGGGGATCACATGAAAAGCCTTGAGGGAATTTTGAAAGCGGGGCTTGCCGCGACTATCGCCACGCTGATCGCCGTCTCTTTGCAGAGCAGCGCTGGCGCGACAGAGATAGCCCCCGGCACCGATGTTTCGAAGATGCCTGGCGTCGTGCTGACGAAGAAACTGGCTGAAGCCTTGCCGCCGGCCATCAGAACATCTGGCATCCTGAAAGTCGCGACCGACTTGACCCCACCGATCAGCTTCCACGCCGACGACGGCAAGCTCGTCGGCATCGACGCAGACATCGCTGCCGCGCTGGGCATCATTCTCGGTGTGAATGTTCAAATGACCGATGTCGGCGCTGGAGCGGCAATCGTCCCATCGATTTTGTCCAAACGGTTCGACATCTCGATTTCCGGGATCAACGACGATCCGGAACTGGAGAAGCAGGTCGATGTCATCGACTACATGTATGACGCGACCACGATCATGACCATCAAGGGCAATCCTCTCCGCATCAAGAGCATGGCTGATTTGTGCGGCAAGAAAGTCGCGGTTCCGGTCGGCACCTTCCAGGCGAAGCTGGTCGAAACGGCTTCGGCCAAGTGCCCGGCTCCGATCAATATCATGGCGATCCCGAAGATGCCCGATGTCCTGCAGGCAGTTCGCACCGGCCGGGCGGACGCAACCGTCAACGGCTATGCCACCAGCGTCTACACGACGGAAAACCAGACGGGGAACGGCAAGGGCCTGGAGGCGCTTCCCGATATCCGCCTGGCCGTCGGCTACCTCGGCATGCTGATAGCCAAGGACAATCCGCAACTGCGTGACAGCGTCGTTGCCGCCTTGCAGCAGATGGTGGACTACGGAGCCTACGAGACCATCATGAAGAAGTGGAGCCTCGGACCACTGGCCGTGAAGACCGTCAAGGTCAACGACGCCGTAAGCATGCCTGTGGATTGACGGTCATGGCGCTGTTCACCGCTCAACCAATCACCCTTTCCCATGCCCCACGCGGCACGCGGCCGATCCAGTGGGGGCAGATCGCAACCGGTGCCATCGCGATAGCTGCGATGGCCTTCTTTACCCTGATCGTGGCCCAGAGCCAAAGCATTCAATGGTCCGAGATTCCTCACTACCTCGTGCACCCCTCCATCCTCAGTGGCGTCCTGCTGACGCTTGAGCTGACGGCGGGTGCCATGGTGTTCGGCATTGCGCTTGGGTGCGTGCTTGCCGTGATGGCCACGAGCCAGAACCTGGTCCTCAAGGCCATGGCGGCCGGTTTTGTGTGGTGGTTTCGCGGTGTGCCGCTGATCGTCCAGATATTCTTCTGGTTCAATATCGCTCTCTTCATCCCACAGGTTGGGATAGGGAGCTTCACCATTTCGATCAACGATCTGGTGACGCCTTCGCTCGCAGGGTTTCTGGCGCTCGGGCTTCACGAAGCGGCAAACATGTCCGAGATCATCCGTGGCGGCCTTATGTCCATCGATCGCGGACAGCGCGATGCGGCCGCAGCATTGGGGTTGAGACCGGTGCAGCGATTGCGCGCAGTCATCCTGCCGCAAGCGGCTCGCCTCATCATTCCGCCAACCGGAAACCAGGCCATCGGCATGCTGAAGGCCAGCGCCATCGTCTCGGTCATCGGCATGCAGGATCTGCTGACGCAGGCGCAGGCGATCTACGCCCGGAACTTCCTGGTCATCGAACTGCTGTTCGTCGCCTCGATCTGGTACCTCGCAATCACGTCAGTCGCATCGATCGGCCAGCATTTCCTTGAACAGAGCCTTCAGCCGAAGGGTCACGGCGCTGCAAATAAAGCGCGCGGATGGTGGCGACGCACATCGTGAACGCCGCGACATCGGCAATCACGAACCGACCAATAGCACCAAGGATCGCCAGTGAAGCGCATCCGATCAGGAAACAGCAAAGGAAACGACATGAGATTGGGAATCGACGGCATAAAGCTGCCTGAGGCGAAGAAACGTGGCCCGTTGGCAAGTCTTGATCACGTCAAGGAGCTTGGGCTCGGCGGCATCTTCTTCAGCACGGCGCTGGACATGAGCCCCACGCTTGACCTCGGTGCCCTCAAGAATATCCGTGCGAAGGCCGATGAGCTTGGGCTTTATCTCGAAAGCGGCATCGGCAAGATCAATCCCTATTGCAGCGCCGAGGAACCGGCGCTGCGGGCAGCCGGCGGCGGCGATATCATTGCCGGTTTCACGCGTATGATCGAGGCCAGTGCCGCGATCGGCTGCCATGAGCTCTGGGTCGCACCAGGCAATTTCAAGAGCGAATATCGCGGCCGGCTGGCCAATGACCGCTTCCGCACCGACGTGACCTGGGAAGAGCAATTGCTTGCGATGGAGAAGGTGCTCCGGAAGCTGGCTCCCGTTGCCCGCGCCCATGGCACGCACATGAATATCGAGACCCACGACGAAATCACCTCTTTTGAGATCTTGCGATTGATCGAGAAGGTTGGGGCCGATTGCGTTGGTGTCGTCTTCGACACGGCAAACGGCCTGCAGCGAGGCGAGCACCCGGTCCTCGCCGCCAAGCGTCTGGCTCCCTATATCCGCCAGACGCATATCAAGGATGCCTATGTCGGCCGCGCTCCAGGCGGTCTCGACTTCCAGACCAGACCCGCGGGCGGCGGTATCGTCGATTTCGCGACGATCCTTCCGATCCTTGCAGAGGCCAATCCTGCCCTGAACCTGTCGCTGGAGGTTGCCCAGTCTGTCAACGACAAGCCCCGCAAGGCCAATCCACGCCAGTGTATCGAGATCGACGACCCGATCTGGAGAGCCGGCCACCCCGACCTGTCACTGGGCGAACTGGGCGCCTACATGGCCATGATCGACGCTTACGAAAAGCGCGTCGCATCCGGTGAGGTTCCGGATTGGGAAGCCTACGAAAGCACCCAATACGGCTACCCGACCTACGAAAACCAATCCTATGGCTTCAACGAGGCGATCGGCTTCATCAAACGATCGGCCCGCCACATCGAGGCGCTTTGCGCGGAAAAGGGGATCGTCCTGTCTTCGTCGGCAACGAAACAGAAGGCGGCTTAGTCGTGAGATACAAAGCGCTGGCGAAAATTTCCGCCAGCGTTTCCAATTCGCGTCGCCGTCCAAATTCACAGGTTGCGCAGAAACATTCTTATGGAAATAATTACGGCGCAAAGATATTCAGTGCGACGGGTTACCGGACACGCAAGAAATGCTGAGGCTTGAAGTGGTGAAGGCAATGAGGAAGACGCGCCGTCAAAGCGCCAAGGCGATCCCGGCGGCCAACGGGTCGGCAGAGAGTGCCGATAACAACGACGACGTTTCGGAGCGCATCCGCGCCACGCTGGCAGCCGCCATCGGCGAAGGCGCACTCAAGCCGGGCACGAAGATTCTGGAAGAGGCAATCGCAGAGCATTTCGGCGTCAGCCGAACGGTTGTGCGCGGTGCACTCGGCGTTCTTGAAAGCGACCATCTCCTGGAACGGAAGAGAAACCGCGGCACCTTCGTCGCGGAGCCAAGCATCGCGCAGGCCAGGAACCTGTTCGAGGCCCGCCGAAAGCTCGAGGGACTTCTGCTGGAACTCGTAATCGCGCGGGCGACCGCCGAACAACTGGATGCTCTTCAAAAGCTAACGGACGAGGAAGAGCACATCCATCACCATGGCGATGAGAAGTCCAAAACGGTTCTCTCCGGCAAGTTTCACATAGTGCTCGCCGAAACCGCCGGAAATCCCGTGCTGACGGAAATGCTCTCGAAGATCGTCGCACGGCTCTCACTGGTCATGGCCCTGTACGAGGAAGAGCGCAAGGACGACTGCGGCGCAGACCACCATCGAATGATCGTTGCAGCCTTGAAGGCTAAGGACTTGGCTAAGGCGCAGCAACTGATGGATCACCACTTGGTTGATATCGAGGGCCGGGTGCGGCTGACCGAAGGGCAAGGCGATAGGCATACGTTCTTGGCGGTGTTGGAGAGCTTCTCCTGACGCTGGCGAATGATTGTTCAGGGTTGGGGGTCTTGAACCGATTCGAACCTGAGACACACTAAATCCCACAGCTCCGTCCGAGGGGCGCTAAATTGAATTACTTGCCCAATCTTCATGCCCGTGGCGAATTCGTATTACAAAAACTGTCTCATCGTCTTCGATCCGATAAACGATTAGATGTGCTTTGAAGGGATGAATTCTAACGGGCGGATCAACCTCATCCCGTTCGCGCGCGATGCGTGGATTGACAGCTATCAGATCAAAGAATGCGAAAAGTTCATCGTGGTAGCGCTGTGCCTGGCCTGCCCCGAACATACGGACACCTTGCTCGGCGATCGCAATAATGTCCTCCTCCGCCTCGACAGAAAGCTTAAAACTCATGACTTGCTGGCACGAACCATCGCTTCAGCAAAGAGTTCATCCTTTGATCGGCTGCCAACACCACTTTGGAGCCCCGCCTCGACGAAGCTTTGCATGGCGGCAATCTTGTCGTTTCGTGTCTGGTCGCGGCGGATCAGGTCGCGCACGTAGTCGCTAGCATTCGAATATCGCCCGGTCCTAGCCTGGGCCTCCACCCAATCCTTCATCGGGTCTGGAAGAGATACGTTCATCGTGGCCATTGGTAATCTCCATTTGAAGGCACCATAACCAATTTTGGCAAAGTTTGTCAAAGACTCGAACGCCTTGATGAGATTCGAACCCAGACCCACCTTTGAACACCGTCGCCAGTCACTCAATCGTCCCATTTAAGTTCAACCGCGAGAGTTTGGCCTATCTCTGCAAAGTGCCCATAGACACTCCGTACCTCGCCTGACGATCAAATGATCTTGCGAACTTCGACTTCAAAACTCAGGACGTGGTTCATGGAGATCTTCTCTGCGTCCTCGCCATTACCGCTGCAGACAGCTTGAAGCATCAGAATCTGCTCACGCAACACGTCCTCCAGACGTGGAACGAGAACGGGGAAACGCTTCGTTGCGACATAGAGGATCCGCAAGGAAAGATTGTGGTAATGCTCCAGTGTCTCAAGCAGATACGGGTTTTTCGCTACCCGATAAATGAACCGATGGACCCGGCGGTCGAGGGCCAGGACGTCGTTCAACTCCATTGGACCAGTCGTGCCCTTCAGTTCATCAATGAGTGCTAGGGCCTCTTGCCGCTCGTATTCACGCAGTCGTTCCGCAGCGAGACGGGTCGCGTATGATTCGATGCGTGCTCGGGCCTCATAGACTGCCGTCAGATCCGTTATGTCTACCTTGCTGACAAACGTACCCCGCCGAGCGCTCACGACCACGAAGCCGTCACGCTGCAACCGTTGAAGAGCCTCTCGAACAGGGGTCCTCCCGCTTTGTAACCTCTCCATCAGTTCAGTCTCCCGAAGCAGTGTGCCAGGGGACAACTCGGCGGTGATGATCTCTTCGCGCAACCGAATATAGGTCCGATCGGCAAGTGTCGGCTCCGGATCGGCATATTCGGGTTCGATTGCTAGCATTTCTTCATTCCCTTTCGACCAACCCAACGGCTCCAACACCGAGGTTAGCTTATAAAATAGGCAGACACGAAACCTGCTTGACAACGCGCTATAGACGGATATCGTTAATATATCACCAATATATAACAGGGGAACTGGCGATGAAAACTGGGTTTTTGAAAAAGTCCGTCGCATACGGATTTTCGACGCTGATGGGACTGGGACTGACCGCGCTGACATGGGCATACCCCGGGCCCGCGAGGGCCAACGACTTTGAAGTGATCAAGCCGGGAACGCTTACCGTAACAATCGAGCCTTATATGCCATATACGGCAGCCAAGGACGGGAAGCTCGTAGGCCTCGACAGCGATATTCTTGCAGCCGTTGCGGACAAGCTCGGCCTCAAGGTCGAATTCAACGTCACAGACTTTGCCGGCATGCTTGCGTCCGTGCAGTCGCAGCGGGCCGACATCACGATCGGCGGCATTGCCTGGTCGGATGCCAGACAGAAAGTCGGCCTCTTCACCGATCCACCATATTATTCACCGCCCGCAATGGCTGTTCTCGAAACAGCAAGTTTTCCGAACGTATCGAGCCTTGAAGGCAAGAACCTTGGCACCGTGACGGGCTACGTCTGGGCGAAATCGATCGCGCAGGTCCCGAATGCGACCCCGCATACCTTCCCTTCGGCAGACAGCGTGTTTTCGGATATCGCATCGGGACGGCTGGATGTCGGGTTCCTTGATCCGCTGCTGATCACCTACCAGCAGCAACAGCGCCCGGACATGAAGATCAAGATCGAATACCTGAAGCCGCCAACGGCCGACGAGGTCGCGGCCCATCCCGACTATCAATATTTCCAGCCCTACATGACCGGGTTTTACCTGCCGAAGCAGGCTCCGAAGCTGGCCAGGGCCGTCTCAGACCAGATCGACCTCATGTATAAAGACGGCTCCCTTGCCGCTCTGGTCACCAAATGGGGCGGCGATCCCAAGCAATTCCTCACTCCATCCGCGGAAATGGCAGCTCAGCGGCGCGGTATCGATCGACCGGCAGACTGGTCGCCTCCGTCCATCGGCAATTGAACCTGCAAAGTGAGGAATGCCCGTGTTCACAGCCATGAGCAATCTGTTCCAGGTACCATGGAACGACTATGTCGGAAACATTGCTGAGGGTCTCATAAGGACCCTCGGCTACACGATCACGAGCTTTATCGGGGCATCGATCCTCGGGCTTCTGATCGCACTGATGCGGCTCAACCGCTCGACGCTGGTTCGCGTTCCCGCAGCGTTCTATACCGAGCTTTTCAAAAACGTGCCGCTTCTGGCCATCATCTTCCTGACCTATTTCGGACTTCCATCCGTCGGCATCAGATTGCAGGTATTCGAAGCCGGCGTACTGAGCCTGGTCCTGTTCTACGCGGCATACCTCTCGGAAATCTTCCGTGCCGCCATCTCAGGCGTCCACCGCGGGCAACAGGAAGCGTCGCAAGCGTTGGGTCTCGGCCGGGGCAAGACGTTCACGCATGTGGTTCTCCCGCAGGCGGTCCGTTTGGCGCTTCCCGGAACGAACACCATGTTCGTCGACCTGATCAAATCCACGTCCCTGCTTGTGACTATCTCAGCGGCCGAGCTGATGACAAACGCTCAGCTGATCGCCTCGGAAACATTCCGTTCACTGGAGGTCTACCTCGTCATCTCGGCCGTCTATTTCGCCATCTGTTACCCCCTTTCTCAATCCTTGCTTCTACTGGAACGAAAAATCCAAGCGGGCGTGCCGTTGTCCTTCGCCCGAAGACGCCGGTTGAGACTGGCAGCAACATTCCTGGCCGAGGGGAGAGGCTGACCCATGATGCCCGAAAAAATCCATATCTTGACTAACACGACACAAACCGCGGCACGTCCTGCGATCAGAATTTCCGGACTCCGAAAATCCTTCGACGGGCGGGTGGTGCTGGACGGCGTGGACCTTGATGTACTGACAGGCAAGATTGTCAGCATCATCGGCCAGAGCGGTGGCGGCAAGACCACCCTCATGCGCTGTGTCAATCTTTTGGAACAGCCTGAACACGGCACGATTGCCATCGGGGACGAGGAAATCTTCAACCAGGGAAAAGTCGTGTGCAGGGACCTTGCCAGGCTGCGCCAGCGGGTGGGCATGGTTTTCCAGCGTTTCAATCTGTTCCCGCATCTGACCGCGGTCGAGAATGTCGTTCTTGCGCAGATGCATGCGGCTTCGATTTCCGAATCCGAGGCGGTGAAGCGTGCGGTCCAGCTTCTGACACGGGTCGGGCTGGCGAAACGCGCGATGGCCTATCCCGAACAAATGTCTGGTGGCGAGCAGCAGCGCGTAGCAATCGCCCGTGCGCTTGCGCTCGGGCCGACGGTTCTCCTTTTCGACGAACCGACGTCTGCGCTCGATCCGGAATCGACCGGCGAAGTGCTTCGTGTCATGCGGGAACTTGCTACCGACGGGATGACCATGATCATCGTCACGCATGAGCTTCCCTTCGCAAAAGAAGTCTCGGATTGGGTCGTGTTCATCGATAGTGGCAAGATCGTCGAACAGGGCACCGCCGTGGACGTGCTGGAGCGTCCCAAGGAACCGCGAACGGCCGCCTATGTGGCTCGTTACGCGTCTTTGGCCTGATCTCATCATCTCTGGTTTTCGGCGCAGCACGGCCGAAGGGACACGTCGTGCGCTCCGGCAAACCTCTCTTTTTAAGTGAATATCAAAGCAATGAATATATTGACGACAGACATCGCTGTCATCGGTGGCGGGGTGATCGGACTCGCGACAGCTTTGCGTCTACGGACGGAAGGACGTGACGTCGTGCTGATTGAGCCCAACCCGCCGGGATCGGGCGCGTCCTACGGAAATGCCGGAACAATCGCAGACTATGCTGTCATTCCAGTAGGAACACCGACCGTCCTCAGAAACATCGCATCGTTGCTTCTGAATGCCGACAGCCCCCTTGCCATCCGGAAAGCGGCTCTGCCTACGCTATTTCCGTGGCTCGCAAGATTTGCCTACGAGTCATTGCCGCATCGCTATCGAGAGAACACGCGTCAACTCGTGCACCTGCTATCCGACGCTTCGGCAGAATGGCTGGAACTTGCTGCGCAGATCGGGGCCTCCGAGCTTCTTAGCGCAAAGGGATGTCTCTACCTCTATCAAACGGAAAAGGCTTTTAAGGTGGCGGCATCGGATGTCGAGCTTCGTCGACAGGCCGGGATCGCGCAGCAACTGATGGCGCCTGACGAGATCAGTCGTCTGGAGCCGAACCTTCCCCATGTCGACGGCGGTGGGTTGTTTTTCCCGAATGCGATCAACTTTACCGATCCGGGCACAGTGATGGACCGGATGGCGAAAGCCGCCGAAGGGGCCGGCGTTTCCTTCGTGGGTGCCTTCGCGTCCGACATTGTGCGCGAACCCGGCGGCGTCCGCATTGCCGCCGGGCGCTTCGCCATCCGTGCCAGGACGGTCGTGATTGCCGCAGGCGCCCACTCGGGCAGACTTGCGGCGCAGATCGGCGATCCGGTTCGGCTCGACACCGAGCGTGGTTACCATCTCGAGTTCGATATGGAGACGCTGCCCATCGAACGGCCGGTCTGCCCTACGCATCACGGTTTCTATTTCTGCCCGATGAACGGACGATTGCGTATTGCCGGGACCGTGGAGCTGGGCGGACTTTCGGCGCCTGCAAACCCGAAACGGCTGGACGTCCTTCTGGCGAATGCACGCCGCATCTTCCCCGATCTTGGAGAACCCACGCGGACATGGATGGGCTTTCGTCCGTCCATGCCGGACTCGGTGCCCGTCATCCGGCGGTCCCGGGGTGGCAAGGATGTGATTTTCGCCTTCGGCCACGGGCATATCGGGTTGACGCTCGCCCCCCGCACGGCGCGCATGGTGAGCGCCATTCTTGCCGCATAACCAACCGGAAGGGGCGCAATCGTGACCTACAGAATGACAATGTCCAACACCACCTGGGTCTTCGAAGACCTCAAGGAATTGATGGCCAAGGCAACGCCACTGCGCTCGGGTGATCTGCTGGCGGGCATCGCAGCCGGATCGGCCGAGGAGATGGCGGCCGCGCGCATGTGCCTGGCAGAGGTCCCCTCAGGACCTTCCTGACCGAGTTGCTTATTCCCTACGAGCAAGACGAAATCAGCCGGTTGATCGTCGATACGCACGATCAGGCGGCTTTCGCTCCGATCTCCCACCTTTGCGTCGGCGACTTCCGCGACTGGCTTCTGTCAGACCAGGCGACGACCGACAGGCTTGCCCGACTTGCTCCGGGCCTCACGCCGGAAATGGTCGCCGCCGTCTCCAAGCTCATGCGCAACCAGGACCTGATCAAGGTTGCCGGCAAGGTCAGGGTCACCACCGGGTTTCGCAATACGATCGGTGAGAGCGGCACTCTGGCGACCCGGCTGCAACCGAACCACCCAACGGACGATCCGAGAGGCATTCTCGCCTCGACACTAGAGGGGCTGACCTATGGGTGCGGCGATGCGGTGATCGGGATCAATCCCGCCTCGGACTCTCCCGCCGCTGTTGCCGACATCATTCGCCTCTTGGACGAGCTTATTAGCCGTTTCGAGATTCCGACCCAGTCCTGCGTGCTGACGCATGCGACCACATCGATCACGCTCATCGAAAACAACGTTCCTGTAGATCTCGTCTTTCAGTCCGTGGCCGGAACGCAGGTGGCGAATGCGGCTTTCGGTATCTCGCTGTCGACCCTGCGAGAGGCTCACGATGCCGGACAGTCCATGGGACGGGGCACGGTCGGCCGGAACGTCATGTATTTCGAGACCGGCCAGGGCTCCTGCCTGTCCGCCAATGCGCATCATGGCGTCGATCAGCAGACATGTGAAGCACGAGCCTATGCGGCTTGCCGGCCATTTGCGCCGCTCCTGGTCAATACCGTTGTCGGCTTCATAGGGCCCGAATACCTTTATGACGGAAAGCAGATCATTCGCGCAGGGCTTGAGGATCACTTCTGCGGCAAGCTGATGGGGCTGCCGATGGGATGCGATATCTGCTACACGAACCACGCGGAAGCCGATCAGGACGATATGGACGTTCTTCTGACACTTCTCGCAACTGCGGGGATCAATTTCATCATTGCCGTTCCCGGCGCTGACGACATCATGCTGAATTACCAATCCACGTCCTTCCACGACCAGCTGTACGTTCGCGATCTCTTGAAGGTCAAACGTGCGCCGGAATTTGCCAAATGGCTCGAAGACATGGAGATTGCCGATCACGACGGCAGCCTTCGGCCCCTGCGGAGCGACCACCCGCTGAAATATGGATTGCCGAGGCTGACGGCATGACGAGCGACGCGATACCAGAGCGTAAAGTCTATGCACCGGCAACGGTGATCCGTGAGACCATTCAGATCTTCCCTGAAGCAACTGCCGCGCGGCTTGGATTGGGCAGAGCAGGCTCGAGCCTGCCGACACAGGCCGTCCTCGACTTCAACCTCGACCATGCCCGAGCGCGCGATGCCGTGCACACGCCATTGGATTTCGAGGCACTGGAGCGGCGCTGCTCAATGCTTGATCTGGAATTATTGAGAGTGGAAAGCGCCTCTCCCGACAGGCAGACCTATCTCAGGCGCCCAGACTTGGGGCGCCGTCTCTCTCCAACATCGCGTGCGAACTTGGCAGCGCGCATGCTTGTATGCCCCGACGTGGTGATCATTGTCGGCGATGGCCTTTCATCGACTGCGGTTCAGAACGGTGCAGCAGTGCTGCTCATGCACCTGCTTCCAATGCTGCAAGCCATGTGCCTTTCTCTGGGGCCACTTGTGTTGGCAAGCCAGGCGCGCGTAGCGCTCGCCGACGAAATTGGAGAATTATTGGGGGCGCGAATGTCGATCATCCTGGTGGGCGAAAGGCCGGGACTTTCGGCCGCAGACAGTCTTGGCGCTTACCTAACTTTGGTGCCGATGCGAGAACGCACGGATGCGGACAGGAACTGTGTGTCTAATATCCGGCCTGGAGGACTGGATGCGGAGCGGGCGGCCTTCAAACTAAGCTGGCTTGTTGAGCGCGCCTTTCGAGCCGGGGCCACCGGAGTGCAGTTAAAGGATGAGAGTGACCCAGATGACTTTCTTGCGCGCCATCTGCTGTGAAGATGGCGAAGGTTCGGTGCAAGAGGTAACGTGTGCTCTTGATAGGAATCGAACCCACGACCCGATAGTTACAAAGCCTTCCGTCTCAAATTTTCCTATAGCAGACTTCGGCCTGACCTAGATGGAATGACCGATTTGGAGTCGTGAGCTCTCAGTTCGCCGACGCGAAAGATCTTGCCGTCACTAGCTGGTGCATCCAGATGACCTACCTTTCCGCCCGGAAGATCAGCGGAACTTATTTAAGGTCGACGAAACGAAATCGATGGCACCGATTGTTGCTTGACTACAATGCGACGCACGTGAAAGTTGCTGCATCCGAGAGGACGCACATCCTTTCGACCAATAACAAGGTTGCTCGCGATGGCCTCACTTCAAAACATAGTTGTCTCTCTGCGCTTCCAAGGTGATCACCTTGATCCGGATGAGATATCCCGCTCCTTGGGGACCGATGCGACATGGGCCTACAGAAAGGGTGCCACGCAGCTATCCCCCAGGGGAAGGCAGGTCATCACGCAAACTGGGATTTGGTTGCTGACCGTGGTCAATCCAAGCCCTATTGGCCTCGACGAGGAGGTCGCGAGAATGTTCTCCGGCTTAACAAGCAACCTCGATCATTGGAACAGCATTGCGAGACATTTCGAGGGTAGCCTCTTCTGCGGCCTTTCCGTGCCTGACTGCAATGAAGGCGTTAGATTTCTTCCGACCACGCTCAAGGCCGTTGGAGAACGTGGACTGGTCCTCGACCTGGATATTTACTGCGAGAACGATGACATGGACGAAGGCATTCTGCAGCCCCCGAGACAACGATGGCTACATGGCTGACGTTGGTCGCCGCACCAGGAATCGCCCGGTCGTTTCGGATTTGTCGCTGCTCGGAAACGTGCTCGCGCGCCACGTAACGGTGTTGATAAATCGAGGACTGCTGAATGCGTCACCGGCTTTTGCAATGCCCATGCGGTCCGCCCCCATCGAGGCAGAGCTGACGTATTCCCAAGACGTCTCGCCCGTCGAGTGCACGGCGGCTCAATCTGAAGATTGCAACACCGATCAGCGGTATTAGTCGAATTGCAAAACGATCCTCTGGAGTCCCCCACAGCCTCGTGACCTCTGAAATCCGCCGGTTTGACGGCATGGCGAGGTGCAATAGTCGCAAAATTAAAATATGAGAATAACAGTCAACAATGACTAGACGGGACCGTCCCGTTTGATTATAACCCGTGTCGAAATCTCGATACGGTCCACCGGCATCCGGTGCGGCGACAGCAGAAGAAGCCATGGGCTCTTCTGCATTCAAAACATGAATTTGCTTTGACGGCTCCCATCCCCAGGCTGGGAGCCGATTGGAACTTTGCGCCCGCCACGCGGGCACTTGCGAAAAGATACTTCAGGGCCATCAGAAAGGCTATTTATGCCAACGACACAGCAGCGCGTTGAATCCGATAACCTGACAGGTCGAGTAACGCATGGGGTTATGCCAAACCAAGTAGATGTCCTCGGAATTGGATTCGGGCCCACAAATCTTAGCCTCGCGATTGCGATCGAGGAGAGCAACCAGAATCTGACGGGAAGCCGGAAATTGTCGGCGCGATTTGTCGAGGCCAAACCTCAGTTTGGCTGGCACGACGGCATGCTTCTACCCAATACCACGATGCAGATCAGCTTTCTCAAGGATCTCGTTTCTTTGCGGATGCCCACCAGCCCCTACACGTTCGTGAACTATCTTCACGAAAAGCAGAGGTTATCCGATTTCATCAATCTCAAGACGTTTTTCCCTTCGCGCAAGGAGTTCCACGACTACCTTCTCTGGGCGGCAAAACGTGTATCGATACCGGTTTCCTACGGCGTTGCGGCGAAGCACATCGAATGGCGCGCTGGACGATTTATGGTCAGGACGGCCCAGACCGCTGGCGCAGATGCCGCAACAGAGACGATTTTCGCGCGCAATATCGTGATCGGCATGGGGTACCGGCCTGTCTTGCCAGAAGGCATTGTTGCCAGCTCGCGGATATTCCACAATCATAATTTGCTCTCGAGCCTCAAGACATTACCGTCTCGGCCGAACATGCGCTTCCTTGTTGTTGGAGCCGGACAAAGCGCCGCCGAAGTTGTGGCGTATCTGCATGAAACCTACGGCGATGCGGAGGTTCATGCATCTCTCAGACGTTTCGGCTACTCGCCCTCGGATGACTCGCCATACGTCAACCGCATCTTTGACCCAGCATCCGTGGATGAATTCTATGCGGCACCTCCCGAACTCAAGAAGCGACTGCTGACTTATCATTGGCCGACTAACTATTCCGCGGTCGACGCAGAATTGATCAACGAGCTCTACCGTCGAGAGTATGATGAGACGGTCGGTGGCGCGCGACGCCTCCATGTGCACCGTACGACTGAAGTTGAGCGGGTCGAGGAGGCTAGTGATGGCGTTGCCGTTGTCCTTCGCGATCTCGGTGGTCGGCCTAGCAGTCAATTAAAAGTCGATGCCATTGTATTCGCCACCGGTTTTCAATCTTTCGATCTCCGCGATCTGCTCGGTTCCACCATCGAGACTGCAACAGCCTTCGATGGATGCCTTCCCGTTGTGAATCGAAACTACTCGTTGGATCTCCCGAACATATCGGGGCGTATCTACTTAAACGGGGGGGTGCAGCACAGTCATGGATTGACCTCGTCGCTGCTGTCCAATGTCGCGATGCGATCTGCCGATATTCTGGATGCTGTTGCCGCCGATATGCAAGGCGATCTCTACGAACAATCCCAACTAGCCGCGTCAATCTAGGAACGCTTTGATGACTGTAAATCCATTCGACGATCCCAACGGCGTTTTCTACGCTCTCATCAATGACGAAGAGCAATATTCGCTCTGGCCGGCTTTCAAAGATGTTCCGGAGGGTTGGAGCATCGTCCACGGCGCACCCGACGGCGCGCCACGTCAGGAAGTACTCGACTGGATCGACAAGACGTGGACGGATATGACGCCCAGGTCCCTGCGCAGCCGACCAAGCCCTCAAACATCGAGTTCTGGCACTCTATAAAAAGGGGAATGTCGAGATGACCGTGTTCACCTCTGGCATAGCGCAATCCAATATATCACATGTGGTGCCCCTGGCAGTCGATACGATCACTGCGGCAGGTGCGCTCGCTTCAGCCATGGACGGTGCTAACACGCTTTTGCTGCGGCCGCAGCAAAGTCGTGATGGCGCAACACCAAGCCCTTATATTCTCTACGAAAAAGACGGAGAAATCTCGTTTGCAGCGGGTTGCGCCATGGAAATCAGGCTCGATCGGACTGGTCTTCGGCTAACAACGCCCGCGGGATCGCTGACCGAACCCTTGACCGATCGTCCGCTTCATCAGGTTCAAGCGATGCTGGCGAGCGTGTTCGGGAATGATCAGGCCTCGGCATCACACGTCTTCGGGTGGGCTGCCTTCGAGCTTTCCTACCTGCTGCAAGGGCTGCCGATCGCGGATGACATCGGAACGCTGCTATACCTGTTTATGCCGCACCACGAAGCTCGGATACGCCCTGGTGCAGCGGAGCTGCGAGTCTCGGATCCGGAGATTGCTGAACTATGGGAGACAGTGCTGCGCAATGCAAAGCCGAACCAGCCGTCCGAGCGTGTTCACGTTGATGAAGTAAGCGACACCACCGGTTATGTGGATGCGGCAAACGAGGCGATCAAGGCGATCGACGGCAGCAAACTTCGCAAGGTAATCCTTTCCCGCTCCGTCTTCGTGACACAAGAAATCGATTTGGTCGGCAGCTATCAGGTCCTACGCCGCAACAATACGCCGGCACGATCTTTCCTGCTGAAGCTTGGCGGAATTGCTGCCGCGGGCGTCAGCCCAGGAGCGATAATCGAAGTTTCATCGACTGGCGCCATCGTGACGCAGCCGCTTGCCGGAACGCGAGCATATACGGGGCAGCCTGAACTCGACGCTTCGCTCCGCGATGAACTGCTCAGTGATCCGAAGGAGATCTATGAGCATGCCCTGTCCGTGAAATTGGCGCAGGATGAAATTGCCGAAGTCTGCGAGCCAGGCACCGTATTCGTCGAAGACTTCATGGATGTCGTTTCCAGAGGCAGTGTCCAGCATCTGGCCTCGCGTGTCCGCGGCCAATTGAGATCGGGCGCCAGTTGCTGGGATGCTTTCGGTAGCGTTTTTCCGGCAGTGACCGCATCCGGCATTCCCAAGCACGACGCGTGCAGGGAAATTGGCCTTCGCGAACACTCTCCTCGCGGGCTTTACAGCGGTGCGGTCCTGGCTGTCGACAGCCGCGGCGAACTCGACGCGGCCCTTGTTCTTCGCTCGGTCTATCAAGTGGAGGGAGCCACCTGGCTTCGTGCCGGCGCCGGTCTTATCTCGCAATCCGACCCCGAACGCGAGCTGGAGGAAACGCGCGAGAAAATGCGGAGCGTCAGCCGCTTCCTCGTGCCGCGATCCGGGAGCATGGCGTGATCAAAGCTCATATTAACGGCATTCGCATCGCTTACGAGGACACCGGCGGTTCAGGCGACACGGTCCTGCTGGTGATGGGCACAGGAAGCCCGGCTCGTGTTTGGGAAGTGCATCAAGTGCCCGCGCTGAGAGCCGCAGGTTTCCGCGTCGTCTCCTTGAACAATCGGGGCATTCCGCCGACCGACGAATGCCCGGACGGGTTTACGATCGATGACATGGTCAACGATGTTGTCGGACTGATCGAGCATCTCGGCTGCAAGACCGTCTCTCTCGTCGGCACATCGCTCGGCGCCAGGATCGTGGTCGAGACCGCGCTTGCAAGACCCAATCTCATCTCCCGTGTCGTTGCCCTTGCCGCGCATGCTCGCCTGGAGCCGGTGCAACAAGCAATGACGCGCGGCGAGATCGAAATCGCGGAGCGCGCTTGCCCTCCGCCTGCCGACTATCGCGCCGCCGTCATGGCATTGCAATATCTGTCGCCCGCCACGCTTCGCAATGAAGGTCAGGCTCAGGACTGGCTTGATATGTTTGCATTTGATGACGGACGTATCAGCGCCGGACACAAAGCTCAGCTGCAGATATCGCAGGTCCTCGGCGACCGTCGCCCCGCTTACCGAAACATCTCCCTCCCGATGCTGATAGTCGGCTTTTCCGACGATGCAGCTATCCCGCCCCGATTGAGCCGTGAAGTGGCAGACGTTGTCCCGGGCGCGGAGTACGTGGAAATCGCCGACGCAGGCCATTTCGGGTACCTCGAGAAGCCCGCAGAGGTCAATCGCCTCATCATCAACTATCTCCGACGGCCGTTCGCTTCGACCGGCACGATCGCAGTCTCAGAAGATACTAGGGTGTGACATGCCTGAAACGACGTTAAGGACGTGGCCAAGCGAACTGGCCAAACGATATAGCGAACTTGGTTATTGGCGAGGGAGCGAACTTACGGCCCCTGTTCGTGAGCAGGCACGGATCAATCCCGACAAGGTCGCGCTCATAGATTCTTTTGGGCAAAGCCTCACCTATGCCGAGCTCAATCAGACGGCAGACCGGGTGGCGTCGGCATTGCGGAAATGGGGCTTGCGTCGCGGCGATCGCTTTATTCTTCAACTGCCGAATGTCGTCGAACTCGTTACCCTGCTGCTTGGCTCGATCAGGGCAGGCATCATCCCCGTCATGGTGCTGCCGACGCATCGCCAACAGGAGATCGGCCATCTCGCCAAGGGGTCCGGAGCCGTTGCGTATGCGATTACCGACATCGAAGCAAGCTACGACTTCCGCTCCCTTGCGTGCCTCGTACGCGAAGCGGTGCCGTCCCTGAGCAAAGTCCTCGTCATCGGCGACCCCGGCGACGACCCCATGGCCATCAGCTACAGCGCGCTTGTCGGCTCGGGAGGCGATCCCGTCAAAACCGACGATCTGGATCCTTCATCTGTCGCGCTCTTCCTGCACTCTGGAGGAACGGGAGGGCTTCCCAAGCTTATTCCTCGAACCCACAATGACTATGAATACAATGCGCGGGCCAGCGCCCAGCTTTGTGGCTTCGATGAATCGACCGTCTATCTTGCCAGCCTTTCGGCCGCCCATAACTTTCCACTCGCCTGCCCCGGCATATTGGGCACGTTTATCGTTGGCGGCACAGTTGTGCTTGCGCGCGAACCCAGCCCGGCAACCGTGTTCGACTTGATCGCAAAACATAGGGTGACCGTAACAGCTGCGGTTCCGACCTTGGCCGCGCTATGGCTGGAAGCTCGCGAATTCGACGACACCGATCTCTCCAGCCTTCGCGTTCTTCAGGTGGGTGGAGCAAAGCTTGCCCCGTCTGTCGCTACTCGGATCCATGGCTTCATGGGGGTGCGCGTTCAACAGGTCTTCGGAATGGCCGAAGGATTGCTGAACTTCACACGAGACGACGATCCGATTGACATTGTGGAAACGACACAGGGTCGGCCGCTATCGCCGCATGACGAAATTCGCATCGTAGACGACACGGGCGCGGAGGTCGCGGATGGAGAAGTCGGCGAGCTGTGGACGCGTGGACCCTATACGATCCGCGGTTATATTGCCGCGCCCGAAGCCAATGAGCGCTCGTTTACCGCTGACGGCTTCTATCGAACCGGAGATCTGGTGCGTCGTCTACCAACAGGCCATCTGGTCGTGGAGGGCCGCGCCGGAGATCAGATCAATCGTGGGGCAGAGAAATTCTCGGCAGTCGAAATCGAAGAGTATCTGCTCGATCATCCGGCTGTAAGGGAAATTGCAGTGATTGGAGTGTCCGATTCAAACCTCGGCCAGGCATCGTGCGCGATCGTACGGCCGGTCGAGACGCCGCCGACCCTTCGAGAGCTGAGGGATTTCCTGAGGAATCGTGGCGTGGCGACCTATAAATTTCCCGATCGAATTCGCATCGTTGATGAAATACCTCTGACCCGTTTCGGTAAGATCGACCGCAAGCGCCTCCTGGCACAGTTTGACCAAGAGGCCGCAATCGATCCGGCCCCCGCGCTTACCTAGCTCGTTAGGCCCGCACACAATCGCAGCCTGTCTAAGCCGATTTATGATGTGGTGCCGCAACCGCCGGCACCGCGCCTTGGGGCACGATTGAGCACCAAAGCGTGCTGCCACAATCCTGGGCTCGATAGATAGGACAGGTTCGGTTCGGGCCAAAGACGAGCCAGCTTGGAGCGAGAGAACGATTGTCCCGTTCTCGCTCGACAGGCTCTTCTGCGACATGGCTGACAATCGCAGCGGATGCATTTGAAGAAAAACGACATGTCTACCAGATGACAGACGGAGATGGTTGTATGAATGCCCGGTTTGACTTGACAACGCCCGGATATCGGCTGCGCACCCGAGGTGTGGCTCAAAGAATTCATCCTGAGCGTTGGGATGGCACTTCTGTCGCCGCTGCCGTCGAGGCGGCATTGGCGGCGGCGAACGGAAAGACGCGTGAGGGTAAGAAACCTATCGTCGTCGGCCTTGTTCCTTTCGATGCCAACGCGAAGGCCGTTTTCTATATTCCCGAGGAGGTGGATTTCAGTACGGATCGTTCAGTTGCATCGCTTCCGAATGACGAACAATCCAATGTTTTCGAAGTCCATGGCGCCGAGTCGCCCTCTTATCGAGAAAACGTCACGGAAGCTCTCAAACGCATCCAGTCAGGTGCATTGGACAAGGTCGTGCTTGCCCGCAGCGTGACAGTCGACTCCAGCTCACCAATCGATATTGATGCGGTTTATGCACGCTTGTGCGCTCGAAACGGCAGTGCCTATGTCTATCGCGCGGATTTGCCGGATGGTCTTGAACAATCATCTTCGGTGTTGTTGGGCGCGAGCCCAGAGCTGGTATTGAGTTGCGATCAGGGCAAGATCCGGAGCACACCTTTGGCAGGTTCGACGCCCCGAGCTGCAAACGCTATCGCAGATGAGGAGGTTGCGCGCGCGCTACTGAACTCGAAGAAAGACCTGGCAGAGCATTCATTGGTCGTCCAAGCCGTTGGAGAGACATTTCGTCAATTCGCCGACATGGTCGACGTGCCTGGAGAACCTCAACTGGTGCAGACGCCCGTGATCTGGCATCTGGGAACTTACATCACCGGGATGTTGCGCGCCAATGTATCGCCCATCGCCCTTGCATATGCCCTTCATCCGACTCCGGCCGTTGGCGGCTGGCCTCAGGCCGCCGCTCGGGAGACGATTGCTGAACTGGAGGACTTTGACCGAGGGTTCTACGCTGGTCTTATCGGATGGATGGATGAGGACGGAAACGGCGAATGGGTCCTCACCTTGCGATGCGGCATCGTGAACGGAAGCAAGGCGACGGTGTTCGCGGGCGCAGGTATTGTTGCTGGCTCGGACCCGGAAACGGAGCACACCGAGACGAGAACGAAGCTGCAAACATTTATCAATGCCTTGGGATGAAATGGCGGCTGAAGCGTCACAATGACCCTGCGAAATACCGCGACAAGATGTACGCATCCCTCCTTTCGCATAGCTAGCTAGCCGAACACGATAGCCGCCTGCCTTCACAATCGATCATGATAGCGGATTAAAATATGAGAAAAATAGTCAACAATCACTAGACGGGACCGTCCCGTTTGATTATAACCCGCATCGAGATCGCGGTGCCGCCCACTGGCATCCAGTGCGGCGATAGCAGAGGAAAGCATCAGCTCTTCTGCATCCAAAACATGAATACGCTTTGCCGACTCCCATCCTAACGCTGGGGGCCGCTCCAAATGTCGTGTCGAAGACGCGGCACTTGCAACCGGTTATTTCAGGGCATCAGAGAGGCTATGTATGCCGACGATACAGCAGCGCGTTGAATTCAAAGAAACTGAAGGGTCCAACATAGCGGAAGAGCATGGCAAACCAGCCGGTCATGCCGGCTCTTGCCGGGATCAGGCGCCTGGGAGGCTGATGTGAACACTCTTCCAGATAGATTCACGCATTTTGCCACCCTCTCCCCGGACGCGATTGCTGTTACCGCCGGCGAACAATCGCTGAGCTATGCGGAACTCGAAGCAAGAGCGAACCGGCTGGCACGAAGGCTTGTCGCAGCGGGTGCTGGCCCGGATCGCATAGTGGGTGTTTCCTTGCCGCGTTCTGCCGATCTGATCGTCGCCCTTCTCGCGGTATTGAAGGCCGGCGCAGCCTATCTGCCTCTCGATCCCTCATACCCTACTGCGCGCCTCGAATATCTTTTGTCGGACGCGAAACCGGTGACAATAATCAGTGCGCCAGACGTCCGGATTCCCGATAACGGTCTGCCCCGGATCGAATTGATACCAGAGGAAAATGGTGAGGCCGACGACGCTTCTGCCATCGGAGATGCCGACCGCCTTTCCAGCTTACATCCCGATCAGCCGGCCTATGTCATCTACACGTCGGGCTCCACGGGGCGGCCGAAGGGAGTCGTTGTTTCCCATCGCTGCGTCCTCACGCTTCTCGATGCCACGGTGCCGCTCTTCAATCTCGACACCAATGACGTCTGGACCGCGTTTCACTCCTACGCATTCGATTTTTCGGTCTGGGAAATTTGGGCTCCCTTGCTGACGGGAGGAAGAACAGTCGTCGTTCCCCCGGAAGCCACATGGTCGGGTGAGGAATTTTTGGGTCTGTTGGAAACCGAGCGGGTCACCGTTCTCAACCAAACTCCTTCTTCATTCGCATCGCTTGAGCGTGCTGACGCCAACGGCTCGAAATCGCTCAGCGAGCTGAGGCTTGTGATATTCGGCGGTGAGGCATTGGATCCCGCACGATTATCGAGCTGGTTCGCTCGTCGAGCGGGCCGGCCACGCATGGTGAATATGTATGGAATTACTGAGACCACCGTGCATGTCACAGCCATCGATATCATACCGGAAATGAGCCACGCCTCCAGCGAGAGCCCGATCGGCCAGCCTTTGCCGGGTTTTCGCGATCATGTCTTCGATGATGGTTTGAAGCCCGTTGCCGATGGCCAGGTCGGAGAGCTCTATCTGGGCGGCGCGCAGGTATCTCGCGGGTATCTCGGCCGTCCCGGATTGACCGCCACACGGTTTGTGGCCGATCCGGATACTCATGGTGGCCGCCTCTATCGGACCGGAGACCTCGTGCGACGTCTCAGCGACAAGCTCAGCTTCATTGGCCGGGCCGATACCCAGCTTTCCTTGCGAGGATTCCGGATCGAGCCTAACGAGGTCGAAGCGGCGCTGGATGCATATCAAAGCGTCACGGCAAGCGCGGTCGCAGTAAAACCTGATCCCGATGGAAGCGACGGAGACGATTGCCTCGTTGCCTATGTCGTCACAACCGACGGAAAGCTTGATGAGCGTGGCTTGCGGGCACATTTGACGCGCCTCCTGCCGACGCATCTGGTTCCCAGTCACATCATGCTGTTGTCTGCGCTTCCCCTTACGCCCAATCGGAAGCTCGACCGAGCCGCGCTGACCCCGCCTCCCCGGCGAAAGACTGCCAAAGCCGGCCTTCGCGAAGAATTGCTGCGGCAGCGGCTGGGCAACCGTCCCCAATAATCACCAGAGGAAACGACAGATGAACATAAGCAACGAGCGGTGGATACGTGATGCCGTTGTCGAAATTCTCGGCGAGGAACCCGCAGCCATCTCCGACGGAGAAAATCTGTTTGAAGCAGGGCTGGATTCAGTAGGACTGCTGCGGCTTGTCAATCGTTTGCGGCGGAGCGGGCTGCAGGTCAGCTTTGCGGATCTGGCGCGAGAACCAACCCTGGCAGCATGGGATAGATTGGTCGGCAAGGACAAAGTTGCTGAGATCAAGGCCGATCCCGCGACCAGCCGTGCCACGGACGCAGCCGATACGGGGCAAGCCGATGATGAAGCGACCCAATTGGGTGTGATGCAGCATGCCTATTGGGTAGGACGAAGTGCCGGCCAAAGGCTCGGCGGCGTTGCCGCGCATCTCTATGCAGAGTTTGACCATGCGCCCACCGACGCGGATCCGGCAATCGATCCCAACAAGCTTAAATTTGCCTTGGAACGATTGCTGGAGCGCCATGAGACACTGCGCACACGCATCACCTCCGATGGCAAGCAGGAAGTATTGCCGAAGCTTTCCGTACCATTCATTGTGCACGATATGCGCGGACAGTCTGCTGCCGTCGTGCAGGACCATCTGGCAAACATACGCGACATCTTCTCCCATCAGGCGCTCGACATCGACAGCGGCGAAGTGATGTCGGTCGCGCTCACCCTGCTGACTGATGGTGCGACGCGCCTTCATCTCGATGTGGACATGATCGCCGCCGACGCTGTCAGCTATCGTATTCTGCTTACGGATTTAGCGGCTGTCTATGGCTCGCCGTCGCTAAACCTTCCGACCTTGGGCTTGAATTATCGCGACTATCTTGCTGGTACCAAATCCGGACAGGAACAACGCACACGCCTCGCCGCCGAAACCTGGCAACAACGCTTGCCCACGCTGCCAGGAGCACCGATCCTGCCGGAAAGGATCGAGGCAACGCCTGAAAATGCAACTCCAAGGGTTGCGCGTCGGCATCTTTGGCTGGCCCCCGAGCAGAAGCACAGGCTGACG
This sequence comes from Rhizobium sp. AP16, assembly GCF_000281735.1. Taxonomy (NCBI): domain Bacteria; kingdom Pseudomonadati; phylum Pseudomonadota; class Alphaproteobacteria; order Hyphomicrobiales; family Rhizobiaceae; genus Rhizobium; species Rhizobium sp. AP16. The sequence goes on along the minus strand of NZ_AJVM01000001.1, from coordinate 524,534 downwards.
GACATTGCCCGCCAGAACGGGGTAACCGTGGCCATGACAGTGGCGACGGTGCTTTCCGAAGTTGTCGGACATTGGAGCGCAACCGACCACTTCCTGCTCAATGTCCCCATGTTCAATCGCGCTGGGGACCATCCCGACATCGATCGGATCGTCGGCGATTTCTCCAGCTCGGTCATGCTCGAGATCGACTTGCGCAAGCCGCTTGCATTTGTCGACAGGGTTCGAGCGCTGCAGAATCGGATGCATAGTGATGCCGCGCATGCGTCCTACACCGGCCTCGACGTGCTGCGCGACCTCAGCCGGCAACGGGGCGAAACGGTTCTGGCGCCTGTCGTGTTCACAAGCGCACTGGGTCTCGGAGAACTTTTCCCGCCGGCAGTGACCGCCGTGGTCGGTCGACCGGTATGGGTCATCTCGCAGGGACCGCAGGTTCTTCTCGATGCACAGGTTACCGAATTCGAAGACGGGCTGCTGGTGAATTGGGATACCAGGGAGGATGCCTTGGCGCCGGGTGTCGTCGACGCAATGTTCAAGCTGTTTGAGCATGTGTTGCGTGAGGTCATCGACGAGACGGAAGCTTGGAACCGGCCCGTTGAGATCTCAAACGCCAATCCGCCTCACCGCCGGCTCGACGATCGCAATGTACGCATTGTCGATGGCGCTGGGAGAGATCGTCCTAATCACCTCGCGGGTCGCTTGCTGTTTGTTGGCGCAGAACAGCAGGATACACGGCAATGGGGTCGCGCCGACGAGAACGGGCAAGTCAAGCTGCTCGGTGACGACAGCGAGCGCGTCGACGTTCATGGGATCCCGGTATGGCCCATCGAAGTGGAAGAAGCGATCCGCTCCGATAAGCGTATTCGTGATGTCGCCGTGGTGCGGCATGACGATAGCCTTATTGCAGCGGTCGCGTTTGAACCGTCTGCGGAAGCAGACGATGCACCGACGGGCAAAGCATTCCGTGCGCAGCTCGCAAGACAAATCCCGTCCCACCTGTTGCCGAGCCAGATTATCGTTGTCGATCAGTTGCCGCGGGATGGCGACGGCAAGGCGAAATCCGACATCCTACGCCAATTGATTTCGGCCCATTCTGAACAGTCCGATCATGTTGCCCCCCGCACCGATCTCGAGCGTGTCATCGCTGGTGTGTGGGAAGAAATTCTGGGCCTTGCCGAGGTCGGCGTAAATGAGGAATTCATTGCGCTTGGAGGCGATTCCCTGCTGGCGGCAAGAGTGGTCTCACGATTGCAGGAAGAGCTCGATACAAACGCAGTCACCCTCCGTGCTCTGTTCCGGTCGCCCACCATCGCCGAACTTGCCGAACAGCTCCGCAAGGATGACGACCCTGCCAGACTGGACGAAGTTGCGGCCATCGTCCTCGAAATCCGCTCCATGTCCGATGAGGAAGTTGCAAACTATCTCGGTGAGCTGACGCCTGGCGCGGCCTCCGCACAGACTGGAACGGCGGCATGATTGCGGACCGCCAAACGCTGCTTCGGCAGCGGCTCGTATCGGCGGGACTGGGAGGGGCAGCGAAAGCCGGAAGTATTCCGGCTCGCACCAATCCTCAACAAGCCCGCCTTTCCTTCCCTCAACAGCATGCCTGGCGATATCAGCAAGCTCACCCAGACAGCGTCAGCAACAATCTGGGCTTGCTTATAACGTTCACCGGAAGGGTGGACGAGAACGCGATAGCCGCGGCCGTGGATCGCATCGTGGAACGACATGAAATTCTTCGCACTACCTATCACCTTGGAGCGGATGGCATTCCCTTCCAGCGCATAGAGCAATCCATGAGGGTGCCGAGGTCTTTCGATAGCGTTTCGGGCGATGAGGCCACCGAACTGGCAAAAGCCGCATTGCGAATTCCGTTCGATCTGGAAACGGAGGCGCCCCTCAGGTTGCAGTTCTTTCGCACCGGTGCAGATGAGGTGATGCTTGCGCTCATCGTGCATCATATCATCTGGGATGGAGCCACCTTTGACGTTCTCTCGAAAGAGCTCGAAAGAGCTTACGAGGCAAGCTCCGTCACCCTTCCCGACCTAGCCATTCAGTATGCCGATATCGCGCAATGGCAGCGAGACAATCAAACGCAGATCGTCCCCGATGATATGGAATACTGGACCGAGCGTCTGGCCGCTCCCTACCCACCGAAAACACTGGCGGTTGGCGCCGGGCTCGCCGCTGTCGATCCGGAAGCGGCAGGCCGTGTCGATTATCGGCTGACGTCATCGCTTGAACTGACGCGCCTGGCCTCGAGACATAGGGTGACTCCATTCGTGGCGTTCATAGCTTGCTGGGCCTCGGTACTGGGCAAGAAGAGCGCCGATGAGGTGACGATCGGGACAACGGTGTTGACCCGCGATCGACCTGAAGCGGAAAATCTCATCGGCAATTTCGCCAACCACATCGTACTTCGACTGCCAGTCGGCCACCACCCTGCATCTGCCGCATTGATCGCAGCGTCCGCGGCGGAATTCGACGCAGGCTTCACTCATCGGAACTTGCCTTACGAAAGCGTCGTCGAGACCCTTGGTGGGCAGGAGATTAATGCCCCTCCAAATCTATTCGATTCACTCGTCGTTTTCATTCCCAGCGGAACGGACGGTCCGCGCCTTCCCGGCGCAACCACGCAATGGCAACGTCTTCACAACGAAGCGACCCAGTTTCCTCTCGTTCCCCTGGGGCTGGAGATATTCGTGCGCGGTCGCGGCGCGGAAACCACGATCAACATCGAGGCCACCTACGCCCGAAACGCGTTTGACAGCGAAACCATCAGCGAACTCCTTTCGCGTCTAGACAGCGCCATCCACGATGCAGTCCACGAGGTCTGGTAAAACCCATGAATTCGCGAGTTGAACTTTTGCGACGACGGCTTGGTCAAAACGGTGCTGCACGAGCGACTGTTCCAAGGCGTCCAAACATCGAGATTGCGCCTCTGTCGGACGCACAGCACCGGATGTGGCTGCACCAGAAACTGCATCCTGCCAGCGGCGCCTACAATGTCTGCATTCGCATCGACCTGGCGGGCGATCTCAACGAGGCTCGGCTGCTTGATGCGCTAGCCGCGGTTGTGGATCGACATGAGGTCCTGCGTACGACCTATCCGGCGGGCGCGGACGGCCAACCCTATCAATATATACAGGCTCGATTGCAGCCACCGGTGCATATCGTCGAACATGGCGACCCAGAGCAGGTGGCGCGCGAGGCTGCCTGCGAACCCTTCGATATCGCCTCATCCGGCCCGCTACGCGTGCACCTCGTCAAGGCCAGTGCGACGCAATGGTCTTTGGTGCTGACCATCCATCACATCGTCTGGGACGGTGGATGCTTTGGCGTGTTCAGTCAAGATCTCAGCCTTGCCTATCGCGGCTTGGCCCTGGAGCCGCTGGCCATCCAGTATGCTGACATAGCGGCACAACAGATTCTGCCGGATTCCAGATCCGCGGCATATCTTGACGCGCAATTGGACTACTGGCGTCAAACTCTCAACCCACTTCCGCCAGCCTTGCCCCTGCCGACCACGCGCTCGCCCGGTCCCCGCATGAGCGAGCGGGCTACGCGCCTGGATCGGGTCATGCCGCCGGCCTGTGCCAAATGCTTGCGCACGGCTGCCGCCACTTTGCGGACAACACCTTTTGCGGTGTTCATCGCTGCATATGCCCTCTTGCTGCATCGCTGGACCGGAGCGTCCGACATCACTATCGGCACGATGGTTTCCAATCGACACCAACCGGGAAGCCGCGAGCTCATTGGCAATTTCGGAAACACGGTACTGCTGCGCCTTGATTTATCGGCGGATTCAACATTCCGACAGTTCGTGGCGCAAACAGCGCAGGTCGTCACAGAGGCCCTGAGCAATGGCGATGTTTCCTTCGAGCGCGTCGTAGCGGACCTCGCGCCTCCGCGCGAGTCGGGCCATGGCTTCTTTACCGACACGCTCGGGCTGTTTCTCGATCGCGACATTGGCGGGCCGGACCTGCCGGATATGGACGTTCGATGGACCAATGTTTTCAACGGCTCGTCGCCGTTTGCATTAACGTTTCAAGGTTTCCTGACCGGCGACGTTTTACAGGTGGAAGCAACATTCCGCAGCGAGCTGTTCGCCCCTGCCACCGTGCTCGACATGCTTGAGCATCTGGAATCGATATTGATCGCTGCGACCACCAGCCCGGAGCAGCCCTGCTCGGCCGTCAGCCAGTTGCCAGCGCGGCAGCGCGACCATCTTGTCCAGCTAGCCCGCGGGGCCGAGGTTGATCAAAGCACGGATTCCGTACTTGAATATTGGCGCCGCCAGGTAAAGAGCAAACCTTCGCGAGTTGCGCTCGTCCACGGCCAGGATCGATTCCGCTTCATCGAAATAGACGAACAAGCCAATCGGCTGGCGGCACGCCTGATTGAACGCGGTATCGGAGCGCAGGATGTCGTCGCAGTGGCCGCGAGCCGGGGATTGATCACCATCGTCGCGCCTCTGGCGATCTGGAAATGTGGAGCGATATACCTTCCGCTCGATCCGCGTCATCCCGCTCCACGTCTGAAGACGTTGATTCATACAGCAAATGCAAAGCTTCTGATTTGTGATTTCAGCTTCACGATGGACGATGTTCCTATCGTCGCCGTCCAGGAATTCATGGCAGCGCCGCACGATCGTACGGCCGACCCTGGCTATAGCCCTCAGCCTCTGGAAGCAGCCCATATAGGCTTCACATCGGGATCGACCGGCCAACCTAAAGGCGTCGTGACCACGCACGCTTCCCTGACAGCACGCACCTCCTGGGTTTCAGACCATTGGCCCGGCGGTCTAGGCGGTGCTCGCCTTGCCAAGAGTGCGCCCACGGCGATCGACGCGACAGCGGAGCTTTGCGAAGCGTTTGTTACCGGTGAATACATCGTGCTCGCGACGGATAGCGAAGCGAGAGATGCGGCGGCACTCGCCCGTCTTCTGAAGACGCATGGCATAGGTCATTTCATGGCCGTGCCGGGACTGATCGAGGCAGTAGCGATCGCGGCACCTGACGTCATATCTGACGGAGATCGCGTTCTTTCGACCGGCGAGCCCTTACTTCCTGGCGTTGCCGCATCCATTTATCGAACGGCCAAAGACCTGCCGCTGCACAATTCCTACGGATGCACGGAGACCACGGGAGATGTCACCGCCGGGAAAGTGAGCGGCGCGGATGCCGAAAGCGGCATCATCTCGATTGGTCAGCCGCTCCCGGGATCTCGCTGCTACGTGCTGGCGGCCGATCTCACGCTCGCACCGCCCGGAGCACTCGGCGAGCTCTATGTTGAGGGAGCGCAGCTCGCGCGCGGCTATCTGGCGCAACCGGCATTGACCGCCGCGCGGTTCGTCGCCAACCCGTTCAGCAAGAATAGCCGACTCTACCGCACAGGAGATCTCGTTCGCTGGCGTGAAGATGGGCGGCTTGAACTTGCTGGCCGCATTGACGATCAAGTGAACATACGCGGTCACAGGGTAGAACCGGACGAGACCGTCGCGGAGTTGTATGCCGCTCCCCAGGTGAAAGAGGCGGCCGTGCTTCCCCGCACCGTCGGATCCACCATGGAACTCGTCGCTTACGTCTCGGGCGATGGCCTGCGGCCGCAGGACGGTCCGCGACTTCGCGCGCGGCTGGCGGACCGTTTGCCAGGACCGCTTGTCCCGGCCGAAGTGATTGTGCTGCCTTCATTGCCGCGGCTCGACGGTGGTAAAATTGATAGGCAAGCGCTGCCGCAAGGCACCGCGGTGTCCGATATGCCATCAAGGCCGCCGCGCAATGACCGCGAAGAAGGCTTGGCCCGTCTCTTGGGCGATCTTCTTGGGGGCAGATCCATTGGCATCGACGAAAACTTCTTCGCTCTTGGTGGAGATTCGCTGATGGCTGTGTCTTTCGCGGCCCGCGCCAACGCAGCCGGATTTGATTTTCCGGCGGCTGCGGTTTTCCAGTATCCAACCGTCGCGCAACTGGTGGAGCAACTTCCGCCACCGATCGAAGAACAGGCCAAGCCGTTTCCGCTTCCGGCTCAGATTCACCGGTTCCGTCTTTCCGGCCTGCCTATGCAGGAATTCGTGACCTGGGAAGCGCTTCGCGGCCCCGCAAAACCCGATCAATTGCGCGAGGCACTCACGGAAACCATTTCAAGGCATGCGACGCTCCGGCAAACGATCGCTGTCAGAGGGCGCCTGTGGCGTGCCACGCAGACGCCCGGACCTGCTCGCACTGCCAAGGTAGTCGAGGTCTCGAGTTCTGACACCGCCGAGATCATTGAAGCTGCACGCGCGGCGATCGATATCGCGGCAGGCGATGTGATTGCCGGCGTCATCACGCCCGATGCATCTCTGCTGGTCGCGCATGCCGCCGCAATTGACGGCGCCTCATTGGCTCGAATAGCTGAAGACATCGATGCGCGTTTATGGATGGGACAGGTCACGCCACCGCGTCGCGGCGAAGCACTCGGCCCTGGCCAATCCACAGATCATCCTTTCAAGGCAGTCGCCGTTTCGGACCCCTATGATTGGCAATCGATCCTTGAAGCAGGACCGAAAAGTCCATGGTGGGTCGGGCCTGACGAGATCCTGCCCAAAGGTCCCGATGTCCGAGTGAGAGCGACAATAGAGGGCGCCGATGAGACGGCCATCACAAGCGCTTTCCTGTCTGCTGCCCGTGATGTCTCCAAATGTGACTTTGTGGCTGCCGATGTCGAAGTCGAGTCCGCTGATATTGGTCCGCTTCTTGCCGTGCCCGTCTCCACGCAAGCAGACAACCAGACAGCAATCGGTGATGCCGGCTCATATATTGCGTATCTAAATCGCCGCCGGCCGATAGCGAGCGGCTCGGGAGTTCTCGTCCGGCGAACTGTCATGCCTCAGCATTGGACAGACAGTGGACTCGTCCGGGGCGCTGATCGCCTTTATCGAATTGTTGCCTCCTGGCAAAAGTTCGAGGATCGAACCGTATTGGAGGTCGCCGCCGGCGAAGCGGGCATCGCACGAGAACTGCTGGACGCCTGGATGGCTGCGGTCTCCCGTCAGGATCCAGCCAATGCGTAGTCAGGATCTGGACGCTCCTCTCGCAATGCACCTTGCTCAATTCACGCGCAAGGGACGCTGCCACAACTTCCATGCGGTGCCTTGGCCATCCGTCCTGGACGCCGCGTCTTGCGAACTTGCACAACACTATCGAACGCTTCTTGGAGCAGACCTGTCGCGGATCGACGCCAGCTGGTCGGGCAGCGCCGTGGATTCATTTTTCACGCCACATGGGCCTCTTGCCGACGCGCAACGCAAAACTGCGGATGCATTCGGAGCCGATGCGACGTTCTTCGGCACCAGCGGCACGACGACAAGCAATCAAATCGCACTGGAATCGCTCCGCTACCGGGGCGCCGATGTGCTGATGGACTGCACGGCTCACCAGTCGCTGCTGTTTGCCGCCGAGGCAATGAACGTCGTGCCTACGCCTTGCGCCGGTACGATAGAAAACCCCTGTGTGGATATCGAAGAGACCGCAAACCTGCTTGCGCAGCGCGTCTCCGAGGGCCGACCGTTCGATATCCTGGTGCTCGCAGCGACAGGTTACGATGGCCGAAAGTTGCGCCTTGATGACGCTTTGCCGCGTCTGGTCGCATCATCTCCGACGACAGCGCTCGTCATCGATGAAGCCTGGTCCGCGCTGCACGCATTCATTCCCTCACTGGCCGGTTCTACAGCCCTTGCTGTCGCTTCGCGGCTGTCACTGCGCGCACCTGTTCTGGTCACGCACTCGGCCCACAAAACAATGGCGGCACTCCGTCAAGGTTCATACCTTCATGTGCTGGGCTCTTCCACCGATATCGAGAACGTACGGTTGGCGAGGTATCGCATTCACACCACTTCTCCGTCGTGGCCAATCCTCGCCTCGCTCGATCTTGCACGCGTGCATGCGGAGCAATTCGGGGCAGGCGAATTTACGCGCGCTGTTACCCTCAGGGCGAAACTCGAAGCCGCATTGCGCGAAAACCCGCGGACCGCAGACATGCTCGCGTCACCGAGACAGGATCCTTACTACGACATGGATCCGCTGGTGCTGCGCCTCTATGTCGGGCCTCGCTCGCGCGCCATAAAGGATTGGCTCCTGGGCGAACATCACGTGCTCGTCACGATAGCCGGCGATCATCTCGTCGTTCGCCTGCACTTCGGCGTTACCGACAATGACCTTGATGCGCTGATAAACGGCCTGTCATTGCTAGCATCGGGATCCGGGCCGTCAGCGCTCGGTCCACGGGTAACCAGCCCACAAGGTTTCGAGCCTGCCATTGGTTCGCACAGCTGCGAATACATCATTCCCTATCCTCCTGGCGTTCCACTCGCCTGGCCCGGAGAACTTTGGACAGACCGACACGCAACGGCACTGGCACAGGAAAGAACCCGGGGTGCGGAGATTTATTATCTGGCCGCGGGTGGTGGCACGCGCCGCACCGCAAGTTCGGACAGCATGGCGCTTGGCACCGTTCTTCATCCCGGTGCCGAGGACAAGCCGACATGAATAGGCAGCTTTTCGCAACAGTTCGCCAACAACCATAAGTTTGGTCCGCGCGCATGGATGCGATGCGGACGCCAGGAAAGACAACCGTCCACCCGTATTTGGAGCGCGCGCTTTGGCGGCGTGACCGTGATAGAACAGGAGAAGATAGATGACGTTTTCGGATCGTAAGCAACAGCTTTTGCTGCAGAGGCTCGCGGGTGCCGGTCTCCTCCAGGCAGAGCAATCCGTTGCGACCGACCGCCCCAGGCGCGAACCGCGAGACGGGCCTGCGGTCCTTTCGTCTGCCCAGCGCCGAATGTGGTATCATACCCAGCTGGCCGAAGGGTCTGCCGCCTACAATTTCTGCCTGATACTGCGGCCAGATAAGAGCTCATCCTTTTCCGTTGCGGCCTTGAGCGAAGCGCTGGAGCAAGTCGTGCGCAGGCACGAGATACTCCGTACGCGATACCGGGCCGGAGCGGCCGGAGTACCGGAGCAGATCGTGGAACCCTACGTCGCTCCGCGCCTGACGGAGATCGATGTAACCTTGGCATTGAAGGATCGTTCGCAGACGCTTGAGGAGAAGTTGGACGATCTTGCGTGCCAGGCGCGGGATGAACCTTTCGACCTGAAGACTGATGCGCCCCTACGCGCGCTGGTCGTCCGAAGCGGGTCGGCAGCGGTCGCCGTCATACTCGTCCTGCCCCATATTGCCGGGGATGGCGGATCTTTTGGAATCGTTCTTGCAGACCTGGAGCGAGCCTATGGGCATGGCGCAAAACCGGATGCGCTGCCGCCTGCATCCAGCATCCGCTACACGGATTACGCCTTATGGGAGCAACGACACCTCGGCGATCCCAAGAACCCCGCAAGCCTGCATGCAAAACAGCTGCGTTTCTGGGAGATCCAGCTGGGCGATCTCCCCGTGGAAATCGCGCTCCCGTTCGATCGCCCTCGCCCGGCAGTGCCGAGCTTCTCGGGATCCCAGATCAGGCGTTGGCTCGGACATGGGTTGTCCACTGCCTTGCGGCAGACGGCAAAGAGATATGGTGGTACGCCGCTCGTGGCGCTCCAGTCTGCCGTCGCGATAGCGCTTAAACGCGTCGGCGCCGGGCAGGACATTCCCCTCGGCACAGCTGTGGATTTGCGCCATGATTCCGCGCTCGACCAACTCGTCGGGTTTTTCAGCAACACGGTGGTCGTGCGCGTCGATCTTGCGGAAGATCCTGAATTTTCCGAGCTGTTTCAACGGGTGCATGACACAGGCCTCAAGGCACTCGACAATCGCGACGTGCCATTCGAAAGCGTTGTCGAACATATCAACCCGCCGCGTGCCGCAGCGCGAAACCCGCTGTTCGGGGTTATGGTCACCGCTACTCGACCATGGCCGGCGCTACAGTTTGGTGATGCGGCCATGGTTCTTGGCGAGCCCCGGCAGACGCAGGCAAAATTCGACCTGACATTCGTCGTCCATGATGAAGGATCCGACGGCAGGATTGGCGTGTCTTTGCTTTATGCCTGCGATCTCTTCGATGATGCCACGGCTCGACATCTGCTCGAACTGGTGATTGGCATCCTCGGGCAGGCTATGCATCATCCGCAATTGCGATTGTCTCAGCTGGCTGAATTCGGTCACAGGCGTTTGGGCGCTGAAGCGTCGTCTCTGGCGACGGTACTGGCGGAACGCAAGGGGGCATCACCGACGGCGACGCGCGCCATCCGGCTGGCCGAGATTACTCACGATACCGATGTGGTAGCCGCCCTGGTCGGATTGCTGGAGCGGCACGACGCACTGCGCCTGCGGCACGATCCGGAAAGCGGACAATGGAACCTCGCCGACGCCGCCGAGCTGTGGGAAACCCCGGTCCTGCGGGACCAACCGGCAAATTCCGAGGATTCCGAGCGCTTCGCCGCATGGTTTGGGATGCCGGATCCCCTTGCGCCGGGACGCATTCTCGAGATGCAGGCCCCCGGTCGCTGGATCGATGATGAGTCGTGGAGCATGCTGCTCGCGGAACTCACCCCCCTTCGGTCAAATGGCGGTCCTGCCGCACCGTATGCCGCTGGATCTTACGCCGACTGGTTGACGCGAACTGCCGAATTCGCGGCACAGACAGACATGGTTGCCCATACCGAGTCCTGGCTGGATGTGTTGGAAAAGGCAGAGGGTCGAGTATCGGCCGGCAGCGTTATCGAAAACCCGTTCAGCTCGACGGAACGCACCTTGGCACTTCCCGATCTCGGCGGTTGGCCAAATCAGACAGCGCTCCGTACCGCCGCCATAGCGGCCATGCTCTGGGCACAACGTCTGTCACCGTCACCCCTTTTGATCGAGATCGACGAACCTGATCGGGACCGCTTCCAAAAAGGAGAGTTGGAGACCGTCGTGGGATGGTGCAGACGAACATTTCCTGTTCTCGTGGCTGCCCCACAGGAGGGTTTTGCAGAGCAACGTCTCACCCCGCAGCTTGCCGATCGTTTTACCCGTGCTGCGCGTGAGGTTCTTGGTCTCGACAGCGCTGAGGGAGTGACTGGTGACTTCGCGGTAACCTATTTCCTCGCGCGAGACGTCAGCCCCGATGTGGCTGGAGCGCTCGATGATACGCCTGCGCCGGATGTGACGCTTTCCATTGTCATTACCGATGAGGGTGACGGTCCGATGTCGCCTGCGCCGGCGGCGGAAGCAGAGGGAGAGCATTGGACGGTACGAATAGATCCACGACGCAATCAGGCATGCCTTGGCATTCGTGCACGACGCGCGACAGCTGAAATCGACGCGCTCATCGAGGCGTGGAAGGGGGGGTTCCCCCAATTCGCAGCTGCCGTCGTCCCTGCAAATGGCGGGAAGCAGCCCGAAGAAGACAGCCTTGTCGACCTTTCTCGTTGGGATCAGCGGCGCCTCGAGGAATCCTTCGGCACGGTGCGAGAGGTGCTGCCGCTCTCACCCCTTCAGGAAGGCTTGCGCTTTCACGCCGTTGGCGCGGCAGAGGGCTCGAACGAGGTCTATATATCCCAAACTTCGTTGGACCTCTTTGGCGAGCTCGATGCCGAACGTCTCCATCGAGCGGTGAAAAAGGCGATCGAGCTCAGCCCGACAGTCACCGTCGGATTCGCCGAGATTGGTGGCAGGATGGTCCAGGTCGTGCCCGCCGATGTCGACGTTCCCTGGCGCTGCGAGAAGGCGTCTGACGAAGACCAGGCCAGGATGATCGCCGACCAGGAGTACGGTGCCCAATTCGATGCGACCCGTCCGCCATTGATACGGTTTGCGCTTATTCGCTTGCCGGAAAGCGAGGCTGGTGTTCTCCATCGACTTCTATTAACCGCTCACCACATCCTGCTTGATGGCTGGTCGATCCGTCTGCTGTATCGCCTCGCAATCCAGCTCTATCTCGATCCTGCGAGCACTGCGGCACCCCCTCCATTTGGTCGCTATTTGCGATGGCTCACGCGACAGAACATGACCGACGCCGAAACGGTGTGGCGCGAGGTGCTGACCGGTACCGAAGCCACAATCTTGTATCCAAACGCACGCGGCCTTGAGGCAAGTGCCGAGCACAGCGAAGAATGCACGGCGTCAATCGGAACCGAAACGACCTCGGCACTTGCCAGGCTTGCTCGTTCGGCCTCTACGACCTTGAGCACGGTTCTCGAGCTCGCATGGGGCACGCTGCTCATGCGACTAAGCGGGACACCGAATGTGGTATTCGGAAATGTCGTGTCCGGCAGGCCTGCTGAAATCGAAGGTGTAAACGAGATAATCGGCCTGTTGTTCAATACGGTTCCGGTGCGCGTACAAGCGCACGGGCAGGAATCGATCAGAACAGTACTTGGCGCCCTGCACGGACAAAAGGCCGTCTCTCTTCGGCACTCCCATGTCAATCTCACGCGCCTGCAGCAGATCGCAGGACATAGTCCTTTGTTCGACACTCTCTTTTCGGTGCAAAATCTGCCTGCGTTCGATTTTCCCGATCAGCACGGTATCCGCATCGGCAACGCGGACGTTCGTGACGCAACCCATTATCCCTTGACCATGTCAGTCACGCCCAAGCATCACGCCATTGATCTGCGCCTGATGTTCCGCAGCGACGTGATCGCGCCGGATCAAGCCGAAGCGCTTATCCAGGCTTATGTGCACATACTGGATGCCTTTGCCGGTGACGCGGATATTCCGCTTCTGGCGATGAATGCACTGCCGGACGCCAGTCTTCTGCTACCGCGCTCCATCGCGGGAGAGGACATGGAGATCGGCTCCCTCTCCGTTGCGGATCTGCTCGTTCAACAGGCGGCGGCCACGCCGAACGACAATGCCGTAACGGCGGGTGAAACCAAGCTCACCTTCGACGAATTGGCGACGTCGGCGCACCGGCTGGCTCATCTTCTCCATTCGCGCGGCGTTCAACCGGAACATCGGGTCGCGTTGCTTCTGCCCCGCTCGGAACTGATGATCGTAGCGCTGTTCGGGGTTTTTGCGGCGCATGCCGCTTATGTTCCGATCGATCTGGAGACGCCCGTCAACAGAATTCGTTCGATGCTGGACCAGTCGCAGCCGACAGTCATTCTCAGCGTCGGCGCTCTGACGGAGCTTCTTCCGCCTGAGTACAGGGCCGACTCCCGCGTGATCCTGCTCGACGCACCCGCCACGCAGACAGAACTTGCACAGCTCCCGAAAACCCTACCGGTGACCGAGCGTCCGGCGGGCCTGAGGCATCTGGCCTATATCATCTTCACGTCTGGATCGACCGGTGAGCCGAAGGGCGTTGCAGTACCCTATCTCGGGCTGACCAACATGTTCATCAATCACAAGAAGGCCATTTTCGCGCCCGTCCTTGCGTCCCAGGGCGGCCGCCGTCTTAAGATCGCGCATACGACCTCCTTCGCCTTCGACGCCTCCTGGGAGCAGCTTCTATGGCTCCTGGCAGGGCATGAAGTCTATGTGATCGACGATGAACTTCGGCGAGATCCGGACCGCCTCCTACCGCTGTTTGATCGCGAAGAGATCGATGCCTTTGACGTCACCCCGACCTACGGCGGATATCTGGTCGAACACGGTCTTCTCGAGCGGGACCGACCGCAAGGACGAGACGGAACCGGCGTGGTCTTTGTCTCCCTTGGGGGCGAGGCAGTCGGCCAAGATCTGTGGACACGCCTGCGAGAAGCGCCGGGCGTCGGGGGCTATAATCTTTATGGCCCAACCGAATATACGATCAACGCCCTGGGAGCAGACCTGTCCGACAATCCCGAGCCGACCGTCGGCCGACCAATTGCCAATACGCACGCCTACATCCTCGGCCCGGGCCTGCATCCGTCCCCCGTGGGTGTCACCGGAGAGCTTTATCTCGGCGGCGTAGGCTTGGCCCGCGGCTATGTCGGGCGTACCGCAACCACGGCGGAGCGCTTCGTCGCAAATCCCTTCGGCAAGGCCGGCGAACGCATCTATCGCACCGGGGATTTGGCCCGTTGGCGGCCTGATGGCGGCATCGACTACCTTGGCCGCTCCGACAACCAGCTGAAGATCCGCGGCTATCGCATCGAACCTGCCGAAGTCGAAAACGCTCTTGTCGCGCAAACCGGGGTGAAACGCGCGGCGGTCGTCGGAAGGGCCACCCAGGACGGTTCCATCCGCCTCGTCGCCTATGTGGTGTGCGACGAGCAGTCGGTGGACGCGGACGGACTGCGGGAGCTGCTGCGGTTGCAACTCCCGTCCTATATGGTTCCTGCCGTCATCGTCTTTGTGGACGACCTTCCGAGAACCATCAACGGCAAGCTCGACATCGCATCACTGCCTGACCCGGCGATGACGGAGATCAAGACGGCGCAGCCAATCAATGCCACGGAAAAGATCATTTGCGACCTGTTCGCAAGCGTTCTCGAGCGCCAGGCGATTGGCCGGTTTGACGACTTCTTCGAGTCCGGTGGCCACTCCTTGCTCACGGTACGGCTTGTCAGCCTGCTTCGTGAGGCCATAAGCCCTGCCATCAACGTCCGGCAGATCTACGATCATCCGACACCGGCTGCCCTGGCGATCTCTCTTGGGCATGTTGATAGCGTGGCGAATGAGCAAGAAAACTCCAGCAACGGCGATCGCGAGACAAACCTCATGCTCGCGGACGTGGTTCTACCGCCGGATATCGCGCTCCCCGACCATGCTTCCGTTCCGGCCAGACCCGCTCTCGACGCGATCAATTCGGTATTGCTCACCGGCGCGGCCGGCTTCATCGGCTCGTTTGTTTTAGCGGAACTGCTGAGAAACAGCGCTGCCGATATCTACTGCCTGGTCCGTGCGAAAGATGAAACCGCGGCGGCAGAGAGGATACGCAAGGCGCTTACGTCATATGGCCTATGGGACGATGCCTTCAAGCATCGACTTATCGGGCTTCCAGGCGACCTGGCGCAGCCTCGCTTAGGTTTGACAGCGGAAAGATTCGCCGCTCTTGCCGACGAAATCGACGTGATCATGCATAACGGCGGCGCAACAAACGAATTCGACCCGTATTCGCGTCTTGCCGCGATAAATGTTGGGGGAGCGAAGGAGATATTGCGGCTGGCGTCCAGCGGCAGCCGTGTTACGCCGGTCCATTTTGTTTCGACAGCCTCGGTGGTCGCGCGGCGCGGTCCAAATCCGTCCATCATCACGGAGGAAACCCGTCTTGCGATCCATGAAGTGGAAGATACCGGCTACGTTCAAAGCAAATGGGTGGCCGAGGAGCTTATGCACAAGGCCGCGGCGAGAGGTCTGCCCGTCACGATCCACCGCCCCGGCCGCGTCAGCGGACATAGTTTGACGGGAATCTGCAGCACGAGCGTTGGCTTCTGGCATTTCATCCGGTCAATGCTGCTGCTTCAAGCAGCGCCTGATCTCAGATCCGATGGCCTTACTCTCGCTCCCGTCGATTATGTTGCGCAAGCATTGGTCGCTCTCATAGAACTTGGCGATCCGGGCGCGACCTATCATCTCTCCAATCGCATGCAGACAAGCATCAGTGCCATTCTGGAAGCAGCACGAAAGGCTGGGCATCATCTGGAGGTCATGCCATTCGACGCCTGGCGTGAGCGCCTGACGCGGGCAGCGGAGGAGCGAGCCAAACAGGGCGACGACTCCTTGTCACCCATTCTGCTCCTTGCAGATCATCTCAACAAGTACGATGGCCCGACGGCGGAATCGGCTCTCGGCCAGGGCAAAATCGAGGCAGCCCTGGCTGGATCGGGCATTTCACCGCCGCCTGTGACAGATGCCGTGCTCGGTCGCTACGTCGATCACTTTGTCAAGGTGGGCTTCTTCCCTGATCCAATCAGCCGCCGGGGATCGTCCACCGGCATTTAATGGGCTCTGCGATCATGTTCAAAACCCTGGCCGTCAGCATATGCTGACGGCCAGAACCATTGTGGGTGCAGGCAAGACGGCAGGCACCTTGGAGACAGGCAAGGCTCGGCAACTATCTCCCAGGTCAAGGATACGTTTGGCACCGGTCGGTTGGCGTTGGACCAATCTCGACCCAGACACAGGCCTCGCGCTCTTTCCTTCAGTTGCGAATATCTCTTCCCGACATCCGGGAGGTATTAGGCCTTCTCGCCAGTCACGCCGTTGATGAGCCAATGCCATGTCCTGTGAAAATGCGCTTCGACATCTCGGCGCGCACTGAATTCGCTGCTGCCCATCATCGCCGCGGCCGTCGGCAACGCGACCATACAGTGAATCAAATGACAGGCAATCTCAGTTGGGTCTCCCGCGCGGATTGCGCCTACTTCTTGCGCTTCCGCTACCATCTCGATCAACGTCGACATAATCGGATCAGGCTGCGGCGGTATCGGTCCATTCTTCTCAAAGACAACAGCTTCGCTGAACGTGATGCGCTTTAACGCGATCAGTTCCGGCTCCATATTGACGTGCAAAAGCTCGAGCATAAGGGATTTCAGCCGTTCAAGCGGGTTGCCGGCGACCGAGGGCAACTTCGCTAGTCTCGCGACGGCTTGCTTGTGCGCGTGGTCGACGACCGCTTCGAACAGGGCGACCTTCGATGCGAACCGGCGATAGACGGTGTCCTTACCCGCTCCACAGTGTGAAGCAACCTGTTCCATCGAGGTGCCGGCAAAACCCCTGCCCGCGAAGAGTTCCGTAGCGGCCAATATAATTCTTTCGGCCGCGGCATCCTGATCTGCTTTCGGAGGGCGACCTATTCTTGTTACGGCACTGACGCTTCTTGATACCATCATTTTCTCCGATTTATCACCCCCGCAACTAGTCTTAAGGGCCTGCACCTGCTTGCCAACATAAAAGTTGACGAACACATTCATATTAACTGGACAGGACGTACCCGTTTGATTTAATCAAGTATCAAAACTTGATAGCTTCTACCATGGGGATAATTCGTGAAGCACAGTCTTTCATTAAAACATATTTTGCTGATATCCACTTTCCTTGTTCCAGTAACGCAAGTAGTTGCCCAGGAAACGAGCACACAACTGGCGCCGATCGTTGTCCAAGGTGGAGATGACCTCAATGACACATCCGGCAAAATCGTAGCCAAATCGACCCGATCCGCAACCAAGACCGTGACGCCGATCGGGGAGACGCCACAATCGATCACTACGGTGACGCGCAAACAGATTGACGATCAGAACCCACAAACCGTCAGCGAGGCGCTGCGTTATACATCCGGAGTCCTCTCGGACAGGGACTCGAATTCCCGCTATGACTCTGTGTTTCTGCGCGGGTTCGGCTCTTTCGGCACTGCGACCAACTATGTCAGCTATCTCGACGGCCTGAAGCTGCCACGCGGACAGGCCTTTGCCACACCATCGATTGATCCGTTCTTTCTCGATCATATCGACGTCCTGAAAGGGCCATCTGCCCTTCTCTATGGGCAGATCAGCCCGGGCGGCCTTGTCAATCAAGTCAGTCGCGAACCCTCCGATGTTCAATCGAACGAACTGCGGATTGAAGGCGGGACCGACGGCCGAATTCAGAGCGGACTTTACTCCACCGGCCCAATCACAAAGGATGGAACCTGGCAGTATGGACTTGCGACTGTCGGCCGTTCTTCCGGAACCCGCTACAACAATGTCGACGAAAAGCGCATCGGCGTCGCACCATCGCTCAAATGGGAGCCGGATAAAGATACTTCGCTAGTCATTTCCGGCTATTATCAGCGCGATCCCGAAGGCGGCTATTTCAACTCGCTCTACCCGAAATTCCTCGCGCCGGCAAACCTGGCTAAGTATCTCGGGCGCGACTTTGACATCGGCGATCCGTCCTACGACTCTTTCGAGCGCAAGCAATATGGCGTCGGATACAGGTTCGAGCACAGTTTTGACGATCAGGTGACGATCCGGTCAAACTTCCGGTATTCCGGGGTAGATGTGGACATGCGTTCGCTGCAGATGGCAGGCGCGATCTCATCTGCGGGCATCATCCCCCGCTATGCCGTCCACTCGATCGAGGATGCCAAGGGCTTTTCTTTCGATAATCAGGCCGAGTTCAAATTCGACACGGGTGCAGCCAAGCATACCTTGCTTGCCGGAGTAGACCTTCAGCACTCCAGCAGCAGCTGGGAATATCTGATGGGCGCGGCGACCTCCATCGATGTCACGAACCCTGTATACAGCCAGGCCGTCGGTCCGCTTGCTTCCGTGATCAAGAGCGATCAATCTCTCCGCCAGACGGGTGTCTATCTCCAGGACCAGATTGAATTGGGCCGGCTGCGCGCTGTCCTGGGCGTGCGCCACGACTGGACGGATCAGGATTCGGACAATCTGCTGGCCCACACGTCGTCCGATCAGTCGAGCGACGCGACGAGCTATCGCGCGGGGCTGCTGTATCTGTTCGACAATGGTATTGCGCCATATGCAAGCTATTCGACATCATTCGAGCCGGTCATCGGCACCGATGCGAACGGCAATCCGTTTACGCCCACGAAAGCGCGGCAGTATGAGGTGGGGATCAAATACAAGCCGACTAACCTTGACGCGCTTTTTACGATCTCAGCCTTCGACATTCGACAGGAGAACGTTCTCTCTCCTGGCAGCCTGCCCGGCTTTTCCGTCCAGCAGGGCGAGATTCATTCTCGCGGGCTGGAGTTTGAAGCACGCGGCAACCTTACCGACAATCTGGAATTGATTGGCGCGATTTCCTTGCTCGACACGGAAGTCTCGCGATCCACCGACACGTCGATCATCGGCAATCAACCCCAGGCCGTGCCGCGCTACTATGGCTCTCTATGGGCCAACTACGCTCTCGATTATCCAGCGCTCGAAGGTTTGACAATCGGCGGCGGCGTCCGCTTCGTCGGTTCGAGCTACGCCGACGATGCCAACAAGGTGAAGGCTGAGGGGTACACGTTGCTCGATGCAGCGCTCAAGTACGATTTCGGCGTTAAAAATCAGAAACTCAAGGGACTTGAGGCAACGCTGAACGTCACGAACCTGCTCAACAAGGAGTATTATTCCAGTTGCAGCTCCAACTACTATTGCCAGTATGGAAACGGCCGGACGGTTCTGGCTGGCCTGAGGTACAAGTGGTGAAGCGGTGATGACACTAACGAGACGCCGGTTCTGCACGTCCATCGCCGCTACGGCAATCCTTTCAGGGAGCCGGCCGGCCCTGGCAGTACCTTCGCTTAAGGTCATTGATCTGGCGGGGCGCGAGTTGCAACTCGCCGCCCCTCCGAAAAGGATTATCCTGCTCGAAGCCGACGATCTCTTGACCATGTCTCTCTTGCACCCCGATCCAGCATCGCTGGTCGTGGGCTGGGCTGCCGTGGATCGTATCGATAGCGGGCTTCTGCAGACACGCCTTCTGAACGGTCATTCGATCGCGGTCGTGGGAAATCAATCTCCCGATACCGTCTCCCTGGAAGGGCTGATCAGTCTCTCGCCCGATCTCGTGGTGACAACAGCTTTCATGACGCCAGATGCCGACAGCAATCCGATGGTGGAAAGGCTGAAGCAGCTGGGCATCCCGGTGGTCTATAGCGACGCCGCGAGTAACAGCACAGCCAATGAGCAGGCAAGCGATCCGGTCGCTGAGCTCAAGGCGTCCATGCAACTGTGGGGCACGCTTCTCAACGCAACGGCGAAGGCGGAGGCTTTCACCTCCTTTTTTGACCGGGAACTGGGAAAGATCGCTGCTCTCGTCAAGGATGGGCCGCCCGTGACGACCTATCTGGAGGTCCAGTCCACGCTGGATGACTGCTGCTGGGCAGCCGGCCGGAAAGTCTGGGGCGAATTGCTGGCGCTGGCCGGCGGACAACCCCTGCCCGGCGTGACAGCGCCGTGGTTCCAGCAACTCTCCCTCGAATATGTCCTATCGACACCGTACGAGGTTTACATCGCTTCGGGCGGCGGCTGGGCTTCGGGTAGCCGCCCCGCCATCGGCCCGGGAATCGATCCGAAGCTCGGCCGCGAAGGTCTGCAACGATTGATCGACGGCAGAGCGGGCTTCGACCAGCTTTCGAGCGTCCGCGGCAAACGCGTATACGGCATATGGACCGGGCTGATATCCAATCTGCCCCTGAATGTCCTGTTTGTGGCTTTGGCTGCCAAATGGCTTCATCCCGAGCAATGCGCCGATCTCGATCCACAAGCCATCCTGGACGGGATCAACAAGGACTTCGCGGCGTTCCCGATCGAGGGGCCGTTGTGGACCTCTATCTGATTTTATGAGGCCGACTTCAATGAACTCAACTGCCAACCGACGCTATAGCGCGAGCGCGGACGTGCAATTCGCCGAAATCGACGAATATGTCGATCCGATCGTGGAAACCATCGCAAGCCACGACATGACCGTTGAGAAGCTGGGGACAGTCCATCACATCCGGTCGCCGTTCGGCGACGCCACATTCGAGGCCCGCCAAGGCGGCTTCAAACTGACCGTGGACGCTGCCGACCCCGGAGGGCTCAATCGTTTGAAGCACGCTCTGGTGGGGCCGATCTGCTTCATCGCTGCACGCGAAAAGCTGGACATCCAGTGGCAAGGCGACCACGCGGCGCCGGCCCTTCCCGACGATCTTCGGATGCTGCATGTGAAATCCATCGAAGACATTTCATCCCGTTTCCGCCGGATAATCTTCAAGGGTGAGAATCTGGATCGATATGACCGCGACGACCAGCTTCACTGTCGGCTCATCTTCCAGTCTCGTGGGGTTGCAGAACCTCTGTGGCCGATGCTTGACCATCGGGGCCAAGTCGTCTGGCCGGAAAATGCCGCCGCCCCGACCCGGGTCTACACGATCCGCCGGATCGACACCGAGCGACAGGAAATCACAGTAGACTTCGCTCTTCATGCAAACGCCGGCCCCGCGACCCGATGGGCATTGGATGCGCGACCCGGCGACCTGGTGGGTGTTTTAGGCCCGGCCGCCAATGGGCCAAAACATGCAAAATTCTATGTGTTTGCCGGTGATGAAACCGCATTGCCGGGCATCGCCAGAATTCTCGAATCCTTGCCCTGCGAAGCCACCGGCCATGCTTTCGTTGAGATAGACACCAAAGCC
Organism: Rhizobium sp. AP16; assembly: GCF_000281735.1. NCBI lineage: Bacteria > Pseudomonadati > Pseudomonadota > Alphaproteobacteria > Hyphomicrobiales > Rhizobiaceae > Rhizobium > Rhizobium sp. AP16. Next base: position 503,539 of record NZ_AJVM01000001.1, on the reverse strand, counting down.
GACGAACTGCCGCTGCAATGTCCTGTGGGCGTGACGATCCATTGGCTTCATCGCAATGGCGCCGTTGCGGGCACCACGGCCTTGCTGGCAGACGCTGTACGCTCGATACGGTGGCCGCAAAACCGGGAAGAGGCGTTTTTCTGGGGTGGGTGTGAGCATAAGACCTTCAGCGCAATTTATCGTCATCTGCGAAAAGACATAGAATTGCCAAGAGAACGCTTCGTGCTCTATTCATATTGGCACAAATCCCTCAGTGAAGAACAGATAATTGCGCAGGGTGCCGAGGCATATCTCCCGCGGTAGGCCGCAACCGTTGCAAAGTATTCGCCTTGAGCGGATGCGGATTGCCGACGCGGTCATACCGTTGACCCGACGGAGTTTCCTACGGAAGCCGCAAACGGCGGTTTTGAGAGGATCTGAACCGTAGATCCGTGTCTCGCAAATGTCGGATGCTCCTGATAAACAATCAATATCTTTCTGCCTGTCCGCAGGGCAATTGATTGATTGCGTTATGATTGAACTAGTTGCGGGGCAGGATTTGAACCTGGCATCGTAACGTCTGCCTTTCGTCCACCGACGACCCATCAATCGAGATTGGCATGTTCATATTGCTTCGATCAGCTTTGACGGAAGCATAGGGAAGTTCTACTGCCGAATTTTCCTTTAAAATCAGCATCATAACATTTTGGCGCATAGCATTCGGATCTCCCAACTCTCGGAGAAAATTTCCATTTTTATTTCAATGATTTACCTAAAGCTTTGACAATTGAGTGGGCACCGATTGGCACTCGGGATTCGACGTGGCGGTGGTAAAGAGCGGAACGTCGTTCCAAAGGGTTCCGTTCAATGTCTCGCGTGCACCCAAAGTGAATACGGCCCGCATATAACGATCGTTGAAGGGGTCAGCGATGTCATAGGGAATTTGGCAATCGATCGACGCAGCATGAAATGTCGCGCCGGTTCGGCGTGCCCAGCCGTATAGCGCCATCAACGCATCGCGCTCCTGTGCCTTTATCAGCGTGGCATATGCCCGCGCCATGACGGGCAATGTCCGTTCTGACGTGTTGGAAAATTCGGGCATGAGCGCATTGTTGACGAGCACGAAAATATCGAGTTTCCGGGCCTTTGATCGAGGCGCGCGGGATGCAGAGGCCAGCACGGTGCTCGGGAAGGTCAGAATTTGCGAGGAAGAGCCGCCATCGGAATGGAGCTCCTGAAAATGCCGGTCTCCCGCCTGCACTTTGATCAACACTGGCGGATATACGCCGGGAATGCTTGCAGACGCGACAAGTACGTCCCGGAATAGCTGAAGGGCACCCGGCCGGCCGCTTGCCGCGATCGCGCCCATGTTCCAGACCACCGCTCTTTGCGAGTCGAGATTGGAGGTGAGCACCAGGAGCCTGCGCCCGTTTCGATGTTCTCTCGCAACCGCGTCGAGGACGTCCTGCGTGATGTACTGATCCACCATGCTGCGAAGCGTCCGTCCGCGCAAAAGGCTCTTTCCGAGCATCTGGTTTGGCAGCAGCCTGCGGTCGACGAGGTTTTTTGCGACGCCGCTCGTGTAGAGATGCGCGATCAGATCGTCATAGGACGATCCAAGAAAAGCGAAGGGAGCGATGAGAGCGCCGGTGCTGACGCCGCTGACGATATCGAAGCGTGGGCGTTTGCCTGTCTTTGTCCATGCCGATAGCACGCCGGCGCTGAAGGCGCCTCCAGCCCCGCCTCCCGAGATTATCAGGTAGTTGACGTCTCCTTGCGCGGCGGCCGGTTGCCAGTCAAAGGCGTCTTCCCATGAGCTGGAGCCTTCATCGAGATAGGATCTTACCCCCGGAAACCCCGGAACCTCCGCAGCAGAGGATTGGTCGGCGCGGTATTGCGGGCGCGATACGGTCATGCAGCCCGCAAGGGGAAGAAGCAGGATGATCAACAGGCAAAGATGCCTGTAATAGGTTTGGTCGCGGTTCGGCAACGCGGATACTCCGGGGAAAGCTGTCGCGTCATGTGTGAACCGTTCTCTAGCGCCGGCTGTTGGCGCGGATATGTTCCGCATATTTCCATGGGTGAATGCCGTGTGACCAAACCATGGCCAAACTCGGCAAACCGGCGCTGGTCAAAAGGATCCGTCAGGTCAGCTCCCCGTGGAAAAACTATCCCCCATGGCGCGCAGGATGATCACAGCCGATGCCGCGCCCGGGTCGACGTGGCCCAGCGAGCGCTCTCCCAGCCTTGCCGCCCTGCCGCGCGCGGCAATCATCGAGCGGGTCGAATTCGCGCCGGTTTCCGCAGCCTCGACAATGCTGTTCCAAAGCTCCCGCGTCCCGCATTGCCTTGCCCGGGCATTGACGGCCGCTTCCGTGGCGGGAATCCAGGCGTCCAGCATGGTCTTGTCGCCGCGTTGGCCCTTGCCGCGCTCTTTTATCCCGGTCGTCATCGCTTCGACGATTGCAACCTGGCCAGCGTCCGAAAGGGACTCGTCCTGCTTGAGGGCTTGCGCCGCCTTTCGGAATGCGGTCGCATAGAGCGGGCCGGTGGAGGCGCCGACGGCATCCAGAAAAGCGGAGGCGGCAACCGTAAAAACCTCAGAGGGAAGCGTTCGCTCCAGGTCGAGTTTTGTCAGCTCGGCATTCACGGCCATGAAGCCGAGCGCCATGGTGATCCCATGGTCGGCATCTCCGATCGCGCCGTCGAGCTCCGAGAGATGATCCTTCTCCGCGGTGATCGCTATGGATATGCGCTGAAACATGCTGCTCAAATGTCGCGCCGCGTTTTCCGGCATAATCTTCCTCCCAGTCCAGGAGATCGCGGCCGGTTTTCTCCGACCCGCGTCTCGTATCTTCATCCCACCTTCAAGGCGGCGGTATCGCAAGGATGGTACAGCAGCTCGGTCAATTCCTGATCGAGGTGCAAAATCGATATGGACGCGCCGACCATGTCGAGCGACGTGCAGTAGTGCCCCACCCAGCTCGCTTCTATCCTGATGTCCTTCGCGCTCAGCCGCTGTTCGACGCGCCTGAACAGAATGTAGAGCTCCATCAGCGGCGTTGCCCCGAAGGAATTGATCAACACCGCGACACGGTCGCCGGGCGTCGGCTTCATTTCCGCGAAAATGCGGTCCATCACCCGGTCGGTGATTTCATCCGCAGTCATCATCTTCTCGCGGATGACGCCCCGCTCGCCGTGGATGCCCATGCCAAACTCGATATCATCGGGACCGATCTCGAAATTGTGCCGCCGTGTCTGGGGCAGCGAGCAGGGCTCAAGCGCAACACCCATCGTATAGGTTCGATCATTGGCCTTGCGCGTCGCGGCCTCGCAGGCATCAAGCGACAGCCCCCGATCACAGGCGGCTCCGGCAATCTTGAAGATGAAGAAGTTTCCCGCAACGCCACGGCGGCCTTCCCTGTCCTCCACGGGAGAGGAGGCGATATCGTCCGTGGTGAGGATGGTGCGGACATCGATCCGCTCCTCCTGTGCCATCTCGGCGGCCATCTCGAAGTTCATCACGTCGCCGGCATAGTTGCCATAGACGAAAAGTACGCCCTCACCGCCGGACGCCGCCCTGGCGCATTGAAGGATCGGCGTGGGCGGCGGTGACGAAAAGATGTTGCCGACGGCAACCGCATCGGCGAGGCCCTTGCCAACATAGCCGACGAAGCAGGGTTCATGGCCGGTGCCGCCGCCGATGACGAGCCCGACCTTCCCCGGCCTTGGTCCTGTCCGCGCAACGAGTGCTCGATTGGATCCCTTGATGGGCGCGACATGGCCGGCATGCGCCTTGACGATACCGTCAAGCATCTCATCGACGACATCATCAGGATTGTTCAGGAACTTCTTGATGTGGGTGCGAAAGCTGCTGGGTAGTGGCACGGTATTGTCGGTTCTGGAGCGCTGCGAAATCTTCTGGTCGATCTCCGTTACGCCGTCGGCATTGAGGATGCCCCGGCCGGTGGCGGCGTCGGTGATCAGCACATTGATATAGCCGCCACGCAGCGCCGCGAGGATCGCCGGTACCTTGTCGAAGCCGCCGGCAACCGCGATGCGCAGCCCGATCGCCTTCAGCATGTCGAGGGATATGCCGATGGTCCGGTCGTCGAGCGGACCGGCAACCGGCTCTCCCTTCGGATCGATGAAGCGGCCGGCGACGACCCCGACGGCGTTCTTCGCGAGATAGTCCTGGAGCGAGACGGATTCAAAGAATCCGCTGCTGTGGATTGTCGAATTCGGGCGCAGCGACGAGATGCCGAATAGCGCCTTGTTGGCTTTGGAAAGCGTTGCGAACTGGTCTTCCACCAGCGGCTCCCGCAGCAGGATGTCACGCACCTCTCCGGTCGAGACGATGGCCGGCGCGGTGATATTGATCAGCTTTCCGCCGACTGCATTGGCAAAAGCCGCCGCACAGAGTTCGGGCGTGTAGGCAAAGCGCGCCCGCGTGCCGCCGGTCGCCTGGACAATGGTGACATCCTGCAGATTGGGCACGGACGCCTGCTCGGCGATCGCCAGGACCGTTCGCCCCCAGGCGACTGCCAGCGTATCGCCCGATTTCAAGAGCTTGGCGATCGCCTGAGCACCCGCTGTCCCGAGACGATCGATCAACGGCCGCGTTCCGTCGTCGCTGGGGACGACCAGACAGTCGTGCAAACCGAAATGACGTTTCAGTTCCATGGCGATCGAAAGCGAACTCAGCCGTGAAGGCTCAAGGGAGATGTTCACGATCCCCCGGCTGCGCGCATCGGCCAGATAGCTGTTCACCGTCGCGCGCGAAATGCCCATGATCTCCGCGATATCGCCCTGCGTCCTGCCATCCTCATAATAGAGCCAGCAGGCCCAGACGTAGGGATCGTCGCCGTAGCGCAACGGCATGGCGTCGGATGTTTCCGGCACGCCCGCCTTGCCCACACCGGTTTTTCCGACTGAAGATGTCTTGCCTGTCATGACTGTCCGCGGTTCCCTTTTGTCGTCCGAAGATGGAAGCAATAGAGCATGTTTGCAAATGCTTCTTCAGAGAAAGGGGCGGCGCGCGACCCCATCGACGATAAAGGGATCGAGCAGCCTTGGGAGGTCGGTCTAAGGGCGAACAAAGCCCTTGAGATTACGATGCCGATTGAAGCCTTTCGCGCGCTCCGAAAGAGAGTTCTTTCAATATGATCGCGCAGGAGGTCGCCCCGGCATCCAGCACGCCCAGCGAGCGTTCGCCAAGACGGCTCGCACGGCCGATCTTCGCCACCAGATTGAGCGTCGAATCCCGGCCCGCGTCGGCCGCCGCCACCAGTGCATCGAGCGCATCGACAAACGACTTTCCAGCAGCAATCGCGCCATCGAAGGCTTCGATTGCCGGAACGAGCGTGTCGAGGAGCGTCTTGTCTCCGACCTTCGCCGAACCGATTGCCTGGATGCCTTCAAGGCCCGCATGCAGCATCCGGCTATAGGTTGCGCTATCTATGGCGTCGACACCCTCCAGTTTCTCGGCAAACTCTATGAACATCATACCGTAGAGCGGCCCCATCGAGCCGCCGATCTCGGTCATCAGGACGGTGCCCAACGTATCGAGCGATGCGGCAAGCGACAGATACTTGCCCTTCATGCGCTCCGCGGCCATGCCGAAGCCCTTGGCCATGTTGACGCCGTGGTCTCCGTCGCCGATCTTGCCGTCGATCTCGCTGAGATAGGCGCGATTTTCGACGATCCGGTCGGCCATTGCCAGGACGATGTCGCCAGCCGTTGCGTTGCTAAATGTCTGCATGGACCTGTCTCCCTCAAAGCAATGTCGTGCAATGGACTTCGACGTCGAGAAGCTCTTTCATCTCGTCGTCAAGAGCCAGTACCGTCAGTGTCGCACCGACCATCTCGAGCGAGGTGAAATAGTTGCCGACGTAAGTCTTGTAGATCTTGAGGCCACGCGTGGTGATCTGCGTCTCGATCGTATCGTTCAGAATGTAGAGCTCGTTGACCGGCGTGGCGCCGAGACCCGAGACCAGCACCGCCACCTCGGTACCGGCGGCGAGATTGTGATCGTCCAGAACGATCTGGCTCATGGTTTTGGCGATTTCCTCGGCCGTTTTCAGCGGCTCCACGCGAACCCCAGGCTCGCCATGATGACCGATACCGACCTCCATGGTGCCGGGCTCGATCTTGAAATTCGGATGGCCGACGGCCGGCAGCGTGCAGGGGCCGAGACCGATGCCGACGGAGCGGCAATTGTCGATCGCCCTCTGGGAAATGGCGCGTACTTCTTCGAGACTGGCGCCCGTCGAAGCCTTGGCGCTGCCGATCTTCCACATGAAGATTTCGCCGGCGACGCCGCGACGCTTCTCGCGCTCCTCAGGCGGAGCCGAGCAGACATCATCATTGGCAACGACGGTTGCAACCTCGATGCCATCCTTGGCCGCGAGCTTGATCGCCATCTTCACGTTCATGTTGTCGCCCGCGTAATTGCCGTAAAGGCAGATCACGCCGCGCCCGCCATTGGCTTCGCGAACGGCATCGTAGAAGCTCTTGGCTGTCGGCGAAGAGAAGAGCTCGCCGACGGCGACGGCGTCGAGCATGTTCTTGCCTGCATAACCGATGAAGGCGGGCTCATGGCCGGAACCGCCGCCGGTGATGACGCCGACCTTACCGGCCTGAGGCGCGTTTTTCGCAACGACGACGCGCGGGTTTTCAGCAAGGCGTACGGTCCCCGAATGGGCCTTGACGAAGCCCTTTACGGTGTCTTCGACGACTTCATCGGGATTGTTGATGAACCGTTGCATAATGTCTCCTGTGGGATGCCCGAGCGCCTGCGCTCAGAGAATTGTGTAGCCGCCATCGATCAAGAGATCGGCGCCATTGATCATGTCTGTTCCCGAAGAGGAGAGGAAAACGGCCGCCGCCGCGATCTCCTCCGGAAATGCGAAACGGCCCACGGGAATGCGCCTTTTCGCCGCCTCGCCCTTTTCGCCGGACCAAGCCTTTTTGCCGAGTTCGGTCAGGACGATGGTCGGGGAGATGGTGTTGACGCAGATGCCGTGCTTGCCCCATTCGGCGGCGAAGGTCTTCGACATGCCGATGACACCGAATTTGGAGGCGCAATAGGCGACGTGCTCCTCGATCGCGACAGTGCCGGCCTGCGATGCAAGGTTGATGATCTTGCCACCCTTGCCGGCAGCGATCATCGCCCGGCCAACCGCCTGGGTCACCAGGTAGGTGCCTTTGAGATTGATGTTGATCGTCTTGTCCCAATGGTCTTCCGACAGGTCTTCGGCGGGCGCGAGAAAGACCACGCCGGCGCTGTTCACCGCAATGTCGATATGGCCGAAGTGCGACACGACATCGGCGATGGCCTTATTGACGGAGGCGCTATCTGCAACATCGCAGGCGAACGGCTTGGCATCGCCGCCGAGTTCGGCGGCCTTTGCCGTGGCAATATCGGCATTGATATCCAGAACCGCAACTTTCGCGCCCTTGGACGCAAAGGCAGCCGCGACCGCGGCGCCAATGCCGGATCCACCGCCTGTCACGACCGCGACTTTGCCGGAGAGCGGGAAATTCAAATCAATGTCTGGAGCTTTATCGGTCATCTTGTTCAAGCCTCGATAGGGTGGAGTGGGGCGAACATGCCGCCCCACCGGATCGATTTCACTTACGGGTTTCAAGCAGCTTATCGACGTTCTCTGTGGTCACCGGGGTCCACGGAACATTGTAGTTCTTGTCCTTGCCGTCATTGAACGGCATTTTCGGATACTCGGCCCAGATCGGGGATTCCGGCTTGTAGGCGCCCTTCTTGGCGTTGAAGATGGCGAGATCCAGCGCACCCTGCGCCTGCGCGGTGGCGTCCTGCAGGATGGACGTCATGGTGCCCTGTTTGACGGCGTGAAGCGCATCGGTGATGCCGTCGATGCCTGCGATGGCGAAATCTCCGACATTGAGCTTTGCCGCCTTGATCGCTTCGATCGCGCCGAGCGCCATTTCATCGTTCTGGCCGATCACGCCGTTGATCTGGCCCGGATGCGAGGTCAGCCAGTTTTCCATCAGCGTCTGCGCCTCGGCACGCGACCAGTTCGCGGTCTGGTCCTCGATGACCTTGACGTTGGGGCACTCGGCAAGCGCCTTCTTGTTGCCTTCAAGGCGGGAAATCTGCGCCGACTGGCCGATCGGGCCTTCGAGGATCACGACATTGCCCTTGCAGCCGATCTTGTCGAGCACGGTCTTGGCTTCCATGTAGCCGGAAATCGTATCGTCGGAACCGACATAGGCGGACAACAGGTCGGAATTCACCCTTGTATTGGAGCCCACGACCGGGATACCGGCATCATGCGCCGCCTGAACCGCCGTCGCGCCCGCTTCGATATCGATCGGCACGAAGATGATGGCGTCGAATTTCTGCGTGATCATCGTGTTGAACTGCTCCTGCTGAACGAGAGCGTCGTAACGGCCGTCGAAGATCGTCAGCTCGACTTCGCCGCTCTTGACGGCTGGGTGCTGCTGGAGCGCGGCGGACCAGATCTGCATAAATTCGGCGTTGAGGCCGTAAGGGGCAGCGCCGATCTTCAGTTTCTTGTCTTGCGCCAGGGACGGTGAAGCCAGCAACGCGGTCGCGGCGGCAAGCGCAATCAGTAATTTCTTCATTGTAAATCTCCTCCGTTGGAATTCCGGCGACCATTGTGGCGCGCCGTTTGGTTTCCAGGTGCACGGCACCCGAATGTCTTCAGGCTCAAGCGCCCAGATTTCGCTTCTGATCGAGCATCACCGCCCCCACGATGAGCGCGCCCTTGAGGACCTGCTGGTAGTAGGACTGGATCCCCATGAGATCGAGGCCGTTGTTCATGACGCCGATGATCAGCGCCCCGATGAGCGTGCCGGTGATGCGCCCGACACCGCCGGAGAGGCTGGTGCCCCCGATGACGACGGCAGCGATTGCATCGAGCTCATAGGCGATGCCGGCCTGGGGCAGCGCGGAGCCGGTACGCGCGGAAAGGATCATGCCCGCGAGGCCGGCAAGACCGCCAGAAATCACATAGACGAGGAAGCGCAGCCGGGTGACGTTGATGCCCGACGTGTTGGCCGCATGCGGATTGCCGCCGACGGCATAGATATACCGGCCAAATCGCGTGCGATTGAGCACCCACCAGGAGACCGCGAAGACGATGGCAAGCAGGATCACCGGCATCGGAATGGAAAAAACCGTCCCAGTGCCGATCCAGCGAAAATCGGGGGTCAGTGCCGGAACCGGTTTGCCGCCGCCATAGATGAGCGTCAGACCACGGGCCGCCGAGAGCATGCCGAGCGTTGCGACAAAGGCCGGAACGGCAAAGCGCGAGACGATCAATCCCACCACCGCACCGCATGCGACGCCGACCAGCAGCCCGACCGCGAGCGCCACATAGGGCGGATAGGGTGCGCCCACAATGCCTGCCGTCGCGGAGGTTGTCGCAAAGCTCGCACTGATGATACCGGTAAGCGCGACGACGGAGCCGACCGAGAGATCGATACCCCGCGTCAGGATGACGAAGGTCATGCCGATCGCCAGGACGCCATTTATCGCGGTCTGCAGCAGCACGTTCGATATGTTGCCCGGCGTCAGGAAATATTCGTTCGAAACGGACAGAATGACGGCAAGCAGCAGGAATGCCAGGAAGATCCCGTATTCCTGCACGATGAGCCGGCGCCGGTCCGAACTGAACCATGCACTGGACCGATTATTGTCTGTGGCGGACATATGAAACACCTCTTGTTGCCGGACGCGATCCTGTCGCTCGTCGTTGCCTGTCGTGGTCATGTCGACAGGTGGACGAGCGCTTGGGCGTCGGCCTCTTTCCGTTCAAGGATCCCGGCGGAGCGCCCCTGACGCATCACCAGGATGCGGTCGGACATGCCGAGAACCTCATCGATCTCGGACGAGATCATGATGACCGTGCCGCCTTCGGCGGCGAAGTCGCAGATAATGCGGTAGATCTCGCGCTTGGCGCCGACATCGACGCCGCGGGTGGGCTCGTCCAGCAAAAGCACCTTCGGTTTGCGCAGGAACCATTTGCCAAGCACGACTTTCTGCTGGTTGCCGCCAGACAGGCCCGAAACCGCCATGCTGTCGCGCGCCGCCTTGATGCCGAAGCGCTCGATCATCGCCGCGCTGGCAGCAGCCTCGGCGCGACGGTCCATCGAAAATTGCGGGCTCATTTCCGGCAAGCTGGCAAGGCAGATATTGTTGCGCACGCTGTCGCTGAGATTGAGCCCCGTCAGCTTGCGGTCTTCGGTCACGAAAGCGATACCATGCAGCATCGCCTCGGCCGGCTTTCTGACCGATATGGACTGTCCGGCAAGCTTCATATTGCCGCTCGTCGGTGCATCGAGGCCGAAGATGCAATCGAAGATCTCGGTTCGCCCGGAGCCCATCAGACCGTAGATGCCGAAGATTTCCCCCTTGCGCGCCACAAAGGAGATATCGTCGATCTTGCCGGGTGCCGTCAGGCCGGAGACCTCGAAGCCCGCAGTCGCGGTCGGCGTGTTGGTCTTGATATATTCCTCGCCGAGTTCGCGGCCGACGATCATGCGGATCAGACCGGCCCTGTCGATATCGGCGATGGTACCGCTGCCGACATAGGATCCATCGCGGAACGCCGTGTAGGAATCGGCGATCTGAAAGATCTCCGACAGCCTGTGCGAGACATAGACGATGCCCTTGCCTTCGGCCTTCAGGCGCTCGATCGTCGCGAATAGCTGCTGAGCCTCCTTCTCGCCAATGGCCGACGTCGGCTCATCCATGAAGATCACTTCCGCATCGTGGCTGAGCGCCTTGGCGATTTCCACCAGCTGCACCTGCGCGACGGAGAGGTTCATCATGAATTGCGTGGCGCGGATATTGAACTCCAGCCGATCGAGCAGGGCCTGGGCGCTACGGTTCATGGTCTTGAAATCGATGCCGCCGAAACGGGCCGACGGCTCGCGGCCGAGATAGATGTTTTCGGCCACCGTCATATGCGGGATAGGGCTAAGCTCCTGCTCGATAATGGCGATGCCGGCCGCCAGCGCCTCCGCGGGGCTTGCATAATCGACCTCCTTGCCACGACGGCGGATCAGGCCTGCATCCCGCGTGTGAATACCCATCAGGATTTTGAGGAAGGTCGATTTGCCGGCGCCATTACCGCCGCAAAGCGCATGCACCGAGCCCGCCCGCAGCTGAAAACGACCATCGCGCAATGCCGCGACGCCACCAAAGGACTTCTGGAGCCCTTCTACTTCAAGCAGGAATTCCACCACTTCGCCTCCTCAAACCCAACCCGGCACAGGGGATCCAACGATCCTCACCGCCTCCTCGATTGGCATATTTGACAATATTCGACTCGATATCGACAAATGTCAAGTTGCCAAATGAAGATGCGATATGTCGGGCGCCGATCGCACGAAAAAGCCTCCGCTCCACGGGAGTTCGGCCCGTGTGAGAGACAAGTCGAGCGGGATCATGCCGAGACTTCGAAGGTCAGGGCGAGAGAGCTATCGATGGAGAAATGGTCGCGGCTTGCCGTTTTTGGCGAACCGGCATGGGAGCCTCAGCACCCGCCAATATGTTGGCGAACTCAGCCGCTGCGCTGCGCAGAATCCTCTATCCGGGCCTGCCAGAGGAAGCGGAGCGCGATCAGTGCGACGCACAGGACCGAGATTAGAAATATGGCGCCGGACATGGCGTAGATCACCGGCGACGCGCCGGAGTTCATCTTGCCGAACAGCACCACCGGCAATGTGTTCTGCCGTCCCGCCAGATAAAAGGCGCGCGTGAATTCATTGAGCGACAGCAGGAAGGAAAAGATGAAGGCGCTGATCAAGCCGGGGCGGATTAGCGGAAGGATGATATCGAAAAACCGATGCCACCAGTCCGCACCCAGATCGGCCGCCGCAACGAGATAGGATCGCCGCACGGCCGCAAAGCTCGTCAGAATGACGATAAAGGCGAACGGCATGGCCCATAGCAAATGGCCCGCGATGACCGTCAGCATCGATGCCTTGACGCCCGCGCGCGCAAACACCGCCGACAGAGCCAGCCCCTGGATCACACCCGGCACGAACATCGGCAGGATCACCGTCAAAAACCATGCTGTCCGGCGCGCGCGCAATTCGAAATAGGCGAGCGCCGCCAGCAGCGACATGAGGGTTGCGAGAACCGCCGTCACCGTGGCGATGATCAGCGATTGCTCCAAGGCGCCGATCAGCGCCGCCTCCTGTGGCAGCGATGCGTACCATTTGAGGCTGAGTTCGGAGATATTCGGCAGGCCTGGCTGCAGGGCGGGATTGAACGAGATCGCCAGCAGATAGAGCGGCGGCGCATAGATCACGAGCAGGCCGGCGATCGTGACGACCCAAAGCAGAACCCGGTTGGCAAGACCTTCGCGCAGCATCATGGCGACTGGTCCTCGAACAGCGATGCAAGGCCGAAGATGCGGTTGCCGACCAGCACGAGGCCGAAGATCACGACGAGCACGATGGTCGAAATGGCGAAAGCCATCGGATAATTGGCAACGCGCATGACATCGTTGATCATCACCGACACGATCGATGCACCCGCCCCGCCCAGCATCTGCACTTCCGTGGATGAGCCCACCACCATGACGAAGACGAACAGGAAACCGGCGAAAATGCCCGATTTTGTCAGGGGCAAAAGGATCGTCGTCAGGCTCTTCCAGAAGCCGGCGCCGAGATCCTGCGCGGCCGCCAGATAAGTCGGATCCACCCGGCGCATGGATAAGAGCAGCGGGAAGATCGCGAACGGCAGATAGGATGCAACCAGCCCGACGATGACGGCGAAATTGCTAAACAGCAGCCAGTCGAGCGGCGCATCGATGATCCCGATACCCTGCAGCCACTCGTTGATAATTCCGGTGCGCCCGAGCACGAGCCGCCAGGAAAAGGACCGGATCAGATAGGATGTGAAAAAAGGAATGGTGATCAGCGCGAGGAGGATGACGTTCAGCCGGCGCCCGGCCAGAAAGTGGATCGCATAGCTGGTCGGATAGGCGATGAGCAGGCATAGCAACGCCGTGCCGAACGCCTTGATCAAGGTCGAGACGACGACCGTCCAACGCCCGGCCTCAAGGATGCCGGCATAGCCTGCAAGGCTCAGGTCCGGCTTGATCCAGTATGTCACCGGATCCCAGCTCCAGAAACTCCAGACGACGACGACGATTAGAGGCACCAGTCCGAACGCCAGAATCGCCAATAGCGGCGGCGCCATCAGCATCGACGAAATCGGCAAGCGTGCTTTGGACATGGAGGCCCTTCAGGAATGGACGGCAGCGGCGACCAAGAGACGTCGCCGCTGCCCAATTTTCTAAAACTCAGGCATTCCGTAGCTTCTGCCACCACTCTTCGTAAAGCTGGAAATTATCCGGCCGGGTGTTCTGCCAATAAACCTTGCCGGCAAACTTGGCCTTGACGTGCTCGGCCAGCTTCTCGACCTCGTCCGCCTTGTATTCGTCCGGATGGGCCTTGGCATAGGCCAGGTTGTTGTCGGTCGGCACCAGATAGCCACGGGCCTGGCCGAGTTCGCAACCATAAAAGCCGCCGAGCAGGCCGTTGACGAATTTATGCGCGGTATCGCTAACGCCGCGATCGCCGGCGCCCTTGAGGAGCACCGTATTGTTGCCCCAGGCCTCATAGCCTTCGACAGGCGCGGCATATTCGACCTGAAGGCCACGCTTGCGCCCTTCGTAAACGATCGGCTCCCAGCCGGTCATGGCGTCGACTTCCTGATCGGCCACCAGCTGGACGCCCTGCTCCCAGCCATTCCAGAAGGTGCGGAACTGGCCGTCCTTCTTGTGCTTGATCAGGAATTCCATGACCAGGCCGAGTTCGGATTCGGTCAGATTGCCCGGCTCGACGATCGGCTTGTTTTCGCTTTCCTTCAGATACATCGCGGTGAAGATGGCGCTGTTGATCCAGGCATCCTCCATGGCCACGCGACCCTTGAGCTTGGGATCGAAGATTACGCCGTAGCTATCGACCTTACCGAGCTTGTCGGGACGATAAATGATCGAGTCGGCATTGACGACCGTCGGGATGCTGTACTGCTTGCCGTCATGCTTGAGGTAAGGAATATCCTTGGCCCACTGCCAGACGCTCTCGTAATTCGGGATCTTCGTCAGATCCCAGGGGATGATAACACCCTGGCGCGCCAGTTCCTTTTCGGCACCGCCCTGGAAGCCGCCGACGTCGAAGAGATCATTGGCATTGCCGGCGGCAAGACGCGCAATGACGGGGCCGATGTCGTTGCCGTTGTCGGTGAACTCGGGCGCTACGCCGTTCTGGGTGGCGAAGGCCTTCCATTTGTCGCCGATATCCAGCGTCGCGGTTGCCCAGAAAGCGACCGTCGCGGCATCCTGCGCAGCAGCGCTCGAGGCCAACCCAAGACTACCGGCAGAAAGGGCGACACTTCCCGCTCCCATAAGCTTCAGAAACTCGCGTCTCTGCACATTGCTGTGCCGTGCCGATGAAAATATTCCACCATGCTTTGCCATTGTCACTCCCCTTCGTGGCTAGGTTGAATCACTACTTACTCTCAACACACCACAAAGCAGCCATTCAGCTCGTAGGCAATAGTCCTGCATTGGAAATCAGAACAGCGGCATCCTGCTTCAAGCCGACCCGAACGGATCTTCCGGCCTCAAGCCCGCCCAATCCCGTCTCTTCCTCAATCGCCATCGTCAACGTCTGGCCATCCCAGAAAGCGAGCTTGAGTTCGTGATACAAGCCGCGGAACGTCGTTTCGACCACGGTCAGCATCAGCGTCCCTGGCGCATCCGCAGCCGCGAGAAACAGCCTGTCCGCGCGGATGGCGACGACAGACTGAAGCGGGTCCGTCGGACCGGCGACACGCACCGGCACCCTTTGTCCGGCAATGACCGCGTAGGTCTGTCCTTCGGACGTCGTGATCTCCTCCGGACGCACCAGCGTATCGATGCCGACGAAACGGGCGACGAAAGCATTGGCCGGGGCCTCGAAGAAGCTGGCAGGCGCACCCACCTGTTCGATGCGCCCCTTGTGCATCACGGCCATGCGATCCGAGAGGCTGAGCGCTTCATCCTGATTGTGAGTGACGAGGACGAAGGTCGCGCCGGTGCGCTTGTGCAATCGTCCGAATTCGTCGCGCATCTGCTGGCGCAAGCGCTCGTCGAGGCCGGTCAGCGGCTCGTCGAGCAGCAGGATACCGGGCTCCATGACCAAGGCCCGTGCAAGAGCGACACGCTGGCGTTGACCGCCGGAAAGAAGATTGACATCGCGCGGGCCGAAACCGGAGAGTTCGACCAGATCGAGAGCATCGTTGATCCTGGTCGCCAGCGCACTTCCCGACACCCCACGCAGCCGTAAGCCGTAGCCGACATTCTGCGCGACCGTCATGTGCGGGAAAAGCGCAAGGCTCTGGAAAACGGTATTGACCGGACGCTTATTGGCCGGCACGTCGCTCATATCCTTGCCATCGAAGGAAATACGACCGGAGGTCTGCCTGTCGAAACCGCCGATGAGCTTCAACAGCGAACTCTTTCCGCAACCCGACGACCCGAGCAGCGTGAAGAATTCACCGGCGGCGATATCAAGCGTTACATCGTCGAGAGCCTTGACCGGCCCGTATTCCCTGCTGACCTTTTCGATCTGAATGGATATAGCCACTAGCCTGCCTCGGAGACGCTTTCGCGAATGATCAGGACGCCGTTATCGGCGACGCTCAGTTGCTGTTTCTCCTGTACGAGCGTCGTCGCCGTTGCCTCCTCGACAATCATCGGACCCTCGATCGACTGACCGGGCGCCAGCAGGCTGCGCTCATAGACCGGGCAAGAGACCCAGCCAAGAACAGCACCAAAATATACATTACGCTGCCCTGTCAACGCAGCTTCGAGACTCCGTCCGTTTTTGGACAAGGCCGGCAGTGCGATTACCGGGCCGTTCAGAACCGCTTCGAGATGCAGCGTGGTGATCTCGATGGCCGCGTGCGGCAGGCGGAATGAATAGGCGCGCTCGTGGACGGCATGAAAGCGCTCGGCAAAGACCTCGCGATCATCGCCACGGTGGAACTGGGCAAAAACCCCATGTTCCTGCCCGCGATACCGCGCCTCGACCTGATAGGTGAAGCGGATATCGGCGTCGTGGCCCTTGGCGAAATAGGCGATCGCTTCCTGTTCGAGCTTGTCGAAGCGCGCCAGCAACGCCTTGATCGCCTCCGCGGTCAAGGCCGAGAACCAGGTATGGCGAAAATCGGCGCGCGGTTCGGCGGCAAGCATGCCCCAGGCGGAAAAAAGACCGGGATGGAGCGGGACGACCGTCGACTTGACGCTCAGATCCCGTCCGAGCCTGGTCGCAAGCGCCGGGCCGGCACCGCCGCTGATGACGAAGGCCACTTCGCGCGGATCATGCCCGCGCTGGACCGTCACCAGTTTCAGCGCATTGATCATGCTTGCATGAGCGATATCGATAATTGCGATCGCGGCATCCTCGATGCTCAAGCCGAGCGGCGCGGCGATGGTGGCGATCGCTTCGGCGGCCTTCTGCTTGTCGAGGTGCATGGAACCGCCGGCGAAATTGGTGGGATCGAAGATCCCGATCGTGAGAATGGCATCCGACAGCGTCGGTCTCGTGCCGCCGCGACCGTAGCAGGCGGGGCCTGGCATGGAACCGGCGCTTTCCGGGCCGACACGCAGGACGCCGCGTTCGTCGAGCCAGGCAATCGAACCGCCGCCGGAGCCAATCTCGACAATATCGACCACCGGCACCTGAATGGGATGACCCGGCTCGATGCGGGTATGCTCGAGCTTATATTCGACGTTCAGCGTCGGGCGCCCGCCGTGGATCAGCGAGCATTTGGCGGTCGTTCCGCCGACATCCAGAGATAGGACTTCGCTCTCGCCGAGAGCATTGCCGATCCGCGCCGCACCCGCAACGCCGCCCGCCGGCCCGGACTCGACCAGGCTCAACGGACTGCTGACCGCCTGTTCGAAGGTGGCGATGCCGCCGTTCGACTGCATCGCATAATAGGGGCATGTCAGGTCGCGCCGCATCAACGCATCTTCCAGCCGCGCAAAGTAGCGGCGGATGATCGGCTGGACATAGGCATTGAGCACGACGGTGTTCGAACGTTCATATTCGCGCCATTGACGCGAGACTTCATAGCTGGCGCAGACGGTCGCATCCGGCAGGGCCGCGGCCAGAATATCGGCGCAAAGAATCTCGTGCTCGGGATTTGTGTAGCTGTGGAGGAAGAGAATCGCGACCGCTTCGATCCTTTCCGCCTTGCACTGGGCGATGATCGGCTTGAGGTCTTCGACGTGCAGCGGCGTGATGATCTTTCCCGAAGCGTCGAGCCGTTCCCGCACCTCGAAGCGTAAGCTCCGGGGAACAAAGGGGGCAGGGCTGCGGAATCGCAGATTGTAGAGATCGGGACGGTTGCCACGGCCGATTTCCAGAACGTCGCGAAAGCCCGCGGTCGTCACCAGCGCGGTTCGCACACCCTTGCGCTCGGTAATGGCATTGATGACCGTCGTGCCGCCATGGGCAAAAAACGTAACATCCCTCGTGCGAAGCCCGTCCTTGGTTTCCGCCGAGGCGATCGCGTCGAGCACGCCAATAGACTGATCGGGCACGGTCGTCAGGCTTTTGGCCGTAAACAATTCACCGCTGCGCTCATCATATCCGACGAGGTCGGTGAACGTGCCACCGACATCCGTTGCCAGCCTGATCATACTGCCACTTTCGTTTGGTAACCGTAAAGCTTCACGGCCTGTGCTTCGGTAATGAAGCCGTTGCGCAAATCGCGCTCAATCAGATGCGGTTCGCGCTGGCGCGCGTCGCCCCACCCTCCGCCGCCGCCGGTGATGACGCGCAGGATATCGCCGGCATTAAGATCGATATGGGCAATCCTGCCGTAAGTCCGCACCCTGCCATCGCTGGCGGATGCGATCTGCAGCGCATTCACCGTTCCGCTGCCGCCGCCATCCATACCCCAAGGGCGGGTGCGGGTACGACCGAAGCTGCCATAAGCGGACGCATCCTTGCTGAGGATTTCATACTCGCGCACGATACCAAATCCCCCCCGCCTGCGACCGGCACCAGTGCCAGCATTGATATTGTATCCGTAACTCTTGACCCGCAAGGGAAACCGCGCCTCGATGGCTTCGACGGAATAATTATAGGTATCTCCATCCGTCAGCGCTATCAGCGCGCCGGCGCCGTCGGCCTCTTCGCTCGCGCCCCAGCCGCCATGCTGCGGCTCGATGTGGATAAAGGGCTGGCCGTTGCGATCCTTGCCGGAGATGTAGACGACGCAGAGGCTGGAATAGGAACCGGCGGAGAAGCGCGACGGCACCAGGGGCGCAAGCGCCTTCCACACAAGCTCGGACGCATGCACCGACCCCTCATAGTACCAGCCGGTCGGCGAAGGCTTTTCCGCGGTGAAGATCGTTCCGGGCGGCGCAATCACGGTCAGCGGCCGGAACCATCCCTCGTTGGACGGCTCCTGCGGCCCGACCAACGCCTTGACGATGGTTCTGACTGCAGACTGCAAGGCGCCGCGCGCGCAGTTGATGGGGCCAGGCACGGCCGGCGGACAACCGGTAAAATCAGCGATGATGCTGTCACCGTCGATGGTGACCGCCACCTGCACGGGGATCGGCGCGTCAGTGATGCCATCGCCATCGATGATATCGCTCGCTTCGTAGCGGCCGTCGGGAAGAGCGGCAATCGCTGCCCGACTGCGCTTTTCGCTGGCCGTCAACAGGTTGGCAAAGGCGGCCCTGACGACATCGGAGCCGTATTTCGCCGCAAGTTCGGTGAGACGCCGCGCAGCGACCCGAACCGTCGCCACCTGCGCATTGAGGTCGCCGAGAGCGATTTCCGGCAGGCGCACATTCTCGCAAATAATACTGAGGATATCGTTCGAAAACACGTCGGAGCGCGCGATCTTGACGCCCGGCAGACGTATTCCCTCCTGGAAAACGGAGGTGGCATTCGGAGCCAGGCTGCCCGGTACAGAGCCGCCGACATCGAGATAATGAGCGACATTGATGGCGTAGCCGAGAATCTCGCCATCGACGAACAGCGGCTTGACGATGGCGAAATCGCAGGCATGGGTGCCGCCGGCATAGGGATCATTGGAGAGAAGGACGTCACCATCGGCGAGATTGCCGGCGGATTTCTCGATCAGCGCCTTCACCTGGACACCGAAGGTTCCGGTAAACAGCGTGATGCCGTTCATCTGCGCGACGAGTTCGCCCTCGGAGGTGAGAAGCCCACAGGCAAAATCGAGAACCTCATAGATCACCGGGCTCATGCTGGTGCGCGCCATGACGATCCCCATTTCGTCAACGACGGCCGTCAGCTTGCCCTCGATGATTTCCTGAGTCACGGGATCGACGGAAATTTCCTCAATGGTCATCGTCTCAGTCACCCTCATGATTGACGTTGCGGGTAGACTAGGCGGGATCCCCGGAGGCAGGTAGCCTGTCAGAAGGGTGGGTTGGGTTTGCCAACCCTACCCATTCGGGTAGGGTTGGGTCAGAGAAGGATGCCGGTATCGCGCGCCATGGTCACCGCCGCCGTTCGGGTCGTGACGTTGAGCTTGGCGTAGATATTGCGCAGGTGGAACTTGACCGTGTTGTTGCTGAGGTCGAGCTTGCGACCGATTTCCTTGTTGCTGAGACCGGCACTTAGCAACCGGAGGACGCTGCGCTCGCGGTCGGTCAGCCCGCCGGTCGCGGCGGTCGGCACGGAGAGCAGATCGCTGTCCTGGGCGCTTGCCCCCGCCACGACATCCTGCAGGCGCTCCAGCCGCTGCATCACGACATCTGGCACGCCTCGGCTGGCGGCCAGCTGACACAAGCGGCGGCCGAACTCCGGGCCTTCGATCAGCAGAATGGCGCGGTAGTCCGCCACAGGCAATGACAACATCATCTCGGAAAGCCTGGCTGCGGCTGTCGCCTCGTCGCCTTCGGCGAGCAACAGGCGTATATCGAGGAAACCCAACTCGATGCGCCGCGGCACATGCAATTCCCGCGACTGGCACTTGATCAGGCGATCGAAGGTACTGCGCGCGCGGGCAATCTCGCCCTGTGCGAGATAGATCCGCGTCCATAACAAGGCGGGCACATTGCCACGCAGATTGACGGCAAAATCGTTGGCAGTATCAGAACTGATACTCTCAGCACCGAAACCGCTGACCTCGGCATAGCGCACCGCCTCGTTAATGTCGCCCGAGGCAAGAAGAAGCGCCGCCCGTTCACCGTCGATCAACCGGATCAAGCGATCGAAACCACGCCGCTTGGCGGCTGAGCGCGCACTGTCGATCGCCGCGTGAGCCGCCATGATCTCCCCGTTCAGCCGCAAGATGCGCTGTTGCGCCATGATGCCGGCCGCAAGAAGATCAAACCATGTGTCATGCCGCTCCAGATGCGGCAGCGCCCAGGCAAGCACGGCGGCGGCAGCCTGCCGGTCGCCGTTCATCGAAAGCAACTCGCTCTGCAAGACGTGGCTGATAGCATCAAGATCGCAGCCCTTGCCGATATTGGCCTGCGCTTCGGTGATGAGGCTTCGATAGGCATCGGCAGCGCTGGCGCTATCGCCGCTGAAGAAGGCGGCCTGTCCGATATGAGTATAAAGGTGCATGGCGCCGAAATCGGCACCCGCATCACGGAAGGAACGGATGGAAAGCTGGCCATAGTGCAAAGCGCGCTCCAAATCCGTGCGGATCAGGAAATTGTAGGACAGCATGTTGAGTGCCAGCGCCCGATGGATCGGCTCCATGCCGCTGTCCTGAGACAGATCCGCCTCGAGCGCCGAGAGATCCGCCGTCGTCGCCCATCTATCCGTATAGAGCGACAGCAGCACGCGAACGACGCGGAGATCCTGCGCCAGCTTTTCGCCCATCGTGGCTGCGGCGCGCTCGGCGAGCGCAAGATAGTGGTTGGCGGCATCAAGCTGGCCGGCCTTGGCGTTGATCACCGACAACCCCAATGTCGTCAGGGGGAAGTCCGCCAGATTGATATCGGCCGCCTTGGCGATCAGCGTCTGGAACAGCGCCGTGCCGCCGCGTGTCTTCGCATAGACTCGCCGCCAGCCGCCCGCTCTTTCAATGATCTGGGCGGCAAGCGTCGCGTCCGCCGCCAGGAGCGCGTGACGCACAGCCGCATCGCAATCACCGCCAGACTCGAACCAGTGCGCCGCCTTTCGCAATATCTGTCTCGTATCAATGCCGAGACGCTCCGCCTCTTCCTTGAGGTAGCTGTTGAACACCGGATGATACCGGATCCAAGTTCCCTGCCCATCGAGAACGGCGATGGGCAGTGCGTGGTCGCCGAGCCGGTTGAACAATGCCACCGCGTTGTCCTGGGCCGATACAGCGCCGATAAGTGGGCGACTGACGGCGGGAAGTGCCGCACTTTCGGTCAAGAAATGCTGGATGTCCTCCGGCAGACTGGAAAAGACCTGCTCCGAGAGATAACGACCCATCTCGGCATTGCTGCCATCGAACGACGAAAGGATGGCACTGCTGTCCATATTGTCGTTGACCAGAACCCGGACCATCTGCAGCGCCACCGCCCAGCCTTCCGTGCGCTGGTTAAGCTCGCTGATCTGCTCGCTTGTCAGCTTCTTTGCCCGGCTACCAAAAAACTCCTGGGCCTCCATGTCGGAAAAGCTGAGATCGGCGACGCCGATCTGCTTCAATTCGCTGTTGAGCCGCAGGGCAGATGTCGGAAATCGGGGCGGGCTGCGCGAAATCAGCACGAACTTCACATGCCCTAGGTCGCTCGCCGCCAGCAATTTTGCCATCAGTGATTCGGTGGCATCGTTCTGGGCGAAGTGATAGTCGTCGAGGAAGAGAACGATCGGCTCCCTTATCCGGCGCAGCCGCGTGACCAGCGCCGAGAGAAGCGAAGCAACCGGCATGCTGTTGGCATCGGACCCCTTCCTTTCGTCGGGAAGCAGTTTCTGAAGCGATTCCAGCAAGGCCAGAAGGAAGCGGCTCTGGTCACCATCCTCGGGATCAAGGGGAATCCAGACCGCCTGAGCACCCTGGCTCTTGAACATCTCGTACCACTGCGCGGCAAGCGAGGTCTTGCCATATCCAGCCGGGGCGACAATCGTGGTTAGCCGCCTTAGCCCCGAACGCTGCAGCAGCGCCAACAGGCCGCGGCGCCTGACATGTTCATTGCCGGCACTCGGCGGTTGAAAACGAGTTTGACTGATGATCATTCCTTATGATTGCGGTGGTAAAGCAAGTTTGCAAGTTGCGGAAATCAAAAAGACGATAATTTTAATAGATTTGCGCACCAAGATTTAAGCAACTGCTGTTCCCTTACGCAAGCGATAGCTGCTTCGTCGCTTAACCGATCAGGGGTTGGAACGAACGACCTGCTCGACGGCAAGAGCAGCCGCCAACAGTGTTTCATCCCTATCCCTCTTAGCCGACAATAGGAAGCCAACCGGCATGCCGCCATCGCCAGTACCACAAGGCAGAGATACGCCGCAACCATCAAGGAAATTGCCGATCAACGTGTTGCGCAGGGTCTTTGCGTTCGTCTTTACGAAAAGATCATCATCGCGCAGAGGCGCAAGCGGCGGCGCCACATGGGCGACCGTTGGATAGGCGATGAACTCATTCGGCGCGGTGGCCGTCGCAAATTCCTCGATCAGCCGTTCTCGCCCCTTCAGCAGCGCGATATAATCGATCAGGCCAATCTTCTGTCCCAGCGATGTGCGGGCCACCACGCGGCGATCCATGGCCGTGGCGTCAGGCCCGGAAAGCCGATCATAGTGGAGTGCGTAAGCCTCGGCCGTCACCATCGGACCATGCTTCGCCATCAAGTCGAAGACGCCGCTGAAGGTCGGGAATGCCGCCCGGCGCACCCGTACGCCGGCTTGCTGCAATCTCCCGATAGCGGCGTCAAAGGCCTGGCGAACGCCATCTTCGATATCGTCCATGACAATCGTTTCGGGCACGACCAGCGAAATATCCTTCAGGCTGGCGCGAACGATCTGAGGCGCAGTAAGCCGCCGCATCGCCGCATCGACCCAGATAGCGTCCTGAACGCTGCGGCAGAGAGGACCGAGCGAATCGAGACTAGTCGCCAGGGGAAAAACGCCAGCCATGCTGTAGCGACCACGGCTTGCCTTGTAGCCGACCAGACCATTGAAGGCGGATGGAATACGCACCGACCCACCCGTGTCCGTTCCAATCGATACCGGCACGAGGCCGGCAGCTACGGCAACGGCCGAACCCGACGAGGAGCCGCCCGGCACGCGCTCGACATCCTTGGATAGCGGGTTGAGCGGCGTGCCATAATGCGGGTTGAGGCCAAGGCCGGAAAAGGCGAACTCGCTCATATTGACCCGGCCGACACTCACCATGCCAGCCTCCGCCAGCGCCTGGACGATATCGGCGTCCTCGCTTGCAGGGGCTTCACGCGCGAGAACGGTGGATCCTGCCGTCGTCGGCAGCCCGCGGATGGCGAAGAGATCCTTCCAGGCGATGGGAATACCGTCGAGAAGCCCGCGCGACCGTCCGTCCCGCAGCCGCTTCGAGGCGGAAGCAGCCTCTTCGCGCGCCCGCTCCTCAAGCAGGCTGATAAAGATGGCCTGATCCTTATGGGACCGGATCGCGTCCAGGCTCTCCTCGGCCAGCGCGACGGGATCGAGCGCTCCCGATTGCAGCAGAACGGACAGCTGTGCGATCGATTTGCCCAGATGTGAATATGCCATGACCCTCTTCTCCTTATCGACCGACGAGCTGCATCCATCGGCGGACGAGATAATTGTGCTCATCCATAGTGGTATTCCAGACCGCAATGCAATTGGCACGCTGCCAATAGGATCCGCCGCTCCTGACCGAGCCCGCCTTTATCCGCGTCAGACCATCAGGGCCGGGCAGATCTTCGGCGGCGGCAAGACCCTCATACCAGTAATCCCATTCCGACGACGTCATGTACTGGCGGGAGCGCTGCGGGGTGGAGATATAATAGCCCTGGCGGGCAACGACCGCCCCCGGCCAGCCCGAGAGCCACCAGTTCAGATAATCATAGGCGACATCGAGCAGGCGCCCACTCAGGCTCTTCGAAAGGCATAGACCACCGTGCCATGCGCGATAACCCTCCGCCGGCACCGCCTGTTCGACCGGAACGCCCTTGGAATTCAATATGCCGATGCCCGGCGACCACATGCTTTGAACTGCGGTATCACCAGCCATCATCAAGCGGGCCGCATCCTCCGCCGTCTGCCAGAAGCCACGGAAGAAGCCCGCCTTCTTCCGCTCTTCCAATAGGTCGATCAACTGGTCGATTTCCGTAATCGACATGTTGCCGATATCGTCGAAGGACATCAGGCCGGCGGCCTGCGCGGCCAATGCGGCATCGAAGATGCCGATGGCCGGTTCATCCACCAGAGCGACCCGGCCCGCCCATCGCTCATCGAACAGCGCGCCCCAGGAATGCATGGCGACGTCATTTTGCGCCTGATCGGTTCGGTAGGCGAAACTGTCGAAATTATGGGTGGTCGGCAGCATGGAGATGAAACGGGAGGGCGTGTCGCCGAGCGCCAGGTTCGGCTGCACATACAGCTTGCGCGCCGGCACATCGCCGAGCCCCAGCCGCGGGTTGGGGCCGATATGGCCGGTCTTGGTCAGATCGTTGATCTCGTCCCACAGGACGATGCGCTTCGTATCGACCGGCTGGATCGCGCGCCAATGCCAGACGATATCGAGATTGTGGAAGCACTGATCATAGATGTCGTAGGTCTCGGGCTCCTTCGCCGCCTTGTACTGGGTGGTGAGGAAATCATTGTTGTCGAATGTTACCTCGATGCCGAGATCGTCCTGAGCCCGAATGCGCAGTTCCTCGAGCAGCGAAATGGCTGTCCCCAGAATGCGCAATTTCGGCCGGCCGGCCAGATGCAGCGCGGGTGTGGAAGTGGCCTTTGCCGGAGACTGATGCTTGTTCATGAAGGAATGACTTATCCTATTCCGCCGGGATGGCCAGACGTGGCCTGGTTACCGCATCGCCTACCATACCCGCCAGCGTAAAAGCCTCGAAGGACCGTTTCAACACCTCTCCGTCGAGCCCGTCCAGAATGAAAACCAGACGGGAGCTTCGATCATCAGACGGCCAAGCTTCCATGTGAACCGGCGTGTGGACAAGGTGCTGCACGCCATGAATGGCAACCGGCCGTTCCTCGCCCACAAGATTGAGAATACCCTTGACCCGTAGGACCCGCTCGCCATGGCGATTAAGCAGCATGGTCAGCCATATGCCGAATGCCGTCCAGTCGATCGGGCGGTCCACCATCATCGTGACGGAAGAGATCGCGGCACGGTGCGGAGCGCCGTCGGCATTGGTAAGCCAGACCGGCTCCTCGCAATAAAAACCGCTCGGCGACTGGACATGATCGCCGCGCATCGTGGTAGCGTCCTGTAACAGCGAGGACAAATCCAGATCGTCATCCCCAGCACAGACGAGGAGCGCATCGGGATTGATGCACCGCAGGCGGCTTTCAAGCGCAGATCTCTCGCTGTCCGTGGCGAGATCGGTCTTGGTGATGACAAGCCGGTCGGCAATCGCCGCCTGCCGGTTGGATTCGATATAGGTATCGAGCTGATGCTGCCCGTTGACGGCATCCACCGCCGTCACGACGCTTCCGGGCCGAAAATGATGTCGGAGGATCGGATCGGCCTTGATGGTCGAGAGGACCGGAAAGGGATCCGCCAGCCCGGTGCTCTCGATGATGACGCGCCGGAACGGCGGGACCACTCCCCGTTCGCGCTTGGAATAGAGATCCTTGAGCGCCTCGGCGAGCTCGCCACGGACGGTGCAGCATACGCATCCAGAGCGCAGCAGCACGATCTCATCATCGATCCGCTCGATCAGGTGATGATCGAGGCCGATCTCTCCGAATTCATTGATCAGCACGGCGGCATCGGCAAAGGCTTCCTCCGCAAGCAGCCGTCTGAGCAAGGTCGTCTTTCCGGAACCGAGAAAGCCGGTGAAGAGGTTGACGGTTACGAAGCCAAGCTCGTCATGCGTCACGGCTGGCCTCCATACGGGCGATGAGGCCGGGATCGAGCGGATCGCAGGGGCGGCCGACAAGCCGCTCGGCCGCCGGCCAGAGATGCCCCAGATCCTCGACGATTTCGCTCTTGCCGGTCTTGGTGGAAAGGACGAGCGAGGCGCCCTGCCAATCCGACAGAACAAGGCCGAAGGCCGAAAGCATGCGATTGGCGGCGGCGACACGGTTGGCCCGCTCCCGCCGCCGGTCGAGACGGCTGTCATTGCGCGTAAACACACCCGGCCGCGCCGCAGCGTCGGTCCAGTGTTCATTGCCGCCGAGAACACCGCAGAGCGAGCACATGATGGTGTCTACCTCCTGACGAGCCTGGCGTGACTACTTCTTGCGCGGGAAGCGCGCGGCGAAATCGTCGGCGATTTCGTTCATGGTAACGAATTTCACACCGGGATGCTTGATCATATGGGCATAGAGCCGCTCGAGCATCATCAACACCTGCGGGCGCCCGGCAACGTCGGGATGGATGGTAATCGGGAAGACGGCATAGTCCATCTCGCGATAAACCCAGTCGAACTGATCGCGCCACATCTGCTCGATATCGTGCGGATTGACGAAGCCGTGGCTGTTCGGGGCCTTCTTGATGAACATCATCGGCGGAAGGTCGTCGAGATACCAGGAGGCGGGAATTTCGATCAGGTCGGTTTCCTGTCCACGCTTCAGCGGCACCATCCAGTCCGATGGCTTCTTCGAATAGTCGATCTTCGTCCAGCTATCGCCGACACGCACATAATACGGCGTGAAATCCTTATGCATCAGCGAGTGGTCGTACTTGATGCCGCGCTCGAGCAGCAGCTCGTTGGTGACGTTGGAGAATTCCCACCAGGGCGCGACATAGCCGGTCGGGCGCTTGCCGGAGAGCTTGGTGACAAGCTCGATGCACTTGTCGAGGATCTCGGTCTCCTGCTCCCGCGTCATCGCGATCGGATTTTCGTGGCTGTAGCCATGGATGCCGATTTCATGGCCGGCGTCGGCCACGGCCTGCATCTGCTCGGGAAAGGTCTCGATCGAATGGCCAGGAATGAACCAGGTCGTCTTGATGCCGAAGCGCTCGAACAGCTTGACCAGCCGCGGGCTGCCGACTTCGCCGGCAAAAAGGCCGCGGGAAATATCGTCCGGCGAATCCTCGCCGCCATACGAGCCAAGCCAACCGGCCACGGCATCAACGTCGACGCCAAAACTGCAGAGAATTTCTTTCGCCATGGGAAGTACCTCCTTGGGTTTCTATGGTTTTAGTAAGCGGGAATGACGGTTGCTTCCGCCGGGTTCCAGGCGAGCAACACGCCGGCGCCGACCGCAAAGGTGCCGGGCCGGTATTTGTCGACATGCGCCTCAAGCGCGAGCGAGCGTCCGTCGGGAAGACTGGCGGTCAGGTGCGAGATATGGCCGACGACGTCGAAACGCTCGATCCGGGCACCGACGACATTGCCGCCGAAAGCACTGGCGATGCGCTGGCGGTCCGCGCCTTCGCTGGCATGCACCTCGATCGCCTCGGACGGGATGACGATTTCGACCTTCCCCTTACCGGCAACCGCGCCGTTGGGGCGACCCGACAACAGGCCGAGCGGGGTAGTCACGACAGTGTTCTCCCCTTCGATGCCGGCGACCTCGCCATGAAAGATCGTGTTGCGGCCGATGAATTGCGCGACAAATGGCGTGTTCGGCCGGGTATAGAGCTGATGCGGCGGGCTGATCTGCTCGACCCGGCCCTGGTTCATCACCACGATCCTGTCGGAGAGCGCTAGCGCCTCGGATTGGGCATGAGTGACAAAGACGAAGGTCACGCCAAGCCTCTTTTGCAGAAGCTTCAGCTCGTTCTGGATCGCCTTGCGCAGATTGGCGTCAAGGGCTCCGAGCGGCTCGTCCAGCAGCAGAACGTCGGGCTCTACGACGAGACCGCGGGCAAGCGCGATGCGTTGGCGCTGGCCACCCGAAAGCTTGTCCGGCTTGCGCTCCGCAATATCCTCCAGCCCGAGCGTCGCCAGAATCCGGTCGACGCGGGCATCGCGCTCAGGTTTTGCGATACCCTTGACCTCAAGGCCGTAGCCGACATTGCGGCGAACGGTCATGTGCGGAAAGAGTGCGTAATTCTGAAAGATCATCGACGTCGGCCGGTTCTGCGGTCGGACATCGTTCATCCGCTCACCTTTGATCATCATGTCGCCGGAGGAAATCGTCTCGAAGCCGGCGATCATGCGCAGCGTCGTCGTCTTGCCGCAGCCAGACGGACCCAGGAAGGCGATGAATTCGCCCTTGGTGACCGTCAGATTGAAATCGGCGACGGCCGGCGTGCCGTTGTCGTAGACCTTGCCGACATTGATGAGTTCCAGGTCGTAAATCATAACCATTCTCCAGGCGCGGGCGAGAAGACCGCCAGCCGGTCTCCTCGCGTTTCAGGTCCGGAGCGGTAGACCGCTCCGGCATTGCGTCAGGCGTTCAGGAACTCGTCCCACTTCTGGACGAGATGGTCGTATTCGTCGGGCCACTGGTGCCAATAGGCGACGTTCTTGGCGCGTTCTTCCAGCGAGCCGCCGTCGCGCAGATCGCCTTCCTTGATGCCGCGCTCCGCCGCACCGACCCAGGGCTTGCCCTCGTACCAGAAGGCATATTTGTCGGGTGCCATGACGTTCTTGATGTTGGTGGACGGCGAGTAATAGCCCTGCTCGGAGACGGTGATACCCGGCTCCCCCGAGAGCCAGTAATCGGCGTAGGCGATGACGGCCTCCTTGTTGGTCGTACCAGCGATCATCGACGGGCCGATCGCCCAGCCGCGATAGCCTTCCTTCGGCACGGCGTATTTGCAGGGCTTGCCCTGCGCCTTGACGGCCATGACGGCCGGCTGCCAGGCGTCGCAGACAACCATCTCGCCGGAGGCCATCAGATTGACCAGTTCGCCGAAATCACCCCAAAGCGCACGGAACTGGCCGTCCTTCTTCTTGGAAACGAGGAACTTCGCGGCTTCGTCGATTTCCGCCGTGCTC
This sequence comes from Rhizobium sp. AP16, assembly GCF_000281735.1. Classification (NCBI taxonomy): domain Bacteria; kingdom Pseudomonadati; phylum Pseudomonadota; class Alphaproteobacteria; order Hyphomicrobiales; family Rhizobiaceae; genus Rhizobium; species Rhizobium sp. AP16. Next base: position 474,509 of record NZ_AJVM01000001.1, on the reverse strand, counting down.
GGATTGCCGGGGTTCTTCACGTTCAGGAGACCGAGCGTGTTCATCGCCATAATGGCCTGACCGAAGGCGATCAGCGGGTCGGTGTTCAGACCCGACTTGCCCTTCCATTTGGGATCGAAGAGTGCCGCCCAGCTATTGGCTTCCTCGGCGCTGAGGACATCGGGATTGTAGCCGATGGAGTCGTAATTATAGACAGCCGGAACCATGTTCAGGGTCGTCTGGGCGTCGTCGGCCCAGATCTGGCCGACGATCTGCTGCTTGGCCCCCCACTTGTCGGAAGGCTTGGTGAAGGTGTCGCGGATATTGGCCCAGTTCTTCAGCGAGGCCGCCGGGACCGGCTCGACATTGTTGGTCATGACGATCGACGGCAGGCGCTCGGCGATGATCTCCCAGCAATCGTAATCCTTGGAGCCGGACAGGATCTTCGTCTGCGCATCCGGGAAGGTCGCCGCCGTGCCGGAGGTCTGGCCAACACCGCTTGCCTTGCGGAAGTCGGCGAGGATGCGCTCCTGTACGGTGACCGACAGGCCGATTGTGCGCAGCTGCTCGCCGGCAAGATTGGCGGCCTGCGCAAAGGCGGCACGCGACGAGAGCAAGGACGTCCCGCCACCAATGGCGGCAAGAGCCATCACGCCGGCGGAATGCTTCAACAGAGAGCGTCTATTCATTTCCATTTTGGACATTTCTGTTCTCCAGTGTTGTTTGCTGTTCCCTGAAGCCGCTGTGGGCTTCTTTCATTGTCGTATCGCCAGCTGCTCGGCGGCAGGTTGCCGCCGGGATCTCCGCGATTCAGTAACGGCCCACGAGGAGGCCGCCATCCACGACCAGAACCTGGCCGGTCATGTATCTCGCGCTATTCGACGCCAGGAATGCGATGACGTCGGCGATATCATCGGGAGCGCCGATCCGACCCAAGGGGACCAATTCCGGAACCTTCTCGGCACCTTCGGCACCCAGCGAATTTTCTTCGGAGAGCAGTTGCGCGGTGCGGATGTAGCCAGGCGCGACGCCATTGACCCGCACGCCGTCCCTGGCGAGTTCCACCGCCAGCCCTCGGACGAGCCCAACGACACCCGATTTCGCGGCGGAATAATGCACATGCTCATCCCAGCCATAGGCGACGCCCATGATGGAAGAGAGTGCAACGATGCTCCCCGACTTGCGGCGCTTCATGCCGGTTGCGGCAGCGCGTACCAGCCTGAAGATGCCCTTCAGATCGATGTCGAATGTCAGATCCCACTTGTCGTCGCTGAGGTTTTCGAGCGGCGTGCGATGGGCAATGCCCGCATTCGCGACGATGACATCGATCCTGCCGAACCGCGCCTCCAGATCCACGACCAACGCATTGGTGGCCTCCGTCGAGCGGACATCATAGAATTGGAACTCGGCCGACCCGCCGGAGGCGACGATGTCGCGGACAGTTTCCTCGCCTTCCGCCGTCAAAATATCCGTCACGACGACATGATCCCCAAGAGCAGCGAAGGCCTTCGCCGTCGCCTGGCCGATCCCGATGCCGGCGCCGGTGACGATCACGATGCGTTTTTCAGTCATTGTCATATCCATCTTCCTTTCAGAGCATCACATCGCCGGAGTTCGGCCCGAGCGTCTGGCCGACAAAAAGGCTGGCGGCGGGAGATGCGAGAAAGGCAACTGTCGCGGCCACCTCCTCCGGTTCGCCGAACCGGCCGAGCGGCAGTTCACGTTTTTTGCGCTCGCGCCATTCGTCCGAAAGGCCCAGCACCAGCGGCGTGTTGATTGGCCCGGGGGCGACGGCATTGACGCGCACCCCGCGGCTGGAAACCTCACGGGCGAGCGCCTTGGTCATGCCAATGATCGCCGCCTTGGCGCCGGAATAGTGAACCAGCTCGATGCCACCGATCTGACCGAGTTGGGAGGCGACATTGATGATGCCGCCCTCGCCGCGTTCAAGCATCGACGGCAGAACCGCCTTGGTCATCAGGAACGTGCCGCGCACATGCACGGCGAACATCCGGTCGAAATCCTCAAGCGCGAGGTTTTCGAAGGATGCCTGATGCACGATGCCCGCATTGTTGACGAGGAGATCGACCTCACCATGTCGCGCCACGGCAGCGGCATGGATCGCGGCCACATCCTCGGGCCGGGAAACGTCGCCAGCGGCGGCACTGGCCAAGCCGCCCGCCTTGCCGATTTCGTCCGCAACAGCCTGCGCGCGATCGAGCGACAGATCATTCACCAGCACCGCATAGCCGTCAGCGGCAAGCCTATGCGCGATCGCCCGGCCGATGCCGGAACCCGCACCCGTGACAATCGCCGAAGGTTTTCTCGTCATTATGCGTCCTCCTGAACACGGATGCGCCTGGCGCGGCGCACCGAGAGCCCCATGAGGGTGGCGTAGGTGCCAAGCAGCGCGAAGGAAAACAGGGTCGTCAGGACGCCGAAGGCGAAGACGTTGGGATGAACCTCGACCGAGAAGGTGCCGTAGATCGCCAGCGGCAGCGTCAATTCACGACCGGACGCAAACAAGGTGCGCGAGAATTCATCATAGGAGAGCGTGAAGGCAAACAGCATGGCCGAGAGCACGCCGGGGAAAATCAGCGGAAAGGTGACCTTGCGGAATGTCCGCGCCGGCGTCACGCCGAGCGACCAGGAGGCTTCCTCCATGCTTGGATCGAACCTGTTGAAGATCGCCAACATCACCAGGAAGGCGAAGGGGAAGGTATAGACGACGTGGAGGACGAATGCCGTGCTCCACCAATGCCGATCGATGCCGAATGTATTGGCAACCAGCGCCATGCCGAGCCCCACCAGAACGCCAGGCACCATCATGCCGAGGACGATCAGGTAGAAGACGACACCGGAGCCGCGGAATTTGCGCCGGAAGGCCTGGGCGGAGGTCACCCCGAGCACGGTGGAGACGATCATGGTCATCACCGCAAGCGCCAGCGAGCGGATCAGGGACTGATCGATCGGCAGCGGCGCGATGCGCGAGGGCGGCGTCAGGCCGAACAGATGCCGATACCAATAGGTCGACCATTCGATGATCGGGAATTGCGGGCCGCCTTCGGGGCCTGTCTGGAACGACAGGATCGCCAGAACCACCAGCGGTCCGTAGAGAAAGACGAGGAAGAGAGTAGTGTAGACGCCGAGGCCGAGCTTGATGCCGCTTGCGTTCATGATCAGAGCTCCTTTCTCAGATCGACGATCTTGAGAAGCACGGCGACAACCGCCCCCATGATGATCGTCAGCACGACGCCGGCGACCGCCGCAAAGGCCCATTTCAACGAGCCGACCTGGGTAACGATAATGTTGCCCAACAGGTTGACCTTGCGGCCGGACAGCGCCGCCGAGGTGGCGAATTCGCCGAGCACCATGACCGATACGAAAATCGCGCCGACGACGACACCCGGCAGAGAAAGCGGCAGGATGATCGTGCGGAAGATGCGCCAGAAGCCCGCGCCGAGATCCTGGGCGGCTTCGATGACGGAAGCATCGATACGACCGAGCATGAAGGCGATTGGGCCGACCATGAAGACGCAATAAATCTGCGTCATGCCGATGATCACCGACAGCTCGGAAAACAGCAGCACCTCGATGGGCTGACGGATGATGCCGAGGTTCATCAGGATCATGTTGATCGCGCCTTCGGTGCCGAGCATCGGGCGCCAGGCAAGAACGCGGATCAGGAACGACGTCCAGAAGGGGATCACGCAGAGGACGAGGAGAACGGTCTGCAATGTCTTGTTCTTGACGAGAAGGCCGACGAAGAGCGCCGCCGGATAGCCGACGACGAGCGTCGACAGCAGCACGAGAAGCCAGATGCGGACGGTTGTCCAAAGCGCGCCGAGGTAGGTCGGGCTCGTCAGAAATGTGATCCAGCTTTGCAGGGTGAGCGTCGGCTCGATCTTGAAGGTCGTCTGGGTCCAGAAGGAGACATAGACCATCATCAGGAGCGGCAGCACCAGGAAGAGCAGCATCCAGAGCACGCCCGGCGCCAGCAGCCACAGGGCCCTTCTCGATGGACGGCGCGTGATCGTCGTCTCCTGCACGGCATCCTCGCTCGTTGCGACCATGGTCATCTCTCATTCTCCTGGACAGGTCCGTGGGGTCGGTGCAGGAAGCGCGCGTCAGCCGAAGACAAGGGCATCCTCCTTTTTCCAGACCAGCGCGTAGCGGCTCTTCTCGACAAAGGCGGGCGGGCGCGAATGGCTGAGATGCGACTCCACCTCGAAGACGCGCCCGTCATCGAGCGCAAAGAAGGAATTGATGGCCGCGCCGGAATATTCGCTGGCGATGAAATCCCCGTCGATGCGGATTTCTTCGGTGGAAATTGCCGCATCGAAAGGGCGGATGGCGACGCGATCATGGCGGATGGCATAGCCCGGCTGCGGCGCTTTCCTGAGCGAAGCGTTCAGCGGGAAACGTCCGGTCTGGCTGACGAAGTGATCGTCGACGACATCGCCGGCAAACAGATTATAGCAATTGAGAAAGCGCGCCACGGCCGCCGAGGCCGGACGATTGTAGATCACGTCGGAGGTCGCCGCCTGCGCAATGCGACCCTGATCAAGCACCAGAACCATGTCGCCCATCGCCAGCGCTTCGGACTCGCTGCCCGTCACATGCAAAAAGGTGACGCCGCAGCGTTCGCGGATCGTCTTCAGCTCGGTTCGCATGCGGCTGCGCAAATTGGCATCGAGCGCGCCCAGCGGCTCGTCCAAAAGCACCATCTTCGGCTCCGTCACCAGGGTGCGCGCCAATGCGACGCGCTGGCGCTGGCCACCCGATATCTGCGTGACGGCGCGATCCTCCAAGCCCTTGAGCCCGACGAGGGCCAGCATATCGCGAACCCTTGCGGCGACGATGGCGGGATCCGTGACCGGATCAACCTTCCTGTTACGCAAGCCGAAGGCGACGTTGTCGGTGACCGAGAGATGGGGAAAGAGAGCAAAATTCTGGAAGACGAAACCGATGCCGCGCGCATGCGGCTGAACCCCGTCGAGACGTTCGCCATGAAACAGGATCGAACCGGCATCGGGCTCCTCGAAACCGGCGATGACGCGCAGCAGCGTCGTCTTGCCCGAACCGCTGGGGCCAAGCAGCGAGATATAGGCGTCGCCTGGCAGGGAAAAATCCACCGAGGCCAGCGCCGGTACGCCACCATAGGACTTGGCGACTTGTTTGAGTTGAAGAACGGTCGACACCGAATTCCCACCAGTTTCAGGCAAGGACCATCCTCCGGACAAAGCTCCGCCGCGGCTCGGAATCGGATCGATACGAGCGCTGGGCGTCAGCCGTCACGCATGCATCACATGCGCTTCAAAGAGATGTTCCTTGGCGTTTCAACGAGTTCCACCTGTAGCGCTTCTGACGAGCGCCTTGATGTCCCGAAGCATTACATAAATGATTTTTGTATTCAATAGACTTTTTCGACAAAATAAAATGCGGCAATGGTTAAAACTGCAAACGCTGAACCAAAGGTGCTGCGGCGGACCGCGCCACACGAGCTACGGCCGGTGAATTCGCCAGAATTCAGCACGCACAGCACCCGCCGAAGAGTCGATGGACCGCGACCTTCGTGCAAAGATTCCGTAAAATCGGGCACATACCGGCATGGCACCGCAATAAGATCGCGCCATCCACTCGCATAAGCACCGAAGAAAAATCAAACTTTGTATTCAATAATCATTTATTTTTGAGCTATTTTACCGCTACAAATAGCGTAAGAGTGAGGCATCGGAATGGTGTGGGCACATTGACTGAGATGATAGAATACGACGCACGACCCAACGCGCAGAAGCGCTATGAGATCGCGGAGGATGTTCTGCGCAGCAACATCGAGGACAGCACACTGCCGCTTGGCGTCGTGCTTCTCGAGGGTCCGATCGCTGAGATTCTTCAGATTTCGCGCGCGCCTGTTCAACGGGCCCTCCAGGCCCTTGAAAGCGAAGGGCTCGTGCATCGCTTCAACGGCCGCGGCTATCTGGTCGGGCCCGCCAATCGGGGCATCGAGCCGAACCGCACCGACATCAAGACGCTGGGCCTGACCATCCCGCGCCATGCCGACGAGGCGCTGCAAAGCCGCTCCTCCTGGGAACGGATCTACAACACCGTCGAGGCCGACGTGGCCGGCTGCGTCGTCTTCGGGCAATACCGTATCATCGAGATCGAGCTGGCCAATCATTTCAACGTCAGCCGCACCGTGGTGCGCGATGTGCTCACGCGCCTGCGCGAGCGCGGTCTCGTGCGCAAGAACCAATCGTCCCATTGGATCGCCGGTCCGCTGACGGCGCAAATGATCAAGGATCATTTCGTGCTGCGCGGAATGCTGGAACCCCAGGCGCTGATCGCCGGGGCCGGATGTGTTGATCGCAGCAGGCTGAGCGAGCTTTTTCAGCGCCTGTCCGAACTGGAGAAGCACGACACAGCCGATCATCTCAAGGCGCTGGAAGCCATTTATGCGGATTTCATCGACATTTGCATCCTGGCAACGCCGAATGAGCGATTGAAGGAATCGATCCGTAACAATCTTCTGCCGGTAACGGCGACCGAGCGGCTGTTGCGGCGGCTTGGCCTGCCGGGCGATCCCGCTGTCATCACCGAGCTTCGCCTGGTGACGGAACTGCTGCTGCGCGGCGCCGTGAGCGCCGCCGCCGCTATGATGGAAAGCCACCTTGACGCCTCGGTGAAACGCATGATCGCCCAGATGAAGATTGTCGCGATCATTCCCGGCCCGAGCGTGACGGCCGCCTATCTGACGCGCGTTCTCGAGTAGGAGCCGGCGGCCGCTGAACGGCTGCGTGCTCTGTCGTGGACGCAGGGCGGAGAAGACGGCCATCGCTTTTCTCCTTACATCAGGCAAGCGCGCATGCGCTCGATCAGCGCCTGCCGCTCGGCCCTTGCCGCGAGCGCCTCTTCCATCGTCACCTCGACGAAACGGGTCGGCGTATGCGGCTGCAACTGTCCGATCAGATCCATGTCGGCGGAGATCACTGTGCCGAGCATGAAGTAACCGCCACCGGAGACGGCATCGCGGTGCAGAATGATCGGTTCGGTGCCGCCGGGCACCTGGATCGAACCGTAGGGATAGCAACTATCGACGATGTTGGAGGGATCCGAGCCGGCGCCGAAGGGTTGCTTGCGCTCAACGAATTCGAGCTTGCGGCCACCACGGAAGCGATAGCCCATGCGGTCGGCTTCGGGTGCGACCTTCCATGGATCGGCAAAGAAGCTCTTCTTGGCCTCGTCGGTCAGCCGGTCCCAGTAGAGCCCGGGCAGGACTCGTAGCTCAGCGGGTGTGCCCGGTTTGCGGCGCAGACCTTCTTCGACCGATCTGCCTTCCTGCGCCACGGCGCCTTGCCCAACCGAAAGCTCGTCGCCCACCGCCAGCGCCCTGCCCTTGTAGCCGCCGAGCGCGCCGATCGGATAGGTCGAACGGCTGCCAAGCGCCAAGGGCACATCGATGCCGCCCGACACCGCAATATAGATGCGCGCGCCGGACTTCAGGAAATCGAAGCTCAGGACCTGGCCGGCCTTGATCTTCAGTGCGGTCCATCCCGGCTGGAGAATGCCATCGATCTTGGCCGGCATGTCGGCACCGGTCACCGCGATCACGGCGTCATGCAAGAATTCCAGCTGCGGCCCCATGAACACAGCCTCCAGGCCGGCAGCCCCCTCGTCATTGCCAACGAGACGGTTTGCGGCGCGCATGGCATAGCGGTCCATCGCTCCGCCGACGGGAATGCCGAGGTGGAAATAGCCCGGCCGGCCCAGATCCTGGACGGTGGTCGCCAGGCCATGATGAAGAACCTTAATGGCCATAGAGCACGCCCTCCAGCTTGGCATTGTAGCCGTCGATATCGGTCTGATACTGCCTGAGATCGAAGCTGACCTCGCGGATCGGCGGGCTGAAGAGGCCCTTGTCCACCTCCTCGACCGCCTTATCGTAGCCGTCACGATCGATCGGCTTAAACTTGACGATATCGCCCGGGCGGAAGAACACCATGAAGTCGCGGAGATAACTCGTCGTCTGCGTCGGGTCGAAGATCGGCATCGGCGTGATGCCGAACATCTGGTAGCCGCCCGCGCCGCGCACCGAATAGATGCAGCCGAAGCAGCCGCCATGGCCGACCGTCAGCCGTGGCGTATCGGTGCGGGGGCGCAGGTATTTCGGGACCTCGATCTGCCGCTGGCGCTCGACCATCTGGTACATGAACGGCAGACCGGCGACGAAGCCGACCATCGAGACGAACCAGGGCGAGCCGGCATGGGCCGCGATGAACTCGTCGACCGCACCGTAGCCATTGATCCCGGCGGCGTAGTCGAGATCGGTGCCGGACGGCTCCTGATGGCGCTCGCGAAAGCGCATCAGTGTCTCGTGCGTCCAGGGGTCATTGTAGAAGACTGGAATCTCGACGATGCGCGTCTTGATCACCGGCTCGGCCTTCTCGGCCGCCCCCTCGATCGCCTGCACCTCCTTGAGAAGATCGTCGGGCTTGATCAGGTCCGGGTTGAACTTGATCTGGAAAGAAGCATTGGCCGGGCAGATCTCAGTGACGCCCTTGATGGCACTGTCCCGAACGCCGGTTGCCATCGACAGGCTCTTGAAGAAGGCCTCGAGCGACATCTCATCGCTGCATTCGACGAAGAGATGTTCGTCACCTCCGAATGTATAGCGTGCAGGCATCAGACAACCTCCTGGGTCCGGCCGGCCAGAGCAACGAAATCGTTCTCCAGCCAGTGTTCGAGAAAGCGGGTATGGAATGCGCCCTTGGCAACGCTCGCGTCACGCGCCAGTGCCAGGTGCAACGGCACCGTGGTCGGCACGCCTTCGATGACGAGCGCCTGAAGCGCGATGTCCAACTTTGTAAGACAGGCCTCACGCGTCTCGGCATGCACGATCAGCTTGCCGAGCAGGGAATCGTAGAAGGGCGGGATCGTGTAGCCCTCATAGAGCATCGTATCGAACCTTATGCCCTCGCCCTCGGGAACGGAGAGTTTCGTGATCGTTCCCGGCGACGGCTGGAACGCCTTGAACGGGTCCTCGGCGTTGATACGGCACTCGATCGCATGGCCGCTCGGCCTGATATCGTCCTGAGATACCGAAAGGGCCACGCCACCCGCCACCTTGAACATTTCCTGCACCAGATCGAAACCGGTAATCATCTCGGTCACCGGATGTTCCACCTGGATGCGGGTGTTGACCTCTATGAAATAGAAATCGCCCGTCTCGTCGTCGTAGAGATATTCGACCGTGCCGGCGCCGCGATAGCCGACCTCGCGGGCGAGCGCCACGGCGCTTCCGCAAAGCCGCTCGCGTACATTGGCGGGCAGCAGGAAGGCAGGCGCCTCTTCCCAGACTTTCTGGCGTCGGCGCTGCAGCGAGCATTCGCGTTCGAAGAAATGCACGAAATTCTGCCCGTCTCCGAAGATCTGCACCTCGACATGCCGGGCGCGGGTGATGACCTTTTCCATATAGAGGCCACCATCACCGAAGGCGGCGAGCGCCTCGGCCGAGGCAAGCGGAAATTGTTGTTCCAGCTCGGCAATGTCGGCGACGATGCGAATGCCACGCCCACCGCCACCGGCCGCCGCCTTGATCATCACCGGAAAGCCGATCGTTGCCGCAAGCGTCCTCGCCTCGTCAAGGCCGGCGACCCGCCCGTCGCTTCCAGGCACCGTCGGAACGCCGGCTTTTGCCGCCACCTGTCGCGCCGCCACCTTGTCGCCGAGCGTGCGGATCGCATCGCCGGAGGGGCCGATGAAGACCATGCCTGCCGCCTCGACGGCATCGGCGAAATCACCGTTTTCGGACAGGAAGCCGTAGCCCGGATGCACGGCGTCGACGCCGGATGCCTTTGCGGCGGCGATCACCGCCTCGATGTTCAGATAGGATTTTTTCGGCGCAGGCGACCCGATATCGATGGCCTCGTCCGCAAGCCTGACCGCCAGCATATCCGCGTCCGCGGCGCTATGAACCTGGACCGAGCGGATGCCGAGTGCCTTTGCCGCCTTGATGATCCGCACGGCGATTTCGCCGCGATTGGCGACAAGCACGGACCGGATGGTCATGCTTCGACCTCGGCGATGACCTGCCCGGCCATGACGGGCTCTTCGTTGTCGACGAGAAATTTGATGTTCTTGCCGTCGAGGCCGGCCGAAATTTGCTGGAAGGTCTTCATGACCTCGATAAGGCCAATCGTGTCGGCGGCCGAAACGGCATCGCCATCTGCCTTGAAGACTGGCGTGTCCGGAGAGGAAGCCCTGTAGAATGTTCCCGGAAGGGGCGATTTGATCTCAAGCTTACTCATGTGGCCTCCGCGCTATCTCATTGTTCAGGAATTGGGAAACGGGTGTTATCCGGACCCCCGCACCGACGAGGGCCGCTCTTATCTCACCGGCAATCTCCAGCGCTCCCAGCGTGTCCGAGTGAAAACAGATGGATTCGAACTCGATATCGATGTCGGCGCCGGTCACCGTGCGGACCTTGCCTTCGGTGCAGGCACGCAGAACCTTCCTCGCAATGGCCTTGGGATCAGGGCGTCCCGCGTCGCGGGTGAAAACAATCCAGCCATTGTCGCCATAGTCGCGGTCCGCATAAAACTCGCGCACCGTCGGCTGTCCGACTTCCTTGGCGGCTATATGCGTTGCCGAGGCTGCCATGCAGAAGATGGGCGTACTCGGAGCTACCGTGTGCATATACTGGATGAAAATCCGAGATAACTCGGCGTTGGCCGCCATCTCCATATAGAGAGCGCCATGCGGTTTCACATGCTGAACCGGCACGCCATGACGGCGGGCAAATTCCCGCAGCGCGCCCACCTGATAGATCAGGTCGTTGACGATTTCCTTGCTGGTCCCGTTGATTTTCCGCCGGCCGAAGCCCTGCAGATCGTTGTAGCCCGGATGCGCGCCGACGCCGATCCCATGTTCGGCGGCCAATCGCACCGTCTCATCCATGAGGTTCGGATCGCCGGCATGAAAGCCGGTAGCGATATTGGCGGAACTGATGAGCGGGATGAGATGTTCGTCGCGCGTATCGCCGATACGCCACCGGCCGAAGGCCTCTCCCATATCACAATTGATGTCGACGACTTCTTTCAAGCGTATTTCCTCATGCATGTTCGGAGCTGCGACCGCAACAAAACGCTAGGAGGAAAAACGGAATTTGAAAAATACAATTTTCAATATGGCATTATCTGATAAATTGATATTGCCGCACAAAAAGCCGGCAGAATTATTCAAGTTAATTCAGCTTGTTAGTCAGACTGCATTGAATTACATCGTTGTCCGCCAGCAGTTGCGGCGGCGATATCTGATTTAGTTCGAGAATTTTTCAGATTAACCGATAGAGGAAAAGACGTTGAGCCTCAGCCTGCGCCAGCTTCGATACTTCGTCGCGACCGCCGAATACGGTCAGATCTCCCATGCCGCGATGAACCTTTCGATCTCGCAATCTGCTGTGACGGCGGCGATCAAGGATCTCGAGCTGACCGTGGGCGTCATGCTGTTCAACAGAACGCCGCAGGGAATGGAATTAACGGCCGCCGGTCGGCAGTTTCTCTCCCATGCCTATGAAATATTGGCGAAGGTCGACGAGGCCACGCATCTCAATCTCGTCAGCAGCGATATCGAAGGCGAGCTGGTCGTCGCCGCGACCTATACGGTGATCGGATACTTCCTGCCTCTCCATATCGAGCGGATGCGACGCCTGTATCCGCGGCTGCGTATCCAGCTCTACGAGGTCAATCGCGAGACCATCGAGGAAGGGCTGCTGTCCAACCGCTACGATATTTCCGTGCTGCTGACCTCGAATATCCTGAACCCGATGCTGACCACGGAGACGCTTCTAAGTTCCGTTCGCCGCCTTTGGGTGCCGGCGCAACATAATCTGTTGAGACGCGACGGCGTCGGCCTTCGCGAGATCGCCGAGGAACCTTACATCATGCTGACCGTCGATGAGGCGGCGCACTCGTCGCTGAAATACTGGAGCGGCACCCCCTATCAGCCCAAGGTCCTGCTGCGGACGAGCTCCATCGAGGCTGTTCGATCGATGGTTGCCAACAGCCTCGGCGTCGCCATCCTCTCCGATATGGTCCACAGGCCCTGGTCGCTGGAAGGCCGGCGTATCGAAACGGTCAATATCCAGGACCCCGTTCCACCGATGGATGTCGGGCTGGCATGGCGAGCCAACAGCGAATTCTCGCCACAGATGCTGGCCTTCAGGCGATATTTCCAACAGGCTTTCGGGCTGCCGGGAACCAACGCTTAGGTCGTGTAAGGTCTGGCGCGCTCGCACGCCTCCATCCCACATCAAAAAAGAATGAGGCCTGCCGCGCGCCTGGCGAACGGCAGGCCTTGGCTTTTCAGCCTTCGATCACCAGCCCCTTGGCCTTCAGGACGGCTTCGAGATTGCTGACCTCGACGACCGATTTTCCGGCCTTATAGGCTGCAATGTAGCCCGCTTCGGCGTCTTCCCGGGCCTGCGCCAGTTTCGCAACCTCGACGGCCTCCGACTTGCGCACAACGACCAGACCATCGGCATCACCGACGATGATGTCGCCCGGATGGACGATCTCGTCGCCGATCAGGATCGGCTCGTTGGTGGCGCCGAGCGTTTCCTTGACGGTGCCCTTGATGCAGACACTCAGCGAAAACACTGGGAAACCCAGATCGCGCAGTTGCAGCGTGTCACGCACGCCCGTGTCCGTCACCAGTCCGCCGATGCCCTTGGCGAGGCAGGCATTGGCGAGCACGTCGCCAAATGAGCCGGCCTCTTCATATTCGCCGGCAGAGACGACGATGATGTCGCCGGGCTGGGCGTAGTTGATCGCCACTTGAAGCATGATGTTGTCACGCGGCGCGCATTTGACGGTAAAGGCGGGTCCGCAGAGCTTCATCCGGTAGTCGATCGGCTTGATCCGGGAAGACAGAGCGCCGCGACGCCCTTGCGCTTCGTGAAGGGTCGCTGGCGAAAATTTCGCGATGGCCGCGATCTCTTCCTGGCTGGGACGATCGATCTTCTGCTTCAGTATCACCACTTCATGGTCCTCCAGACAAATTAGCAATTGCACGCCTGCTTCATCGGGCAGGCTGAAAACGTCGTGCGGTCGCGATACGGCGCGGCGAGAAGCCGGCTGCATCGCCAAGAGCGCCGGGGCATTCGCGCCCCGTTCGCAAAATTACGGGATCGGATCGAACTTCAGTTCGGTGATCGGGACGACCTTGTCCGTGCGGGTCATCTTGTACTCGGTATTCGGGCCGAGCCACTTGTCCCAGATCTTGTTGATCTCACCGGACTTGTCGAGCGAGACCAGGACTTCGTTGATCTTCGCGGTCAGCGCCGGCTCGTCCTTTTTCATGCCGATGCCGATCGGCTGATAAAGCATCGGCTCGTCGATCATCCTCATCTCGGCGCCCTTGGTCTTCGACTCGTTGACGATCTTCGTCGTCGTCATCGTGTTGGCGACCATGCCGCGTGCCTTGCCCTGCTGGACGGCAAGATAGGCCGACCCGGTATCCTGGAAGGTCAGCGGCTGCGACTTGTTGAGGCGGATGGAGAGTTCCGAGGTCGAGCCCTTGGTCGATGCCAGGCGAACGCCGGCAAAATCGGCCTTCTTCTGGCCGGCATCGCCGACCTTGACGATCAGCATTTCCTTAGCCAGGTAATAAGGGTCACTGAACTGGATCTGCTCGGAGCGACTGACGGTGTAGGCGAGATTGGCAACCGCGATATCGACATGACCGAGCTTGACTTCGGGAACGCGCGCTTCGACGGAAACCGGCTTGATCTCCGGCTTGACGCCGAGTGCTTGGGCGATCGCGCCGCAGAGATCGACGTCGAAGCCGACCATCTCGCGCGTTTTCGGATCCGGAGATGCAAAAGGAGGAACATCGGCAAAGGTTCCGCAACGGATCACCTTCGCTGCCATGATATCGGCCAGCTGATCCGCATTCGCCGACCCGGCTAGCGCTGTTGCTGCGAGCGCGATGCTTAGGGTCCATGACGTCATGTTCATTGCAAGGTCTCCTGTGGGTTGGACGAAATTCAATGCCGCAAATCAGCGAGAAACCGCTGAGCACGCGCATGTTGCGGGTTGGAAAAGAATTCTTTCGGTGGCGCCGCCTCGAGGATCAGCCCGTCATCCATGAACCAGACGCGATCGGCCACATCGCGGGCAAATCCCATCTCATGGGTGACGCACATCATCGTCATGCCGTCGGCTGCCAGGCTCTTCATGACCGCGAGCACCTCGCCGACCATTTCCGGATCCAGCGCGCTTGTAGGCTCGTCGAAGAGCATCACCGGCGGCTCCATGGCCAAAGCACGCGCAATCGCGACCCGCTGCTGCTGCCCGCCGGAAAGCTGGGCGGGAAAAGCGCCTGCCTTGTCGGCCAGCCCCACCCTGTCGAGAAGCTGCTTTGCCTTGTTGCGGGCGACATCACGCGCAACACCCTTCACCCGGATCGGCGACATCGCGATGTTGTCGAGAACCGACAGATGCGGAAACAGGTTGAAATTCTGGAACACGAAACCGATGCGGCTGCGTCGGCGGTTCATCTCGCTGGCGGGCACCGAGCCGTGCATGTCATTGCCGTCGCAGGTGATCGATCCGCTGGCGATTTCCTCGAGACGGTTCACCGTCCGGATCAAGGTGGATTTTCCCGAACCGGACGGGCCGCAGACGACAACCACCTCGCCCCGCGCCACTTCAGCATCAATCCCCTTGAGGACTTCGAAATGGCCATAGGACTTGCGCACCGCGGACAGCCGGATCATGGGCGGATTCTGGGAGGACTGGGCGAGGGTCATAGCGACTGATCCGTAAGAGCTTTGAGTTGCAGGACGTTCTCGGGCTTCTGTGCAGCCGTACCGGCGCGCTTGCGGGTGATCCGACGCTCCAGAACCGATGCCACCTGGGTCAACGACCAGCAGATCACGTAGTAGACGGCCGCCAGGATGAAGAAGACCTGGAATGGCTGGGTCAGGAGCTGGTTGTTGATCTGGTTGGCCGCGAAGGTGAGGTCCGGCACGTTGATCACGTATCCGAGCGTCGTGTCCTTTATCGTCGACACCAGAACCGAAAGGATGCTCGGGATGACGTTGTACAGCGCCTGCGGCAGGACGACGTAGCGCATGGCGCCGAAATAGCTGTGTCCAAGCGCGCGTGCCGCCTCCAGCTGGCCGTGCCCGAGGGCAAGAATACCGCCGCGCACGACCTCGCTAAGGAAGACGCCCTGATAGACGACCAGCGTCACGAGCATGGTGACGAAGCTCGGAACGTCGGCGCCCGTCATGAGGGGAACGAGGAAATAGCCCCAGAGGATGAGCATCAGCAGCGGCACGCCGCGCGTGAAATAAACCAGCGTCGTGACGGGCCAGTTCAGAAGCGGCGACTTCGAAAGCCGGGCGAGCGCCAGGAGGATGCTGACCGGAAAGGCGAAGGCGATTGCCAGGACCGAGAGGATCAGCGTCGCGGCAAGCCCGCCGATCGGGCCGTTCGGATATTGTCCGACGAGCAGCAGCAGCCAGTAGTCGTGGATGATCTGGATGATGTCGCCAATCATGCCCGTCCACTCCTGACCGGATCGGTTCTCCGGGTGACGTATCCCCCGGCAGTCATGATCATCAGCGAGAAGGCAAGGTAGAGAACCGTCGCCAGCAGATAGGTCTCAAAAGTCAGGAAGCTGAGATTCTCCACTTCCTTGACGGCATAGGTCAGTTCCGCAACGCCGATCGCGACCGCCAGACTGCTGTTCTGGAACAGAGAAACGCTATGATTGATCAGCGCGGGCAGCGCATTTCTGATCCCCTGCGGGATCATCACGAAGCGCATGGCGGAAATATATCCATGCCCGAGCGCACGCGCCGCTTCCATTTGACCGGGGTTCACCGAGCGCAGGCCGGAGCGAAGATCCTCGCTGAAATAGGCGGCCTGACACAGGCCTAGCCCAATGATCGCGAAGGTCGCCTCGGCATTGTGATCGTTCAGCCAATCGGTGACCGGCTGCGGCATCAAGGCGAAAATGCCGAAATACCAGAGCATCAGCTGCACCAGCGTCGGGACGTTCCGGTGATAGGAGACGTAGGCGGTGACGACGGCATTGCCGACCGGGCCGGGCGCGTATCGCAGGCCGAGAAGGAGCATGGCAAGGGTCATCGCCAGAAGCCAGGAACCGATCGCCACGACAAAGGTCATCTCGACCCCGTGCAGCAGCATCGAGACATATTCTGGATTGCTCAGGATCGCGGAGAGATCGAGCTTGCCCACCGCCTCATTCCCCTTGCTTGGAAGACAGGGGCTTCGGAGACTGGGGCTTTGCCGTCTGCAAGCCGCCCATCACCTGAAGGGTCGGCGTGATTTCCATATGGCCGATGTTCACGGCGACCGGTGCTGCGATCGCAAAGGCGATGGCATCGGCGATATCTTTCGCCTGGGGGAGTTCGAAACCATCGATGAAGCGTTCGCGTATCTCGGGGCTGTCACCATGCACATGCGCGAAGATATCGGTGGCGACGCGGCCGGGGCAGATTTCCGTCACGCGCACCCGCTTGCCGAAAGCATCCAGACGCAGCTGGTTCGACAGCATGCTGATGCCCGCCTTCGTCGCGTGATAGGAGGAGTTACCGCCAAAATTATAGACGCCGGCGATCGACGAGATATTGATGACGTGACCGCAATCGCGCGCCACCATCCCCGGCACCACCATGCGGCAGAGATGAAGGACCGCGCGCAGGTTTACGTCGACAAGGAGATCAATGTCGCCGTCTTCAGCTTCCAGGAATTTCTTGGGACGATCGACGCCGGCATTGTTGACGAGTATGTCGAACGGAACGCGTTTTGTCAGATCCGCAAGCGCCGCCCGGTCAGTGACGTCGATCACATGGGCGACGCAGCCGGTGCGCTCCGCCAGCTTCTGCAAAAGATCGCCATTGCGCGCAACCGCATGCACCTCAAGCCCCTCGGCACAAAGGCGCTCGACGATAGCCGCCCCAATTCCGGAGGAGGCACCCGTGACCAGTGCGGTCTTATAATCGGAGAATGGCATCACTGTTCCCTTTTGTTTGCGGAACCTTAGCCGACCTTTCCGTCGCGCGATAATTCCGATTATCTTTGGAGGGATAAGCCTATCTTATGAGGGGTATTGAGCTGCATCGAGACATTGATTCCATTGGATGAATCCACATGTTTTCATAGCCGATGGCCGGTGAGCGGCGCTTCCGCCACAGCGTTTTCCGCGTAAAAAGTGCTTGGGAGGGGAGCTGTTGTAAACTAACAGTCAGGCTGTAACATGCCGGTCGGCTGCAATGGTGAGCATCAATCTCGAATGGATATCAGGCGTTTCAAATCGTTCGTTGTGATCGTTGATACCGGCAGCATCACAAGAGCTGCCGATATACTCCACATCGCGCAGCCAGCACTCAGCCAGCAGCTCGCCGCACTCGAGGAACACTTCGGAACGAAGCTCCTCATACGAAGCCAGCAAGGCGTCGTCATGACGGATGCCGGCGCCGAGCTTTATCGGCACGCCCAGATCATCCTGCGTCAGATGGAACAGGCTCACGCCGATGTGGTCGCGGCGGGCAAGCACCTCGCGGGCCGGGTCTCCGTCGGCCTCACGCCGTTCAGCGGTGCCGCAACGCTCTCCTTCGAGCTTTTGGCGGAAACAAGGCGTCGCCATCCGGGCATCATGCTTCACCTCACCGAGAGCGTCGGGCAGACATACAGCCAGATGCTGATGAACAACCGGCTTGAAATCGCGCTGATCCACGGCGCCGGCCCGATGAAAGGCCTGCGGTTCTCCCCCCTTCTCCGGGAGGATTTCTACCTTGTCGCGCACGAGAAATTCGGCATCGAGGCCAGCGACGCCCCGATTGCCATTTCAGCGCTCGAATCCCTGCCGTTTCTGTTGCCGCCGCCCTACAATTTCGTGCGCCGGGCGGTGGAGACCGCCTTCTCGCGAAGCCGTACCAATCTGACGGTGATCGGCGAGGTCGAGGTCATCCGGACGCTGGCGCGTGCCGTCGGCACCGGTCTCGGCGCGACCATCATGCCCAAGGCAGTCGCCGACCGCATCGTGTCCGAGGGCACCGGCCCGATTGTTTCCCGGAGTATCTCGCCGAAGATCGAGGAGACGCTGTCGCTCTGCGTGTCCGAACACGCATCGCTCTCCGATCCCGCCGCCGCCGTGCAGGACATTCTCCGGGAGCTGACCGAGCGGCTGAAGCAGTAAATGCCCGTCGCCGCCCTGTCTGCCTCATCATACTATTTCAGGTCATGGCAGAACTGCGCGATACGCGCGCAGCCCTCGGCGAGCTTCTCCATGCTGGTGGCGTAGGAGATGCGGAAGAACGGGCTCATGCCGTAGGCCCCGCCCTGCACGGTCGCCACATGTTGCTCTTCGACAAGTCCCATGACGAAGTCCGCATCGTTTTCTATTTTGCGGCCGGATTTGCTGGTCTTGCCGATAAGACCGGCAACGCTGGGGAAAATATAGAACGCCCCTTCCGGCTTGTGGCATGTCAGCCCGTCGATACCGGCGAGCCTGTCGAGCACGAAGTCTCGGCGCTGCTTATAGATCGCCGCTCTCTCCTTCAGAAGGTCCTGCGGGCCGTCCAGCACCGCCACTGCGGCAGCCTGGGTGATCGTAGAGGTTCCGCCACTGTTCTGGCCGTTGACGTTGCTGATGGCGGAGATCAGATCCTTCGGTCCGCCGCAGAAGCCCAGCCGCCATCCCGTCATGGCATAAGCCTTGGACGCGCCGTTGACGGTCAGCACCCTGTCGTAAAGGCGTGGCTCGACTTCGGCGATCGTGCAGAATTCGAAATCGTCGTAGATCAGATGCTCATAGATGTCGTCGGTCATGATCCACACGTCCGGATGGCGCAGCATGACCGCGGCGATCTCAGCCATTTCGGCCCGCGAGCAGGCAGCACCCGTCGGATTGTTCGGAAAATTCAGGAACAGCCATTTCGTCTGCGGCGTGATCACCGCCTCCAGATCCTCGGCACGCAGCTTGAAACCGTTCTCCTGCTTGCATGCAACGGGGACAGGCACGCCACCCGCGAAGCGGACGATGTCGGCATAGCTGATCCAGCCCGGCGCGGGGATCACCACCTCGTCACCCGGGTTGCAGGTCGCCATAATGGCGTTGAAGATCACCTGCTTGCCGCCACCGGCCACGACGATCTGGCTCGGATCATAGTCGAGACCGTTCTCCCGCTTGAACTTGCGCGCAATGGCCGTTCTCAGGGCAAGCGTGCCGTCGAGCGGCGGGTATTTGGTATCGCCGGCCAGGGCCGCGGCATGGGCCGCCTCAATCGCGTGGGATGGCGTTGGGAAATCCGGCTCGCCCGACGACAGGGAAACGACATTGATGCCCTGCGACGCAAGATCGCGGGCGCGCTGTGTCATGGCGGCGGAGGCGGATATGGAAACAGTCTTGAGGCGATCGGCTAGGGTCGGCATTGTTTTGCTGCTTTCGGTGATCGTTGAAATGTTGGGTTGCGGCCGGGCTGTTCAGGCAAGAACGTCGCGGGCAGGCGCGATCGTCGCTCCCGTCGCCTCGATCTCGCTGCGGACGATCCTTGCCAGTTCGAGCGAGCCCGGCGTGTCGCTATGGACCAGGATCGAGCGCGCCCGCACCTCGATCGTCCGGTTGTCGATGGTCGTGACCGTTCCGCTCTCCAGGAATTGCCGCACACGGGCGCGGACCTTGGCTTCTTCCTTGATGACGGAATTCGGCAGCTTGCGCGATACGAGCTGGCCGGCGGCGTCATAGGCCCGATCCGCGAGGAAGAGCGTCAGCGTCCTCAATCCCGCGCGTTTCGCCGCCCGCTCTATCTCCGTGTCGGGCATGGAGAAGACGATGAGATCGGGATCGACAGAGCTGATCGCTTGCATGATCAGGTCGGCAAGTGCTGCATCGCGGTTGATCATATTGCCCATGGCGGCGTGGAAGCCGATATGGGCAACCGGAACCCCCTCACCCCTGGCGATCGCCGTCAGCGCACCCAGTTGGTAGAGGACCTGCTGGCGCATCTCGTCCGCTTCGACCGGCATTTCCCTACGCCCGAAACCGAGGCGGTCGGGAAAGCCCGGATGCGCGCCGACACCGACGCCGCGAGCCTTCGCCAGCCGCACCATGCGGGCCATGGTCTCCGGGTCGCCGGCGTGGAAACCGCATGCAATATTCGCCGACGAGACCACGTCCATCAGCGCCTCGTCGTCACAGAGCCGGTAGGGTCCGAAACCCTCGCCCATGTCCGAGTTGAGATCGATCTTCATCGTTTCCTCTCCTGTCTTGCCTTGCTCCATTTGAACGCTATCGGCGCGACATCACCGCAAGCGCCTGGGAGAGCATCGGTACCGTACGTCTGATGTCGTCGAGATAGGATTTTACCGCCTGTTCGGCAGCGCGCGCCTCGGCGACATCGGAGCGAATGAACCGGATGCGGCTGCCAATGCGCGCCTGACCCAGCCGCCAGAGATCGACCTCCGCCACGCCGGCAATCTTGGGATAGCCACCGGCCGTATTGGCGTCGCTCATCTGGATGATCGGCTCTCCCGCCGGCGGCATCTGCACGACGCCCGGAACAACGCCGTGCGAGCGCATCTCCACGGGCGAAGCAAGCATGATCGGGTCGCCCGAAAGCCGGTAGCCGGTGCGGTCGCTCTGGGACGAAATCTTCCATATCTGCGTCCAGAAGCGTTCCGCCTCGTCGCCGAAAAGCGCATATTCTCCGGCCGGAATGGCCCGGACGGGAAGCACGCCGTCTTCCGGAGCCGGGAAATGCGCGGCAAGTGCCGCTTCCGGCGGCATGGCACCGAAGCCGCCATCCGGCACTGCGCTGATCTGCGCATCGGCGATACCCAAGCGATCATTCGCCGCCAGAAAGCGGCCCTCCAACCCACCAAATCCGCCGCGCAACGAGGTGCTGCGCGAGCCCATCACCGGCTCGACGTCCAGTCCGCCAGCAAGGCAAAGGTAGGCGCGAGCAGACTGGAGGGGCGTACCGAGCTCCAGCACCTGTCCCGCCGATACCGGCATGGCCCACCAGGGCGGCAGCGGGCGCCCATCGAGACGCGCGTCGCAATCCGCGCCGGTGACGGCAACGACCGTGTCTTTCTCGAACCGAAGACAAAATGGGAAGGTCTGGATCTCAAGGGCCGCCGCCCCTTCCTCATTGCCAAGCAGCAGATTGCCGACGGTGAGTGCCAGCCTGTCCATCGCACCGCTCGACGTGACGCCGATGTTCCGATAACCGAAGCGGCCGAGGTCCTGCACGGTGTTCAAGGGTCCGGTCTGAAGAATTTCGATCACAGCTCGATCCTTTCGGGCAGGAAGCGAACCCTGTCGCCGGGGGCCAGCAGCGCCGGCGGCGTCCTCGCGGGATCGAATACCGAAAGCTCCGCGAAACCGATGGAATTCCAACCGTTCGGCCCCGTCAGCACCGAAACACCTGTCTGCATGCCGCCGATCGTTACCGTGCCCTTGAGCATTCTCAACGACGGGACCGTCTTGCGCGGCATGTAGATGCGCGGATCAAGGCCGTGCAGATAGCCAAAGCCCGGAGCGCTTCCGAGTGCGAAAACGGTGTAGCTGCCTTCCGAATGCAGCCGGACGACCTCACGGTCGCTGAGGCCGGAGAAATCACAAACGGCCGCGAGATCCGTCGCATGCTCACCGCCATATGTGACCGGGATATCAATCGTCTTGCCGGCAAGATCGATACCGCGGACACGATCCCATTCCTGCCTCAGTCGGGCCTCCACTTGGTCCGGCTCCTCCGGCGTCCGCCTGAGGATCACCAGAAGGTTGGTAACTCCTGGGACGATTTCACGAACCTCGGACCATGTCTCCACCGCCTTTGCTAAAGCCCAGATCCGCCGCTGCGTCGGAAGATCGAAATCCCCCGGTGCTTCCACCAGATAGGCGCTGGTGCCGATGACGGAGATTTTCGGAGCAGCGGCAAGGGCAGGAGAGATGAGCCCCGGTGTTGAGAGAGCTGTTGCTTGCATGTCGGTCATTGTGCTGGCTCGATCGAAAAAATGGTGTCGCCATAGCCGACAAGATCGCCGGCCTTGATCGGGCATTCGTTCAATGTGCCGGCCCCGGGCGTGCGAACCGGCAGCAGGAGCGGCCCCACCTTTACGAAGCAGACGATATCCCCGACGGCAACAGCGGTATCTTGCGCCGCTGCAGGCGTGCCACGAGCCGGGTGAGCGTCGAGAAAATGTCCAGCGAACGGCGCTTTGGCGGCCTTGACACTCGCCGGCGACGTCGCAACCGTGTCGCGCGGGCCGTCGTCGGCGCGCAAAGAGGCCGCTTGGTCCATAACGATCCGAACGTGACGACCGTCCCCCGTCTCGATCTCGATCGCACTTGCGCCGGCGCTTTCCAGCCAGGCGGCGATTTCCTGCATGACGGCTGGATCGGTGAAGTCTTCGGTCATCGCCTTGGCCTGTCGCTTTGCTCGTTTCATCATGGCTTCCGCTCGCTCAACCAGTGCTCAAGATGATGAATGTCGGTTCCGCCGGCACAGAAGGCCGGGTCCTCGAAGATCTCGCGATGGAGGGGAAGATTGGTGGCGATCCCCTCGATCCTCGTATCCGCCAGTGCGATCTGCATGCGGCGGATCGCCTGGTCGCGCGTCGGCGCATGCACGATCAGCTTGGCAATCAGGGAGTCGTAATGGGGCGACACCTTGTAGCCGGTCGCGACATGGCTATCGACGCGGACACCGGGACCTGCCGGAAACAGTGCATTGGCGATCCTGCCCGGAGACGCGGCGAAGGTGAATGGGTCTTCCGCATTGATGCGGCATTCGAAAGAATGACCCGATGTCTGAACGTCCGCCTGGGAAATCTTAAGCGGCAGCCCTTGAGCGACGCGAAGCTGCTCGCAGACGATATCAATGCCTGAGGTCATTTCCGTCACCGGATGTTCGACCTGAAGACGCGTATTCATTTCGATGAAATAGAATGCGCCGTTCTCATAGAGAAACTCGAATGTTCCGACGCCCCGGTAGCCGATCCGGCGGCAAGCCTCGACGCAACGCTCGCCGACAGCCGCCGCGATCTCCACCGGCATGCCGGGCGCTGGTGCTTCCTCCACCACCTTTTGATGGCGTCGCTGCGTCGAGCAATCGCGGTGACCGAGCCACACGGCATTGCCGTGGTTGTCGCAAAGAACCTGGATCTCGACATGCCTGGGATGTTCGAGGAATTTCTCGAGATAGAGCTCCGGCGTACCGAAGGCTCTTCTGGCTTCTTCCCGCGTCACCGATACGGCGTCTTCCAGCGCCGAAGCGTCATGGACGACGCGCATGCCGCGTCCCCCACCGCCGCCCGCCGCCTTCACGATCACCGGATAACCGATGTCGCGGGCGATCTCCCTGATCGCGGCGATGTTTTCCGGGAGCGCCGTATCCGGACCAGGCACGCAGGGCACGCCGGCCTCGATCATCGCCCGCTTGGCGGCGATCTTGTCGCCCATCATGCGGATCGCCGAAGCGGGCGGCCCGATGAACACCAGGCCGGCATTCTCCACGGCTTGGGCAAAGCCCGCATTCTCCGACAGGAACCCGTATCCCGGATGGATGGCCTCTGCACCCGTGGTTCGCGCGGCAAGCAGGATGGCTGTCTGATTGAGATAGGTTTGACCCGGCGCCGAAGGCCCGATGCAGACGAATTCATCGGCCGTCGCCCCATAAGGCGCATCCCGATCCGCTTCGGAGCAGATCATCACCGAACGGAGGCCCAGCTCACGGCATGCCCGCTGAATGCGCAGCGCGATCTCGCCGCGATTGGCGATCAGCACCGTGTCGAACCGACGTTTACTTTCGCCCGACGACATCAGCCGATCTCCATCAGCGGCTGCCCGGCGTCCACTTCCTGACCGTCATCGGCCAGGATACGCAGAATCGGCCCCGTTTTGTGCGCCGACACCGTATTGAAGACTTTCATCGCCTCGATGATGCAGAGGCTCTGGCCCGCTTCGACGACATTGCCCACCTTGACGAAGGGCGGCGCACCGGGACTTGGCGAGCGATGCAGCAGCCCGAACACAGGCGCAACCACCATCAGGCCACCTTTATCGCCTTCACCCGCTACGGCATCCTTGACGACGGGTGAGCGCGCGGGTTGCTGCCGCGCAACGGTCAAATCTTCCGTCGCAGTCGCCTGCCTGGAAATGCCGTTCGAGATCCGCACGGTCGTGCCGTCCTGGCTTACCACCAGTTCGGAAATGTGCGATCGACCGACAAATTCGATCAGCGTTTTGATCTTTTGCAGATCCATGCTCTCTCCACCATCCACGACGTTCGACTTGCCTCTCCGCGTCAGACTGGAGGTAAGTGCAAGGCGTGGCCGGCCAGTCGAAGCATCAGGATAGTTACACAACGCCTCGTCTGATGGGGGCAAACAAAGTTTCAATGGAGCACCAGCTGGCGCATCGAAACAAAATGTCACAAATAATGTGATTTTGTCATTTTACATTGTTATCTATCTGGATATGTTGATGTGCGCCTGAGTGGGATTTCGTATGTGGGGAATTGTCTGAAGACCTCTAAGCAAGCGCCTATAGGGTGTCGTCAGTTTGCGAAATCACCGTTCTCATGCCGTCGAAAACGCCGATATTTCAGGCGATATTTGGAATGAACATCGCTACTTACTGTGACCAAAGGGGAGTTGAATGGCACGCATTACGCTGAGACAGTTGCTCGATCACGCTGCGGAAAATGGCTATGGCGTGCCCGCTTTCAACATCAACAACATGGAACAGGCGCTGGCGATCATGGAAGCGGCCGATGCCGCCGATGCGCCTGTCATCATTCAGGCGTCGCGCGGCGCCAGAGCCTATGCCAACGACATCATGCTGAAGCATATGATGGATGCGGTCGTCGAGATCTATCCCCACATTCCGGTCTGCGTGCATCTCGACCATGGCAACGACGCTTCGAGCTGTATGACGGCCATTCAGGCCGGCTTCACGTCGGTGATGATGGATGGCTCGCTCAAGGCGGATGCGAAGACGCCGGCCGACTGGGACTACAATGTCGGTGTCACCAAGACGGTCACCGAGATGGCGCATCTCGGCGGCATTTCCGTCGAAGGCGAACTCGGCGTGCTGGGCTCGCTGGAGACAGGCATGGGCGAAGCCGAGGACGGCCACGGCGCCGAGGGCAAGCTTTCGCACGATCAGCTCCTGACCAACCCCGACGAAGCGGTCAAATTCGTGCGCGAGACCAAGGTCGATGCGCTAGCGATCGCCATGGGCACCTCGCACGGCGCCTACAAGTTTACCCGCAGGCCGGATGGATCGGTGCTGGCGATGGAGGTCATCGAGGCGATCCACCGCAAGCTTCCGAACACTCATCTGGTGATGCACGGCTCCTCGTCAGTCCCTGAGGATCTCCAGGAGATCATCAACAAGTATGGCGGCCAGATGAAGCCGACCTGGGGCGTCCCGGTCGAGGAAATCCAGCGCGGCATCAAGAACGGCGTGCGCAAGATCAACATCGACACGGATGGCCGCATGGCGATGACCGGCCAGATTCGCCGTGTGCTGCAGGAAGACCCGAGCGAATTCGATCCGCGCAAATATATGAAGCCGGCCATGGCCGCCTTGACGAAGCTCTGCAAGGAGCGGTTCGAGCAGTTCGGAACGGCCGGTCACGCGACCCGGATCAAGCCGCTCCCGGTCTCGGACATGGCGAAGCGCTACAAGGCCGGCTCGCTGGACCCGATTTTCTCATAAGGAATAGTCTCGGTAGGAAGCCGGATCCGCTCAGATCCGCGCTTCCGCTGGCTGGCGCCCGCTCGTGTCGGACAAGCGCAGGCCGTGGAACTTCGCCAGCGATGTAACCACATCGTCGATCTCCGTCCGCAGCTTTTGCCCGTTCCATCCGAGGGCCGCACCGGCGATCATGGCGATCTGGCGCAGGCCTTCCATCGTCAACGCCCCTTCGATCGCAAGCGTCGTGCGGCGGAAGACGATGTCCGAGAGATGCACGACCATTTCCTGCCGCGTGATCCAGTCGATTTCCAGATGGCTATAGTGGGACGCGCCAGACAGGCGTTCCGTGTCGCTATAGGTTGATACACAGCCCAGGATCGCCGAAGCAGTGGTGCCGTAGCGCGCCAGAAGCTCGTCGACCCTTTTCGGGTCCACGCCGGTCTTTCCGGCGACCGCGCGCACCCACTCCGCTCTTGCAGCGGGATCAGTAGGGAAATTGCGTCCGCCGCCGATCGCCAATTGCTGCGTCGACTGGCTCCTGACGCGCTTGAAGCGCGCCAGAACGGTGTCAGCGACCTCCTCGGCGAAGCCTCGAAAGGTGGTCCACTTGCCGCCGACCTGCGAGATGATCGCAAACGGACGGCCTGGCTGCGGCTCCATCACCGGCGCGGAATGATCACGGCTGATCAGCCCCGGCGAAGAGGCGTCGGAGGCCGGCAGCGGGCGGATGCCGCTGTAGGTATAGACCACCTGCTCCGGCCCGAAGCGAAGCCCCGGCAGAAGCGATCTCAGGCTTTCCAGGAAATATTCAAGTTCCGGCTCTTCACAGCGAACATTGTCGGGGTCGGCGCTCGGAATGTCCGTCGAGCCGACCAGCGCCAGGCCGAGATAGCCGTAGACCAGGCAAATGCGCCCGTCATCCGCTTCGAAATAGATCATATGGCCGTTCAGGCTGCGCACGAGCTCGGGATGATCAAGCAGAATATGCGACCCCTTCGTGCCGCCGATCAGGTGCGACGGCGCCCCGAGCGCTTCGTTGATATGGTCGATCCACGGGCCGCCGGCATTGACAACGAGCTTCGGCGTCACGGAAAAAGTGCTGTCATCGGAGCGCCGGAAGGTCAGCGTTCCGTCCGATGACGAGATCAGCGTCGTGGAGTTCGCTGCAAGCGCATTGCCGTTGGCCTCCAGCCCATCCTTGATCAGCTCGTAGACGAGCCGCTCGGGACGGCTGATCTTGGCGTCATAATAGATGCCGCCGGCGACGATTTTCGGCGTGACATGCGGCATTTCCTTCAATGCCCGTTTCTTGAAGATGAACCTGTGGCGCGGCATGACGCGGCTGCGCGAGCCGAAGAAGTCGTAAAGCGCGAGCCCGATCTTGATGAGGACGGCGCCACGGCTTCTCGGCGCAGTGGTCGAACCCGTGAGCGTCCGGAGCGCCGCCCAGATGCCGCGCGTCCAGGAAAAAATGGGCACGAATGTCGGCAGCGCCTCGACGCAATGCGGCGCGTTCTTGAGAAGCAGATTGCGCTCCAGCGTCGATTGGGCCACCAGCCCGAACTCGCCCGTCTCCAGATATTTCAGGCCGCCGTGAATGAGCCGCGACGGCGCGGCGCTGGTGCCCGAGCCGAAATCGGACTTGTCGACGATGAGACAATTGACGCCCTGGACGGAGAGATCGCGAAACAGTCCGGCGCCATTGATGCCCGCACCGAGGATAACGACATCGATGTCCCCGTCCTTCAGTGTCGAAAGGCGCTGTTCCAGGTCGGCGGCGGTATCGGTCATGGCATGATTGTCCTGCTGCATGTCTAGTCTTGGGCTTCCGCCGGCACGAGGCTACCGATCCTGGGCCAAAGCGGCGTCATCGCATCGGCAATTTCCCGGAAGACGTCATATCGGCGCCGATAATCGGCACTGCGACTCGCATCGGGATGGCAGGTCTTCGCAATCGCGCCGACATCACGGGGATCGCTCTGCGGATCGGCATAGAGACCGATGCCGGCGCCGGCACACAGCGCCGCACCCCAGGCCGCCGCCTCGTCCGTTTCGGTCACCGTCACCGGCATCCCGAGCACGTCGGCAAACATCTGGACAACAACCGGGTTGCGAGAAATCCCGCCGGCAAGCCTCGCCTCGCTGAAGGAAAAGCCGTCGCTCAACGCGTCGACATGGATCTTGTGATTGAAGGCAATGCCCTCCAGCACGGCGCGCAGCATATCGCCGCGATCATGCCAGCCGCCGAGGCCGAAGAAGCCAGCGCTCGCCGAGGCGCCATAGGGAGAGCCAAAGAGATAGGGGTGGAAGAGCGCCGTCGAGGGCCGGTTGAAGGCCGCCTCGATCTCGGGTGCGAGCAGCGCATGAATGGACTGTCCTGCTGCCTCTGTAACCGCGCGCTCGCCGGCGCAGAGCGTGTCGAGAAACCAGTCATAATTCGCCGTCGACGCCGGCGAGATCGACATATTGTTCCACTGGCCGGGCACGATCGCATTGCGGCAGAACCACCGCTTGTCGACGCGCGGCTCTGAAGACAGCGTCTCGTTGATCGAATAGGTCCCGGCAATCACCGCGACCACGCCGGACGCATAGCCCCCGGCACCCAGAGCCGATGCCGTGACATCGTGGAGCCCGGCAACCACCGGCGTTCCCTCGGCAAGGCCGGTGCGGATTGCGACAGCGCCGGTGACACGGCCGATGACTTCGTCGGAACGCGATGCAAGCGGAAGGGCATCCTTGAGTTTATCGAGCCCGAAGAGCTTCAGTGCATCCTCAGAATAACCCTGGTCCTTGACGTTGGTGAAGGACGTGCTCGCCTCCGTCCGGTCGGTGCCGATCACGCCGGTCAGGCAGAAGCGCAGCCAATCCTTGCAGCTCAGAATATGGCCTATATCCGCGAAACGGGCGGGCTCCTTCTCCTTGATCCAGGCGAGAAGCGCGGAAGGTGCAGAGACATGCGGAAGCTGGCCGGTGAGGCGAAGGGCCTCATCGGCGGCCGGGCTTTCCAGCCAGCGATCGACAATAGCTCCTGCCCGGCTGTCCAGCGACAGGATGGCGCGGCCGAGCGGCTTGCTCGACCGGTCGAGCAGATAGATGCCGTCACCATGGGCCGTTGCCGCGATCGCCTGGATGTCGCTCGCCGGACGCCCGCTGAGGCTGATCGCCTCCGCAATCGCGTCGGCGGTTGCGGTCCAGAGTTCGTCCATGTCCCGCTCGATGTGGCGGGCCTTGGGCATGAATTGCGTCACCCGCCGCCGCGCCACGGCAAGCTGCGTGCCGTCGACATCGAAAATGACGGCCTTGGTGACGGTGAGACCGCTATCGATTCCGAGCAGACTCGGCATTCTGATTACTCCGACTGATAGAAGGGCCGCTCAGGCTTTGCCCTCATGACCGATCTCCGTCGCTCCTGGCGACGACCACATTGATATTCTTGTTTCGCATCCGATCGAGATGATCGGCCGGCGTCTTCTCATCGACGATGACCACATCGAACTCGCTCAAGGCCGCAAAGCTGTGCAAAGCGCGCCGCTCGAATTTCGTGTGATCGGTGAGAAGAATACGTTTGGCGGCGCTATCGAACATCGCCCGCTTGATATCGACGATTTCCGGGGACTGATGAAAGACGATATCATCGGTGATGGCGGACATGGAGATGAAGGCGACATCCGCCCTGAGCCTGTTGATCTCATTGATTGTCATGCGCCCCATGAAGGCATTGCACCAATTGTAGTACTGGCCGCCGAGAGCCAGAAGCGTGACGTCATGCATGTCCTTCAGCGCGTTCATCAGCGTCAGCGAATTGGTGATCGCGGTCAGCGGAACCTTGGCCGGCAGATGCGCCGCCATTTGCAGCACGGTGGTGGAATCGTCGAGGAAGATCGCCTGCCCCGGCTCGACGAACTGCATCGCCGCTGTGGCAATCATCTTCTTTTCCGCCGACTGGCGGTTCGCACGATAGACGTCGCTCGATTCGATCAGGCTAGTGGCAGCCGCCGTGACGATGCCGCGCGTCTTTCGGAACAGGCCCCGGCTTACCAGCTCATCAACGTCGCGGTGCGCCGTCATCAGGCTGATGCCGAAGCGATCCGTGAGATCCTCGATGCGCATGGAGCCCTCCGCCATGACGGCTTCGGCGATCATCTGCCGGCGGGCGAGCTGGCGGCTATGCCGGCTGTCGCTTGGCAGTTCGTCGGACAGGAATGCTCCGATATTCGTCTTCTGTGTCACTGTGGCCTCTGATGCTGACTCTGGGGGTATCAGCTTCGTACTGCGAATGCCGAGCGAAGGCAAAAAGTGGAGATGGAACAATCCTTTGCTACATCTGCGAAACGGCAAGTGATGGGGGACGCCGCTTTCGGCGTCCCCCCGCCTTGTTATTGGGACAGAACGAACGGGCCTGTGTACTTGTCGACATTGTCCTTCGTGATCAGCAGGCAATCGAAGAGCTGCTTTTCACTCGAGGCACCGGTCTTGCCGGTCTTGATGAAGCTATCGGCCTGCTTGACCGCCTCTTCCGAGAAGACGGCAACCGGCTGAAGAACCGTGTACTGAAGTTCACCAGCCTTGATGGCAGCAACGGCATCCGGAGAACCATCGAAGCCGCCGACCTTGATGTTGGCAAGCTTGCCGGCTTCCTTCAGTGCTGCGATCGCACCGAGTGCCATTTCGTCATTGCCGGAGATCACGCCGATGATATCCGGATGGGCCTGCAGCATGGACTGCATCTTGTTGTGGCCCTGGGTACGGTCCCAGTTGGCAACTTCCTTTGCGACCTTCTGCAGATCCGGATACTGCGTCAGCACCGTTTCATAACCGTTGGAACGGGTTGCAGCATTGTTGTCAGAGGGAGCGCCGAACAGTTCGGCATACTTGCCCTTGTCGCCAACGGCTTCCACCCATTGCTGCGCACCGATTGCTGCACCCTGGGCGTTGTTGGAGACGAGCTGCGCCTTGGCGAGACCTTCCTGGTTGATCTCGGCATTGACCAGGAAGACCGGGATACCGGCAGCCACGGCCTTTTTCACCGCACCGACCGAACCATCGGCATTTGCCGGATCGAGGATGATGGCAACCGACTTGTTGGTGATCGCGGTGTCGATCAGGTTGCTCTCGGTGTTGGTGTCGCCCTTATGGGCGCTGACCGAGGCGGTATAGCCGAGCTTTTCGGCTGTTGCCTTGGCGACATTGCCTTCCGTCAGCCAATAGGGGTTGGACGGATCGTTGACGATGATCGTCATCTGGCCGGCCGCCCAGGCGGAGCTTGCGAAGATCGGGGCAACGGCAACAGCCGCCAGAATTAAGCGCATGCCTTTCTTAAACATAGTCTCTCTCCCTTTTTGATGAGCTCTGATGTTACCGGCGAACCGGTCGTGCTTTCCGCAATCGGCTGGCTGTTCGAACCAGATCCGCCGTCGTGGACAAGTTTAGTTCGACTGTCAGCTCGCTTTGACCCGACGTCCGTATTGAATGCTGTTCATAAGGACCGCCAGAACGATCACGGCGCCGGTGAAGACGGTCTGCCAATAGGCGGACACACCGATGATTACGAGACCGTCCGAAAGGAAGCCGATGACGAAGGCGCCGAGCATGGTGCCGCGCACTGTGCCGCGTCCGCCGGTGAGCGCCGCCCCACCGATGACGACGGCTGCGATCGCCGTCAATTCATAGGTGGTGCCGGCGGTCGGGCCAGCCGAGGTAAGCTGCGAGGACAGGACCAGACCGGCGATTGCGGCGCAGACGCCGGAAAACACGTAGACGAGGATCTTGACGCGCTTGACCGGTACGCCCGAAAGATCCGCCGCGCGCTCGTTGCCGCCGGAAGCATAGAGCCAGCGGCCGAAAGCGGTCTTGCTCAACACCAGGCCACAGATGATCGCCAGGGCCGCAAGCACGATGACGCCGATCGGGATGCCGGCCAGGCGGTTGAAGCCCAGCCAGTCAAAACCGGTATTGCCAAGCTCTGGACGGCCACCGAGATTGTTGTAGGTGAGGCCGTTGGTCATCAACAGCGCGATGCCGCGCGCAACATAGAGCACGCCGAGTGAGGCAACGAAGGCCGGAACCTTCAGGTAGGCGATGAGCACGCCGTTCACCGCGCCGACGATGGCGCCGACGGCGCAGGTGATGACGACAACAGCCCAGACCGGCGGATAGAGGATGACGCCGAAGCTCGAGAGCGTGACGCCCTGCATCAGGAAGCCGGCGATGCAGCCGGCAAGGCCGAGTGTCGAGCCGACCGAGAGATCGATGCCGCCATTCAGGATCACCAGCAGCATGCCGATTGCCAGGATGCCGAAAATCGCGACATGCGAGGCCATGGTCAGGAAGTTGCTGAGCGAGAAATAATAGGGCGACAGGAAGGAGAAGACCGCGATGATGACGATCAGCGCGAAGAAGGCGCGACCTTCCAGGATCAACCGCACGAGACTGAAGTTCCGCCGCTGGCCGTTCGAAATTGATTTCTTCTCAGTGATATTCGTGACTGACATAATCAGCGCTCCATGAATGCGGCTAGTGCGCGACCACTGCTTCGCCAGAGGCGGCCATGATCTTCTCTTTGGTGACGTCGGGACCGAATTCGGCGGATATCTTGCCGCGGTGCATGACGATGATGCGATGGGCAATACTGAGGCATTCGGCGACTTCCGATGTCGAATAGATCACCGCCAGGCCCTGCTTGGCGCGTTCGGCGAGCAGCTTGAACACTTCCGCCTTGGCGCCGATATCGATGCCGCGGCTCGGTTCGTCGAGCAGGATGACCTGAGGGTTGGTGGCAAGCATCTTGCCGATGACCACCTTTTGCTGGTTGCCGCCGGAAAGCGAACCGATCACCGCCTCGCCGCCATCGGTCTTGATGTGGACCTTGCGGATCGATTCACCCACCAGTTCCCGTTCACGACCACCGGAGGTGAAGAGCCCCTTGGTGAAGGCACCGATGCTGGCGAGCGACAGGTTGGAGCCGACGGTCATGGTCTGGACGAGACCGTCGCGCTGACGATCCTCGGGCACCAGGACGAGACCATTGGCGATACGGCCGGCGATGCTGAGACGCGCAACGTCGCGGCCGCCGAGCAGAACCCGGCCGCCGCTCGATCGCAGGCGTCCGGCGACACATTCGAGCAGTTCGGTGCGGCCGGCACCCATCAGGCCATAGATGCAGACGATTTCGCCCTCACGGACCTGCAGCGACATATGGTCGACCGCGTTATAGGCAGCGCCCGAGGGGCCGGGGACAGTCAGATTGTCGATGGTCAGCGCGACATCGCCGATGATGTGACCGGTGGGTGGGCTTCCGAGATCGAAATTATCGCCGACCATGTTGCGCACGATCCATTCGAGATCGATGTCCTTGCGCTCGGCATAGGCGGTCATGGCGCCGTCGCGCAGCACCACGGCGTGATTGGTGATCTGCAACGCTTCTTCGAGATGATGGGAAATATAGACGATCGACACGCCGCGGCCCGTCAGGTCGCGGATGACCTTGAAGAGAACCTCCACTTCGGTGGCGCTCAGCGCCGAGGTCGGCTCGTCCATGATGAGGATGCGCGAATTGACCGAAAGCGCACGGGCGATCTCGACGATCTGCTGCTGGCCGAGGCGCAGATCCTCCACCAGGGTCAGCGGGTCAATGTGCTCTTCCAGCTCCTCCATGAGGGCGCGCGTCTGGCGCTCCTCCTCGGCGAAATCGACGACGCCGCCCTTGATGATCTCGCGACCCATGAAGATGTTGTCGCGGACGCTGAGATTGGGCGCGAGGCTCAATTCCTGATGGATGATGGAAATCCCGCAAGCCCGCGCATGCGTGGACGAATAAAACGCAATCGGGCTGCCATCGAGGACAATCTCGCCACCGGTCGGCTGGACGACGCCGGATAGAATTTTCATCAGCGTCGACTTGCCCGCCCCATTCTCGCCGAACAGCGTGGTGACCTGGCCGCGATGGATGTCGAAATTCACGCCCTTCAGGGCATGAACATTGCCGTAGGATTTGCTGATGTTGCGGGCGGCAAGAACAACCTCGCCGTTTGCGCCCTGATTCTGCGCCGCCTCAATCATTTGACATCGACCTTGACGGGAGTGACGAGCCAGTTCTTCGGGTTGATGAGCTTGAAGACACCGACGACGGTCGCGGTCTTGCCCGTCAGCGTCTCGGCATCGAAGCCCGAGAGGACAGCCTTCTTCATCTCGTTGTTGATCGCCGAACCGGCATCCTGATACTCGATCTGATTGGTGAACTGGCCGAACTGGATAGCGCCGGTGGCGTCGCGCAGGTCGGTGCCGTTGATCGCCGGACCGGTCTGGACGCGGACGGTGACGTCGGCCGGCAGTCCATCGACCTTGATCTCGTTATAGTTGGCCTTGCGGGCGCCGAAAGTGCCGGAGAGGGAGACAGGCATGACCGCGCCGGTGCTCGTCGCCACGCCGTATTTCTCACCCGCCGCCTT
Source organism: Rhizobium sp. AP16 (assembly GCF_000281735.1). Lineage (NCBI taxonomy): Bacteria > Pseudomonadati > Pseudomonadota > Alphaproteobacteria > Hyphomicrobiales > Rhizobiaceae > Rhizobium > Rhizobium sp. AP16. The sequence goes on along the minus strand of NZ_AJVM01000001.1, from coordinate 440,346 downwards.
TTTATCGGCAATGATGGCGCCCGACAGCGTCGCGGCATCGACCGCGCGCTTCTCGACATCCGCCTGGATCTTCGGGAATTCCTGGGCACCAAAGGTTTCGGGCGAGAAGGACTGCTCGCGCACGTCATGCGCGGAACCGATCTTCACCACCTTTGTATCGGCGGCAATCGCGCCGATGACGATCACGGCCGCCGCAACGCTCGCCAGTATCGTGAGCCTTGTGCCGCCGGATTTGAAAGCTGCGTATTCCGTCTGTGTATTCATATTCGAAAGACCTTCGGCGCTTTTGGCCGGATTGCCCGTTTGCTGGAAAGAAAGGAGGACGCGCGGGTGCGATCTCGATGAAAATCTATCGGCGACCCGGCCGAGCACCGCGCATGGAAACGCATAAGGGCTGCCCGAAGCGCTGCCGGCGCAAGACCAAACCATGGTCTGGGAAGAGAGTGTTCATAGGAGCCTCCTCAGTGCGGGCGCTCGTTTCCTCCGCCACCCGCCGTCGCCGTTTACCACCCGATCCACACGGATAATGATATAAGCGCGTTATTAACTTCGAAATATATGTTATAATTTAACAGCCCTGTCAACAGGCCTCTATCGCTCCGGAATTTCATTTTGCGGCTGCCGGCTCAGCAGGAGAGCACTTCACAAAACCCCAGCTGGCAACCACCGAAGGCGCCAACCTCGGGAAGAGCGGTCTTGCGGATCGAAAATCGCGTGAAATCAATCGCTATTAAGCCATTGAATGTTCATGATTTAAAAAAATCGGTTGCGGACCGAGCACTCAGCTACATCTTGATCGCGATATTCTTGCGATCGTTGCCGCACGCCATGCACCGGCAATGATCTACCTGCCTCCCCGAGGTTGACACCGCTTATTTTATATGAAAAAAATTACATTGCTAGAAAAATATTACACATCTATGATATCTCTATGTTATAATTTAAAGATGATCTGAGCGCGTGAATCGGGACGGCTCGCCTGCCCGGAATGAAGAGTGCTCTGAGAGAGTGAGCGGTGGGGGGTAGAATGGCGTGGATGACGGGAGCCCGACGCATGGGGTCTGACAATCGCACCATGGTGAATGTCCGCTCGATCTCGACCGGATGTCTGTCCGATGTCGATCTGGGAGGGAGGAGGAGAATGTTTTTGACGGATGCATCGCACGCGAGGGCTTGCCCCATCGCGGCAGGACTGATCCACGATGTCTAAGAGCGACAAGATCATCATCGGCATCGACGCGGGAACCTCGGTCCTGAAAGCCGTGGCTTTCGAGCTGCCCGGCCGCCAGATCGCGTCGGCATCGGCGCGCAATCACTATGCGATGGGCGAAGACGGCTCCGCCACGCAATCTCTCAGCCGCACCTGGGCCGATTGCGTCAGTGCCTTGCGGGGCTTGAGCGACAAGGTGCCAAATCTTGCCGGCCGCACCGCCGCTATCGCCGTGACGGGTCAAGGGGATGGGACCTGGCTCGTCGGCTCCGGCAATGCACCGGTCGGCGACGCCTGGCTTTGGCTCGACGCCCGCGCCGCTGCGACCGTGACTCGTCTCGGCGGCCACCCCGAGAGCCGTGCACGCTTCGAGGCAACGGGCACTGGCCTCAACACCTGCCAGCAAGGCGCGCAGCTTGCCCATATGGATCGCTTCACGCCGGAGGCCCTCGACCGGGCCGAGACGGCGCTGCATTGCAAGGACTGGCTCTATCTCAACCTCACCGGCGTTCGGGCGACCGATCCGTCGGAAGCAAGCTTCACCTTCGGCAATTTTCGCACCCGCCAGTATGATCCCGTCGTCATCGACACGCTCGGGCTCAACCATCGGCGATCCCTTTTGCCCGAGATCATTGAGGGAACGGAGATCACCCACCCGCTATCGCCCAACGCGGCGATGGCAACGGGACTACTGGCCGGCACGCCTGTCTGCCTCGGCTATGTCGATATGGTGATGACCGCGCTCGGCGCCGGCGTTCGCAGCGGTGGCGAAAACGCGGCTTGCTCGACCATCGGATCGACGGGCGTGCACATGCGCGCAAAACCGGTATCCGATGTCCAGCTCAATGCCGAGGGAACGGGCTATGTGATCGCCCTGCCCATCCCCGGCATCGTCACGCAGGTCCAAACGAACATGGGCGCGACGATCAATATCGACTGGATCCTGCAGGTCGCCGCCGAACTGATGTCGGAGGCGGGTAAGCCAGTCGCGCCTTCGGATCTCATCTCGCGGATCGACGCCTGGTTTGGCGAGAGCAAGCCGGGGGCGCTGCTCTATCACCCCTATATTTCCGAGGCGGGAGAGCGCGGCCCCTTCGTCAATGCCCATGCACGCGCCGGCTTTACCGGCCTTTCAACGCGGCACGGCTTTGCGGACATGCTGCGGGCCGTCGTCGAGGGGCTCGGCATGGCGACCCGTGACTGTTACGCCGCCATGGGCAGCATGCCCGCCGAATTGCGGATCACCGGAGGTGCAGCACGCTCACGTGCGCTGCGCGGCTCCCTGTCGGCCGCCGTCAACGCCCCCGTCCGTGTCTCGCGCCGCGAGGAAGCGGGTGCTGCCGGCGTCGCCATGATGGCGGCGGTCGCCATCGGCGCCTATTCGAACATGGACGACTGCATCGCCGAATGGGTGACGCCGCTGCTCGGCGACGCCGAGGCGCCGGATGCCGACCAGGCTCGCCGCTATGACCGATTGTTCTCAGCCTACGTACAGGTTCGGCAGGCGATCGCGCCTGCCTGGGACACGCTCGTCGCGCCCTGAGCGGCGAGCGTGCGCCCGTTAAAGCAAATGACGTGACGATGCAGGAAGCATCCCAAGGAGCATGAAATGACTGATTCCGAAATCTTGGATCTCTTCGTGATCGGCGGCGGCATTAATGGCGCCGGGATCGCGCGCGATGCCGCGGGTCGGGGCCTTTCCGTCATGCTGTGCGAAAAGGGCGATCTGGCCGAGGGAACGTCGTCGCGCTCCGGCAAACTGGTGCATGGCGGCCTGCGCTATCTCGAATATTACGAATTCCGCCTGGTCCGCGAGGCGCTGATCGAGCGCGAAGTGCTGCTGAATTCCGCAAGCCACATCATCTGGCCGATGCGCTTCGTCCTGCCGCATAGCCCAACGGACCGTCCCGCCTGGCTCGTTCGTCTCGGTCTTTTCCTCTACGACCATCTCGGCGGCCGCAAGCGGCTGCCCGGCACGCGCTCGCTCGACCTTCGTCGCGATCCGGAAGGCGCACCCATCCTCGACCAATATACCAAGGGCTTCGAATATTCCGACTGCTGGGTCGATGATGCGCGGCTTGTCCTGCTCAATGCGCTCGATGCCGCCAGCAAGGGTGCGCAGATTCTGACGCGCACGGCCTGCGTCAGCGCACGACGTGACGAGGGCTGTTGGGTCGTCCAGATGCGCGATCAGCGGTCCGGCGAGGTTCGCACCGTGCGGGCGCGGGTGCTGGTCAATGCCGCCGGCCCCTGGGTCAACGACATCATTGGCCGTGTTGCCGGCTCCAACAGCCGCCGCAATGTCAGGCTCGTCAAGGGCAGCCACATCATCGTTCCGAAGTTCTGGAGCGGGCAGCAAGCCTATCTGGTCCAGAACCACGACAAGCGCGTCATCTTCATCAATCCCTATGAGGGCGATATGGCCCTGATCGGCACGACCGACATTCCCTATGACGGCAAGCCGGAAGAGGTGAAGGCCGACGAGCAGGAAATCGACTATCTGATTTCCGCCGTGAACCGCTACTTCAAGGAGAAGCTGCGCCGCTCCGACGTGATCGAAAGCTTCTCCGGCGTTCGCCCGCTGTTCGATGACGGCCAGGGCAATCCCTCGGCGGTCACCCGCGACTATGTCTTCGATCTCGACGAGACCGCCGGCGCGCCCCTCCTCAACGTCTTCGGCGGCAAGATCACCACCTTCCGCAAGCTTTCCGAACACGCCTTGCAGAAGCTCGCCAAGTTCTTCCCGAAGATGGGCGGCGACTGGACGCGCGCGGCGGCGCTGCCGGGCGGCGATATTGCGAATGCCGACTACATCGCCTTTTCCGACAACCTGCGCAGCGCCTATCCTTGGATGCCGCGCCAGCTCGTGAACCATTACGGCCACCTTTACGGTGCGCGAACCAAACTGGTCGTTGGCAATGCCACATCGCTTGCCGACCTCGGGCGTCATTTCGGCGGCAATCTCTATGAGGCCGAAGCCCGCTATCTCGCAGCTTCGGAATGGGCGCAGTCGGCGGAGGACGTTCTCATGCGGCGCACCAAGGAAGGACTGCATATGACGGCGCAGGAAAAAGCGAATTTCTCGGCCTGGTTCGAGAGCGAACTGGCGCTCGCCGCCTGAACCATCCGCCCTTCAAGGAGCAGACCTCTATGCCGTTGACGCTTTCCCTCAACACCAATCCGCTCGTGAACCGCTTCGCAGACCCCGACGACCTGATCGAGACGGTGGCGCAGGACCTGAAAATCCGTGATCTCCAGCTAACGCACGAGTTCATCAATCCGAGCTGGCAGGCGCCCGTCATCCGTCGCCTCACCCGGACGATGCAGGCAGCCCTTCGGCGCACCGGCGTTCGCGTGACATCCGGCATGACCGGGCCTTACGGCCGCCTGAACCATTTCGGCCATCCAGATGCCGACGTCCGGCGCTATTATGTCGACTGGTTCAAGACCTTCGCCGACATCACCGCCGATCTCGGCGGCCATTCGGTCGGCACGCAATTCGCGATCTTCACCTACAAGGACTATGACGATCCGGCCCGGCGCGAGGAACTGATCAAGATCGCCATCGATTGCTGGGGCGAAGTGGCCGAACATGCAAAATCCGCCGGTCTTTCCTACGTCTTCTGGGAGCCTATGAGCATCGGGCGCGAATTCGGCGAGACCATCGACGCCTGCCTGAAGCTGCAATCCCGCCTGACGGCTGCCAATCTCGCCGTGCCGATGTGGATGATGGCGGATATCGATCATGGCGACGTCACCTCGACCAATCCCGATGACTACGACCCCTATGCCTGGGCGCGCGCGGTTCCGAAGATTTCCCCGATCATTCACATCAAGCAGAGCCTGATGGACAAGGGAGGTCACCGGCCGTTCACGGCGGAGTTCAACGCCAAGGGCCGCATCCAGCCTGCTCCCCTGCTCGCAGCCTTTGCCGAAGGCGGCGCACAGGACAATGAAATCTGCCTCGAACTGTCGTTCAAGGAGCGCGAGCCCAACGACCGCCAGGTCGTCTCGCAGATTGCCGAGAGCATCGCTTTCTGGGCACCGCACATCGATACCGGCATTGACGACTTGCATATCTAGCCGCAAGCGCCGATCAAGCTGTCTTGCGGTAAATGCATGACCAAGTGGAAAGGAAACCATTGATGGCGGATGCGGATGAGTCGCTTGCGGTGCGCGCAGCCTGGCTACACTATGCCGGCGGCTTTACGCAGTCCGAAGTGGCCAAGCGCCTGGGTGTGCCCTCGGTCAAGGCCCATCGACTGATTGCAAGGGCAGTTGCCGATGGCGTCGTCAAGGTCACGATTGATGGCGATATTGTCGAATGCGTCGAGCTCGAAACGAAGCTCGCAGCAAGATTCGGTCTGCAATATTGCGAGGTCGCTCCCGATCTCGGCGAAGAGGGTTTCGACTTTCGCGCCCTGGGACAGGCCGGCGCCAGCTTCCTGCGGCGGGAAGTCGAAAGCGGCAAGCACAAGATCATCGGCCTCGGGCATGGTCGAACGCTATCGTCGGCGGTTCATCACATGTCGCGCGTCAATGCCAAGAGGGTGCGCTTCGTTTCGTTGCTCGGCGGACTGACACGGAACTATGCGGCCAATCCCTATGACGTCATGCACCGCATCGCCGAAAAGACGGGGACGCAGGCCTATGTGATGCCGGTGCCGTTTTTCGCCAATACAAGGGAAGATCGTGATGTGCTCCTGGCGCAGCGCGGCGTGAAGGAAGTCTTCGACCTTGCCAACAATGCCGAACTCAAGCTCGTCGGTCTCGGCACCGTCGATATCGACGCCCAGCTCGTCCTGTCGGGCATGGTGGAGCCGCGCGAGATCAAGGAGATCGCCGCCATGGGTGGCGTCGGCGAAATCCTCGGGCATTTCTTCGATGCCGACGGACGCATCCTGGAAACGATGCTGTCAGCCAGAACTCTTTCCGCCTCTTTACCGCGATCGAAGAAGGAAAAGCTCGTCGCCCTGTCCGGCGGCCTGCCGAAAGTGGACGCCATCCGCGCGGTCCTCAACAGCCACTGTCTTTATGGGTTGATCACTGACGAGCGCACGGCGCAGGCACTGCTGAAGAGCTGAACTCACCACAATCAAGAAACATAAATTCATCTCAACATAACAATCTTGATGTTGAATTATGTGATATTAATGTTATGTTTGATACGTTCAATCCTGCCCAAGACCGGAGCGCAAGGTGAAACGGGAAGAGCGTCAACAATCGATCATCAACCTGCTGGTGGAGCACAAGACCGTCGACCTCGACGACCTGGCCGATCGTTTTGTCGTGTCGAAGATGACCATTCACCGCGATCTGGACGATCTCGAACAGGCCGGCGTCCTGCGCAAGGTTCGCGGCGGGGCGACGATCGACGCGGGCACGCAGTTCGAAAGCGATTTCCGTTTCCGCGAGCGCCAGGGGCATGAGGAAAAGCTCGCTATGGCGCGAGCCGCGCTCGAGCTTGTCGAGCCCGGCATGACGGTCATGGTCAACGACGGCTCGATGGCGGCGGTCCTCGGAGAAATGCTGCTCCAGAAGCGGCCTCTGACGCTGATCACCAACAATGCTGCGATCATCGACCGGCTGAAGAACGAAAGCGGCATTACCCTCATCGCGCTCGGTGGCATCTATTCCGCCAAGTTCAATGCCTTCCTAGGCGTGGTGACGGAAGAGGCGCTGTTTCGCCTGCGCGCCGATATCGCCTTCGTCTCGACGCCGGCCGTGTCCGGCGGGCTCGTCTATCATATGGACGACAACATCGTGCGAACGAAACGGGCGATGATTGCCTCTGCGGCCAAGACCTGCCTGCTGGTCAGCCACCAACGCATCGGCCACACCGCCCTGCATGTGATGGCTGATCTCTCAGATTTCGACGCCGTCATCACCGATCGCGCGCCCGACGCCGCCATTCTCGAACAATTGAGCCGCGACGGCATCACCCTGACCATTGCCTCGACCTAGGATTTGAAATGACAGCATCACCGCGCTACTGGATTGGCACCAGCTGGAAAATGAACAAGACGCTGGCGGAAGCCCGCGGCTTCGCCGAGGCGTTGCGGGACGCGGATGCCCTGCGCGACCCCGCGATCCAGCGCTTCATCATCCCGCCCTTCACCGCTGTCCGCGAGGTCAAGTCGATCCTGTCGGACACCTCGGTCAAAGTTGGCGCGCAAAACATGCATTGGGCCGATCAGGGTGCATGGACAGGCGAAGTCTCTCCTCTGATGCTGAGGGATTGCAATCTCGATATCGTCGAGCTTGGCCACTCCGAGCGCCGCGAACATTTCGGCGAGACCAATGAGACCGTCGGCCTAAAGACCGAGGCAGCCGTCCGCCATGGCCTGATCCCACTCATCTGCATCGGCGAGACATTGAGCGACCGGGAAAGCGGCCGCGCTGCGGAAATCCTGAGCGAACAGGTTGTCGGCGCGCTCTCCAAACTCTCCGGCTCCCAGAAACAAGCTCAAATACTGCTCGCCTACGAACCTGTCTGGGCCATCGGCGAGAAGGGCATTCCCGCCGAGCCCTCCTATGCCGATGCTCGCCAGGCCGAGATCATTGCCGTCGCCGAGAAGGTGCTTGGCCGCCGGATTCCCTGCCTCTACGGCGGATCGGTCAATCCCGACAATTGCGAAGAACTCATCTCATGCCCGCATATCGACGGGCTTTTCATCGGCCGTTCGGCCTGGAACGTCGAAGGTTACCTCGACATTCTCGCCAAATGCGCCGCCAAACTTAGAGGAGACACGAAATGAAACTTGCCATCGCAGGAGACAGCGCAGGCGAAGGCCTGGCAAAGGTTCTCGCCGATCATCTGAAGGACCGTTACGACGTGAGCGAAGTTTCGCGCACGGACGCCGGACCGGACGCGTTCTATGCAAACCTTGCCGACCGTGTCGCTTCGGGCGTCATTGACGGAACCTATGACAAGGCCATCCTCGTCTGCGGCACCGGCATCGGCGTCAGCATCTCGGCCAACAAGGTGCCGGGCATCCGTGCGGCCCTCACTCATGACACCTATTCGGCGGAGCGCGCCGCGCTCTCCAACAATGCGCAGATCATCACCATGGGCGCCCGCGTCATCGGCACCGAACTTGCCAAGGCGATTGCCGACGCTTTCCTAGCGCAGACCTTCGATACGAACGGCCGCTCGGCCGGCAATGTGAAGGCCATCGACGAAGTCGACGCAAAATATAACGCGCGCTGAGGTTTGCGAACAAACAGCAAATGGTCGCTCCGGTCGCAAGATTGGCGACCTCTGAAATAAAAGACCGGCAGCTGGAAACCAGCTGCCGGAATTCATCCGACTAGGCCGGATTAAGCGGCGAACGAGCTGTCAAAGCTGAACGAGCCGGAGGCGTTGCTGAAGGAGAACGTCCCGGCCTTCTGCACGACTTCTGCCGGCAGCGTTGCCGAGAAGGTGCCCGAGCGGCTGCCGAAGGTGTAGCTGCCGCTGACGGCGCCGTCGGCGCCAATGGTGACCGTCGAAGCGACCGTGGAAGCGCCGCCGCTGACGAGATCGAGCATGTCGGCATTGATTTCAGTGATGTTGCTCATGTTAGTCTCCTATTGGGTTAGGTTCGAGGGATTGACCGGGATGGTCCTCCCCTCCTCTTGTTGTCACCGGCTGCCTATGGCCTTTAAGGGGTCCAGTACCCAGTCGGTGAAGTGCCGGCGATCCGTTATGACATCGCCGATGAGGGTCATACCGGGGGTCAGTGGGCGCTCTTCGCCGTAGGCGGCGATGCTGGTGCGCTCCAGACTGACGGTCACGCGGTAGACGGGATCTTTAAATGCGATGGGAGCAAGAAGCTCACCCTCACGATAAGTGGCGCGGGATACCTGCACGACATGGCCCGACACCACGCCGAAGCGCTGATACGGGAAGGCGTCGACCCGGAGCCGCACTTCCTGCCCCGGCTGGATCAGGCCGGCCGCGCGCGGCGGCACCAGCAGGTTGGCCTCGAGATTGCTGCCGGCCGGCACCAGAGCCGCAAGCGGCGACTGTGCCACGGCCGTCTGCCCCGGCTGCGCCTGAAGTGCCGCGACCCGACCGGCTACCGGCGCGACCATGACGTAGGCGCGGTTGACCTGCAATTGCGCCAGGGACTGCTCCAACTCGCTACGAAGACCTTGCAGTTGCGCCAGCTTGTCATCGCGCTCGGCAGGCAGGCCTGCGAGTTGCGACCGGGCATCGTTGAGATCGCCTTGCCGCTGCTCCTTCTGCCGCTCCAGCTCGTGGATGACGCTTTCCTGGGCAAGGATCTGCTGCTGGCGGCGCGACAGCTCGAAGCGCGTGCCGCTGCCCTTGATCTGTAGCTGCGCATAACGGCCGGCATCGTCGGTTTGCAGGGCTTGCAGGCGGCGTTCCGATTCCAGGCGCTGTTCCTGGCTCGCCAATTCGCCGCCGAGCCCTTCGACGCGCGCCGACAGACGCCGCCCCTCTTCGTCGAAGCGGGCTTTCGCCGCCGTGATCTGGATGTCGATCGACTGGATACGGGCTTGCGTCTCTGAGCGCAGCTTCTCACCGACCTGGCCGTCGGCACCGGTTGTTTCCAGCGATAGCTCGACCATCGGCTGGCCCTGGGTGACCACGTCCCCTTCGTGGACGAGCACCCGCGTCACAATACCGCCCTTGGTGGCGTAGAGCTGCGCCAGTCCGCCGGTCGGGGCGATGTAGCCCTGCACGGTCTCCTTGCGGGCATAGGTGCCGGTCATGAGATAGGTCGCACCGACGACCACGAAGACGCCGAGGATCGCCGTCATCACCCCATGGCTCACCGGCTGCGCGATCATCACCTCGCCACGGAGCCGGCGGCGGTGTTCTATGGCTTGCGTGCGGAACAATGTCTCGCTCATGGCACCACCTGCAAAGGCTGTGCCGGCACATCGCGCATCAGCTCGCGCACATGCCCGTTCTCCACGGCGAAGACGCGCGCCGCACCCTCAATGGCTCCGGGGCGATGAGCCACCATCACCTGGGTAATGCCGAGCCTGCTCAGCGCCTGCATGACGCGGCGTTCGGCAAGAATGTCGAGATTGGCCGTCCCCTCGTCGAGGAACAATATGGAGGGGTTTCGGTAGAGCGCCCGCGCCAGCAGCGCGCGCTGTTGCTGACCGCCCGACAGGGTCGATCCGAGATCGCCGACCAGGGTCATGTAGCCCATCGGCATGCGCAGGATTTCGTCGTGAAGGCCGACAAGCCCGGCAACCGCTTCGACGCGCGCCAGATCCATGTCGGGATCGAAGAAGGCGATATTGTCGGCGATCGTGCCGGCGAAGAGTTGGTCATCCTGCATCACCACGCCGATCCGCGCGCGGTAAGCCCGCATCCCCAGGGCGCTAAACGGCAGACCGTCGACAAGCACTTCACCTTCACTCGGCGGATAGAGGCCCATCAGCAGCTTCAGAAGCGTGGATTTGCCACCACCCGAAGGCCCGACAAACACCACGGACTGCCCCGGCTCGATGCTCAAGGAAACATCCTTCAGCACCCAGGCTTCGCGCTCGGCATAGCGGAAGGAAAGATTGCGAACGTCGAGCGCACCGGCGAGCGGACGATCCTTGCGCGCCTCGGCATCCAGGTCCGGCTCAGGGTCCTGGTGCACGGCATCGGCCAGGCGCTCCAGATGCAGGCCCGTCATGCGGAACTTGAAGTATTGATCGACGAGCGACAGGGCGGCGGTGCTGAACTGGCTGCGATAGGACAGGAACGCCAGCAGCATGCCGAGCGTCATCTCTCCGCGGATGATGGCGCCGGCGCCCAGATAGAACACCAGCAGCATCTCCGCTCCCGTCAGGAAGGAGAGGCCGGCCGTTCCTTTGAGGCTGACTTTCTGGAGGCGCACATTGTTGTTGATGCTGTCAGCATAGGCGTTCTGCCAGACACCGTGGCGCTCCAGCTCCCGGCCGAACAGCTTGAAGGCTCTCGCACCCCGGATGGTTTCGAGAAAAACGCCATCCACCTTGGCCTGATATTGGATGCCCTCATTGGTCAGGCTCCGCAGCCAGGGGAAGGTGCCCAATCGGACACACACGACAAGCGCCAGCGATACCAGCACCACGCTTGCCAGATAAGGTGCGTAGATCAGCATCACCGCCAGGGTGATGATGGCCATCAGCCCGTCCAGAGCGCCAGAGACAAGGCCGCCCGTCAGAAGGTCCTGCACCGGCTGCAGGGAGTTGAAACGGGACAGAATATCGCCGAGACGCCGCTTTTCGAACCACGGCACCGGCAGGCGCAGTGCATGACGCAACAGGTTGCCGCGCATCTGGAAAGTCAAAAGGGTGCTGAAATGCATCTGCACGTAACCGCGCAACAGCGTCGTCGCGCTCTGGATCAGCAGTAGCAATCCGGCGCCGATAACGATCGCGTTCAAAAGGCTGAGATCGCCCTTGGATATCGCCTCGTCGACGATCATCTGGTTGACGAGCGGCGACAGCAGGGCAAAGAATTGCAGCAGGGCGGAGAGGACCAGGATCTGCAGCAGACTCGGAATGAAGCCGGCGCTCCTCGACCACAGATCAGCCAGGCGTACCCGCTCGACCACCTTGCGCTTGCGGAAGGTGGCGGCCGGCGTCAGTTCCAGCGCCACACCGGTAAAATGCCTGGATGCCTCCGCATGGGACAATCGTCGCTGGCCGCTTGCCGGGTCATGAACCTCGATCCGGCTTGGCGTTACCCGGCTCAGCACAACATAATGCGACATGTCCCAGTGCAGAATGCAAGGCATCTTCAGCTTGCCGATGTCCTCCATCTCCAGCTTCAGGGGCCGGCTGGTAAAGCCGAGATCGTCGGCAACCGAGATGAGGCTCTTCAGCGTCGTGCCCTTCGAAGACACGGCATGGCGTCGCCTGAGTTCGGATAACGTCACGCGATGGCCGTGATAGCCCGCCACCATCGTCAGGCAGGCAAGTCCGCATTCCGCAGCTTCCGACTGCAGCAACGGCTCGATCCTTGAGCGATTATGAAGGGCTGTCAAAAGCAATTGGCTATCCCTCGCTGGAGGTACCGAAGTTGTCGCCGGCGTTCGATCGCGGCATCCATGATTTGCGGCGCGGCCATCGAACCCGACGCGAGGAAATACATGCCAGATCCAATTATTGTGTTGGGTCTCGTTATGTTGAGAGATGTTACAACGCGCCGCGAACCGGCCACATTTGGTCAAAGACCGGGGCCGGTCTGAGGGATACGTCCATGACGGATGCGGGAGCATCGCTCTGTTTTGACCGCATGGCGCCGCACCAACAAAATGCAGCGATAACGCAAAAATGGATTCACCCCGCCACCGCCGAAGGCTATAGCTGTCCATGGCTGGCGCACACAGATTGGACCGAATTCATGACCGACACTGTCACCGATCGCTTCCTTCGTTATGTCGTTATCGACACCCAATCCGACCCCACTTCATCGACGCAGCCTTCCACTGAGAAGCAGAAGAACCTCGGCCGTGTCCTGGTGGAGGATTTGCTGGCGATCGGTCTCGCTGACGCGCATCTCGACGAGCACGGCTATGTCTATGCGACCATTCCATCCAACGTAGACAAGCCTGTCCCAGTCATCTGCTTTTGCTCGCACATGGACACCGCACCCGACTTCACGGGAACGAACCTGAAGCCGCAGATCGTGCGCAACTATAACGGCGGCGACATCCAGCTTCCGGGCGATCCGCAGCAGATCATCCGCGTCAGCGACAATCCGGAGCTCGGCAACCAGATCGGCAACGACATCATCACCTCCGACGGCACGACGCTGCTCGGCGCCGACGACAAGGCGGGGTTGGCCGAGATCGTGACGGCGGCGCAGTTCCTCCTCGACAATCCCGACATCAAGCATGGAACCATCAAGCTCCTATTCACCACCGACGAGGAAATCGGTCGCGGGGTCGACAAGGTGGATTTGGCAAAGCTCGGCGCTGCGTTCGCCTACACCATGGATGGCGAAACAGCCGGCCATGTCGAGGACGAGACCTTCTCGGCCGATGGCGTCGAGATTTCCATCCAGGGCGTGGCCATCCATCCCGGTTTCGCCAAGGACAAGATGGAAAACGCCATCAAGATCGCCAGCGCCATCATCGACCGCCTTCCCAAGGATACAGCGCCGGAAACCACGGCGGGACGGGACGGTTTCGTTCATCCGACCGGCGTGACCGGCTCGATGGAAAAGGCATCCCTCGGCTTCATCATCCGCGACTTCAACGATGAGGGGCTGACGACGAAGGAAGCCGTGCTCGAGGCGATCGTCAAGGATGTGATGGCCGGCTATCCCGGCTCCACCTACACCTTCAAGGTCAAGCAGCAATACCGCAACATGAAGACCATCCTCGACCAGCATCCAGAGATCGTCGATTATGCCATGGAAGCCGTCCGGCGTGCCGGCATGACGCCCGTGCGCGGCAGTATTCGCGGCGGCACCGACGGCTCGCGTCTGTCCTTCATGGGCCTGCCCTGCGCCAACATCTTCGCCGGCGGCCACGCATTCCACTCGCCGCTCGAATGGGTCAGCAGCCAGGACATGGAAAAGGCCGTCAAGACCATCGTCGAACTTTCGAAAATCTGGGCGGAGCGCGCTTAGGATTGACACAGATGCTTATCCGACACGAAACGCCTGAAGATGTGGATGCGATCCATGATCTGACATGGACCGCTTTCAAGCCAATGCCCTTCAGCGACGATACCGAGGTGGACATTCTCCGGGCGCTGCGCGCATCGGGTGACTTGGCGATCTCGCTGGTCGCCGAGGAGGATGGCAAGATTTTGGGGCACGTCGCGTTTTCGCGGGTGAAGATCGATGGCGTGGACAATGGCTGGTTCGGGCTCGGCCCGATATCTGTCGCGCCTGAAAGACAGCGCCAAGGTATCGGCAAAGCGCTCATCGCCAAGGGATTGGAGCTCCTGGATGGAATGGGCGCAAGTGGATGCGCCCTCATCGGTAATCCGGATGTCTACAGGCACGCGGGCTTCGAAAGTGATGGGCGATTGACCTATCAGGACCTGGATACGAAATACGTTCAGAGGTTCGTTCTTCGAGGCCCTATCCCGAGCGGAGCGCTGCAATTTGCGCCGGCATTCGGACATTAGTTCAGCGCCTCTTCCCAGTCTCCGCGCGAACCTCAAGTGACCGTCCGGCCTATCGCATTCGCTAGGCCTGCGGGGTTATCCCATGCCATGGAACGGCCCGCATCCGGCATGATCTCTATGTTTACCCCGTCCCGCGGCAATGCTTCCGCGTCGGGATCGGACAGGGTCTGGGCTGCCGAAGATCAGCGTCTTCGGCAGGGGCAAGGCATGATTGGTTCTCATAAAGCTGTGCCGTCTCGTCGATGTTCTTGACACAGATGACCGGTCTTTGGCGCAGAACATTGTTTACCTTTTATATAGCGATGATCGATCAGCAAGAATACATATAGCTGTCTTCAAGTTTAATTAATACTATTTTTAACTAAAGAAACACCGATCCTTTTTGCGCCCGATAGATTGTTTCCGACCACAATATTCAAAATCGCCCGGCCTATTGCCAGCATCGCTTGTACTCTACAAGCCATCCGTGAAATTTTTATTGCCGAGTTAAAAAATAAGACTATCCTAATGTGTAGTCTTGGGAGGAAAGGCTCTAAAACTCGTCCGTTCATTCCAACTCTACGGTGCGCGCGCTCCGGCATCAGAAACTGGCCCGCTTTGCTGGCCTGAACTGAAACGGAGACAAGTCATGAGAATACAATCTTCACGGATAGCGGTCGCCGCATCCGCATTGTTACTATTGGCCTCGACGGCCTATGCAGAGCCCGGTGGCGGTACAGATCATGGCGGAGGCCAATCCACAAGCGGACGCGGGCTCGGCGTAGGCCTTGGCGTTTCCGTCGGCGGCATCAAGGCGGGAGCAGGTCTTGGCTTGAATTCAACCGGCCTCAACACCGGCGCGGCCGCATCCATCGGCGGCACCAATGGCGTGAATGCCGGCGTCGGCGCGTCTGCATCGACCAGCCGCGGCGTCAATGCCGGAGCGGGAGTATCGGTTGGCGGCGCCAACGGGGTTAACGCCGGTCTCGGCGCGTCTGCAAATACCACCAGTGGCGTCAATGCCGGTGTAGGCGCATCTGTCGGAGGTTCCGGCGGGGTCAATGCCGGCGCCGGCGTATCGCTCGGCGGTGGCGGCGCGAGTGTGGGTGTCGGCGTTGGTATCGGCGGCGGCTCCGGCAGCGGTGGCGGCGGGACCGGAGGCGGCGGAACAGGTGGTTCCGGCGGCTCGGGTGGGTCAGGTGGATCCTCTGGAGGGTCTGGCGGATCCGGTGGTTCCGGCGGCATTGGCAGCGTTGGCAGCGGAAACGGCGGCCTTGGTGGCTCCGGATCGGGCAATGGCCAGGGTATCGGAGCGAGCAGAAGCACGCTTGCAGCGTTCCGCACCATGTCCAACGCCGAGCAGAGGCGCATGCTCATAGCCTGTCGTCAGGTAACGGCTTCGGGCAATTTCGATGCCGGTCTTGTCAGTCTCTGCAAACTCTTGCGCAGCACCGCGAGCGCAGGCGGCTTATGAAAGCCTCGCGCAGCTGATATCCGGACCGTCCCGTCAGGGACGGACCAATAGCCAACGACACCCGCTGCTTCCTCTCAGACAGGCGGCGGGTGTTGCCGGCGAAACGTCGGCGGTAGCGCGGATATAGCAATCCTCCGCAGCAAATCGGCACCAGATCCTGCCGCAGACATTTCCGAACATTGCTGAACAAAGGTATTATCAAGGAATTTCTTATCGCGACATTTCCAGGAGCAGGCCGTTTCTCCAAGGGAGATATTGCGCGCTTCGTCGCCAGAAATCTTATCATCATGATTTCATAGACTTTTATCGTCGGAAATCACAATAAAGCCGCCCGAATTTCCGGATTGCGACGCCGTTATTCTACCATTGGCACCGGGTCGTACGCAAAAGGCCATTTACGGCCGCTTAATCTAGCCGCTGCCACAATTGTACATCCGCACGACACAGCAATGGGCAACATCAAAATGGTTACCGCAATATCCTCCTCCACGGCCTCATCCTTGTTTGGCACATCGTCCACCACATCATCGAGCTCGTCTACCGCAGACGACGCTACGAAAATACAGGTGGAAATCGCGGCAAAGAAGGCGGAGCTCGCCAGCACGAAAGACCCGGACGAAGCAGCCACGCTTCAAAAGGAACTGACCACCCTTGAGGCCAAACTGGCCAAGCTGCAGAAATCCTCCAGCAGCCAGTCGAGCGCCGCCGGTCAAACCGCGAAGGCGAGCACAGCCTCCGGTTCCAGTTCGTCGCAGAGCAACGCGCAATCGCCGCTGTCTGGCGAAAGCGATCGCATCGGCACGACGAATTTCGACGAGAATACGGATTTCGGCGCTCGGGCCGCCTACGTCTGACAATTGACATCGTGTTGCACGGCATCTGATCGTGGGTAGGCTACTCCTTACCCACGAGATGTCTCATGCGATACGTGGCAGAAAAACAAGTTTAAACTTGAGACCTATCGCGTCCGATCAGCTCCACCACGCCTCGCGCCGGCGCCAGGAGAGATCGCTCTTGCGGCTTTTCCCCGCGGCTTTCCTGTCGCCCTTGAGGTGATCCATATAACCTCCAAGGACGCTGTTGATGAAGACATGGGACTTGGTCCGGTTCGAGCCCAGAAACTTGAAGCTTGCTTCTTTATCCTGCTCCATTTGCTGGACGATCTTCCAAAAGACGAAACTGTCGTGGCTTTCCTTCAGCGCCAGGAAATAGCCGGACGAATAGGCGCTTTCGAAGCGCTCGACGAAGGTCAATATTTCGCGGTGGCGAAGATTGTATCCCACCCATCCGCATTCCGGATATATTTTACGGTTCAGATAGGCGGCGAGCTGATTGCCCCTCGGGGCAATTCTATCGATCAGGCTACGCGGAATTTCGCTGTGCGTGACCGTATCGGCATCGAGCCATATCAGCTGATCCGCCTCGGTCCGATATCGCTGGATCGCATCGGTGACGGCGAAGACCTTGTTGGAAAAACGAACGGCATCCCAGCGGTAGTCCCGTTCCAAACTATTCGTAGATAGACGGACTCCGTTGGCCAGCGGGTTCTCGCCAAAGTCTTTGCGAAATTCGAGCAAGCGCGGCAGGCTCTCATTATGGTCGAAAATCTGGAGCCGCTCATCCTTCTCCTCGACCTGCACATTCTCGGCATAGACCACAAGCGAGATATCCTTGGGCCAATATTTGAGAAATGTCTCGATGCACTTCTTGCCATAGTCGCGATACCCCTTTTCATGAAAGGTCGTCACGACGATATGCTTTAGTTGTTCTTGCCGCCAGAAATACGGAAAAGGCATGGAAGATGATGCTCCGCGACAAAATTGATATCGATCGGCACCGGCTAGGGGTGAACCGTGTCGTTTCAGTGGCTCCTGCTTAGAAACGACAGGATGATAGCTAGCCCCAAATTGTGTCTGAATATTTCTACCCGGTGGAATTTATGGGAAATGTTATTTCGAAATGTGACGACACGACTGCGACGGTGGCGGGCGATCCGTCTTTGGATGCCGCCTGTTCCATGCTGCACCGTCAGGATCCTGGTTCCAGCGCGCAGCTTCGGTCCCTCCTCCTCAGGCGAGTAGGCAAAGATGAGACAGCGCCGTCAGGAAATGGAAATACCAAAAGAAAAAGCCCGGCGCGATCGCTCGCGCCGGGCTTTTCTTCCGTCGTTACTTGATGGCGTTGAGATCGACGCCCTTGGTGTCGCGGATGAAGATAAGACCGATGACCAGGGTCATCGTCGCAATCGCAATCGGATACCAAAGGCCGTAATAAATATCGCCCTTGGCAGCGCTCATCGCAAAGACCGTTGCCGGCAGCAGGCCGCCGAACCAGCCATTGCCGATATGATAGGGCAAGGACATACCGGTATAGCGGATGCGGGTCGGGAACATCTCAACCAATATCGCGGCAATGGGGCCATAGACCATGGTCACGTAAATGACGAGAATGGTCAGAATGGCGATGGTGAGCGGCCAGTTGATCGCGGCGGGATCGGCAACCATCTTGAAGGCACCGCCGTTCGCCACCGTGTAGACCGGCATATCGGTCGCGCCGGCGGCCTGTTCCGCTGTGAGCAGCTTCGCCTTGATCAGATCGGCAACCGGCGTGACCGTCTTGTCACCGGCCCGGACCGTTGCCGCGTTTAGGCTGAGCTCGGGGTTTGCGGCGATGAAACCATCCAGCTTGGCGTCCGGCACCTTGGCCGGATCGCGCGCCAGCGGGAAACCCGCCTTCTGCAGGGCAAGGTTCAGGTCATGCGTGAAGGCGGCGCTCTTTGCCGTCGCCGTCGCCCCGGCGGCGACAGCGTCATAGGAAGTCACGATGGCGTCACCAACCTTGACCGTCGCCGGCTGGCCGGCGGGACCGTCGACAACTGCGTAGGGCACCGAGCTCTTGGACAGGAACGAGGTGGCAATATCGCAAGAGTTGTTGAACTTCGCCGTGCCGACCGGGTTGAACTGGAAGGTGCAATCGCCGGGTGCCGCCGTCACGGTGGCGCGGATGGTTTGCTCTGCCTGGGCAAGCGCCGGATTGGCCGCATGAGTCAATGCCTTGAACAGCGGGAAATAGGTGAGGATCGCCAGGGCAAGTCCGGCCATGATGATCGGCTTGCGGCCGATCTTGTCGGACAGCCAGCCGAAGAACACGAAGAAACCGCTGCCGAACAGCAGCGCGATGGCGATCATGATGTTGACCGATTGACCATCGACCTTGAGCACGTTCTGCAGGAAGAACAGCGAATAGAACTGGCCCGCATACCAGACGACGGCCTGGCCTGCCGTGAGACCGAGAAGTGCCAGCAGCGCGATCCGGGCGTTCTTCCATTGTCCGAAAGCTTCCGACAGCGGCGCCTTGGAGCCCTTGCCTTCTTCCTTCATCTTCTTGAAAGCCGGGGATTCACTGAGCGACAGCCGGATCCAGACGGAGATGCCGAGGAGAACGAAGGACAGGATAAAGGGAATACGCCATCCCCAGGCAGCAAAGGCTTCCTTGCCGAGCCAGTTCTGCACCACCAGGATCACGATCAGCGACAGGAAGAGCCCGAGCGTTGCCGTCGTCTGGATCCAGGACGTATAAAAACCGCGCCGGTCGTTGGGTGCATGCTCGGCGACATAGGTTGCCGCGCCACCATATTCGCCACCAAGCGCCAGGCCCTGCAGCATGCGCAGCGCAATCAGAATAACCGGGGCAGCGAGACCCCAGCTGGCCGAGCCGGGCAGGATACCGACCAGGAAGGTCGAAAGGCCCATGATCAGGATGGTGACGAGAAACGTATATTTGCGGCCGACGAGATCGCCGATCCGTCCGAAGACCAGCGCACCGAAGGGCCGGACCAGGAAGCCTGCCGCGAAGGCGAGCAACGCGAAAATATTGCGGGTCGCTTCCGGATATTCACTGAAAAAGGCCGCGCCGATGAAGACGGCCAGGGAACCATAGAGATAGAAGTCATACCATTCGAAAACAGTTCCGAGCGAAGAGGCGAAGATCACCTTCTTCTCTTCCCTGGTCATCCCTCGACCAGAAGTCTGATCCACAGACGTGGCTACCATTCCTAATTCCTCCCAGTTGCACCTAGGACATGACGGCAGTGCCCGCGTCATGCCCCCCCAAACTCACATTGCGCGTGGGTCTCCCGGCCCTTCTGGCGCGGGAAACCTGCGCCGATGGATGCCCTCCAGATTTCCTCCCCGAGAGGTCATGCATCCGATGCAGAGGAAGTGTTGGCTAAAAATTGAAAAATGCAATGGCTGCAACTTGCGTCCGCCGTCTAAAATTGTGTGTAAGGTGCCAAAAGACGACAGGATTACCCCAAAGCGGGGCTCAGGCTCCATCGTGATGCTGACAGGGCAGCGATCACACTGTGGGATCTGGTGGCATGGCCAGGTTTATGGCCGAGCGCAGCGTTGCCGTTGACCATGCGACGCTGAACAGATGCGTTGTGAAATATTCGCCCTTGATTGTCTGCTAGGGCTTCAATGCCATCCAGTCTGTA
The DNA here is from genome assembly GCF_000281735.1 of Rhizobium sp. AP16. Classification (NCBI taxonomy): domain Bacteria; kingdom Pseudomonadati; phylum Pseudomonadota; class Alphaproteobacteria; order Hyphomicrobiales; family Rhizobiaceae; genus Rhizobium; species Rhizobium sp. AP16. The sequence continues at coordinate 420,105 of NZ_AJVM01000001.1, read as the reverse complement.
TCAGCAACACCGAATGGCATCGAAGTGGCCGACATGATCCGCAAACACCAATTTCAAACCAGTGGCCAATCGGCATTTCGGCAACTCACGTCACAGCCTGTGTCTTATGGGTTTGCACGCATTTCACGATGCGAACCTAGCGAGCCCTGTGGCCGTGGTCATGTCCGCCATCGTGATGCCCTTCACTTGAGGTGGATGCCGGATCCACGCCAACGCTGCCGGCATCAGTCCAGACCCAGTTAGGAGCGGCAGAGGCAAGTACTGCGGAGGCCTTATTCAGGTCTCCCACGCATTGTCTGTCCTGGCCATTGGAGCGCGCGTTGATCGCCGAGGAATAGAGCCCCATGGCTTCAGCCTTTTGGACACTGGCTGGGGTTCCGTCCAATTCCGTTCTGGTGAGCTTAAGGTCTCCCGCGCAGGTGGTTGCGGCAAAGACAGGAACGGTTGAAACCGCAAGAGTCGCAAGGGTCGTTCCCAAGAGAGCGAATACGATTGTTGGTTTGGGCGTTTTGAACATCTCAATCTCCATTAGGAGCTGTTGCCGGTCTGCTTGAACCGGCATGGTTCCATGTTTCCAAAAGTGTGCCGGTTTATAGAAACTCTCGCACGCCTCAGTCATGACCCGTTTCACGCGACCTCGATATGATCTCAATCAATGTATCCGATCACGTCTGCTTCACTAAGAAGTGCGCGATCGGTGAGACAGTGTGGAAGAGGCAAGCGGATCTCTAACATATTATAAAAATTGAAGAATCTATGCCATTGGAGATACAGGGATCCTTGCCTCCCTTACCATTTGTTAATCCGGCTAAACTTGTGAGGAGAGTGCTTCTGCACAATATGTCGTCGAAGGGTGGGTGCATCGATCTTGATCAATCGCAACCTAAAAGGCATCGTCCATGCCGCATGATCTATCTCTGCTCGGGGCCAAACCGAGATCTCTTCCTCTCCTGACAAGCCCGATCGCGCGTAAGCTTGAGACGCATATCGCCCTCTTGCCTGAAGACAAGGCGGCTCTCGCCTCGCTCGAAATCCGCAAGCGCGTCTTTGCGAAAGGAAGTGACATCACCCATGAGGGGCAATCACGCCAAAGCGCATATATCCTCTGTGCGGGCTGGGCCTGCTCCTACAAGCTGATGCGCAATGGAACGCGACAGGTCATCAATTTCCACGTCCCCGGCGACCTCATAGGCATCCGACGAATTCTGCTTCCCAATTGCGATGACAGCCTTTGCGCCATAACTCGCGTCGAGGTCGGAGAGATAAATCTCGAAGAGCTGGCCGAAGCATTTCACGGCAACGGCCACCTCGCCATGTCGATACTCTGGTCCACCTTGCGGGACGAGGCCATTCTCGTCCAGCATCTGGTTGACGTCGGCCGGCGGCGACCCATCGACAGGGTGGCCCATTTTTTCCTTGAGCTGAGCTCGCGATTGAACCTCGTCGGCCTAGGCACGAAGACGGCATATCAATGTCCCCTGACCCAATCGCTGATCGCCGACGCACTGGGTTTGACCGCAGTTCATTTCAATCGTGTTCTCAGGCAATTACGCGAGCTGAACGCGATGAGATTTCATGAAGGATGGGTCGAACTCCTCGACCCCAAAAGACTGGAGCGTCTGGCTGATTTTGATTCGTCGTACCTGCAATAGCGAAGCGGCAGAAGGGCCGCCCTGCGCCCTTATGCCGCCCTTTTTTTTATCCCGTAGTCACGCCGGCAGGAGCCTGAGGCGTTGCATCGGTGGAAAGGCAAGCGCGATAGCCACCGCCCCAAGCCCGACCATGGACGACCCGATGAACAGCCAGGAATAATTCCCGAACGTATCGAAGATCCAGCCGCCGGCCAGCGGACCGAATGCCATGCCGATGCTCGACAGCATCGTCGCCGCGCCAAAGACGGTGCCGATGACGCGCGGGCCGAAATATTCGCGCGCCAGCACCGCATAGAGCGGCATGACCCCGCCATAGGCGCTGCCGAAGATGACGGCGAGCGCGTAGAATTCGCCGAGCTGGCTGACGAGGAGATAGGTCGCAAGTGCCACTGCCTGGACCAGCAGCCCGGCGACCAGCACCGGCTTGACGCCGATCCGGTCAGCGAGCGTGCCATAGAGAAGCCGGCCGCCAAGCCCCGCCAGCCCCTCGACGCTGTAGATGCTGACGGCCGCCATCGGCGCGACACCGCAGATCGTCGCGTAGCTCACCATATGGAAGATCGGCCCCGAATGGGCGGCACAGCAGGCAAAGAAGGTGCCGCCGAGAACAAGAAACTGCGGCGAACGGAATATCTGCCCGAACGGCACGCGGGGACCATCAGTCGCCGCATCGACCACGGGATCGTTGGCGCTCACGGGCGGGCCTCGCACCAAAAGCGCTGCCGGCACCAGCAGGACCCAGGCGAGGATACCGATCAGCATCATCGCCGTCTGCCAGTCATAAGCGGAAATCAGCCAGCGGGCGAAGGGCGAGATCGTCATCGGCGCAACGCCCATGCCGGCGGAGACCAGTGATACAGCGAGACTGCGATTTGTATCGAACCACGCCGTCGTGGTCGCGATCATCGGCGCAAAGAAGGCGCTGGCGGCCAGCCCGACGAGAATGCCGTAGGTCAATTGAAACTGCAGGAGCGACGTCGCCCGGCTCGCAAGCACGAGCGCCAGCCCCAGCAATATTGCTCCGATCAGGACAACGATGCGGGGTCCGAAACGATCGCTTGCCGCTCCCCACATGAAACCGCCAAGACCCATTACCAGGAAATTGAGGGTCATCGCGCTTGCGATGCCGGCATGCGACCAATTGGTGGCGGCCACGATCGGCACCTGGAAAATCGCCAGCGAAAACATCGCGCCGAGTGCGACACAGGTCATCAGCGCACCGGCGCCCACGATCACCCAACGATAGGAAATGCTCATCCGCTCAACTCCCCTGCCCACGAGATCAACCCTCGGCTCGGCAACCGCCGTACCGACTATGATCTAATGACGTTCGACCCCACCCGATTTCGACATCTCCCTCTCAAATTTTCTCGTACGGGCCATTTTTTTCGACATGCCGTTCATTCATGAACTCAGTTCATAGGCCTTATCAAAAATCGATCCCTAATCGACGGGGCTACCGCACCCTACTTCTTAAGTCGGGTCAGTAGTCCGTTCAGGTCCCTTGGGTCGAGCGGGTGCACCCGACAAGTGTCGAAGCTGTTGCAACAGCGTTTGCCGCATGAGCCGCGCTTTATGCGCTTCACCTCATCATGACATGGAGCTTGATATGCACAATCCTGTCGACCTGGAAATCTCCCGACGCGACCTTCTGGTGGCAACTGCCGCATCCGTTGCGATCACCGCCGCACCGTCTGTGGCGGGCGCTCAAACGCCCACCCCCGAAACGCCCTTCTCCTCGAAGGTCTCCTTCACCGTGAACGGCGAGGTTCGCGATCTCGATATCGACACACGCACCAGCCTGTTGGACGCCTTGCGGGAACATCTGCATCTGACCGGCACCAAGAAGGGCTGCGACCATGGCCAGTGCGGCGCCTGCACCGTCATCGTCGACGGCCGGCGTATCAACTCCTGTCTGACGCTTGCCGTCATGCATGAGGGCGACACCATCACCACCATCGAGGGGCTCGGCAAACCCGGCAACCTCCATCCGATGCAGGCCGCCTTCGTCAAGCATGACGGCTTCCAGTGCGGCTATTGCACACCCGGCCAGATCTGTTCGGCCGTCGCGGTGCTCGAAGAGATCAGGGCCAACGTGCCGAGCCATGTCAGCGGCGACCTGACCGTCGAGGCCAGAGTGAGCCCCGACGAGATCCGCGAGCGCATGAGCGGCAATATCTGTCGGTGCGGCGCCTATTCCAACATTCTCGATGCCATCAGCGAAGTTGCGGGGAGACAAGCATGAAAGCCTTCAGCTACGAACGCGCCTCCTCGGTGGAGGCAGCCGCAAAGGCCGCGGCAGGCACCAAGGGTGCCAAATTCATCGCCGGCGGCACCAACCTGCTCGATCTGATGAAGTTGCAGATCGAGACGCCGACACATCTGATCGATGTCAATGGCCTGGCGCTGGACAAGATCGAGGCAACGCCCGAGGGCGGGCTTCGTATCGGTGCGCTCGTGCGCAACACGGATCTGGCGTCCGACGAACGGGTCCGCCGTGACTACGGCCTCCTGTCGCGCGCCCTGCTTACCGGCGCCTCAGGCCAATTGCGCAACAAGGCGACGACCGCGGGCAACCTGCTTCAGCGCACACGCTGTCCCTATTTCTACGACACCAACCAGCCGTGCAACAAACGCCAGCCCGGCAGCGGCTGCGCGGCCATCGGCGGCTTCAGCCGCCAGCATGCGGTGATCGGCGTCAGCGACGCCTGCATCGCCACGCATCCGAGCGACATGGCGATCGCCATGCGCGCGCTGGACGCGACCGTCGAAACCGTGCGGCCCGATGGCGCCACACGCCGCATCCCGATCGCCGATTTCCATCGCCTGCCGGGAGATACCCCGCATGTGGAGACGGTACTCGAGCCCGGTGAATTGATCACCGCTGTGACGCTCCCCAAGCCGATCGGCGGCAAGCACATCTACCGCAAGGTCCGCGACCGCGCATCCTATGCCTTCGCACTGGTTTCGATCGGCGCGATCGTGCAGCCGGATGGAACCGGCCGTGTTGCCGTCGGCGGCATCGCGCACAAGCCCTGGCGCGTCGAGGCGGCAGAAGCCGATCTGCCGAAGGGCGCAAGAGCGGTCACGGACACACTGCTCGCCGGCGCACATCCCACCGAACAGAACGCCTTCAAGGTTACGCTCGTCGAGCGCACGCTCGGCGCTGTTCTTGCCGAAGCGAGGGGATAAGAAGATGAGATTCGACACACCAGCCACCACAAACCCGATCGACCAGCTCAAGGTCGTCGGCCAGCCCATCGAGCGTATCGATGGCCAGCTGAAAACAACGGGCACGGCCCGTTATGCCTATGAGCAGCATGATGTCGTGCCCAACCAGGCCTATGGTTATGTCGTCGGCTCGTCCATCGCCAAGGGACGGATCACATCCTACGATCTCGCCGAAGCGCGCGCGGCACCCGGCGTCATTACCATCGTGACGGCGGCCAATGCCGGCAAGCTCGGCAAGGGCCGTTTCAACACCGCCAAATTGCTGGGCGGGCCCGATATCGAACACTACCATCAGGCCGTTGCCCTTGTCGTCGCCGAGACCTTCGAACAGGCCCGCGCGGCGGCGCAGCTCGTTCGCATAGGCTACGCAGCCGAAAATGCCTCCTACCTGCTTGCCGGGGCAAAGGACAGGGCGGGGACACCGGACCGAGGCACGCCCGATACCGCCGTCGGCGACTTTGCCGGCGCCTTCGCAGCAGCCCCCGTCAAGCTGGACGAAACCTACACCACACCCGACCACGCGCATGCGATGATGGAGCCGCATGCCTCGATCGCGGTGTGGAACGGCGACGATCTGACGCTGTGGACCTCGAACCAGATGATCAACTGGAGCAAGGGTGACGTGGCGACGACGCTTGGCATTGCACCGGACAAGGTTCGCCTGATCTCGCCCTTCATCGGCGGTGGCTTCGGCGGCAAGCTGTTCGTCCGCACGGATGCCATCCTTGCCGCACTCGGCGCGCGTGCCGCCCGCCGGCCGGTCAAGGTGGCGCTGACGCGGCCGTTCATGTTCAACAACACCACGCATCGCCCGGCAACGATCCAGAGGATCCGGATCGGCGCAACGCCGGACGGCAAGATTACCGCGATCGGCCATGAGGGCTGGTCCGCCAATCTGGAGGGCGGCGGGCCTGAGAACGCCGTGCAGCAGACGCGGTTGCTCTATGCCGGCGCCAACCGGATGACGGCAACGCGCCTTTCCATTCTCAACCTTCCGGAAGGCAACGCCATGCGCGCGCCGGGCGAGGCACCGGGCCTGATGGCGCTCGAGATCGCCATGGACGAGATGGCGGAGAAGCTCGGTCTCGATCCGGTCCAGTTCCGCATCCTCAACGACACGCAGGTCGATCCGGAAAACCCGGAGCGTCCTTTCTCGCAACGTCGATTGATCGAATGCCTGCAAACCGGCGCCGACCGCTTCGGATGGAACGACCGCAATGCCAGGCCCGGCAGCCGGCGCGACGGACGCTGGCTCGTAGGAATGGGCGTCGCCGTCGGTTTCCGCAACAACCTGCTGATGAAGTCCGGCGCGCGCGTCCGGCTCGATAGCCGTGGCGTCGTCACCGTAGAGACCGACATGACCGACATCGGCACCGGAACCTACACCATCATCGCCCAGACGGCTGCCGAGATGATGGGCCTGCCCATGCACAAGGTCGAGGTCCGGCTGGGAGATTCCTCCTTCCCCGTCTCCGCCGGTTCCGGCGGGCAATGGGGCGCCAACAACTCCACCTCGGGCGTCTATGCCGCCTGCGTGAAGCTGCGCGAAGCCGTGGCCCAGAAGCTGGGCTTCAATTCGGCCGATATCGTCTTTGCTGATGAGCAGGTCCGCTCGGGCAACCGATCCGTTCCGCTCACAGAAGCCGCCGGCGACGGGCTGGTCGGGGAGGACAGCATCGAATACGGCGATCTCGACAAGACCCACCAGCAATCGACCTTCGGCGCCCACTTCGTCGAGGTCGGCGTCGATATGGCGACCGGCGAGACACGCGTCCGGCGTATGCTGGCCGTCTGCGCGGCGGGGCGCATCCTCAATCCGATCACGGCGCGCAGCCAAGTGATCGGCGCGATGACGATGGGCGTCGGCGGGGCACTGACGGAGGAACTCGCCGTCGACACGACAAGGGGCTTCTTCGTCAACCATGATCTCGCGGGCTACGAGGTGCCTGTCCATGCCGACATCCCGCATCAAGACGTCATCTTCCTCGACGAGACCGACCCGATGTCATCGCCGATGAAGGCCAAGGGCTTCGGCGAACTCGGCCTTTGCGGCGTCGCCGCCGCCATCGCCAACGGCATCTACAATGCAACCGGCGTCAGGGTGCGTCATTATCCCATTACCCTCGACAAACTCATCCACGACCTACCCGAGATGAGCTGACCGACCCTTCGGACAGGCGGCGGAAAGCTTCCGCTGCCTGTCCTTTCTCCAACAGCAGACCTGCGGCCGTGAGGCCGTCGGCCCACTCATGAACTGGTCGCATAAGCCCATGCGGTCCGAGCGATATAATCGCGGGATCGGGCGCGCGCTATACTGCTCGGCGGAACGGACGGAGCAGGATATCCGGACACCCAACGAAAGGACTTGTCGATGAAGCATCTTATCGCCACCGCCGTAATCATGGGACTGCCTGCACTGGCCATGGCCCAATCAGAACAGTCAACAAATAGGTTCGACATGCCGACGACATCGATCGAGGAAATGAAAGCCGTCTCTCCTGCCCTGGAACATTATGCTAGAGAACGGCTTGCCGCCGATCTGTGGAAGCGCACGGACCTCAGCCCACACGACCGGAGCCTCGTTACAGTGGCCGCGCTCATCGCCACCGGCCAGTCGGGCGAGCTGCCGCAATATATGGATATGGCCTTGGAGAACGGCGTGAAGCCGGCCGAGATTTCCGAGACCATCACCCATCTCGCCTTCTATACCGGCTGGCCGAATGCGATGTCGGCGCTCAAGGTCGCCAGGCATGTCTTCCAGAGCCACGGCATCGGCGCCGACCAGCTTCCGCCGGCCCAGGATGCCACCCTCCCCCTGAACGAAGAGGCGGAAACACGGCGGGTCGCGATGGTCGATCAAGCACTGGGGCCGGACTTCAAGGATCTGGCGGGATATACGACTGACGTCCTGTTCAAGGACCTGTGGCTACGCCCGGCGCTTGCGCCGCGTGACCGCAGCCTTGTGACGATCAGCGCCTTGGTCGCTACCGGCCGCGTCGCCCAGCTCACGGGCCACACCAATATCGGCATGAACAACGGCCTGACGAAGCAGGAAATTTCCGGCGTAGTCACGCATCTGGCATTCTATTCCGGTTGGCCGAACGCGATGTCGGCAGCACCGGTTGTGAGGAAAGTATTCGAAGAACGCGGAAGCTGAGCCGGATACCAGATCGTCCGAATCGAGCCTACCCTCGGTCCCGATAGCGCAGCGCCTCCACCAGCAATGCGAAGGCGGCCGAGGGCTGGCGCCGGCTCGGGTAATAGAGATGATAGCCGGGAAAGGACGGGCACCAGTCCTCCAGCACACACACCAGGCTACCGTTGGCAAGATGCCCTCTGACATGGTCCTCCATCACGAAAGCCAGCCCGAAGCCTGCGACAGCGGCGCGCATCATCATGTCGCCATTGTTGAAGACGAGCTGCCCCTCGACACGCACCCGCACCTCGCGCCCATCTTTCTCCAATTCCCAGGCGTAAAGACCGCCGGCACTGCGCAGACGTAGATTGATGCATTGATGGTCGGCCAGATCCTGCGGCGTAAGCGGGATTTTTCTCTGCTCGAAATAGGCGGGCGAGCCGACCACAATCATGCGGATATCGGGGCTGATGCGTGTCGCGATCATATCCTTGGCGAGCGCCTCGCCAAGCCGGACACCGGCGTCGAAGCGTTCCGTCACGATATCGGTGAGCCCGGAATCGATGCTCAACTCGACATGGATATCCGGATAGTTCGGCAGGAACTTCTCAAGCGCCGGCCACAGGACGGTGTTGGCGGCATGTTCGGAGGTGGTGATGCGGATCGTGCCGGCCGGCTTTTCGCGCAATTCGCCGAGCGAGGAGAGTTCCGTGCCGATACTGTCGAGCGCCGGCTTCAACGTGGCAAGCAGCCGCTCCCCGGCTTCGGTCGGCGCGAGGCTGCGGGTGGTGCGGGTCAACAGACGCACGCCAACCCGCGTTTCCAGTCGCCGGATGGTATGGCTCAATGCAGATTGAGAAGTGCCGAGCTTGGCGGCGGCACGGGTAAAGCTCCGCTCCTCGGCCACGATCAGAAAGGCATTGAGATCGACCAGTTCCTCGCGTCGCATTCATGAACTCCAGACATGACTACATGCGACTTATAGTGGCTAATTGTCGGAATGTCCCGCGACTAAACTGGCTTTGCGATTTTTGGAGGCTGGCGGCCATCGACGCAGCCGGCCGTTTCATTGCAAGGAAACTGAAAATGCAGATCAAACACAGCGGCGCGCAGCCTTCGCGAAAGGGACCCGAGGACTACTTCACCGGGATCGTACGCGTCGACGCACCGTTCAACGGCAGCGGCAATCTGAGCGGAGGAACCGTCACCTTCGAGCCGGGCGCGCGAACCGCATGGCACACACATCCGCTTGGCCAGACGCTGCTGGTGGTGTCCGGTATCGGCCGGGTTCAGCGGGAAGGCGGACCTGTCGAGGACATCCGCCCCGGCGACATCGTCTGGTTCGAGCCCGGCGAAAAGCACTGGCACGGCGCCGCGCCTGATTGCGCGATGTCGCATGTCGCCATCGTCGAAATGCTGGATGGCAAGGCCGTCGACTGGATGGAGAAGGTCACCGACAGGGAGTATGGCGGCTGACGGCACAATTCGACGAAGCGTGAAGAAGATCAGCCGCGGGTGCAGTAGCGCCCGCGGCTGATTTTTTGTTTTCGCTCGATAGCGATGCGGATTGATGTCGATCAGATCTTCCGGCTTGAGGCGAGCGACCGTGCGCAAACGAAGCTGCCGATCCCGGCAAGGGCGATCACCCAGCCCATTGGCCAGGGCGTACCGTCGGCAAAGGTGCCGACCAGTGCCGAGCCGAAGATGCCGCTGCCGTAATGGAGCGCACCGACCAGGGCGGACACGGTGCCGGCACGTTCCGGGAAATCGGTCAGCGCGCCGGCAATCGAGTTGGCGACGATGAAGCCGGTTGCGGAGATGAACAGGAAGAGCGGCACGACCAGGCCCCAGAGCCCACCCCAGTCCGTCCATGCCGCCATGGCAAGCACGACGCCGGAAAGCGCGGCGGCGGCGCTGCCATGGAGCAGCAGGCGGTCACCGCCGAAGCGGGACACCAGCCGCGAATTCGCGATATTGGCGATCATGATCCCGACAATGCCGATGGCGAATAACAGACCATAAAGCCCGGCCGGCACATGATGATAGGTGATATAGGCAAAGGGCGTGCCGGCAATGTAGGCGTAGATGCCGCCATAGAGGAAGCCGCCAGTGCCCGCATAGCCGAGCAGGCGGCGATGACGCAGAAGCGTACCATATCCGATAATCGCGCGCCCAAGCGGCTGGAGGTTACGCCGCTCGGCCGGCAATGTCTCCGGCAGCGTGAAGAGCGCCGCAAGGGTCAGCAGCCCGACACCCACCAGTGTCCAGAAGATTGCCCGCCATCCGGCAAACGCAAGGATCTGCCCACCCACGACCGGCCCCAGCAAGGGCGCGATCGCCATCACGGTCATCAGCGTCGACATCATCTGCGCCGCACGGCTGCCTTCGTAGAGATCACGCACCATCGCCCGCGACAACACGACACCGGCACAGGCCCCGACCGCCTGCACGATACGCCATCCGATCATTGTCGAGGCGCGGCCGGCCATGGCGCATCCGGCCGAACCGATGACGAACAGCACGAGCCCGATCGCCACCGGCAGGCGACGGCCGTAACGGTCGCCGACCGGACCCCAGAGAAGCTGCCCGAGGCTGAAACCGATGAGGAAGCCGGAAATCGTCAACTCGATGGCGCCCGTGTCGGCACCGAGATCCCGGCCCATCGCCGGCATGGCCGGGAGATAGAGATCCGTCGAGATCGATGCGAAGCCCATGAGCGCGCTCAGGACCGCGAGCACACGCCATCCGTGGCTTGCGGCCCCAACGATCTTTCCCGTGTCTGGAGCATCTGCAACGGGAGTGCCGGCAGTTCCTGTTGTTAACTTGACTGCGGTTTTCGCCTGGTTGGGCATCGGATTACAGTTCCTGTGCGATCGAGAGGAAGACAGTGCCGTTGATGTGCTCAAACCCGGCATGCTTCAATCTTGAAAAGGATGGAGCCCGCGCGGCAGGCGCACGGGCTCGGATCACAATAGGGATTGCTGGCGTCTCAGAGACCGACGGTCTTCAGCAGGTGCTCGGGATAGCGCTCGCCCTCAACGCCGATCTCGGCTGCAGCAAGCTGGATCCGCGCCAGATCGTCCGAGGTCAGTTCGATATCGGCGGCAGCGAGGTTTTCCTCCAGCCGGTGCAGCTTCGTGGTGCCGGGGATCGGCACGATCCAGGGCTTCTGCGCCAGGAGCCAGGCGAGTGCGATCTGGGCAGTCGTCGCGCTCTTCGCGTCGGCGATGGTCTTGAGCAGGTCGATCAAGGCCTGATTCTTCTCCATTGCCTCCGGCGTGAAGCGCGGCAGGATCTTGCGGAAGTCGTTCTCGCTGAGCTTGGTGTCCTTGCCCATCGCACCGGTCAGGAAGCCCTTGCCGAGTGGGCTGTAGGCGACCAGGCCGATGCCGAGCTCTTCGCAGGCCTCAAGGATACCGTTGGTCTCCGGTCCGCGGGTCCAGAGCGAATATTCGTTCTGCAGCGCCGTGATCGGCTGTACGGCATGCGCGCGGCGAACCGTCTGCGCGCCGGGCTCCGACAGACCAAAATGCTTGACCTTGCCCTCGGCGATCAGCTCCTTGACGGTACCGGCAACATCCTCGATCGGCACGTTGGGATCGACGCGATGCTGGTAGAGAAGATCGATGACCTCGACGCCCAGCCGCTTGAGCGAGGCTTCGGCTACCTTGCGGATGTTTTCCGGCCGACTGTCCAGGCCGTTCGACTTCCTGGTCTCCGGATCGATCGCGAAGCCGAATTTCGTTGCGATCACCACTTGATCGCGGACCGGCGCCAGCGCCTCGCCGACCATCTCCTCGTTGGTGAAAGGGCCATAGATCTCCGCGGTATCGAAGAAGGTGACGCCGCGTTCGACCGCTTGGCGGATCAGCGTGACGCCTTCCTGCGTGCCCAGTGCATGACCGTAGCCGAAGTTCAGGCCCATGCAGCCGAAGCCGATGGCCGAAACTTCCAGGCCGCTTTTGCCAAGTATACGCTTTTTCATTGTTCTTCCTCTTGCGCCCACCCGTCGTGAGCGCTCAATTGTTATGATGAGGAGAAAATAGGCCGCGCCGTGCGTCGCGATTAGTCGGCGGAATTGGCATGACGTTATGTTCCCAGTTCATGAATGCTTCATGAGATTACATGAGGCACATGCAGAGAAAGAGAGAACAATGAAGAGAGCGTATTTCCTGGCGACTATGTTCGCGGCGCTGAATTTGACAGCGAACATGGCCATCGCCGAAGACGGCGCGCTGGCGGAGATCCAGAAGGCGGGCGTGATCAAGATCGGCACGACGGGCGACTACAAGCCTTTCAGCTACAAGGGCGCGGATGGCAGCTTGACCGGTGCGGATATAGCCATGGGCAAGGATCTGGCCACAAGCCTCAACGTCAAGCCGGAATTCGTGATGACGACATGGAAGACCATGCTGGACGATTTCAAGGCCGGCAAGTTCGACGTCGCGCTCGGCGGCATTACGGTCAACCCCGCGCGCGCCGAAGTCGGCGATTTTTCCCTACCCAACGTCAGTGACGGCAAGCGCCCTATCGCCCGCTGCGCAGACAAGGACAAATATGCGACGCTGGAGGCGATCGACCAGCCTTCGGTGCGCGTGATCGTCAATCCGGGCGGCACCAACTACAAGTTCGCCCATGAGCATTTCTCCAAGGCGCCGATCGAGGAGTTTGCGGACAACAAGGCAATCTTCGACGAGATCGCGGCTGACAAGGCCGACGTCATGATCACCGACGGCATAGAGGTGGATATTCAATCCAAGCTGCATCCCGGCGTGCTGTGCCCGGTTGCGGTCAAGGAGCCCTTCACCCATTTCGACAATGCCTATCTGCTGCGCAAGGACCCAGCATTGAAGGCGGCCGTGGACGCATTTATGCGCAAGCAACTGGACAGTGGCGATTGGAAGAAGAAGCTCGACGCCGCGATCCAGTGAAAACACCCAGGTCGGCTCAAGCCCTATTTTTTGCAGTGACCGCGTACTACGAAGGGAAGACGACCGTCTTCCCTTCGCCAGTGCCTGCAATGTAATCGCCGATAACGTCTACCGGCAATTTCTTGTCGTTCAGCTTGCCATCTTCCGCGTATCCGCCGCCTGCTCGTAATAATGGCCGAACTGGCTTTTCAGGAACAGGTCGAGCCCGATATCCTCCTGGCGGACAAAACCGCGATTGGGCAGATGTCCGTGGCTGAGCATGTCGAGCACCGCGCAAATGCTCGACGCAGTGGTGATCTGGATGGCGCTCATCGGGCGGCCGGCAACCACCGCGCTATAGACCTTGTTCGCATAGGTTTCCTGCACGAGGCGGCCGTTTCTCCAGCCGGAAACGGTGACGAAAATGATGACGACGTCCTGCAGGGTGGACGGCAAGGAATGCTCAAGAATGTCCTTCAGGACTTCGCGGCGATGACGCAGGCCGAGGTCGTTCAGAAGCGCTTTCATGATCGCCGCATGCCCCGGATAGCGGATCGTGCGGTAGTTCAGCGTCCTGACCTTGCCCTCCAGCGTTTCGCAAAGGGTACCGAGCCCGCCGGATGTGTTGAAGGCCTCGTAGGTGACGCCGTCCAGCGAGAATTCCTCCCGCTCTTCCATCGCCGGAACCTGAACAAGCTTCCCCTCGACGATCGCCTCGCATGGCTCGATGTATTCGTTGATGACGCCGTCAGTGCTCCAGGTGAGATTGTAGTTCAGGGCATTGGACGGATATTGCGGCAGAGCGCCGACGCGAAGGCGGACGCTGTCGAGGCTGTCGAAACGGCTGGCGAGGTCGTTGGCGACGATCGAGATAAATCCCGGCGCAAGCCCGCATTGCGGAATGAAGGCGGTATTTGCGGTTTGCGCGATGGCCTTGACCCGTCTGGTCGATGCGACATCCTCGGTCAGGTCGAGATAGTGGACGCCAGCCTTTGCCGCCGCTTCCGCAATGGCTATCGTCAGATGGAAGGGGGCGGCGCTGAGAACGGCGAAGCTGCCGGAAAGAACTGCGGTGAGCGCCGAGGCGTCAGTAATGTCGACCTGGGCGACGCTCAGCGCGGTACTCGTCTCGATTTGCGCAAGATGTTCCTCGCTACGGTCTACGACCGTCACGCGGTATTCGCCGGAATGAACAAGCAGGCGGGCAATCGTCGATCCGATCTTACCAGCGCCGATAACAACGATGTTTTTCATATCAGTTCCCAAACATTGATCGTAATTTTTATACTTTTTTTATTCTCGACAGCTTGGTTGATTCACAGCGCTGGAATGATAAAAATGAATGGCACTTTCCTACAAAATGCCGTTGGATTTGATCAGAATGACGTTATCGGAAAAAGATCGGCAGCTCCTGTCCTTCCTCAGCGAAAATGCCAGGATTCCAACCGCCACGCTCGCCCGCAAACTCGGGCTTTCGCGCACGACCGTGCAGACGAAAATCGAGCGTCTTGAGCGCGATGGCGTGATCGCCGGTTACGGTGTTCGGCTGTCTGATGGCTTCGAAAGCGGCCTCGTGAAGGCGCATGTGCTTATCACATTGACGGCCAAAATGCTCGGCCGCGTGACGCAGGAATTGCAGGCGATCCCTCACGTCCGGTCGGTCTATTCCGTCAGCGGCAGCTTCGATCTGATCGCGATTATCGCCGCCGCGTCGATCAGCGAACTGGACAAGGTGATCGACAAGATCGGCGAGATGGATGGAGTCGAAAAAACGCTGTCATCGATCATATTGTCGACCCGCATCGACCGCTGACGGCAAGGCCCTATCGGAAGCGCGACGCCGCGAAAGGCCCGATGTCGATCGGCGGTGGCCGTCTGGAAAACGAGGCAGCGACCAGCTCTCCGGTCTTCGGGCCGGCCGCAAGCCCGACATGGCCATGACCGAAGGCATGCATGATGTCGGCCGTCGCGCTCGAGCGCGAGATGACGGGCAGGCCATCGGGGGTCGAGGGGCGGTTGCCCTGCCAGCGCAGGACCGTCATATCCTCCGGGTTCTTCCCGAGATCCGGATAGGTGCTGAGAAGCTGCCGCAGCAGGATATCCGCCCGCCTCCAGTCAGGTGCCGCATCGACGCTGGCAAGCTCCACCTGTCCCGATGCCCGCAGCCGGCCGGGCATCATGGTATTGGCCATCTTGCCGTCGCTCGGCATGATCGGAATGCGCGGCCCTGTCTTGGGATCGACGACCTCGACATGATAGCCTCGCTCGCTTTCCAGTGGGATACGATCGCCAACCATTCTTGCCAACGCCTTCGAGCGAATTCCAGCCGCGATGA
This sequence comes from Rhizobium sp. AP16, assembly GCF_000281735.1. Taxonomy (NCBI): domain Bacteria; kingdom Pseudomonadati; phylum Pseudomonadota; class Alphaproteobacteria; order Hyphomicrobiales; family Rhizobiaceae; genus Rhizobium; species Rhizobium sp. AP16. Next base: position 404,841 of record NZ_AJVM01000001.1, on the reverse strand, counting down.
CGGCACCGTCGCATTCGATCGGACCGGCATCGGTATCGACAGCCGTGAGGCGACCGTCCTTTATCCTGAAGCCGGTTGCGCCCGCCTTCACCAGTCGAGCGCCTTTGCCAAGCGCGCGCTGCACTAGCAACGAAACATAGGCGCCGGGATCCACGCAATGCCCACCAGCCTCAACGAACGCGGCAAATGTATAGCGCCGATTGAGAGAGGGTTCGAAAGCATGCAGCTCCTCGCCCGACAGCTCCCGCCATGCAACGCTATTGTCGCGCCGCAGCCCCCAGGCGAAAGCATCAGCCTCAAAACTTGCTCGGTCGGGATAGACATAGAGCAGGCCGTCCTGCCGGATCATATCCGCCTGTCCGCAATCGGCTGCGATGGCGCGATGGCGCATCGGCGCGTCCGACAGCAGCGAGGACAGGATTTTCGCCGTTCGCTGCACCTTGGCGAGCGTTGAGCCCGCGCTGAGGAAACGCAGCAGCCATGGCGCAAGCGGCAAAAGATGTCCCCAACGGATGGTCAACGGTCCCTCAGGATCGAGAAGGTAAGCCGGCACTTTCTTCCAGAGGCCCGGAACCGACATCGGGATGATCGAGGCCGGGCTGAGGAAGGCTCCGTTGCCATAACTCGCCGCCTGCCTGTCACCCGGCTCGCCAGGTTCGATGATCGTCACACGATGCCCGTCCCTCAGCAGCGCGAGTGCGCTGCAGGCACCAACGATGCCACATCCGATGACGGCGATGTGCTTTGGGGCGGTGTTCGGCATTCTGGTCCCTCGAAGGAGTAATGGATGATGTTGTCCCATGCGGCAGCGTGCAGCGCATGACTGCGCGAGGCAGGAGCGATGTCCTGCGTCAAACTCATGCTTTGAATTGCTGCGCCAGGGCCGCTCGCCGAGACTCGGCAGGCACGGTCAGCTTGGATGCGGCGGGCCTGCAAGCCCGGTATGAAAGTGGCTGAGAAAGCTGCGTGTTGCCGGATGGTTCGGATTTTCGATCATCTGCCGGGCATCGCCCTGTTCGACAACGCATCCGTCGCGCATGAAGATCACCTGATCGGCGACATCGCGGGCAAAGGCCATTTCATGCGTCACCAGCAGCATGGTCATGCCTTCGGCAGCCAGCGAGCGCACCACCGCGAGAACCTCGCCAACCAATTCGGGATCGAGCGCCGAGGTCGCCTCGTCAAACAGCATCACTTCCGGCTGCATGGCAAGAGCGCGGGCGATGGCGACACGTTGCTTTTGCCCGCCGGAAAGCTGCTCGGGCTTTGATTTGGCCTTGTCCGCCAGCCCGACCTTCTCCAGCAGCGCATGGGCACGCTCGCGAGCCTCGGCCTTGGTCACGCCAAGCACCGTGACCGGCCCTTCCATCACGTTTTCCTCAACGTTCATATGCGGAAAGAGGTTGAAGCTTTGGAAGACCATGCCGGTCCTCGCGCGGAAGGATGCAAGCTCCCTATCGCGCGGCAGCGTGGTCGAGCGTGAGAAATCCATCGTGTGGTTTCCCACCCGGATATAGCCTTTGTCGGGCACGGTCAGCAGGTTGATGCTGCGCAATAGCGTCGATTTCCCCGAACCGCTGGGGCCGATCAGCGCCACGACGCTGCCTTTCCCGACACTCAAGGTAATATCCTTGAGGACCTCCACCGGTCCGAAGGACTTCTTGACGCCCACGAGCTCAATCATCTTGTCGTCAGACATGGCTTCATTCCTTCTCGGCGCGCGTCATTTTGCCATCCGTGCTTCCAGCCCATGCGCGAGGCGCGTGAGCGGAAACAGGATGATGAAATAGATCACCGCAATCATCGTATAGGTTTCCAGCGGGCGATAACTCGCCGAGGTGATCAACTGGCCCTGATAGAGAAGATCCGGCACGGCAAGCACCGACAGCAGCGACGTGTTCTTTAACTGCAGAACACTCTGGTTCACGAGCGGCGGCAGCATGCGTCTGAGCGCCTGCGGCATGATCACCCGGCGCATGAGTTGGTGCCGGCGCATGCCGATGGCTCGCCCGGCATCCCATTGTCCGGCATCGACGGAGACGATACCGCCGCGAATGATCTCGCTGTAAAACGAAGCGCCGTAGAGCGTCAGCGTGATGAACGCCGCCACCGCCGGCGTGAGTTCGATACCAGACAGGATCGGCAGCGCGTAATAGCACCAGACGAGCTGGACCAGCACCGGCGTACAGCGGAAGATCTCGATGAAACCGGTCAGGAGCACGCTGACAATCTTGAAGTTGGAAAGCCGCGCGAGCGCAATCACACCGCCGACCGTAAGCCCCGAGACCACCGTTATGATGGTGAAGCCGCAGGTATAGAGCGCACCGATCCAGATCAGCTTGCTATATTGCAGCAGAAAGCCGAAATCCCATTGATAACCCACTGAGCAATATCCCTCTTTTATTCTATTCTGCGGCTATCCGGCCTGGGTTCCCGCAAACAGCCAACGGCCCAGCGTCAGAATGTCGAAGACCGGAAGGCCGAAACGTCTGGCAATTGCCCCGGAAAACGGAGGCAGGTTGGTGCACTCGAAAACGATCGCGCCGATATCGGCCTCGCGCGCAAGCAGGTCTTGCACCCCCCCGGTCAACTCCATTTCGAGATTGCCCCGATCATAGGCCTCTCCACGCTCGATCAAGCCGTGAAAATATCCCTCTTTCGGCAAGCCCACCGTCGGTGTTTCGGGATCGGCGCCGGCCTCGGAAAAATGTGCTGGTGTCAGCGAACTGCGTTCATAGGTCACCACTCCGACCCGCTTGCCCGCCGGCAGGCATCGCATGACGAGCGGGATCTGCATCAGGCTCGAGGTCGCCACCGGCAGCGAAAGCCGGCTTGCCAGCAGCGACTGCCTGAGCACGAGAAAGCCGCAGGAGGTGGTGAGCGCGCGGGCACCCTGCCGCTGCAACTCCTCGCCGGCTTCAACAAAGGCTTCGAGGAGGCTCTCATCCCGCCCCGCAACCACGGTTCGCGCGGTTGCGCCGGAGACTTTCCGATAAAGAACCGGGAAGGGCCAGCTCTTAGCGTTGCCGACATCACCGACCGGACGTTCGAATGCCGTGTCCAGCATGATGATACCGAGCGCGTTGGCAGGGTCAGACATGAATTGGCAACCTTTGTACCAGGAAGGGCCGAGCGAGCAGTCGGGCCGGGCGTTGCCGCACGGCCCGACTGCTCACGTTAGAATTGAATCTCGGCGGGAATTTCCTGCTTTTGCACCCCAACCAGTTCAAGGCTGGAGGTGATCCAGCTCGTGACCACGCCCGAGGAGCGGTTATACTCCAGCCAGTTGTCGACGAAGGTGCGAAAACGGGCGCTGTCCTCGACACGGACGCCGGCACAGGTCGGTTGCCGGATGATCGGGGTCGGAACGAAGATCTTGCCAAGATTGGGGATCTTCTTAATCGTCACGAGCGATAGCATGGCCACCTGGATCACCAGGTCGGCGTGACCTGCCTGAACCGAAAGCGTTGCCTCGTCTGCCGTCTTCAGCGCGACCAGTGTCGCCTGCGGCAAGACGCGGCGCGCAAAAAGGTCATGGGTCGAGCCGATATCGACAGCGACGCGGATCTCCGGCTTGTTCAGCTCGTCCCAGGTCTTCGGCTCCAAACCGGGCTTGGCGATGACCGTGAAGGTGTTCTGCATGATCGGGCGGGTGAATTCGACGACCAGCGCCCGGCTCGGCGTGGGGCTTAGGCCGAACATGATGTCGATCTTCTTCGACTGCAGATCAAGCACCGCATTGCCCCAGGTCGTCTCGCTGATCTCGACCTCGGCTTCCATCGACTTGGCGAGATCGCGCGCCATGCTCATACAGAAGCCGGACCATTCGCCGGTCGCGATGTCCTTATGGTAATAGGGCTCGGTCCCCACGATGCCGGCGACGCGCAGCTTCTTGCTGTTGCGGATCCGGTCGAACGTCGATTCATCCGGCGCCGTCTGCGCCAAGGCGGGAGTGGACAATGCCACCGCTGCGGCTCCCGTCGCGGCGACCCCGATGAGGCCTGCGAAATCTCTGCGTTTCATCATGTTCATTCCCCTTTTTTGTTTGATGATTGATGATGTGCTTGAATGCAATAGGAAGGAGCAGCTCCCGCGCTCCGATGCCTAAAGCTCGGTTTGAAGCTCTTGTCCAACGGTCGAGGAGGTGCGTTTTGCAACGCATCCGACGCCTGTCGTGTGAGCTTCGCCGTCGCAAAAGCGGGCTTGCAAGTTTCTCGTTCCTTTGCGGGCGTCTATTTTTCGCGCACCTATTACAATTGCCCGATTAATGGCCTGTCGCGCGTGAAAACACAAAACTTGAAAACTCGGTTCGTCATGAGTATTTGTCATGCCGAAGACATAATAGGGACTCCATGCGTCGCTTCCTTCCTTCATTACCGGCCCTGCAAGCATTCGAAGCTGCTGCTCGCCACATGAGCTTTACGAAGGCGGGAGAGGAGCTTGCGATGACGCAAAGCGGCATCAGCCGCCATATCCAGAATCTCGAACGCTATCTCGGCGTCCGGCTGTTCGAGCGCTCCGGATCGCGGCTCGTGCTGACCGATCCGGGCGCCAAATATTTTCAGGAGATCGAACAGACGCTCAACAAGCTTGAGGAGGTCTCGATCGACGTCGTGCGTGGGCGCAAGGCGGATGCATCGCTGATGATCGGCGCCTATCCCACGCTTGCGGCACGATGGCTCGCACCCCGGCTCGAAGGCTTTGTACAGGGAAATCCCGATATGCCGATCGAGATCATGCTGGTCGATCCCAAACTGGATTTCGACCACAGCCGGATCGATATCGCCATCCTGCGAGGGGTGGGCTCCTGGCGGAATGCGCGCGCCTCCTTGCTGTTTCCAGAGGAGCTTGCCGTCGTCGCCTCCCCGAAGCTGATCCCGGCGACGACGAAGCTCGACTGGCTCGATTTCGCCCGGTTTCCCACGCTTCAGAATGCCAGCAGGCCGAGCCTCTGGCTCAACTGGTTGCGGGCCGCCAATCTGAGCTATAGCGGCGCCATCCAGGGGGTCCGCTTTGCCCATAGCGAGATGCTCATCAACGCCGCCGTCAGCGGTCTCGGCCTGGCGGTCGTGCCGGTGCAATATGTCGAGCGGGAACTGGAGAGCGGCGAATTACATTTGCCGCTCGGAAAGCCGGTTCGCTCCAGCGAATCCTATTGGGCCGTCTATTCGGAGCGCAAGTCGCAAAAACACAGCGTCATCGCATTCCGCGACTGGCTGTTGCATGAGAGCCGGAAAAACCGCCAAGTGACGGGTGGGACTGCGGCGTAACAACACCCCGGCCTGTCCTTGACCGCACTGCCTTTTTCTCTAGTCTTCATCGGTATTTGCAACACCGTGGCCGTTGAGGATTTAAGATGTTTGGAATGACGAAGGCGAGCAAATTTGGGCTCGTGTGCCTGGCCGTGGCGGCCATCTCCAGTTTCGCGTCCGCCGCAGAGACGAAGGTTTCGTTCAGCGTCGACGGGCAAAAGGTGATCGGCACCCTATCAACGATCGACAGCAACCCCAAAGCGCCCGTCGTTGTCATGTTCCACGGCTTTGGTGGCTCGCGCGACGAACTGCCCATCAAGGACACCAAGGACGGGGTCTTTTCACGCAGCGCCCGGCTTCTTGCCGAAAGCGGCTATGCAAGCCTGCGGATCGACTTCCGTGGATCCGGGGAGAGCGATGGCAGATGGGCGGATACCACCTTCTCCCGCCAGATCAAGGATGGCATCGCGGCGGTGGATTGGCTGAAGGCCAGCGACAAGGTCGATGGCTCCAAGATCTCGATCCTCGGCTGGAGCCAGGGCGGCCTCGTGGGCGCCCATGTGGCCAGGGCGCGCCCGGAGGTCAAGTCCGTGACCTTATGGGCGCCGGTGGTGACGCCGCTTTACACCTACGGCAACGTCCTCGGCGCGGATAATGTCGCGAAAGGATTGACCAGCCCGCCGGACACGGAGATCACCGCTAGGTTGCCCTGGGGCGTCGATACCACACTGAAGGCGTCCTTCTTCAAGGAAATGCCGACCACCAGCACGATCGCGGCGATCGCGCATTATCCCGGCCCACTGCAAGTCATTGTCGGCAGCAAGGATACGACGGTCACGCCCCAGCCGGCATCCGGCCAGGTCCTTCTCGACTATCACGATGGCGAGGAACGTCTGGACGTTTTCGACATGGATCACGTTTTCAACGCCTTTACCGGGCCGCAGACGATCGATAGCCACCTGGTTCCCGCAACGCTGGAATGGCTGAAGAAATTCAATCCCTGATAAGGTCACAGATCTGCTGAGCGGCGTTGCGTCCGCTCATCTTTTCTCCATTGATATCCAGCTTCAGCTCTTCAGACGACAGCCGTCGGCAGCGGCGTTCCGGCGAAATGGGCGTCGAGATTGGCAAGCACCAGATCGGCCATTGCCCGCCGGGTCTCATACGTGGCGCTGCCGAGGTGCGGTGCCAGAAGCACGTTGTCCATCTCGAAGAGCTCCTCCGGCACACGCGGCTCATCCTCGAAAACATCAAGTGCCGCGCCGCCGATCCGCCGATCCCGCAAGGCGACGACCAGCGCCCGCTCATCGACCAGCGAGCCGCGTGCCACGTTGACGAGCGTGCCGTTCGGCCCGAGCGCATCGAGCACTTCGGCGTTGACCACATGCCTGGTTTCGGCGGTGGCGGCGGCCGCGAGAATGAGGACATCGCAATTTGCGGCAAGCGCTGCGAGCGTCTCATGATAGTCGTAGGGCACATCCCGCTTCGAGCGGGCCGAATAGGAAATGCGGGCGTCGAAACCTTCGAGGCGCCTCGCAATCGCCATGCCGATACGGCCGAGCCCGAAAATGCCGTAGCGGCGGCCGGCGACCCGCGTCGAAAGCCCCATATCGGCCGAAAGCCACTTGCCTGCCCGGACATAGGCATCGGCACGCGGCAATTGCCGACCAAAGGCAAGGATCAGCCCAAGCGCCAGGTCCGCGACATCGGCCGTCAGTACATCCGGCGTGTTGGAGACACGAATGTCCCGCCGCTTCGCCTCGGCCAGATCGACCTTGTCGAAGCCGACGCCGTTGATCGCGACGATTTCGAGTTTGGGAAGGACGGCGGCCAGATCGGCGGGAATACCGAGGTGACCGCCGGTGACGGCGGCGCGAATGCTATCGCCATTGGCCGCCAGGAAGCCTGCCTTGTCCTCCATCTCGAAGAGGCGGTGGACGGCAAATCGTTTGGCCAACTCAGCCTCAAGAAAGGGCGTCAGTGGGCAGAGCTGCAGGATGTCTACGGTCATGGATCAACTCAAACTTTGAACGAGGGTCATTTCACGTCTGATTTCACGAACTGGCGCAGCTCCGGCGTTTGCGGGTTGGCGAATAGTTCCGCCGACGGTCCCTGCTCCCAGATCGTGCCCTTGTGCATGAAGATGGTTTGGGTCGCGACACGCCGGGCAAAGCTCATCTCGTGGGTGACGAGGATCATCGTCATGCCGTCGCGCGCCAGTCGCTCCATGACCAGCAGCACTTCCTCGGTCAATTCCGGGTCGAGCGCGGAGGTCACCTCGTCGAAGAGCATCACCTTCGGCCGCATGGCAAGCGAGCGGGCGATGGCCACGCGCTGCTGCTGGCCGCCGGAGAGCTGATCCGGATAGGCATCGAACTTTTCCGACAGGCCGACGAGTTGCAGCACTTCGCGGGCGATCTCGCGGGTCTGCGCCTTCTTGACGTCCTTGACGATGCGCGGCGCCAGCATGATGTTTTCGCCGACCGTCAGGTGCGGAAACAGATTGTAGCTCTGGAAGACGATGCCGACATCGGTTCTAAGATCCCTGAGCGACTTGGCATCGCCGCCGAGCGCATGGCCGGCAATCTCGATCCGGCCCGAATTGATCTTCTCCAGCCCGTTCATGCAGCGAAGCAACGTGCTCTTTCCGGAGCCGGAACGACCGATCAGCGCGAAGACCTCGCCACGCCCGACGCTCAGCGACACGCCTTTGAGAACCTCGAGCGCACCGAAGCTCTTGTGAACATTTTCAACGATTACTTCCGGCATGAAGCCTCCTTTCCAGCCAACGCGACAGCTGGGACAATGGGTAGCAGACGACGAAATAGAGGGCCGCCACAGCGATGAAGACGCGAAACGGCTGGAACGTCGCATTGTTGATGAGCTGCCCGGCACGGGCGAGTTCGACGAAGCCGATGATCGAGGTGATCGAGGTATTCTTGACCACCTGCACAGCAAAGCCCACGGTCGGCGGCAGGGAAATCCGCACCGCCTGCGGCAGGATCACGTAGCGATATTGCTGCAACCGGGTCATGGCGAGCGATTCCGACGCCTCCCATTGCTGCTTGGGCACGGCCTGGATACAACCCCGCCAGATCTCCGCCAGATAGCCGGAGGCATAGATCGTCATCGACGCACCCGCGGCAATCAGCGGCGGCAGTTCGAAGCCGGCAAGGCTCAGCCCGTAATAGGACAGGAACAGGATCATCAGGACCGGAATGCCCTGGATCACCTGGATGTAAGTGCCTGCAGCGATACGCACGGCCTTGATCGACGAGGTGCGGGCGAGCGCGACGGCAAAGCCCAGGAGCCCGCCGCCGATCAGCGCAATGATCGTCAGAACGACGGTCCATTGCAGCGATTGCAGTAGGAAGGTGAATTCATTGATACCGAATGTTCTGAGTGTCATGCCTGTGCCTCCGGCAGGGCCGTGATCGTGCGGCGTGCGACGCGGCGGCCGAAGAGCCACATTCCGACGAGCGCGAGACCGGCGCGCAACACAAGCGCCAGCGCCAGATACATCAGTGTGACGACGATATAGACTTCGAAGGACCGGTAGGTCTGCGATTCCACGAAGGCGGCCGAGGCGGCCAGTTCATGGGTCGAGATCGCCGAGCAGATGCTCGATGCCAGCATCATCAGCACGAACTGGCTGCACAGCGCCGGATAGACCTTGGCGACGGCCGGCACGATGATGACATGGCGATAGATCTGAAACCGCGTGAAGCCGAGCGCCTCGCCCGCCTCGATCTGAGATTTGTGCACCGCCTCGATGCCCGCCCGGATGATTTCCGTCGAATAGGCGGCGAGATTGATGGTCATGCCGATCAGCGCCGCCGTATCGGCACCAACCCTCAGGCCAATACCCGGCAGACCGAAATAGACGATGAAAAGCTGGACCAGAAAGGGCGTGTTGCGGATAACCTCGACATAGGCGTCGACCAGAAACCGCACCCACTTGCCCCGGACGGAGCGCAGAGAGGCAAGCACGATGCCGAAGGCGGAGCCAAGGATGATGGAGAGAACCGAAAGCCTGATGGTCAGCCACAGACCGCTCAGGAACTCACCCTGATATTGCGCGAGCGCGCTGAATTGAAACGTATAGGACATGGAAAGGACCTCATTGAGGTTTCGCGACCCGCCGGCGAATGTTCCGCCGGCGGGCACAGGCACAAACCCAATCAGAAGGACGGAAGCTGCGCCATCGGCCGGCCGGTCCACTTCATCGAGATCTTGTCGAGATCACCGGAGACCTTCATGAGATAGATCGCGGTATTCAGCCACTGGCGCAGTTCGAAATCATCGATCTTCGTCGCCATGGAGTTGCCCTGCTGGAAGAAAGTGAAGCCGACCTGCAGACCCGCATCCGGGCGCTGCTTGATGATCGCCTCGCCAACCGTGGACGGCACGGCCGCCGCGTCGGTCTGGCCGGCGATCAGCGCCTGTGCGCTGGTGGAATCGTCCTCATAGACAACGATTTCGAGACCGGGAACCGCCGCCTTGCGCAGCGCCGTTTCCTGCGACGAACCACGATTCACCGCAACGCGCTTGCCTTGGAGATCGGACAGCTGGGTGAATTTCTGGTCGGGACCGGAAATGATGTCCATGTTGAAGGCGCTGTAGGGCTGGGTGAACATCACCGTCTTCGCCCGCTCGCCGGTCGGCGCCAGCGTTGCGACGAGGAAGTCCACTTTACCAGTCTGCAATGCCGGAATGCGCGACGGCGGCGTCAGCGGAACCAGCTCTACCGGCAGCGAAAGGTAGCCGGCGATCAGATTGGCGACGTCGACGTCATAGCCGGCCGGATTGCCCTTCTCATCGACCATGCCCATCGGCGGAGCACCGGTCAGGACGCCAATGCGAACCTTGCCGCGCGAGACGATGTCGTTCAGCGTCGTCGCATGCGCCTGTGTCGTCGCGAGCAGCCCCGCGGCCACAATGCCGACTGCCGCCATGATCCCACGCAGGGATTTCGAAATGTTCATGATACTCCTCCATCTGGTGCTTTGTCACACTCCGCCGCTACCCACTCCCCGGAGCCTTCGCGGTGGAAACCACTACCCCATTCGCGGTACCTATGTTTGCGGTAACATAGGAAAAATGGATGGGAAAATTGCTCTGCCAAAGCCAGCAGCCTTGGGCCTATTAATCCGCTCCCACGGAATTCAAAACGATAATGCTTGCATTCCTCCACCGCTCCCGATCCAGTTCGCACCTTTTCGGTTGGTAGTTGCAATAGAGCATGTTACCGGTATCATTGCAAGTCAGATCAGACACAGCAATTCAGACAGAGCTTTAAGGGAGGAAAATTCATGTTCACTCGCTCCGCGATTTTCGAGGGCGCAATCCATGCCGGCCGCGAAGAGGAATTCTTTCGCATCGTCGAGGAAAAGCTGTTACCCGTGTGGAAGCGCATGCCGAATGCCCAGGCCGTGCGTGTGATGCGAACCGGGCGCAGCGACCCCGGAGCCGCGCCGATCATCATGGTCCAGGAAATCGATTATCCGTCGATGGAAGCCGTGGAAGAGGCGCTCGCCTCGCCCGTTCGCCTGGAGGGTCGCGCCATTACCGACGAGATGATGAGCATGTGCGACGGCCGGTTCTACCATCTCGTCTACCAGCGGATTGCGTGAGCCAGAAACAGGGGAAACCGTGGCGCATCCTTCAGACACATCCCGCAAGGCGACCATGAGCGACGTCTCGCGGCTTGCCGGCGTTTCGAAGATGACCGTTTCGCGCGTGCTGGCCGATCCAACGCTGGTCGCCGAGCCGACACGCAATCGCGTGATGACGGCGATCGAGCAGCTCGGCTATGTGCCGGACCGGACCGCCAGCTCACTCTCCTCGCGTCGGACCAACTTCATCACTGCGATCCTACCGACGCTGACCAACGCCAACTTCGCCGACACCGCACAAGGCCTTGCGGGTGCGCTGCGCGCCGCCGACTACCAGCTTCTGATCGGCTACACCATGTACAGCCTGACCGAAGAAGAACGCATCGTTCGCGCCATGCTGGCGCGACGTCCGGATGCCATCGTCATCGCCAGCGCGGTCCACACCAAGGCGACCAACGAGATGCTGCTGCGGGCGGGCATTCCGATCGTCGAAATCTGGGACGTGTCGGAACACCCGGTCGACCATGCGGTCGGCTTTTCCAACTACGAGGTCGGGCGCCTGGCGGCCCGGCATCTCATCTCCCTCGGCCATCGCCGCATCGGCGCCATCGGATCGGCGGTCACCGCGGACGCCACCGATTTTCGCGGCGAAAGTCGCCTGCTCGGATTTGCCTCGGCCCTTCGGGAGGCCGATCTCTCCGACGACTTCATCGTTCGCCAGAATGCCGCGCCCTCGTCCTACGATCACGGAGCGGAGGCGCTGAGCACGCTTCTCAAAAAAGCGCCCGACGTTCAGGCCGTCTTCGCGGTTTCCGACATATCCGCGGTCGGCGCGCTGATGGAATGTCATCGCCGCAAGATCGTCGTGCCGGACGACCTTTCCATTCTCGGCTTCGGCGATTTCGACATCGCCCACCAGTGTGTGCCAGCACTGTCGACCATCCGCGTCGACGCCGCAATGATCGGCCGAAAGACAGGGGAATTGCTACTTGCAATCCTGGAGCCGGACGGCACCACCGGGCAACCGATGGAGACCCGCCTGAATGTCGGCTTCGAACTCGTGACCCGCGAAACGACGAGCACGCCCAAAACATAGCCGTGTCGCTCGGCCGAACCGCCTCGCAGACAAGCCACGGAATTATCACTTCGCTTGCGGGGTTGACATCACCCGAACCGAGAGCATAGCCTTCACGACATTCACCAGGGGGGTCCCGGCAAGGGGCTGAGATACTGCTGGACAATACGGCTTTGCCGATTGTGGCGCAGTGACCCGTTGAACCTGATCCAGTTCATACTGGCGTAGGGACGGTGCAAGCGCTCGAAAGGCTTATGGATTCACGCGTGGAATCCTGAGCCGGCGTCTTTTCATCATTCCGGCTGAGGACTGGGTCTCCAATCGCAACTTGGAGCCTCAAACCATGAATATCGCCGCAAAGAATATCACCCCGACAGTCACCACCGGCCCCTTGCCGGCATCCCGGAAGATCTACATTCCCGGAGACATCCATCCCGACATCCGCGTGCCGATGCGCGAAATCGGCCTTCATCCGACTTCTGGCGAACCGCCGGTCATCGTCTACGATTCCTCCGGCCCCTACACGATCGAAGGCGCCGATATCCGCATCGAGCAGGGCCTTCCGGATCTGCGTCGCAACTGGGTGCTCGCCCGTGGCGACGTCGAGGCCTATCAGGGCCGTCATGTGCGCCCTGAAGACAATGGCTTTGCCAGCGGCGAAAGGCTGACGCCCGAGTTCCCCACGCTGCGCCAGCCGTTGCGCGCCAAGGGTGGCAGGGCCGTCACCCAGCTCGCCTATGCGCGCGCCGGCATCATCACGCCAGAGATGGAATTCATCGCCATCCGCGAAAACCTCGGCCGCAAGGCGCAGGCGGAGGCCATGGTCCGCGACGGCGAAAGCTTCGGCGCCCATATTCCGGATCATGTGACGGCGGAATTCGTCCGCCAGGAAGTGGCCGCGGGACGCGCTATTATCCCCGCAAATATCAACCACCCGGAAGCAGAGCCGATGATCATCGGCCGAAATTTTCTGGTGAAGATCAACGCCAATATCGGCAACTCGGCCGTCACCTCGTCGATGGCCGAAGAGGTCGAGAAAATGGTCTGGGCGGCGCGCTGGGGTGCCGATACCGTCATGGACCTTTCGACCGGCCGCAACATCCACAATATCCGCGAATGGATCATCCGCAATTCTCCGTTGCCGATTGGCACCGTGCCGCTCTATCAGGCGCTGGAGAAGGTCGAGGGCATTGCCGAGAACCTGACCTGGGAGGTCTACCGCGACACGCTGATCGAGCAGGCCGAACAGGGCGTCGACTATTTCACCATCCATGCCGGCGTGCGGCTCCACTACATCCCGCTCACCGTCAACCGCGTCACCGGCATCGTCTCGCGCGGTGGCTCGATCATGGCCAAGTGGTGTCTCCATCATCATCGCGAGAGCTTCCTCTACGAGCATTTCGAAGAGATCTGCGACATCTGCCGCGCCTATGACGTCTCCTTCTCGCTCGGCGACGGCCTGCGTCCCGGCTCGATTGCAGATGCCAATGATGCGGCCCAGTTTGCCGAGTTGGAGACGCTGGGCGAATTGACCAAGATCGCCTGGGCTAAGGATTGCCAGGTAATGATCGAAGGCCCCGGCCATGTGCCGATGCACAAGATCAAGGAGAACATGGACAAGCAACTCGCCGTCTGTGGCGAGGCGCCCTTCTATACACTCGGGCCGCTGACAACCGATATCGCACCCGGCTACGATCACATCACCTCCGGCATTGGTGCTGCCATGATCGGCTGGTTCGGAACGGCGATGCTCTGCTACGTCACGCCGAAGGAGCATCTGGGTCTTCCGGATCGCAACGACGTCAAGACCGGTGTCATCACCTACAAGATCGCCGCCCATGCCGCCGATCTCGCCAAGGGGCATCCGGCCGCACAGCTGCGCGACGACGCCCTGTCGCGCGCCCGCTTCGAATTCCGCTGGGAGGATCAGTTCAACCTCTCGCTGGACCCGGAAACCGCCCGCAGCTTCCACGACGAAACACTGCCGAAGGAGGCACACAAGGTCGCGCATTTCTGCTCCATGTGTGGCCCGAAATTCTGCTCCATGCGGATCTCGCACGACATCCGCGCTGAGGCACAGAAGGAAGGTCTGGAGGCGATGGCGGCAAAATACCGCGAGGGCGGCGATCTCTACATGCCAGTCGATGCCGTCGAGCCCTCGGCCGGCTGAGATGCAGGTCCTTGTCAAAGGGGCCGGCGTCGCCGGCCTCACGGTCGCGCATGAACTCCATGCTCGTGGTACCGAGGTCACGGTTTTCGACCCGCGTCCAGGGTTCGGCCATGCCGCGTCCTGGCTTGCGGGCGGCATGCTGGCGCCCTGGTGCGAGCGTGAAAGCGCCGAGGAGGCCGTGCTCTTACGTGGCATGGACGCTCCCGATCGGTGGGATGCTATCCTCCCGGGACACGTCGTCCGCAACGGAACGCTCGTGGTCGCACCGGCGCGCGATCACGGCGAGCTGAAGCGCTTCGCCGGCCGCACGACGGGTTATGAATGGCTGGAAGAAGAAGCCATAGCCGCGCTGGAACCGGCGCTTGCCGGACGCTTCCGGCAGGGCTTGTTCTTTCCCCGCGAAGCTCATCTCGATCCGCGACGAGTGTTGCGAGCGCTGCAAGAAAAGCTCTGCAGGCAAGGCGTCACCTTCGTCAGCGAGACTGCACGCGGACAGGATTTCGACGACATTGTCGACTGCACAGGCGGCGCGCGTCTCGCCCAAACTCCAGACCTGCGCGGCGTGCGAGGCGAAATGCTCTACCTCCAGACCAGCGAGGTTGTGCTCGCGCGGCCCATTCGCCTGCTGCATCCGCGTATTCCCGTCTATATCGTGCCTCGCGGCAACGGCCTTTTCATGGTCGGCGCAACGATGATCGAAACCGAGTTCGACGGGCCAATCGCGGCGCGCTCGTTGATGGAATTGCTGAATGCCGCCTATGCGCTGCATCCGGCGTTTGCGGATGCCACCGTCGTTGAAACCGGCGCCGGTATCCGCCCGGCCTTCCCCGATAATTTTCCGCGCGTGAGGCGAGAGGGGAATGCGGTCGTCCTCAATGGTCTTTATCGCCACGGCTTCCTGCTGGCGCCGGCCATGGCCGCTGAGGCCGCTAATCTTGTCTTTTCCCGAACCACCATAGGAGCGCCTTTCCCATGAGACTGATCGTCAATGGCGAGCCCCAGACCATCACCGTTAAGACGCTTTCCGAACTGCTGGTCACGCTGGACTATGAGGGCGACTGGCTTGCGACCGCCGTCAACGGCGAACTCGTTCATCGCGAGGATCGCGCCGACCACGCCCTCAACGACAATGACAGGATTGAAATTCTGACCCCGATGCAAGGAGGCTGACCCATGCTTGCTCTCTATGGAACCGAAGTCGCGTCGCGCCTTCTATTGGGCACCGCCCGCTACCCCTCTCCCGCTATTCTCGCTGAGGCCGTCAGACAATCGGCAACAGAGATCGTAACGGTGTCGCTGCGCCGCGAGACCGCCGGCGGGCGCAATGGCGGCGCGTTCTTCGAGATGATCCGCACACTCGGCGTCCGCATCCTTCCCAATACCGCCGGCTGCCATGGGGTTTCCGAAGCCGTACTGACGGCCAAGATGGCACGCGAGGTGTTCCAGACCAACTGGATCAAGCTCGAAGTGATCGGCAATCACGACACGCTACAACCGGATGTCTTCGGGCTCGTGGAAGCCGCACGCATTCTCGCCAGCGAAGGGTTCGAGGTCTTTCCCTATACGACCGACGATCTGGTGGTGGCCGAGAGGCTGCTGGACGCGGGTTGCAAGGTCCTGATGCCCTGGTGCGCGCCGATCGGCAGCGCGGCCGGGCCACTCAATCTGTCTGCTCTTCGGGCCATGCGGGCGCATTTCCCCGATGTGCCACTGATCGTCGATGCCGGTATCGGCCGGCCATCGCATGCAACGACGGTAATGGAGCTCGGCTTCGATGCGGTGCTCTTGAACACCGCCGTTGCCGGCGCCCGCGACCCCGCTGCTATGGCCGGCGCCTTCGCCAAGGCGATCGATGCGGGCCGGCTGGCCTTTACCGCTGGCATGCTGGAGCCGCGTGACATGGCGGTGCCATCGACACCGGTGATCGGAAAGGCGGTCTTCGCATGAGGCTCGACCCCTTCTACCTAATCGTCGACAGCGCCGACTGGATCGCCCGGCTGGTGCCGCTCGGCGTCAAGCTGGTGCAACTGCGCATCAAGGATCGCACGCCGTCGGAGATCCGTGCCGAAATCCAAAGGGCAAAGGCGATCTGCGCGGCGCATCAATGCCAGCTCATCATCAATGATTACTGGCAGCTTGCCATCGAAGAAGGGTGCGACTTCATCCATCTCGGACAGGAGGATCTGGTCGTCGCTGATCTCAGCGCCATTCGCAAAGCGGGCGTGAAGCTCGGGCTTTCGACGCATGACGAGGCCGAACTCGCCACAGCCCTTGCCGCCAGCCCGGACTATATCGCGCTCGGCCCGGTCTATCCGACCATCCTCAAGAAGATGCCGTGGGCGCCACAGGGCCTCGACCGTCTGCGCGAATGGAAGGACCGGATCGGAGGACTGCCGCTCGTCGCCATCGGCGGCCTGAACCTGGATCGCATCGCGGGCGTGTTCGAGAACGGCGCCGACAGCGCTGCCGTCGTGACCGACATCACGCTGAACGCCGATCCCGAAGCCCGAACCCTGGAATGGATCGCCGTGACCCACATCCCTGCGGCCGATCAATGATCAGATACCGGCAAAGCGAGCCATCCCTCAAGAAGCACTTGCGCGCTTGCGCCTAACCTTCCTGACCTGCCAGTTTGAACGAGCGTGCACGCCTCTTTCGCCTGCTCGCCCTTGCAGGTGTTTGCACCTGGCCTTCCTGTGGCAAGGAAATGACCGCCTTGAGACCGGGATCGTTGGGAGTGAGCTGAATATCGCCGCCGTGCTGTCGTGCAATGGCGCGGGCGATCGACAGACCCAGCCCAACGCCGCCCGTGTCCCTGCTTCGGGACGCCTCCAGGCGGAAGAAGGGCGCGAACACTTTCTCCCGCATGCTCTCGGGAATGCCCGGACCATTGTCTTCCACGACGATGTCGATGGTGGCGGCTGAATGGAGGATATAGACCTTCGCGTGGCCGCCATAGCGCGCCGCATTTTCGGTTAGGTTGCGCACCGCGCGGCGCAGCCCATCCGGCCGGCACCGGTAGGTTGTCTTCGGCCCCTCGATGTATTCCACCGGCAAGCCGAGATCGGCAAGATCGTCGCAGATGCTGCCGACCAGCGCCTCGAGCTCAATGGCGCGTGTTTCCTCCGCCGTGGACTCTCCCCGCGCAAAGGAAATGGCGGCCTCGGTCATGCTTTGAAGCTCGTCGATCGTCGACAGCATCTTCTGCTGGATGTCGGCGTCCTTGACGAATTCGGTCCTGAGCCGCAGCGAGGTCAGCGGTGTCCTGAGATCGTGGCCGATCGCCGCCAGCATCCGGGTGCGGTCATCGACAAAGCGATGAAGACGCTCCTGCATTTTATTGAATGCCTCGGCGGTGCGCCTGATGTCGTCGGGACCGTTTTCAGGCAGAGGCGGGAGGTTTTCACCCCTACCCAAAGCTTCCGCCGAAAGCGCGAGACGTCTCAGCGGGCGAGCGATGCGGCTAGCGATGAACACCCCGATCAGCGACAGGATAAGTGCGGTCATCGCCAGCGAAGTGAGTGATTTCACACTCCACCACTGGTCGATGTCGGGCTTGTAGAAAGCCGTGTTCAGCCAAACGCCATCTCCAAGTTTGATCGCCAGCCCATACCCGTTGTGATCGCCGAAGTAGACGAATTTGGCAGGCTGCGGCGAGTTCCACAGAACCGGCGGCGGCGTGGTCCATCTGATGGACGCATCTGCCGCAATCACCTCTTTGGACATCAGGCTGCCTGCCTTGGGGTTCGAGCGAACACCATACTTTCCGGTAAGATCGATGAAATTTTCGATCGGGCGGGTCAGCTCCGTTGCGGCGCGGGCACGCCACGCCTTAGCATCGGTCGGCTCGTCCTTTGAGAGCCAGAAGCGGGAATAGTTGGTCTCACTGGCGAAAAGAGCTTGGTTGCGTAGCGGCTCGGGCACGGATTCCATCAGCCGCGTGACCGAGGCGCACCGGCTGAAGAACTCGCTTTTCATGGCCGCATGCAGCGCCTTGGTTCGCTCATCCCAGGAGATCACGAATGTCAGGGCCTGCGACACCACGAGTGCAAGCAGCGTGAACCCTATGAACTGCGCGGCAAGGCTTCTCCTCCACCAGTAGATCATTCGAACCCCACATCCACCGACAGGCTGTAACCGCCACCCCAATGCGTCTTGATGACCGACGGGTTTTTCGGGTCCGGCTCAATCTTCTTGCGCAGCCGGCTCACCTGATTGTCGATGCTTCTGTCGAAAATATCGGCCGTCTTGCCGACGGTCAGGTCGAGAAGCTGCTCGCGGCTTAGAACGAGGCCCGGACGTTCGAGGAACACTCTCAAAAGCCTGAACTCCGCGGTGCTGAGCGGAATGCCGACGCCATCATCTCCGGAAAGTTCCTGCCGCCCCATGTTGACGCGCCAGTGCCCGACGCGGACGACCTTTGCCTTTTTCAACGTTTCCCGCTGCTGCTGCGGCACGCTGTTTGCCCGGCGCAGGACGGCCCTGATCCGCGCCAGCAGCTCGCGTGGATTGAATGGCTTCACGAGATAATCGTCGGCGCCGAGTTCGAGACCGATGATGCGGTCGGTATCCTCGGTCATCGCCGTGAGGAATATGATCGGAACATCCATCGTCGCTCGCAGGTGACGGCATACGGAAAGACCATCCTCGCCCGGCATCATGACGTCGAGAACGACGAGATCGACTGCACTGCGCTCAAGGATGCGCCTGAGTGCCGCGCCGCTGTCGGCCACGCTTACCCGGTAGCCCTGCTGCTCAAGATACTGGCCGACAAGGTTTCTTATATCCGCGTGGTCATCGACGACAGCGATATGCGCAGCTTTTTGCATATACAGTTTCCACCATGTTGAGCCACTTTACAAAAGCTCAGGCCCGTCCGCATCGAAAAAAGTGTATCAAAGTTTCACAATGACCGCCCGGTAGCGGCGTCCGTTCCAACCGGAACGGACGCCGCTACTCGACGGGCATTGCCATCAAGTTTCGTGAATGCCGGAACCGACCGCGTTGGTAAGCTCCGGTTCACGCGGATGCGGACTCTTCTCCGGCTTGCGGAGGAAACCGACGACGAAGGCGAAGAACACCGGGACGAAGAAGATTGCGAGCAGGGTTGCGGAAATCATGCCGCCAAGCACTCCGGTTCCGATGGCGTTCTGGCTTGCCGCACTTGCGCCCGTCGCGATCGCCAACGGCACGACACCCAAGGTGAAGGCAAGCGAGGTCATCAGGATCGGCCGGAACCTCATCCGTGCAGCCTCGATCGCAGCCTCCCGCACCGAGCGCCCCTCGGCGACGAGATCCTTTGCGAATTCGACGATGAGGATGGCGTTCTTGGCCGAAAGGCCGATGATGGCGATAAGACCAACGAGGAAATAGATATCGTTCGGCAGCCCGCGCAGCATCACCGCCAGGACCGAGCCGAGCACGCCGAGCGGTACGACAAGCATGACCGACAGGGGGATCGACCAGCTTTCGTAGAGGGCCGCCAGCAGCAGGAAGACGAAGAGAATGCTGAGGCCGATCAGGAAAGGCGCCTGCGATCCCGACTGGATTTCCTGGAAGGATTGCCCGGTCCATTCGAAGCCGAAGCCCGCCGGCAATTGCTGCGACAGCCGCCTCATTTCGGCGATGGCGTCTCCCGAGGAATACCCAGCCGCCGCCTGCCCGCCGATACGGATCGAGGGATAGCCATTATAGCCGACCACCTGCGATGGGCCGCGAACCCAGTCGATCGATGCGAAGGCGGACAGCGGAACCATGCTGCCGTGACTGTTCCTGACGTTCAGCCTCAGCAGGTCCTGGGTCTGCATGCGCTGCACGGCATCCGCTTGCACGGTCACGCGCTGCATACGGCCTGCATTCGGATAATCGTTGATATAGGAAGACCCAAAGTTCGCCGACAGCGTGGCGTTGATGTCGCTGAAGCCGACGCCGAAGGCATTTGCCTTTTCCCGGTCGATCATCAGGTTGATCTGCGCGGCATCCGGCAGGCCTTCGACACGCACCCCGGCAAGCACGGGACTTGCCCGGGCTGCGTTCAGCAACTGCGCCGAGGCCGCGGCAAGCGCCGCCTGCCCCGCGCCTGATCGATCCTGAAGGCGATAGGCAAATCCGTTCGAAGTGCCGAGCCCCTGGATCGGCGGCGGCGAGAGCGCGCGCACCGAGGCATCGCGAATCGCGGCAAATTTTGCATTCACCCGCGCGGCGATCGCGGCGGCGGAATCGCTCGGGCCGCGCTCGCTCCAATCCTTCAGCGTGATGAAGGCAAGACCGGCATTTTGCCCGGAACCAGAATAGGAAAAGCCCGAGACGGCGACGACATTCCTGATGGCGCTTTCCTCCATAAGGATGCCTTCCATCTGCCTGATCGCCTCGCGCGTCCTGTCGGTGCTTGCTTCGGCAGGCGCCTGCAGTTCGGCGATCAGGTAGCCCTGGTCCTCGTTCGGCAGAAACGAGTTCGGCAATTGCAGGTAAGCCCATCCAAGTCCGCCGAGCAGGGCAACATAGATGAGCATGAAACGGCCAGCGCGTCTGACCGTTGCCCCGACGCCGACCGAATATCGTCGCGTCAGGCTGTCGAAACCGCGATTGAATCCGCGGAAGAAGAAAGTCTTGCGTTCATGCCCGTGGGAGACAGGTTTGAGGAAGGATGCGCAGAGCGCCGGCGTGAAGGTCAGCGCCAGCAGGCCCGAGAACAGGATGGAGACCACCATGGTCAGGCTGAACTGCTGGTAGATGACCCCGACGGCGCCGGGGAAAAACGCCATCGGAATGAAGACCGCCGTCAGGACAAGGGTAATGCCGATGATCGCCCCGGTGATCTGCGACATCGCCTTCTTCGTCGCCTCCTTCGGCGACAATTTTTCCTCGGCCATGATGCGCTCGACATTCTCGACCACGACGATCGCGTCGTCGACGAGAATGCCGATCGCCAACACCATGGCAAACATGGTGAGCACGTTGATCGAGAAGCCGGCGGCGTACATCACCGCGCACGCGCCGAGAAGCGCGACCGGGACGACGAGCGTCGGAATGATGGTGTAGCGGATGTTCTGCAGGAAGAGGAACATGACGATGAAGACGAGGACGATCGCCTCCAGCAGCGTGTGCACGACTTTTTCGATGGAAACTTCGACGAAAGGCGTGGTGTCGTAGGACACTTCGTAGCTGAGGCCAGGCGGGAAATAACGGGAGAGGTCCTCCATGGTCGCGCGGACCTGCTCGGCCGTGGCAAGCGCATTGCCGGTCGGCGTCAACTGAATGCCGACATTCGCGCTTGGCTGACCGTTGAGACGGCTTGCAAAATTATAATTCTCTCCGCCGACTTCGACCCGCGCGACATCGCGCAGCCGCACCGTGGAACCGTCTGGATTGGCGCGAAGAATGATCTCGCCGAATTCCTGCGGCGACCGCAACTGCCCCTGGACGTTGACGATGGCCGATGTCTGCTGGCCGGGCAAATTCGGGCTGGCGCCGACCCGCCCCGCCGTGACCTGGGCATTCTGCGCGCTGATCGCATTGGTGATATCGGCCGCCGTCAGGTTGAGGCCGAGCATCCTGTCCGGGTCCATCCAGACGCGCATGGAGCGCTGCGTGGCGAAGAGCTGAGCGTTGCCGACGCCCGGAACGCGCCGCAGCTCGCCAATGACGTTTCTGCTCAGATAGTCTCCGAGACCGACCGCGTCCGTCCTGCCATCCTCCGAGCGCAGCACGACCATCATCAGGAACGAGGTTCCCGCCCGATCCACCCTGATGCCCTGCTGCGTCACCGCGCTCGGCAGGCGCGGCTCGACACGGGCAATGCGGTTCTGCACCTCGACCTGCGCCTCGCCGACATTCGTTCCCGTCTCGAAGGTGACGTTGAGCGCGATGCGGCCGGAGGCCTCCGATACGGATTCGAAATAGAGCAACCCCGGAACGCCATTCAGCTCCTCCTCAATGGGACGGGTGACCGACTGGTAGATGTCTTCCGGCGTGGCGCCGGGGTAGTTCGTCGAAACCGTGATCTGCGGCGGCGCGACCTGCGGATAGCGCGCGATCGGCATGAGCGGCAGGGTGAGGATGCCCGCAAGCGTGATGAAAATTGCCACGACCCAGGCAAAGATCGGGCGGTCGATGAAGAAATTGGCCATGGAGGCACCTTATCTTTGCAGGGGCAAATTGGCTTGGACGGCCGCACGCTCGGCCGTTTCCGCTGTCGGTTTGGCGGCGGCGACAGCAGGATCGATCCAGGGTTGAGGTGCTACCGTCGCGCCGGCGCGCGCCCGCTGGAAGCCGTCGACAACGACGCGGTCTCCGGCTTGAATGCCCTGATCTATGATCCAGCGCTGGCCGACCGCGCGGCCGACCGCAACGCTGCGCTGCTCAAGCTTGTTTTCATTCGCGATGACGAGAAGGCTCGCATTGCCGGCCGCGTCCCTCTGGACAGCCTGTTGCGGGACCGCAAGGCCCGCGTTTCGGGTTCCCTGCGCGACCTCGACGCGCACATACATGCCGGGCAGCAGTTCGCCGTCGGGATTGGGAAACTCGCCCCGAAGAGTGACTTGCCCGGTGGTCGCATCGACGGCCGCCTCCGAGAACAGCAGCCGTCCGGGATGCGGGTATTCCGTCCCGTCATCAAGGCGTAACCCGACGCGGGCCTCGTTGGACCCCGCGGTCAGGCTCCCATTGGCGAACGCCTTGCGGAGACGGATGAGATCGGCAGCCGGTTGCGTAAAGTCGGCATAGATCGGGTTCAGTTGCTGGATCGTCGCCAGGTTCTCGGAGCCGTTGGCCGAGACCAGCGCGCCCTCGGTGATCATGGCGCGCCCGATCCGGCCGGAGATCGGCGCCGTCACATCGGAATATTGCAGGTTGAGCTTGGCCGAGACGAGCCCTGCCTCTGCGACGGCGACATCCGCATCGGCCTGCGCCAGCCGGGCGACGGCGGAATCATAATCCTGCCGGCTGGTGACATTCGACTTGCGGAGCTGTTCCTGCCGCTCGGCAGTCTGTCTCGCATCCAATTGCACCGCCTTTGCCCTGCGCAGGGTGGCTTCGGCACTGTCGACTTGAGCCTTGAAGGGCGCCGGGTCGATTCTATAGAGCACGTCTCCCTGGCTTACCGTCGCGCCCTGTTGAAAGACCTGTTCGGTGACGATCCCCGAAACGCGCGGCCTGACCTCTGCCACTCTCGTGGCGGTCACCCGGCCGGGAAGCTCGGTGGTCATCGGCAAGGCCTCGGGGGAAACCGTGATGAAGCCGACGGCTGGCGGCGGTGGGGTCTGCGGAGCGGAAGCCTCGCCCCGTTCGCACGCGGTCAGGCTCAAGGTTGTTATAGAAGCGGCAGCCAAGCGGACGAATAGCATACGCATATGGAACTCCATATCTGATGGGCGGGGATGGCGATCAGCGGTCACGCCGGCAGTGACCGCCGGTCGGCTCGCCCTTAGATCGCGTGGCCGATACTTTGCATTTCAAAGGGTATGAGGTCGGAACCATCGTGCTCAACTCCGTCGACGTCTTGGGGACTTTGGAGGCGGCAAACTACACGGCGGCTGTCGCAG
This sequence comes from Rhizobium sp. AP16, assembly GCF_000281735.1. NCBI lineage: Bacteria > Pseudomonadati > Pseudomonadota > Alphaproteobacteria > Hyphomicrobiales > Rhizobiaceae > Rhizobium > Rhizobium sp. AP16. The sequence goes on along the minus strand of NZ_AJVM01000001.1, from coordinate 381,187 downwards.
GGATGTGCCCGGCACGGGCCAATTTGTAACAAGCTGTCGCAACTTTATGGCAATTAACGCGCGCTCCGATGCTGCGACGCAGCAAGAGCCCCGCGCCGTGACGACAAGGGCCAAAGCGGAGCAGAGCTCCTGAAAAACGTGAGGCTTGGCACTGCGTTGGCCCGGGCATTGTCAAGATGAGCCTGTCTTCGTGCCTTGGCCGAGCCGCATCGTGCTCCGCGACATGCGTCTACATCTTCGGCACAAAGCTGCGACATGCTTGGCCTATCTTCCGGTTCGAAATTCACTGCGCGTTCGGCAATGTCGAAACCAACAGGAGGATAAGAAATTGGCCATCGAGCTATCGCAGATCGCAATATTGCGCAAAGTGCTGGAAGACTTCTGCTCCCACCACGATCTGAGGCTTTCCGACCAACCCGCGATCATCGCCGCGCGGGAACTCATGAGATTTGCGGACGAAGGTGAAAGCGATCCCGCGAATCTCGCCCTGCTCCTCAACGAGACGATGCCCTCACATCTTCATCGCGAGCCACAATCCGCAAGGGCATGAGCAGGTGTTCAACGACGTTCGATCGATGCGGCTCATGTTCAAAAAATATTGAGATGAGCCGGCCGCTCGCAACGAGCCTCTGAAAAGGAAGTAAGGGCATGCAGCTTTCTCGCCGTACTATGCTCACCTCGATGGCCGCTATGGCGATCGTTCCAAGCTGGAGCTTCGCAGCGGAACCCCGCAGGATATTGCTCGCCTATTATTCCTACACGGGGAACACCAGATCGGTTGCGGAAAAGCTCCGGGCGCATGTTGGCGCGCAGCTTTTCGAGATCAGAATGGCAGACCCCTACCCCTCCGACATCCGCAAGGCGGCGGAGCGATCGAGATACGAGCTTGAAACCGGCACGCTTCCCGCATTGCTCGGCGATCCCCCTGACGTATCGGATTATGATCTGATCTTCGTCGGAGGCCCGGTGTGGTGGAATACCGTTGCAACACCCATCATGAGTTTTCTCGAGCGGACGGACTTCCGCGGCCGGAGCGTCGGCCTCTTCGCCACCTATGCACTCACCCCTTCACACTATGAGAGCAACTTTGCGGCTCAGGCGCACAACGCATTCTTTCTGCCCGGCCTGATGATCAACGAGTTCGATCTTGCCAACGGACGGGCTGGCGATGCGATAGATTCCTGGGGTATCCGAACCGGGTCAACGGGCAGAGCAAACACGTTGTAAGCGGCATAGGCGACGGTGAGTGCCCGGCCGAAAGCAACTACGTGCTGGATACCAAACGTGCCTCGAGCAGGTCTATTTCGCGAACCAGTGTCTTGGCTGTCGCCTCGGGAAGTTTTCGCGCGCGGGCCATCCCAAAAATCGCATCGCGTTCGGCACGAAGCCCCGATAGCCGAAGGGCGCGTTCGATATCCTCCATACGCTGCACTTGCTCGGCCTCATCGCCCGTCTTGGAGCGCCCGTCGATGCGTTCGCGATAAAATTCCATGAGCCTTGCCCCGACTTCCGAGTAAAAATCGGCATCGCTCCGCCCTTCGCCCATTCGGTGCTGGGCCGTCTGGATCGCCTTGATGGCCGCCTCTGCCGCTGCGATCCGTGCCGCGTCCTCCTCCTGCCGATGTGTCGGCTCGGGGGGCAGATCGAGATTCTTCAGCAGAAAGGGAAGAAAGACGCTCGCCAGGACCAGCGAGGTGATGATAACGCCTGCGGCAAGGAAGATCGCAAGCTCGCGCGCCGGAAAGGCGCTGCCGTCGTCCAGTGCCAAAGGCAGCGTCAGGATACCAGCAAGGGTAATCGCGCCGCGAACGCCGGCAAGCGATGTCGCAACCACGAGCCTCCAGCTCGGTGTCCTTATGGTCTCCCCTCGCCTCGCCGCGCGAAAAAGCGTGAAGCGAAGGGAAATCCAGACCCAGCTCAGCCGCATGATCACAAGCGCCGCCGTGATGGCCGCGACGTAGATGACCAGCCAGATCGGATGACCGTGACCGGTCTCGCGCACGACTTTCGCCGCGCTGGAAGCGATGTTTGGAAACTGCTGTCCAAGAAGCACGAAGACCATGCCGTTCATCGCGAACTGGACCGTATCCCAGACGGTTTGTGTTCTGACCCGTGTAATGGCGAGCGCCCGACCGCGACGTTCGACAAAGCTCATGGTGATCCCGGCGGCGACAGCAGCTAGAATGCCCGAACAATGAAAATGCTCAGCGGCGAGATAGGCACAGAACGGGATCAGCAGGCTGATCAGGATATGGGAGCCGGTATCCTCTCCGAGTTTGCGCGAAACAAGGTCGCGCGTGCGCGTGACGGCCCATGTCAGACCGACACCAATGGCGATCCCGCCCAACGCCAGCCACAGAAATGTCGTGACTGCCTCGCCGACGGAGAAGGCTCCCGTCACCGCGGCGGCCACGGCGAAACGCATGCAGACAAGGCCCGATGCGTCATTGAGGAGGGATTCACCTTCCAGGATGTGCATCAATCGCTTCGGGATCGGAACGCGCGCCGATATCGCCGAAACGGCAATGGGATCGGTGGGCGACAGGATTGCCGCCAGCGCGAAAGCGACGGGCAGCGGCACAGATGGGATCATCCAGTGAATGAAGATGCCGACCCCGAGAACGGTGAAAAGCACAAGGCCGAGCGCCAGTTCGAGAATGATGCCCTTGTCGTGCAGCAGTCCCTCCTTCGGGATGCGCCAGCCATCCAGAAACAGCAAGGGAGGCAGGAAGAGCAGGAAGAAGATCGATGGATCCAGCTCGACCGCCCGGCCCGTCACGACGGCGACCAGCATCCCCAGTCCGATCTGGATCAGCGGCAAAGGCACCGCAATCGGCAGAATCCGGGTCACCGTCCCGCTGACCACCACCATGGCCAAAAGCGCCAGCGCGATCGTTATTCCTTGCATCACATGTCCTTATCGTGGGTCGTCGGCGGGTTCGATCAGAATACCGGATAGAATCAATTCCGGTGCATAATTGAGAACATATCCGTCGAAAATTGAAGTCTGTCCCTTGTTCGGCGAGAGAGGAATGCAAATAGGCTGCCCGGTTGGGGCAGCCTATTTGCGTGGGAATTTTCGTGCTTGACGATGATTGCCGGGCTCGGATGCCTAGGCAGAGATTGACGAAATCTCGCCGCGAGCCTGGGAAATAGCCGCATCTCTGGCTTCAGGGCCGAATGCCAGGCCTTCTGCCCGAACGATGGTCACATCATGCAGGCCGAGAAAGGCAAAAACGCCCTTGAGGTAGCTTTCATGATGTTCAAATGCGGCATAAGGCGAGCCCGGCGCATAGGCACTGCCGCGTGTGGAAGCAATGAAGATCTTCTTCGACGGAGAGACCAGGGCCCGAACCTCGCCGGTATCGTTGTACGTGAATGTGCGACCCGCGACGACGATACGGTCGATCCAAACCTTCAATTGCGAAGAGACCGAAAAATTATACATCGGGGCTCCGATGACAATGATATCGGCACCGAGCAGCTCGGTCAGATATTCGTCGCCTTTGGCAATGTCTCCACGCAGGCCCTGTTCTTCTATCGGTGCACCGTGCCGGGCAGCGATGTGACCGCCCGAAAGGTGGCTTGCAACATCCAAGGCCAGATCGCGATAGATGACATCGATCGAAGGGTGCAGTGCCTTCTGGCGGGCGACGATCTCGGCCGAGAGAATGCGGCTGACGGAGTTATCACCGAGAACACTGGAATCAATGTGTAGCAGTTTCATCGAGGCGTCCTTTAAAGGCTCCCATCGGGGAGTGTGTCTGATCGGTTTGACGGGGGACTATTTCTTTCCCCGGGCTAGGGGAGCGCATTGATTGAAGGTCACGCGCCTTTGGCGAGCGACACCTCTTTCGTGGACGGGCGCCAGACATTATCGAGCGCCCAGCTGCCCGCACCGGCAAAGGCGAGATAAAGGAAGATGAAGCAGAACATGATGGCGGGCTCGCCCATATTGAGCGCCGGCCAGAAGCTCTGTGGTGCATGGGCCATCCAATAGGCGGCGGCCATTTCGCCTGCGGCGACGAAGGCTGCAATGCGGGTGTAGTATCCGACCGTCATCAACAATCCGGTCACGATCTCGATTGCGCCGGCGACCAGCATGATGGCGGGCAGCGGATAGGGCACGCCCGGGATCGCCGCCGGGAACTGAAAGAATTTCATCGTCGCATGTTCAAGGAACAGCAGCGCGGTCACAATCCGCAAGATGGCGAGGATATGGGGCGTCCATTTGGCCGTGTTGGGCATGGTATTTCTCCTAGATGGCTGTTCGGGTGATCAGGCGGCGGCAGCTTTAAGCTCGAGATTCTCTTTCCAGAGCTTCAGCATTGGCTTGAGCGCGCCTTCAACATAGTTGTTAAGCACCGGCATGCTGGCGGGCTCTCGGCCCGACCTAGCGGCCAGAAACGCGATGATGTCGTCGGACTCGGCGATATAGCGACCGGGTTCGAGCTGGGCTGAAGGGAAACTCACCTTCTCGAGGCGAGTGTCGAGTTCGGCGCGAATCTCTTTCTCCTGCTTCGATCCCGGCTCGAATTCACGGATCTCCACATCGTCCATCATGCCGGCTTCGAGCAGGAACAGCTTCACCTTCAGGCAGAAGGGGCAGTTGTTCTTAAAGTAGACAATCGGCCTCGACGTCGTGTCGCTCATTGGGTTTCTCCTTTGGATAGAGGCGCTCCGGGCGCATTGCCGAAGCGGAAGCTGGATGCGGTGAGGCCGCCCGCGAAGTCAGTCTGGTGATAGGTCACGGCGCCGGGTTCGTCCCGGGCGGCACCCACCGCCACCATCAGCGGGATGAGATGATCTTCCTGTGGATGCGCGGCACGGGCGAAGGGAGCTTTCTCCCATTCCAGCAGCCGCTCGGCACGCTCATGCGGCAAGGAGTGAACCAGCGTCTGCTGGAGCCAGGCGTCGAATTGGCGGGAGGGCTCATGGCCGCTGCTGCCCCGCATTTCCCGCAGGTTGTGATAGCTGAGGCCGCTGCCGATGATCAGCACGCCCTCGTCACGCAGCGGCGCCAGAGCGCGCCCGGCCTCAAGATGCAGCGCTGGATCGTAGCTGGCATCCAGTGAGAGCTGAACGACCGGAATATTCTCATCCGGATAGAGCGGCTTCATGATGCTGAACGTGCCGTGGTCAAAGCCGCGGGCCGGATCAAGTCCGGCATCGAAGCCGCGTGCCTGCAGAAGATCCTGCACGCGCTTTGCAAGCGCGGGCGAACCGGGCGCGTCATATTTGATCTGATAGAGGTACTCCGGGAAACCGTGATAGTCGTAGACCATACCCGGTCTGGCACCGGATGAGATGGTGAAGCCCGGCTCCTCCCAATGACCCGAGACCACGAGGATCGCCTTGGGTGCGTTGTCGAGCTCCGCCCGCATCTCGATCAGCGATTGCTCGAGCCTATCGAAATTACGGCGGAAGTCGTCGGTGATATACGGCCAGGGACCGCCGCCATGACTGACGAAATAGGTCGGAAGGCGGAGTTCGGTCGTCATAGTCTATCCTTGCGAAGCAGCGGGTGCAAAACCGATAGGAAGGTTTTTCCTTCTCGTCCGTCGAAACTGAGCCTTTCACACAAGTTGATCAATGTGCCTTACATTGAAGGAACATTTCCTATATGTTGATGATCGATGGATACGTTAACGAGCCTTCGGGTCTTCTGTACGGTGGCGGAGCTTAAGAGCTTCACGGCTGCGGCGGATCGTCTTGGTCTCTCGCCGGCGATGGCGAGCAAGCATGTGATGCACCTGGAAAGCCGCCTCGGAACCCGGCTGCTGAACCGAACCAGCCGCCATGTCAGTATCACCGAAACCGGCATGCTCTATTTCAATCAAGCCAGGCAAATGCTCGACGGGCTGGACGAAGTGGAAGCCGCCGTCAGCAACGTCACGGTCATGCCGCGCGGGATCTTGAAATTCAGCGCTCCCGTTTGGATTGCAAATACGCTCATAGCCCGCACAATTGCTGAGTATCATCAGCGCTATCCTGATGTGCGCTTCGACATGGATCTCAGCGGCCGGATCGTCAATCTCGTGGATGAAGGCTTCGATCTTGCCCTACGGGCGACGACACCCGAGCGGCTAGACCCCAGCCTTATCGCACGCCCATTGATGGAGGTCGGCTTTCATCTTGTCGGGGCTCCCGCCTATCTGTCGCGCACCGGCCGTCCGGTCGCACTGACCGATCTCAATGGCCACTCGCTGCTGCTTTATAGCGGCATAAACGCGAACGGCAGTTTGACGTTCAAGGGGCCGCAGGGGCCGGAGACGGTGAACTTCCGCCCCGTCATGCAAAGTGAAAACGAGATCATGCTGCATCTGGCGGCGCTTGAGGGCATGGGGCTTGTCTTTCTGCCTGTATGGATGACGCAAACCGACATTGCCGAAGGCCGGCTGGAATTGGTCTTGCCCGATGCCGTCAAATTCAGCGCGACCCTCCACGCCGTTTATCCCAGCAGAAAGTACCTTTCCGCCAAGGTCCGCACCTTCATCGATTTCCTGGCTTCGCGCAAAAACCTCTGCTCATCGGCAGGCGAATCTAATTAGCCGGATAATGATAGGTAGAATTTACGACGGGCTGCTGGCGCCGCGCTGTCCTGTTACAGGCCCACCACAGAATGCGGTTACGTCTGTCTCAACAGATTCAGGGCAATCATCCACATTGTCAGCGTGATGACCGTTTCCAGAATCCGCCAGGATGCCGGCCTCGAAAAGATCGGCCGCAGCCAGATCGCGCCATAGCCGAGCGAGAAGAAGAACAGAAACGAGCCGGTTACAGCGCCCGCCGCGAAGGAGACCTCATATCCCGGAAAGCGCGTCGAGATCGTACCGAGCAGCATGACCGTATCGAGGTAGACATGCGGATTGAGCCAGGTGAGAGCAAGGCAGGTGAGGAGGGTCGCCCGAAAATTCGATGCACCCGCGTCCTGAACCCCCAGCGCTCCCGACGAGCGAAAAGCGGAATAGAGGCTTTTCGCTCCGTACCAGATCAGGAACGCTGCTCCTCCATAGCGCATGACCGGATCGAGCCAGGGCAGCAAGGCGGCGATCTGCCGGAAACTACTCACGCCCAGCGTGATCAGCACGGCATCCGACAATGCACAGGCGAAGCAGACGGCGAATATATGCTCATTGCGCAGCCCCTGGCGGAGCACGAAGGCGTTCTGTGCACCGATCGCGACGATGAGGCTTAGTCCCATCATCAGGCCCGTCCCAAAAACCGGAAAATTCATGCCTCGAACGCTCCCTGGATATCGTGAGTTGTCCGCTATCGCATGTCGCTTGTTTAGGGTAATTAATGCTGCTAATCCCAATTAAGAAAAACTAATCCATGCTCGACTATTCCGCTCTCCGCGCCGTTTCGACGGTCGTTCAAACAGGCAGCTTTGAGAAGGCCGCAGGCCTTCTCAATGTGACGCCCTCAGCCGTCTCGCAACGCGTGAAACAGCTCGAGGAGCGCCTCGGCATCGTTCTGATCGTACGGGGCAATCCCTGCATCGCGACCGAGAAGGGAGAATGGCTCTGCCGGCACATGGAAAATGTCGGCATGCTCGAAACCGAGCTATTCGGGCATCTACCCTCCCTTGTCGATCCGACAGAACCCGAACCGAGGGTGACGCTGCACATCGCGACCAATGCCGACAGTCTCGGAACATGGTTCCTGACGGCCATGTCGAACTTCGCCAACCGATCGCCATATCTGCTGAACATCGCGATCGATGACGAGGACCATACCGCCGAATGGCTGCGGCGGGGCCAGGTGGTCGCCGCGGTCACCAGTCTGGAAAAGCCGGTTTCGGGCTGCCGGCGCATGTCTCTCGGTGCGCTGCGCTATCATGCAACTGCAAGCCCGGATTTCATTGCCCGGCATTTCCCGCAGGGTGTCACGGCGCAGACTATTGGCAAAGCGCCCGCCCTGACCTTCAACCAAAAGGACAGGCTCCAGAGCCGGTGGATGCGTCAGGTGTTCGGGGAAGACCTCAGCCCACCGGCCCATTGGCTGCCGTCGACGCAAGGGTTCGTCGAAGCCAGCCTTTCCGGCATGGGATGGGGCATGAACCCGACGACCCTCGTGCGTGAGCACCTGGCGTCCGGCCGGCTGGTCGAGCTCATCCCGGAAACGCCATTGGACGTCCCCCTCTATTGGCAGATGAACCGCCTTGCCGCTGATCGGCTGGTTGACCTGACGCGCGAAGTCACGACGGTCGCCAAGCATCATCTGCTGGGTCTTTGATCAACGGGTCTTATGGCCCGTTTCCACTTGTGGCAGGTTCGCCTTGGCCGCGCGATCAAGTCGCATGAACCCAAACAGGACCATTTCGATTCGCGGTCGCGAAGACAGCGCAGTATTGCCGCTCGTCCCCGCCTCAAGGCGCATCTTCACACGACCCTCCTGTGTTGCAGCACGGATCAAAAATCGACAGTTTGACGTCGTCATAGCGGGCAGAGAAAGGGCTTGCGCCAGACTGTTTTCCCTCCACTAACCATAAGCATCATCTAATATTTGATATATCTAAAATTCCCTATGGCTGGGCTGTTCCAAACCCAACCATAGGAAGAATTTATATGGCTCACGACCCCGCTCGCGGCAGACGTATTCGACAGGCGATCTCTCAACGCAAGATCCGGAAAGTGCATGCCCTCGCCGCCGAGCTTAATGTGTCAGTCGCTGCCGTCTCACGCTGGCAGAATGGCGGTCATACCTCTTTGGAAAGCGTCTCCGCACTGGCCCGCGTGCTCGACGTCTCGCTCGACTGGCTCCTGCTCGGGCGCGGTACCATGGACTGGCACCGGGATAGCACGATCTCCGCCACCGAACTGCAATGGGTGCTCGCGCTGCGCAGCCGGCCCGCGACGATCCGATCCCGCCTCCTCGACCTGCTTGAAGCCATCCCTCCGGAACAGTCATTACGCTGAGCGTAATTCCAATGCGTTTATCAACCTCAAGTCAACAGCTTTAGGTTGATTAAGAAGGCAATACAAAAGATCTTCCTAATCAGGGTTTTGGTCACGGCGCCGGCACAGGAAAGCCAGATCAGCACAGCTTTCGCCGCGGCCGGAACCCTTGCTTCACTCTCAACGCAAAGGATTGTTGACCATGTCTACATTGCTGACCATCAACGTGAAGAACTACCAGAAACAGACGCAGAATTTCTATTTCTTCCAGGAGCCGGCTATCTATTCCGGCGGTGGGCCGGTCTATTCGAACAGCCTCTATTCACTGTCCCTCGGCAACTATGATGATACCGGCGCAATCCTGACCTTCCAGGTCAACATGCAATATTATGCCGGCATCCAGCAGACGCACTCGCTGCCGCAAGTCGGGGCCGCCTCCGGCTTTGCATCCGCCAGCCGTCCCATCGATCTTACTCCGAAGGCGAAAGGCAGTTCGCCGAACAACTGGACGGAAGCATCAGTCGCTCCGCTTGGTCTTTCCAGACCGAAACATCTGGAAGGTGTGCAGGCGGGCTCCTTCCGCATCGAAACGCCGATCGCCGACTCTCCGCCCTACTACAACATCGGCTCGGCGGTCTCCGTCAACGGCGGCATCGTACTCTCCAACTTCGTACACGCAAATCCGAGCAACTATACCGATTGCCAGCCGGTCCTCAAATATTACGTCCAGACCGGTTTGTATACGCCAGGCAACGTCATGAACTTCACGCAGTCGAGCAAGACAGCCGCTGGTTGCGACTTCACCGGCGGCTACACCATCTGCGACGTCGAACTCGAATCGAACGGCAAGTGGAGCGTTGAACTCGAATAAGCCTCGTGTGGCCATGCGGGTGAAGCGCCGCCCCAACACCCCTTCACCCGCATGAGCCACATGATGTCCGCCGCCCCCCACCAGGGCGGCGGACAGCCCGGACCCTCATCCTCTCGAGCAGCACCTCACCCCGACGCCGGGAACATCCTGCGCAAGACCATGGTGCGGGGCGCCGACGCGCCTTTCGCTTGAATGCCCGGAGGCGACCTCAACGCGCCTCCCCGAACACTCACAGACACGGCGGACGGCGCGAATTCGCTCACCGCCTAGCAGGTCCGGCGACATGCGTCGCCGGTCAGCGCTCCCCGTATGCCGCGGGGAACGTTCATCCCCCTATCGTGAAAAGGAGAACCGCTATGCAAATTACCAAACTACGCAGCCGCATCCTTGCTGCGACGCTTACCGGCCTTGTCGCCTTCGGCGCGACAAGTTCAGCGCACGCCTATTCCGTCTATCGTGGCGTCAACGCCAATGCCGCAACGGGAATTGTCGATTGGACTTTGGCAAGCTTCGGCGTCAGTGCGGGCCCTGCTCCGATTCCACCGAATCCCCCCCACCTCCCGACCCTGTCGTTCTTCCACTATGCCGATGACGCTGCAGCACGCGCCGGCCGGCCTGCTGCGCAGTGCTTCATCAAGGTGGACCTCGGCAATCTGATGGATCCAGCGCTCAATACCCAGGTTCCGGTCGGGAACGTCAATATCCCAATCAACGGGGTTGGTGGCTACAATCCAAGGGCGTTCCCCTGGAATATCACCTTCGACAATGATCCGGCCGATCACTGGAGTATTGCAAAGACACAGATCCAAAGTCCCATAACGACCAATGGGGAGGCAAGCAGAGTAGCGGCCGCAGCTTTCCAAAGCCTCGCCACCACAGCCGGCTCCAGTGTTACCGTCATCAATGGCAATCAGAACAATTGCCGCGCCCAATAGACTTAACCTAAGAAAACCCTAATACTTTCAGACGCAGTGACTTTCACCGCCGGCCCCTGGTCCGGCGGCTTTTCACGGGAGAATTCGACATGGCAGTGCTTCATCACGCTTTTCGTTGCGCCATCACGCCAGCCTTGAAGCGGGAGATTTCGGAACTGTTGGCGGCATGGGAGATCGGTGACCGGGAAAAGTTGTCGGCCATGGCCGTCGCCCGGTATGCGGCACTGGCTGGGCGCGAAGACATTCACGCAGCCTTTTATCTCGGCCCGGAAGGCGCCGCACAGTCCTGGCTGCAACCGCAATTCATCAGTCCCGGACTTGCCGCCTTGGTGGTGCTCGCCCAGAACTTCGCCCCCCTGCCCACATTGAGCGCCGGCAACGATACAAATCATCATCGGCTGGAAACGCATCTCCCGGCGCTTGGCTGGTCGCCCGAAGAAATCGACTCTCTCATCCATGGACAGCCGATTGAAACAATGCTGCATGACTATGCCAATTCTGCCGACCGGATGGAACCCGGTGGATTCCGCCACACGGGCGGCTGGACCCCTCCGGGCATGGCGCAAAAATTGGGCGTAAAACTCGACAGGCTAGCCCTCGAACCTCCCAAGGCATCAGACAAGGCAACATGGAGCTTGCTCAACGAAAGCAAGGCACTGGACGATGCGCGCGCGATGCTGGCCCCACTTCGCGATAACGACTGGCTGGTAACGGCGATTACACACTGAAGACGCCGCACAACGTTGGTCGCGGGTTGTGGAGACCATTTGCGAGATGGCGCCCTCCAATCTCGGCTTAACCAATGTCCCCATGCGAAGTCGGCTGAAACCGACCCATTGGAGCAAAGCCCGGGCGAAACCACTTCGCCTGGCTGATGTCGACATCGATCAAATCCTGTCCGCTCAATACCGCTTCATTGTCTTTTCTCCGTCTGTAGTCCTTCTGATTCAATTCTGTTTCTTTGCGCCGCTTGCGCGACGAGTGTTGCCGGCATGAGCCGGGCTATTCGCCCCGCATAATGAGGGTACGCATCCATGCAGTGGCGATGAAGGTGGATGAAACCGGATGGCCCCGCTCCTGCCAGAGAGCGTATGCCCAAGAGGAGTGACCGCCGCGGTTTCTGGACCAGCGGAGGCTAGAGTTTTCCAGCTTCATTCAAGAAGAAATTTGTTGGTTCCGGCAAACGACTGCCGACCTCTTTCGCTTGCCGGCCAAGCGCCGCTGGCTATGATTTACGCATATAAATCAATCGCCTAATTTTCAGGCATCCCCATCCACCCTTTGAATGGCAAAGAAATCTATATGCCATAAAAATATTTTCGATTGGACAGCGAACCTCAACGAAGCTGGACTGTCCGACACAGAACGAAGCCGCACTTTCCCTCCAACAATTTCGAGGCAACTGTGACACCTTCCGATTCCCTGAACTATAAAACGACGAGACGCAGGGTACTGGTCAGCCTGGGCGCAGGTATTGTCGCGCTTACATTGCCGCAGGGCACCCATGCCCAGACACCCGGCACTGTGTTGAAATTCGGCCTCTCCACCTTCCCGCCGACCATCAAGCCTTTCGACAACACGGGCGGCGCTGCCAATACCGTCAAACTGATGCTGTTTCGCGGACTGATGGGCTATGACGCGGCCGGCAAGCTGGTCACCGAGCTCGCCGAAAGCGTGACATGGAGCAATCCGACCACTGCCGTCTTCAAATTGCGCCAGAACGCCGTCTTCCATGACGGTAGTCCGGTAACCGCTACCGATGTGATCTATTCGCTGAACGAGATTACCAAGGAGGGCTCTACCGCCTATCTGAAGAGTGATCTGAAGATTATCGCGGCCGTGAACGCTTTGGATGACAAGACCGTGCAGGTCACGCTGAAGGCGCCAAGCGCCATCTTCCTTGATCTGATGGCCAGCTATTGCTGCCCGGTGATCTCGAAGAAGAGTACCGAAAGCGCGATGATCGGCGCCGGGCCGTTTACGATGAAAGGCAGCGAAAAAGGAGTTTATATCGAGCTGTCGCGTTTCAAGGGCTTCTATATGGCGGATCAGCCCGAGGTCGACGGCATCCGCTTCATTGCCTATGCCGATGAGAACCTTCGTTATGCAGCACTCGAGGCGGGCGACGTCGATCTGATCGAATATCTTCCCTGGACACAGTTCGATGCGGTCGAGGCTTCTAAAACGCTGAAGATGAAGACCACGCTGGGGCCGTTCATGTTCCTGCTGTTCAATGTCACCGACGGTCCTTTTGCCAATGCCAAGGTGCGCCAGGCGGTGGGCTATGCCATCGAACGACAGGATGTCGTTGATGCCGCGTTTGCCGGACGCGGTGTGCCGCTTTACGGCCTGCCGAACCCGCAGGGATCGCCATTCGATCTCGCCGATCCGGCGCATGAATGGAAATATGATGTCGAGAAAGCCAAGGCATTGTTGGCAGAGGCCGGATATCCGAACGGCTTTGAGTGCCGCCTGCTGGCAACCGCCACTTACGGAATGCATCAGGATACGGCATCCGTAGTTCAGGCCTATCTTGCCGCGATCGGCATCAATGCCACGCTGGACCTTCCCGATTGGGGCACACGCGTCACAGCGGGCAAGGAAGGCAAATACAACATTGCCGTTCACGGCACGTCGGGCAACTACAACGACCCCGATGCGCTCTGGTCGCTGTTGTACTCGGGCAACCCCTCCTATCTGCAATCCTTCGGCTTCAAGAGCGCCCGCATCGACGGGCTCTTGGAACAGGGCCGCAACGAAGTCGACCAAGCCAAGCGCAAGACGATCTATCAGCAGCTCGTGGTCGCCTATTACGAAGAGGTGCCGCAGGTTCCACTGAACTGGCGGATCCAGGCCTATGCCATGAAGCAATCGGTCGAAGGGTTCGAACAGCTGCCCGGGTTTCTCAGCGGTTCATCAGGCTACGCGCTCGACGAGACGAAACTCGCATAAGGAGTGCTGAATGCTGGCCTTCATCTCTCGTCGCATAGCAGCCGCTGCTGCCATGCTGCTGGTTATCGGCACAATCATTTTCTCGCTTTTGATCATTGTGCCGGGCGATCCGGCGGAACTGCTGCTATCGACAGGCGGCGGCTCGGCGACCCCGGAGGCCATTGCCAATCTCCGCTCCAATATGGGCTTGGATAAGCCCGTCATGGTCCAATACGCGACCTTTATCTACAATACCGCGCGGCTGGATTTCGGTACATCGATCGTGGACAACGGCTCGATTTCCTCTGCCATCGCCCTGCGCCTGCCACGTACACTGGAGATCATCGTTGTCGGCGCCATCCTGGCACTGATGCTGGCAATTCCGGCGGGCACAGCGGCGGGTTTGCGGGCTGGCGGCAAGTTCGATATTGCGACCTCGGCCGTGAATGCACTGCTTACCTCCGTGCCGGGTTTCGTCGTCGGCACCCTGTTCATCTATTTCTTTGCGCAGTTGCTGGGTTGGTTACCAGCCGGCGGCTATGTCGCGTTCCCAAGCGATCCTCTCCAACACCTGCAGATGCTGGTACTGCCTTCGCTGACCGTCGGCCTGCACCTGGCCACAATTGTCTTTCGCATGACGCGCGCAAGCGTTCTGGAAATGCGTGGTCATGACTGGGTCCGCACTGCCGTGGCAAAGGGCCTGCGCCGCAAACGGGTGGTCCGTCGTCACATTCTCTACAACGCGCTCGGACCGATCATCACCGTAGTCGGCCTACAGCTTGGTATTCTTCTCGGATCCACCGTCCTCGTCGAATTCGTCTACAACTGGCCAGGGCTCAGCGGCCTGCTCGTTTCGGCCGTCGAACAGCGGGATTATCCCACCGTTCGCGCCATCATCCTGACGGTCGCCGCCATCTTCATCGGCATCAATATGGTGATCGATATCCTATCCTCGCTGCTTGATCCGAGGATCCGCCTGCAATGATGTCAATCCCCCGTTTTCCCAAGCGCATGATCATGCCCAGCGTCCTTCTTGCTGTGTTGATCATCATCCCGTTCGCCGCCCCGCTGATCACCGCGGAAGATCCCATCAAGATCGGCGTACGCTACCGTCTTGCCGCTCCGGATCTCACACACTGGTTGGGACGTGACGAATTCGGCCGTGACCGGCTGGCCCGGGTGCTTTACGGCGGACAGGTCTCGTTGACCGTCGCCTTTGTCGCCACCACGATCGCCTGCATTGTCGGCACGCTTTTCGGCCTGATCGGTGCCTATTTCCGTGGTCCGTCGGAGTTCGTGACGACCCGGCTGGCCGACATTGTCCTATGCTTCCCGCCGATCCTGTTGGCACTGCTGGTCGTTACCCTGTTCGGCCCCGGTGCCGGCACCTTGGTGGCAGTGCTGTCCGTACTCTATTTTCCGACATTTGCGCGCATCGCCTTTTCCGAAGCGCTGCGCGTCACCTCGCTCGATTTTGTCGAGGCCTCGCGCGCGCTTGGCACGCCGTCATACCGTATCGTGCTTGGCACTATCCTGCCGAACATCGCCGGCCCCGTATCGGTCCAGTATTCGCTGACGGCTGCCGCGGCGATTACCATCGAAAGCGGCCTTTCATTCCTCGGCCTCGGCGTGGTGCCACCCGCACCGTCCTGGGGTCAGATGATCCGCGGTGCTCGCCAGTTCATGAACCAGGATCCAATCGGCATCATGATACCCTGCACTGCATTGGTGCTGACTATTTATGCGATCAACTTCTTCTGCGACCGCCTGCGCGATATGCTGGACCCGAAGGGGGCCGCCAGCAATTGCATGGATGAGGTCTCGGTGCCACTGGCCCTCGCAGACTCGCCGGCGATACGCGATCCCGATATTGTCGCCGTGATCAGCAATCTGCGGCTTGAGACCTCCCGGTTTGAAACGCCTGTTGCTGTGATCGAAGACGTCTCGCTGACCTTGCGCGCCAATCAATGTACGGCACTTGTCGGCGAAAGCGGCTCGGGGAAATCCCTATCTTCGCTTGCGCTGATGGGTCTCCTGCCCGGAGCCATCCGGCAGGCGTCGGGCACGCTGCAACTGCGCCGCAAAACCGGCGATGTGGTTAACCTGGGCTTTGTGGATGCCCGCACGCTCGAGGAGATCCGCGGCAATGACATTGCCATGATCTTTCAAGAGCCGATGACTTCGCTCAATCCGATCCACAAGATCAGCGACCAGATGGTCGAGGCCATTCTCTCGCACCGCCCGATGTCCAAAGCCGACGCCCGCAAGCATGCGATTGAACTGCTGAAGCGGGTGGGCATGACTGACGCTGAACGACGGATCGACAGCTACCCAGATCAGATGTCGGGCGGCATGCGCCAGCGTGTCATGATCGGCATGGCTCTGACCTGCGAGCCGCGCCTTCTGATTGCCGACGAGCCAACGACCGCGCTCGACGTAACGATTCAAGCCGAGATCATCGAGCTGCTACACAGCCTGCGGCAGGATCAGGGGAGCGGTCTCAGCCTGCTGTTCATCAGCCACAATCTCGGGATTGTCGCCGACATCGCGGACCGCGTAGCGGTCATGTATTCGGGCCAGATCGTCGAAGAAGGCCCTGCCGACCAGATCCTGTACGATCCGCATCATCCCTACACGCGCGCGCTGATTGAAAGCATGCCCTCTTCCCATGACGGGCTGCATTCCACTGGAGGTGACCGGCTTCCGGCGATTTCCGGCACACCGCCCCTGCCCTCCGCCCGCCCCTCGGGCTGTGCCTTCCGTGACCGCTGTCCGATCGCAATATCCGCATGCGCCGAAATCCGGCCAGCGCTCTATCCCAGCGCCGATAGCGAGCGCGCCGTGCGCTGTCTGCGCGCGCCGGAGGCGCCTGTCGGCCTGCAGAACCCCCAGACGGAGGCCGCATGAACCCCGCTCCACTTCTCGACGTTCAGAATCTCAAGAAGAGCTACCCTCTCGGGCGAGGCGGTCTCTTCTCCAAGCAGACGTTGAAGATTTTGCACGATGTCAGTTTCAGCGTTGCACCCGGAGAGGTGCTGGGCCTCGTCGGCGAAAGCGGCTCCGGCAAGAGCACGATCGGCCGTGCCATCCTGCGACTGATCGAATCCAAGAGCGATGTGATGCGCTTCAACGGACAGGATTTGAACACGGTCTCGCCTGCCCGGCTGCGCGATCTGCGCAAGGAGATGCAGATCATCTTCCAGGATCCCTATGCCAGCCTCGATCCGCGCAAAACCATCCGCTCGGTTCTATCGGAAGCACTCGATGCGCATGGACTGCACAAGGGACCTGCCCGCGTGCCGCGCTTGATCGAGCTCGTCAATCTCGTCGGACTGGATCCGAGCTTTCTCGACCGACGGCCGCACGAATTTTCCGGCGGGCAGCGCCAGCGCATCGGCATTGCGCGTGCGCTGGCCGTCGAGCCAAGCTTCATCGTCTGCGATGAAGCCGTGTCGGCGCTGGATGTATCCATTCAGGCACAGGTACTCAACCTGCTGGCCGATTTGCGCGCCAAGACCGGGGTTTCGCTGTTGTTCATCAGCCATGATCTCTCGGTGGTGCGCTACATCTCAGACCGGATCATGGTGCTTTATCTTGGTCGGGTCATGGAAGTTGGTCCCGCCGATCAGGTGCATTTCACGCCAAAGCATCCCTATACCGCGGCGCTGGTTTCGGCTGAGCCCAGCCTGCACCGCGAAAGCCGCCGCATCCGCCTGACCGGCGAGATCCCCTCGCCGCTCTCCCTGCCGTCCGGCTGCGTTTTTCGCAGCCGTTGTCCCTACGTCCAGTCCGCCTGCGCTGAAACCGTCCCGACGCTACAATCGGTCGGCGATCAGCATCAGTCGGCCTGCCTTCGACATGATATTCTTTAAGGATTCGAATATGCTGACCAACAAGATCAAGATCGCCGAACTGACCAGTGAAGAAGCCCGGCAATTCCTGAACGATGACGCCGTCATCTTGCTGCCGATGGGCTCCCTGGAGGATCAGGGCACCCATGCGCCGATGGGCGATTATCTTGCCGCCGAAGCGGTGGCGCTTGACATCGCCCGCGCCGCGCGGGCCGAAGGGGTACCGACTTTCATCGCCCCGGTCATCCCCTTTGGCGGAGCCGACTATTTCGGCTCGTCGCATGGTGGTATCGCCCTCAGCCAATCGACGCTCGCCGCCGTGCTCGACGACATGTTCGCCTGCCTTGCCCGCCACGGGTTGACCAAGGTTCTGGTGATCAATGGCCATGGCGGCAACGTCGGCGCCATCAACGATGTTTCACTGAAATGGCGCCAGACCAACGGCATGTTCGTGGCGTCGATGTATCTCTGGCAGATCAGCTATGAATTGCTGAAGGAAATCCTCGGTCCGGAAGCTGCGGCCAAATCCTCCGGTCATGGCGGTGATCCGCTAACCTCGGTCGGCTTGCATTACTATCCAGAACTTCTGCGCATGGATCTGGCGAAGGCGCCGCCGAAGGGCCAGAAAGCCATGGGCGTCGACGTGGCAGGCTTTGCGGCGTTAAAGTATGCCGGTGCCCGCTTGCAGGCGCCGATCGAGGCGATGGAAAGCGCGCCGAACGGCGTATGGGGCGGCGACCCCGTCTATTGCTCGGCTGAAACCGGGGCGGCGCTCACAGCGCGCCTGGTTCAGATCGGAGCCGGCTTCATCCGCGATCACGTCTCAAAGCGTTTTGCCGCCTGAGCCGTCATGGCCAAGAGTGCCGCGCCTGTCGGCGCCACACTCTTGGGTAGTATCGATATGGACGACGCAACGCGCAGCGATCTGTCTGGCGAATAAACTCAGGTCGCGCGAAAGCTGACATAACGCGGATGGGCGGCAGCCCATTCTTCGGCGGCCTGCCGAGCAAGCTGGAATATTTCTTCGGTCTGCGCCTTGCGCGCCCTGTTCTGGTGCACGCAGCGGATGTCCAATGGTGCCAGTTGGACCGTAGTGGGTATCTCGACCAGCATTCCGGTTACGATTTCCGGCTCAAGCGACACCAGAGGCATCGCCGACGCACCATAACCGGCCCTGACCATCTCGCAGATCGTGGCCAGTGAATTGCCGGTGTGCCGGGAATTTGGCCGTCGCTTCGTTTCTTCGATCAAGTCGGCGACGGGTCCGAACAGTGGCGATGTGTGCGGATAGAGTACCAGAGGCAGTTCGCGCAGTTCATCGGGCGTCAATGGCCGGGTGATCTCACCCACGACATCCGGGCGCGCCACCCACCCGACATGATAAAGGACGGAAAAACTGTCCGCCATCTGCGGTAGACCGGCTTCACCTGTTACGAAAGCCATATCCAGCGCACCGGATTTGACCATGGGTCGCAGATCGAGATTGGCGCCGGAATAGAAATCCACCAATGGCGGGTCGGGCAGATTGGCAATCTTGTGGCGCAGGGTGATTGCCCAGGTCTGTGTCACCATCGAAACGACGCCAATGGTATAACGTCTTTTTTGCTTCGACTTCAAACGGCTGGTCAGGGTCTCGCTGAGATTGAGAAACGTCTCGGCATATTCGGCGACCTCGTAACCTTGTTCTGTCAGGGTGAAATCGGCCTGCGAGCGATCTATCAAAGGAATACCTAAACTGTCCTCCAACCCCGAGATCCGTGCGGAAACAGCCGGTTGCGTCAAGCCGATATGATCGGCGACGCGCTGATAGCTTTTAAGACGAGTGAGCCAGTAAAAGGCTTCCAACTGTTTGAAATTCATAGTCGAAGCCTAGAGCAAAGCGATGGAAAATCTACATAAAAATTTTCTATGAGACTCACAGGAATTTTTGCTTTGACCTCCGCGCCAGTCCTGCTGTGAATGGAGCTACACTATGATGCATGAGCCAATTGAGGACGCTCCATGAACATTGCCGTTTCCCTGCCCGCCGAAGACAAGACCGAGTGGTGGTGCCAGATGCTCCGTGATTTGATGCCGGATTGGAACATCTATCCAATCAACAAGGTGCCTGATCCTGATGCTGTGACCTACTCGGTGGTCTGGCGCCCAGCGACCGGAGCCATGAAGCCGTTCAAAAACCTGAAGGCAATCGTGTCGCTGGGGGCGGGCATCGACCATGTGTTGGCGGATGAACAACTGCCACTGCACGTCCCGATCATCCGCACGGTCGGGACCGACCTGACGCAGCGGATGAAGGAATATGTAGCCATGCATGTTCTGCGCCACCACCGCGAACTGCCCGCCATTCAGGCAAACCAGGCGCACCAGGTCTGGGAGCAGATTGTAGTGCCTCCCGCCACGCAACGACGCGTCGGCGTGATGGGACTCGGCAATCTGGGTGCGATCGCCGCAGATCTCTTGAAGCAAATTGGCTTTGAGGTCAGCGGCTGGTCGCGATCTCAGAAGGACCTGCCGGGCATAAAATGCTTCTCCGGCGCCGAGGGCTTCGGAGCGTTTCTGGAGGGTACGGAGATCCTTGTCTGCCTATTGCCTTTGACAGAAAGTACCCGTGGCATTCTCAATGCCGACACCTTCAATCGACTGAAACGTGGCGCCAGTATCATCAACGCCGCGCGTGGTCCGCATCTGGTCGATAGCGATCTTCTGGAGGGCCTGAATTCCGGACAGATTAGCAGCGCCACACTCGACGTGTTCCATGTCGAGCCGCTGCCCAAATCGCATCCTTTCTGGACCAACCCGAAGATTACGGTCACGCCGCATGTCGCCTCGCTGATCGACGCGCCGACTGGCAGCAAGATCGTGGCGAAGAACATTCGGACCTTCCACGAGACCGGGACCGTCGCTGATCTTGCAGACGCGAAACGCGGCTACTAACCCGATAGATTTCACTTTGGAAAACTCTCTTCATCCTCCGGCGCCTTCGTGCGACCGGAGGATTTTTGTTTGCTATAATGATTAATTTTCAGGCTCTTAGCCGGAGAATTCGGCTATAAATTTAGCCAGATTTTGCGCAAAATTTTTCTGATGGCAACACTAAGAAAATTCGATTGGACTTTGTCGGTCCGAGATCGTTGCATCGCGGGGCAGTGGATCGTTTGAACCTCCCATCACCTTCTTCGCGACGGATCAGTCGGGCGCTGAAAGGTCTGGCCGATCCGTGCCTCACCGTGCTGCTTGCCATCCTGGCAGCCATTTCGACAACCGGGCCGCTTCACCCGACAGGAGAATTTGTTGATGAGTATCCGTCTTGTTCCTGCCATCATCTTTACTGCGCTGCTCTCTACCACCGCACACGCGCAATCCTCCGATGTCTCGGGCGAGATCACGCTCACCGCTTATTCCGGAATCTTTCAGGACAAGTACAACGAAGCGGTCATCAAACCCTTCCTGGCAAAGTACCCCAACGTGAAGGTGAACTATTTCCCTTCCCCTGCCTCGTCGGCGATGCTGGGCAACCTTCGCTCGCAGGCCGGCGATCCGCAGACGGACGTGGTGATTTTCGACGTCTCCACCTCGCTAATCGGCGACAAGGAAGGCTTGCTCGCGCCGCTGAGCAAGACTGATGTACCGAGCCTTGCTGATCTGGTGCCGCAGGCGATCGTCAAGGAAGGTTATGGCCCGGCGGTAACCTTCGACAACCTCGTCGTGATCTACAACACCGAAGCCTTTCCAACCGCACCGACCTCTCTCCAAGTTCTCTGGGACAAGACGTACGCCGGCAAGATGGCCGTGACTTCGATGCCCTCCATCCTCGGCTCGGGCCTGATGGTGATGACCTCGGCCATGCTGGGAGAAGACTATACCAAGTCCGTCAAGCAATCCGCCGCCAAGCTTGCCGAGATGGCACCGGGGGTCCAGACCTTCGACCCGAAACCTGACGCCTATACCCTGGTCATCAATGGCACCGACGTGCTGGGCACCGGCTGGAATGCGCGCGGCCAGTATTATGCCGATGAATCCAAGGGCAAACTGGGGGTCATGCTGCCAAAGGAAGGCACCATCCTGCAGATCAATACCATCAATCTCGTGCAGGGTTCCAAGAACCCGGTCGCTGCCAAGGCCTTCATCGACTATGCGCTGTCTCCCGAGGCCCAGGCCGCGTTCACGGAAGTGATGTTCTACGCACCGGTGAATGCCAAGGCCAAGGTCAGTGAAGCAGCCACGGCCCGCACTGTGGCAGGCAAGCTCGACAAGACACTGCCACTCGACTGGGGCTGGGCTGCGACAAAATCGGATGAGTGGAACCAGATCTGGAAGCGCCAGATCATCTCGGCCGGCAAGTAAACCAGCAGGACGGACCGATGAAACTCGCCGCATCCCCCGCCCATATCCAGATCGACAAGCTTACCTTCGACTACGGCGGTGAGCGACCGGCAGTGGACTCCTTGTCTTTCGACATAGCAAAGGGCGAGTTCATCGGGCTCCTGGGTCCGTCCGGCTGCGGCAAGTCCACGACGCTGCGGATGTTCGCGGGGCTTCTGGCCCCGACTTCCGGACAGATCATCATTGGCGGCGAGAACATCGTGTCGCGGCCTCCTTGGGAGCGCAACCTCGGTCTGGTGTTCCAGTCCTATGCCCTGTTTCCTCATATGACGGTGGCTCAGAACGTTGCCTTTGGCCTGCGCCTGCGTAAAGTCGGCAAGGAGGAGACCGCCGCGCGCGTCACGGAGGCATTGCGCGCGGTGCGGCTCGAAGGGTTCGGCACCCGTCGCCCCGCCGAGCTTTCAGGCGGCCAGCAGCAGCGTGTCGCCATCGCCCGCGCCATTGTCATCGAGCCCAAGATCCTGCTGCTCGACGAACCTTTGTCAAACCTCGATGCGCGACTGCGCGACGAGATGCGCTTCGAAATCCGCGATATCCAGACACGGACCGGCATCACGACACTATTTGTCACGCATGATCAGCAGGAAGCACTGACCATGTGCGACCGGATTGCGGTGATGAATGACGGCCGGCTCGAACAGATAGGAACGCCTGTCGAGGTCTACGACAAGGCTGCAACACCCTTCGTGGCGGGTTTCATCGGGCGTGCCAATAGTGTCTCCGCCACGCTCAGCCATATGGCGAGTACGCCGCAGCTGAGCCATAAGGGTCAGTTACTTCCCGCACCACGCGCCGAAGATCTACCCAAAGACGTCGCTGACGGCGCCAAACTTTCCGCCATGGTCCGGCCCCACGCCATCCAGCTTGGCAAATCGAATAGCGGCCTGATGGCGCGCGTGATCCGCAGCGTCTTCGTTGGCAGCATTATCGAGGTGGAGCTGGAACTGGCCGGGGGCCAGACATTGGTCGCCGAGCTTCGTCCCGGCAGCGACGAGGCGCAACTCGCGCAACTGGGGGCCGAGGTGGCGCTCAGCTGGCGGTCCACCGATATGCGGATCTTTGCCCCATGAACCGCTTTACCGTTCCCGGCAGCAGCACAAGATTCACGCCATGGCTGCTTCTCAGCCCGGTGCTGATCGTGCTGATCATTTCCTTCATTGCCCCGATCTTGTGGCTGTTCCGCATGTCGTTGAACATTTCTGATTACGGGGCAATTACCAAGGCTGTCAGCCTGCAGACCTACATCGGCATCCTCCAGGATAGCTATTACCTGGATCTTCTGGGTCGGACCCTGCGTGTGTCGATCACCTGCTCCGTGGTAGCACTGCTGCTTGCCTATCCGATGGCGTTGTCGCTCTCGCGGATGACTTCGCGCTGGCGAACGCCGCTGACAGTGCTCGCCGCATCGCCACTGTTGATCTCGGCTGTGGTGCGATCCTTTGGCTGGCTGGTAACTCTCGGAGACGACGGCCCGGTCAACCACCTGCTGCGAATTTCCGGGCTGACAACGGAGCCGCTGCACATGGTCAATAACTATTCGGGTGTGATCATTGGCCTGTCCGAAAGCATCATGCCCTACATGTTCCTCACCATCGCGGCCGGGCTTGGCAAGCTGGACAGACGGCTGGACGACGCAGCCATGTCGCTCGGCGCACCGCCACAGACGGTATTCTGGCAAGTCACCCTGCCGCTCAGCCTGCCGGCGATCCTTGCCGGACTGACGATCGGCTTCGTGCTCTGTGTTTCCTCCTTTATCACGCCATCGCTACTCGGCGGCGGCCGGGTATTCCTACTGGCGACCGAAGTCTACGATCTTGCGCTTGTCTCACTCGATTGGCCGACAGCGGCGGCGCTTTCCTTTCTCATGCTGGCGTTTTTTGTTCTCGCGATGGGACTGACCGGCCTCCTCCTTCGACTACTGACCCGGAGGGCGTAGAATGACGAAGTTCCTCTCCTGGTTCTCCCGCACCTATGTCACCCTGGTCTTTTGCATCGTGTTCATGCCGATGGCGATCATCCTCGTCATTTCGTTTAGCGCCGATAGCTATCTCTCCTTCCCGCCCTCGGGCTGGAGCCTGAAATGGTATGGAGCCGTGCTGGGCAATGCCAGCTTCATGCAGGGGTTCCGCAACAGTGCGCTGATTGCGACGATTGTCGCCGCCCTCAGCCTCGCGCTTGGACTGCCGGCCGCCTATGCGCTGGTACGGCTTGATTTTCCGGGCCGCAATCTGATCCGCAGCCTGGTCATCGCGCCGCTGGTCCTGCCAGCCATGATGCTCGGATTGGGGATCCTGATGGTCTTCACCCCGGCCGGCTTGGTCGCCACCTATCCTGGCCTGGTGCTCGCGCATCTTGTCATGACGCTCCCCTTCAGCATCCGCATCCTCCAGACGGCGCTCAGCAACCTCGGGACGGATGTCGATGAGGCGGCGATGACGCTCGGCGCCCGGCCGTTGCAGGTTTTCATGCAAATTACTCTGCCGCGGCTGACACCCGGCGTGATCGCGTCCAGTGCCATCGCCCTCATTCTGTCCTTCGACGAGATCGTATTGTCGCTCTTTATCGTCGGGCCGCGGCTGCAAACGTTGCCTGTTGCCCTCTACCGCTATGTCGACGAGCGGACTGATCCGATGGTGGCCGTGCTGGCTGTGCTGATGATCACGCTCTCGCTTGCCATTGTCTTGGTCGTCGAGCGCAGCATTGGTTTTGCCAAGGCCTTTGACCGTTAACCTTCACGTCACAGATTGGATCCGAAAATGAGCTATAAAATCAATCCGATGCCAGCACAGATCGCCAAGGAAGACCTCGCTCTTCTGGCTCAGGTCGAAACCGCAACGCTCGGCCATTGGCGGCATTTCGGCTTTCTGAACCGGCAGATCCAGCCACTGATTCCGGGCCGGCGCGTCGTGGGGACCGCCGTCACCATCGCCATCCCTGGCCCTGATTCCACCCTGCTGCACCATCTGTTGAGCCTCATCCGTCCAGGTGACTTCGTCATCGTCGATCGGCTGCATGACGATCGTTATGCCTGCTGGGGCGGCGGCGTGACGGTTGGTGCGAAAGCGGCAGGTGCCGTGGGCGCCGTGGTTGACGGCCCCTGCACCGACCTTGAAGAAATCGTCCAGTCGGATTTCCCGATGTGGTGCCGCGGCATCTCGCCGATCACCACCCGTATCTATGACCTTGGCGGTGCGATCAACGTTCCGGTCTCGGTCGGCAATACCGTGGTCATGCCGGGCGACGCCGTTCTGGCAGACGAAAGCGGTGTGATCGTTCTTTCACCAGACGAAGTGGCATCAGAAGCACAGAAGGCCATCGACACGCAGATCCGCGGCAAGGCACGCGAAGCGAGCGTTCGCGAAACCGGCGTCAAGCTCGGCGATCTGTCGGGCGCGACTGCCAAAGTTCTGGCAAAGCTCCTATGATCCGTGCTCTCTCTAGCCGGAGCGCCGTGCCCCGGTTAACCTGCGGCGACTGCAGTGCCCCTTGAAATGAGATCCAACATGACCCCTGCCCGCCTACCCTTCACCTGCGAAAAATCCCCAGCCAGCGGCGCGGGCGGCATGGTGGTGACCAACCACCCTCTGGGCTCGGCGGCGGGCTTCGAGATGCTGTCGGCAGGCGGCAATGCTGTGGATGCTGCGGTCGCTGCACTGCTGGCACTGACCGTGGTGGAGCCGATGATGGTCGGCATTGCCGGCGGCGGCCTATCGCATCTGCGGCTCGCGGATGGACAACATGTCGTGATCGACGCCCTGTCTTCGGCGGCTGCAACGATGCACCCCGAGATCTATGAACCGGTTTCAGATGAACCGGCGCGTTACATGGACGCCAAGGGGCGACGCAACATCATCGGTGCATCCTCGGTTGCCGTTCCCGGCAATCTGGCGGGCTGGTGCGATATGCAGGCGCGATATGGCAAGCTGCCCTTTGCGGATGTTGTCGAGCCAGCGATCCGACTGGCCTCGCGCGGCTTTGCCGTCACCCATTATCTCTCTGGCGCAATTACCGAGGCCGCCGGTGAGTTGTCCCAGGATGCAGAAATCGCCCGTATTCTCATGCCCGACGGCAGAGCACCGGCACCGGGCGAGCGCCTCGTCATGAGTGATTATGCCGAAAGCCTACGGCTGATCCAGCGTGAAGGAGCCGCAGCCCTGCACGGCGGCGCCCTTGGCGCTGCGCTGGCCGCAAGGATGCAGACTGGCGGCGACGATGCCGGCTGGGTCACGGAAGCCGATCTGCGGGCCTACCGCCCGATCGAGCGCAAGCCGATCATCGGCAGCTATCGCGGGTTCGAGATCGCCGGGCCGCCGCCGCCAGCTTCCTCCGGCGTGCATGTCACCCAGATGCTGAATATGCTCGAAGCCTATGACGTGGCGGGCATGGGCTTTGGCAGCCCCGCTTCCCTGCATCTTCTCGCCGAGGTCATCCGCATCGCCTTTGCCGACCGGCGTGAACACTCGGGCGATCCGGCCTTCGTCGATGTGCCGGTCGAGCGGTTGACCTCGAAGGCCTATGCCGCCGAATGCCGCGCCCAGATCGGTCACTCAGCGAGCCTGCCGGCGACCTATGCGCCGGGCTATGAAAGCCACGACACCACCCATATCACCGTCGCCGATCGTGATGGCAACATCGTCAGCGCCACGCATACGATCAACGGACTCTTCGGCGCGCGACTGGCGGTACCCGGCACCGGCATCATTCCCAACAACTACATGAGCAATTTCGACCCGCACCCGGGCCACGCGCTCTCGGTGGTTCCGGGCAAGCGGGTGCCGACATCCATGGCGCCGATGATCCTGATGAAAGACGGCGCTCCGGTTTTTGCGCTTGGTCTGCCCGGTGGCCTACGAATTTTCCCCTCGGCCATGCAGGCCATCGTCAACCTGATCGATCACAAGATGAGCCTGCAGGAAGCCGTGGAAGCGCCGAGAATCTGGACGCAGGGCCAGGAAGTGGAAATCGAACACGCCTACGCGCCGCAACAGACGAAGCTCGAAAAACTCGGGCACGATGTCCGAGTGATGCCGCATATCGGCGGCGGGATGAACGCGATCGCCTTTGGCGACACGATGACCGGCGCCGCCTGCTGGCGCGCTGACGGCACTGTGGCCGCGCTCGGTGGCGGCCTCGCCCGTCCTGGCGTGCGGTTCTGGCCGGACAAGGCGCCGGCAAAACCCGTGCAGGGCTGATGAAGCTCAATCCCGTCAACGGTCAGAGTTGCAGTTCAGGGGCAGCAAGATAGTCTATTCGCGCCGGCAACTCGAACGCCAATACCTTCATCGACTGATATCGAGTGAAACGTCGTTGAGATATTTGATGCTTACGGCATCCAGAAGGGGCCTACAATGACACAGCGCTACATGCTCTTGACCGGTGCCAGTCGCGGCATCGGACATGCCACGGTAAAGCTATTCCTGGAGAAAGGTTGGCGCGTTCTAACAGTTTCGCGGCAGCCTTTCTCCGAGGAGTGCCGGTGGCCATCGGCCCGTGAAAGCCATATTCAGGCTGATCTGGCCGATCTCACGCAAATCGATCAGCTGGTGGCCGACGTTCGCGACCGCTTGAACGGTGCGGCGCTGCATGCGCTGGTGAACAATGCGGGAATTTCGCCGAAAGGCCCAAATGGCGCGCGCCTCGGTGTCATCGATTCCGATGCGCAGACTTGGACGACGGTCCTCAATGTCAATCTCGTCTCGATCGCCCTGCTCGCGCGGGCATTGCTGCCTGAACTGGAGGCCGCGCAGGGATCAATCGTCAATGTGACCTCGATTGCCGGTTCAAGGGTGCATCCCTTTGCCGGTGTCGCCTATGCCGCCTCGAAGGCCGGTCTTGCAGCGCTCACGCGGGAAATCGCCCACGAATTCGGCCCACACGGCGTTCGTGCCAATGCCATCGCGCCGGGCGAGATTGCGACCTCGATTCTGTCTCCCGGCACAGATCTTCTGGTTGAAACTAACGTCCCGATGAAGAGACTTGGCACACCACGGGAAGTCGCCGAAACCATCCACTTTCTATGCAGCGATACATCCGCCTACATCAATGGTGCAGAGATCCACATCAATGGCGGCCAGCATGTCTGACCCGGCGGAACAGCGTCAACACCAGCTGTGGCGGCCAAGCATGCACTAACGATCATTCCGTGGGGGCATGCCATGGGGGCGATGTCTTACCATGGTTCTCTTGAATGAGCGCCAGATAGTGGCTCTTGAAGGAGCAGAACCGGAGGCCGTTAATTCGAATTTCGGTTTAGGTCTTTCGACGACCTCTGCGGCCAATTGGCCCTCAAATCAATCGTCACACGCGGAGGCGTTCTGGAAATCTTTCCGAACGGAGCGCATCGTCTAGTTGCCAAAAAACCATAATTGTTCCACCAAGATCACACATTAGACAGTCAACCTTGAGAATCGGATCAAAGCTTAATGCGTATACGATATGGTTTCCTCTGCATATTCTTGGCAATTGCACCGTCGGCATATGCTCTGGAAGCCGGCTCGCCACCAGTTTTGACGCCGCTACCGCAACAGGGGCAGGCCGCTCATTTGAGCGCGCAATTTCTGACGCGTTTCCACTATAAGCCCGTTCCGCTGGATGATGCCTTGTCGGTCAAGGTCATGAATCGGTTTATCAAGTCTCTGGATCCGGACCGTGTCATCTTCCTGCAGACGGATATCGACACGTTCATGGCCAGCAGCACCAAGATCGATGACGCCATCAATCAGGAAGACTTGAATATCCCATTTTCCATTTTCAACGTTTATGAGCAGCGCGTCGTCGATCGCATGAGCTACGCACGCAGCCTGCTCAGCCAGAAGTTCGACTTCAGTGTGCAGGAAGACTATCCCCTGATCCGCGACAAGGAGCCTTGGCCGAAATCCGAAGCGGAAAGCAATGAGCTGTGGCGGAAACGCGTCAAGAGCGACTGGCTGCGCTTGAAACTGGCGGGCAAGACTGACGCTGCTATTCGCGATACGCTCGACAAACGTTACAAAAACTCCCTCGATCGTGCCTACAAGTATAAGAGCGACGATGTGTTCCAGTCGTTCATGGATGCCTACACAACGTCGGTTGACCCGCATACCGATTATTTCGGCGCGACCGCTTCGGCTGAATTCGATATTTCCATGAAGCTTTCACTGGTTGGTATCGGCGCGGTATTGCAGGAAAGAGATGACTACACGACGATCCGTGAACTCGTGCCCGGTGGCCCGGCGCAATTGTCCGGCAAGCTTGCAGTCGGTGACCGCATTACCGGTGTCGGTCAAGACGAAAGCGGCCCGATAAAGGAAGTGGTCGGTACGCGCCTTGATGAAATCGTGCAAATGATCCGCGGCGCGAAGGGGTCTGTCGTGCGCCTGGACATCTTGCCGGCCGATGCGGGACCGGATGGCAAACATCGCCTCATCAGCCTGGTGCGCGATAAGATCAGTCTCGAAAAGCAGGCCGCCCAGAAGACCATCCTGTCAGTCAAGGATGGCGACGCCACACGCAAAATCGGCGTGATTACTCTGCCGGCGTTTTATGAGGACTTCGAAGCACGGCGAAAAGGCGACAAGGATTACAGAAGCGCAAGCCGCGACGTCGCCAAGCTTCTCACCGAGCTGAAGCAAGACAAGGTCGACGGCGTTCTGATCGACTTGCGCAACAATGGCGGCGGTTCGCTCTCCGAAGCGATCGATTTGACCGGCCTGTTTGTTGGCAAAGGTCCGGTGGTTCAGCAGCGCGATGCAGACGGCAAGGTCGACGTAGAAAGCGATGATCTTTCCACACCTGCCTGGACTGGCCCGGTTGGCGTGTTGATCAATCGCGGCTCGGCATCAGCCTCCGAGATTTTTGCCGCAGCGATTCAAGACTATGGTCGAGGAGTCATTGTCGGCGAACCCAGCTTTGGCAAGGGCACCGTGCAGACTGTGGTCAATCTTGACCAGGTGGCCCGCAACAGCAAGCCGAAATTCGGCGAGCTGAAATTGACGGTTGCGCAGTTTTTCCGTGTCAATGGCGGGACGACACAGCTACGCGGCGTGACGCCTGACATCAGCCTGCCGGGCCTTTCGGACCCTAAGACCTTTGGTGAGGCAAGCTATGACAATGCTCTGCCGTGGACTGAGGTCAAACCAGCAAACTATAAGGCCGATGGCACTATAAAGGCATTGCTGCCGCAACTGCAAAGCCGCCACGATGCCCGGGTGCAGAACGATCCGGATTTCCGACGCTTTGTGGAAGACATTGCCGTACTGAAGGCACAGCGCGAAAAACGGGTTATCTCCCTCAATGAAACCGAACGTCGCAATGAAATGGCCGCTCAAGCAAATCGCCTCAAGTCGCGCGAGAAAATAGACGATGGTGTGGATACCGGCGGAGATGATGGCCTGCAGGCAAACGAGCGCAGCCTGAGTGCTGACATTGCTCTTGAAAAGGCCCGCAAGAACGCAAAAGACGTCCTCTTGAACGAGGCCGCCTCCATTCTTGCCGACGAGGCAGATCTACAGGCAGGTACTCGCTGAAGATTTGGGTCGCGGCCGTCGCGAGGAAAAGGCCAGCCCAACACCAAAACGCACATTCTTTAAGCCACTCGATTGCTTGACACTTTTTTAGTCGACCCATAGACTTTTGACCAAACGATCAAAAACCTGGGAACAGACAATGACACATGACATCATGCTATCGCGCCGTGCGGTGATCGCGTCGGGCATCGCTCTTGGTGTGAGCGCGCTTGCGCCCGCCGCTCGCGCCGCCGCACCGCTGAAAGTGGCCGGCATTCATGCTTCGCCGGTTGAAAATGCGTGGAACTCCTGTCTGCACAAGGCACTTCAGGATGCGGCTAAGGAAGGCGTGATCGAGTATGTGTTCTCCGAGGGCGTATCGGGCACCGACTATCCCCGCGCCATGCGCGAATATGCCGAACAGGGCAACAAGCTGATTATCGGCGAAGCCTATGCGGTGGAAAAGGAAGCGCGACAGGTGGCCGCCGATTATCCGGACACCGCCTTCGTGCTCGGCTCCAGTGGCGAGGCCGCCGGCGGCAATTTCGGCGTGTTCGGCACCTGGAACCATGACGGCGCCTATCTCGCCGGCATGCTCGCCGGCAAGATGACCAAATCGAACGTCGTCGGCTCGGTCGGCGCGATCCCGATCCCGGAAGTCAACATGCTGATCAATGCGTTTGCGGCCGGCGTCAAGGCGGTCAATCCCGACTGCAAGCATCTCGTCTCGTTCATCGGCACCTTCTTCGACCCGCCGAAGGCGCGCGAGGCGGGCCTGGCGCAGATCGATGCCGGCGCCGACATCCTGTTCGGCGAACGCATCGGCACGGCGGATGCCGCCAAGGAACGCAAAATCAAGTCAATCGGCTCGCTGATCGACTACACGCCGCGCTACCCGGACACGGTGTTTGCCAATGCCATGTGGTATTTCCGCCCCATCCTCAATGCGGCCATCGCCGACGTCGCCGCCGGCAAGTCGGTCGGGCGCAACTACACGGCCTACGGCCTGATGAAGGATGGCGGCAGCGACATCGTCTATGTGAAGGGCGTGGCACCGGCGGACGCCGAAGCGGCGATGGAAAAGGTCCGCGCCGACATCAAGGCCGGCACCTTCGAGGTTCCCAAGGTGATGGAGCAGCCGAAGTAATCCGGCGCGACCATGCCCAGTCCCCTATCCGCCGATGCCACCGACCTGGCCGGCGCCGTCAAGGCCGGAAAACTCACCTGCGTGGACGCCATGCAGGCCGCTCTTTCCGCTAACGAACAGCAGGCTTCTCTTGGCGCGATAGCTCATCTCGACGCCGGGATGGGCCTTGCCTCCGCTAAGGCCTTGGATCAGGAACGATCGCAGCATCCGGACCGCTTTGCCGCCCGGCCTTTCGCAGGTGTGCCGACGCTCGCCAAGGATCTCGGTGGCCCCTTCGCGGGGCTGCCGGTGACGGCGGGTTCACGTCTTTTCAAACGCGAGGGCGGTGAGGCGGATAGCGATCTTGCAAAACGGTTCCGCGAGGCAGGCTTCTGCCTGTTCGGGCTGACTACCAGCCCGGAGTTCGGCTTCTCCCTGGTATCCGAGCCCGCCATAGGCCCGATCTGCCGCAATCCGCTGTACCCTGCCCGCACCGCCGGCGGTTCATCGGGCGGCGCGGCGGCGGCCGTGGCGGCAGGCATCGTTGCGCTTGCCCACGCCACGGATGCAGGCGGCTCGATCCGCGTGCCGGCCGCATGCTGCGGCCTTGTCGGCCTGAAGCCGACACGGGGCGCGATGCCGGCCGGCCCATCCTTCGGCAACCATCTCGGCGGCATTGCCAGCGAGCTTGCGGTGACGCGCTCGGTGCGCGACGCCAGCAGGCTTCTTGAGGCCCTCACCGGTAAAACCAAGGGGCCTTTTGCGGATATCGAGCGGATCGCAGCGCAAGCGGGATCACTGCGGATCGGCCTGCTTGCCGACACAGGCACACGCCATCCCACCATGCCTGAACGGCAGCAAGTCGTCGAAGCCGCAGCACGCTTGCTCGAAACACAGGGACATCAAATCATCCCGCTCGCCTGGGGCGATGTCGAACAGCCAGTCTTGGCCAGCGGACGCGCCTTTGGCGATATCATCTCCGTCAACATCGCCGCCCTGGTGGATAGCCTCGATCTCGACATGCGGGCTGCCGAAACATTGACACAGGCTTTCATCCTGCGCGGACGCGCCATGACGGCAACGGCGCTCTGGGATGCGCTCAACGGCGCGGTGCAGGCGAGCCGCAGCCTGTGGACCCTCTTCGACAAGGTCGATATTCTTCTGATGCCGATGCTTGCCTCGCCGCCGCCGTTGGTCGGATCCTTTCCCACCGATCATTCCGATACGGACCTGCATCTCGACCGCATGACGGCTTTCGCGCCGCTTGCCTCGCTTGCCAATATCTCCGGCTTTCCGGCCCTGACGCTGTCCTTCGGCACAGATGCCGATGGCCTGCCCTTGCCCGTCCAGATCATGGCGCCGATGGGCAAAGATGCCCTTCTGCTGTCTCTTGCCGCCCGGCTCGAGGCGGACGGACGCTGGCAGCATCGCTACCCGATCGCGGGGCTCGCGGCATGACTGGACCGGTCCTTGAAATAGACAGCGTCAGCAAACGGTTCGGCGACATCGTCGCCAATGACGATATCTCGCTCACGCTTGCCAAAGGCGAGATCGTGGCGCTGCTCGGCGAAAACGGCGCCGGCAAGACGACACTGATGAGCATCCTCTTTGGCCATTACGTGCCTGATACCGGGCGGATCCTGATCGACGGCACCGAACTGCCGCATGGCAAGCCGCGCGCGGCGATCAGCGCCGGCGTCGGCATGGTGCACCAGCATTTTTCCCTCGCGCCCAATCTGACAGTGCTCGAAAACGTCATGACCGGCACCGAAAAGCTCTGGTCGTGGCGGTCGCACACCGCCGCCGCGCGCAGGAAGCTGCTGGCACTCTCCGAGCGTTTTGGCCTGAAGGTCGATCCCGATGCCCGGCTCGGAGACCTTTCCGTCGGCGAACAGCAGCGCGTGGAAATCCTCAAGGCGCTTTATAACGACGCCCGTATCCTGATCCTCGACGAACCGACCGCCGTGCTCACCAATATCGAGGCGGAACGCCTGTTTGCGACACTCAAGGAAATGGCCCGCCAGGGTCTGTCGCTGATCTTCATTTCCCACAAGCTCGACGAGGTGATGGCCGCAGCCGACCGCATCGTCGTGCTGCGCGGCGGCAGGAAAGTGGCCGAACGCGAGGCGTCGCGGACCGACAAGGCGGAACTTGCCGAGTTGATGGTCGGGCATCGGGTGACCCGCCCAGTCCGCGAGCCGGGCACGCCGGGCGAGATCACGCTTGAAGCGCGCGACGTGACGGTGAGCATTGGCGGCGTCGAGCGACTGAAGAAAGTCAGCTTCAGCCTGCGTGCCGGCGAAATTCTCGGCATCATCGGCGTCTCGGGCAACGGCCAGACAGCACTCGCGCAGATACTCTCCGGCACGCTTGCCCGCACATCGGGCGAGCTTCTCTTCTTCGGCAAGCCCATGGGTAATCCCGACGTCGCTGAAATCGTGGGGGCAGGCATTGGCCGCATCCCCGAAGACCGCAACAAGGAAGGTGCGATCGGCGAAATGGCGATTTGGGAAAACGCCGTGCTGGAACGCCTTTCCTCCTTCTCGAAAAACGGGCTGGTCGACCGGAAGGCCGGCATCGCTTTCGCGCAGGAAATCATCGCCGAGTTCGACGTGCGGGGCGGTGCTCCGACAAGCCGCACCCGACTGCTGTCGGGCGGCAACATGCAGAAGCTCATTCTCGGTCGCAACCTCCATCAGCGCCCGAAAATCCTCATCGCGGCGCAGCCGGCGCGCGGGCTGGACGAAGGCGCGGTGGCCGCCGTTCACGCCCGCATTCTGGAAGCACGGCGAAAGGGGACGGCAGTGTTGCTGATTTCGGAGGATCTCGATGAGGTCATTGCCTTGGCGGACCGTATCCAGGCAATCGTCGGCGGCAGGCTGTCCCCGCCGGTCGAGGCCGAGGAGGCTGACGCCCGCATGCTGGGCCTGATGATGGCCGGAGAATGGTCGAAAACGCCGGAGACCATCCATGCGGTTTGAACGTCGCGAGCATCGCCCGCTCTACCTGATGATCCTGACACCGTTACTCGCTGTCGTCGCTGCGCTGGCGCTGGCCGGCATATTGATCGCGATTGCCGGCGCGCCCGTTCTCGAGGCCTACCGACGCATCCTGATCGGCGCCTTCGGCTCGCGGCTTTCGGCAACGGAAACGCTGACGCGCGCCACGCCGCTGATGCTGACAGGGCTTGCGGCTGCCGTCGCCTTCCGCGCCCGGCTCTGGAACATCGGCGCCGAGGGACAGTTCTATCTCGGCGCGATTGCCGTCGCCGCCTTCGGCTCGAACATGCTGGCCGGATTGCCGGCGCCGATCCTGATCCCGCTGCTGCTCGTCATCGGCGCCGTCGCCGGGATGGTGCTGATCCTGATCCCGCTCTGGCTGAGATTGCGTTTCTCCGTCGACGAGGTGGTGACCAGCCTGATCCTGAATTTTATCGCCGTGCTCTTCGTCTCCATGCTGATCGACGGTGCGCTGAAGGATCCCACGGCCTTCGGATGGCCGCAGTCTCAGGCGGTCGTCGATCACGCCATGCTGCCGAAGCTGATCGCCCGCTCGCGGCTGCATATCGGCTTTTTGATCGCCATTGCCCTGGCTGTCGTCATCTATTTCGTCCAGTCGCGCACCGTCTTCGGCATGCGGTCGCGCGCCGCCGGCCTCAACCCTTCCGGCGCGGCCTTCGCCGGCGTGCGGCTCGGCAGCACGCTCGTCAAGGTCGCCTGCCTTTCAGGCGGGCTTGCCGGGCTTGCCGGCGCGGTCGAGGTGATGGGCGTCAAGGGCTACGTGACCACCGACCTGTCACCCGGCTTCGGCTATGCCGGCATCGTCGTTGCCATGCTCGCCAATCTCAATCCGCTCGGTGTGGTGCTAGCCGCCATCTTCACGGCTACCATGTTTGTCGGCGCCGACGGCATGAGCCGCAGCCTCGGCATCCCGACCTATATCGCCGATGTCACCGTGGCCCTATCACTGCTCACCATGCTGATCGCGGTGTTCTTCACGCAATACAGGATCCGCCGATGAGCGCGCTGTTCGACATCATCGCCTCCGCCGGGCTTTGGGCCGCCGTGCTGCGCATCGCGACACCACTGATCTTCGGCACGCTGGGAGCCCTGCTTTGCGAGCGCGCGGGGGTGCTCAATCTCGGCATCGAGGGCATCATGACCTTCGGCGCGATGATCGGCTGGCTGTCGGTCTATCATGGCGCCGATCTGTGGACCGGCCTTCTGATCGCCGCGATCGCCGGCGGCGTCTTCGGCCTGCTGCATTCGGGGCTGACGGTGACATTCGGCCTGTCGCAGCATGTCTCCGGTCTTGGCGTGACGCTGTTCGCCTCGAGTTTCAGCTATTATGTCTTCCGGCTGGTCGTGCCGGTCGCCGGAACGCCGCCGACCATCGTGCCGTTCCAGCCGATCAGCATTCCCGGCCTGTCGACCCTGCCCTTCATCGGCCCCGCTTTCTTCACACAGACCGCGCCGACCTATCTGGCGATCCTGGTGGCGCTGCTCATGGCCTATGTCGTCTTTCGCACGCCAATTGGGCTTGCGATCCGCATGACCGGCGAGAACCCGCATGCCGCCGAAGCGCAGGGCGTCAACCCGATGAAAGTGCGCTACGGTGCCGTGATTGCCGGCAGCGCGCTGATGGGCATGGGTGGCGCCTTCCTGACGCTTTCAGCCTTCAACAGTTTCTTCCCCACCATGGTGCAAGGCCGCGGCTGGATCTGCATCGCCCTCGTCGTCTTTTCCTCCTGGCGACCGGGCCGGGCGCTGTTCGGCGCCCTGCTCTTTGCCTTCTTCGACGCCTTCCAGCTCCGCCTGCAGACGGCGGTGCAAGGCGTGCCCTACCAGATCTTCCTGATGACGCCCTACATCCTCTCCATCGTCGCGCTGGCCGTCATGAGCCGCCGCGCCCGCGTGCCGCAGGCGCTGATGCAGCCCTATCGGCGCGGCGAGAGATAACTCAGACAGGCATCACAGCGACAAGATAGATGGGAGTTGTGTTATTCAGTCAGCTCGCCGTCACACCAAGCCGCAGCAGTGCTGCCATATCCCCGATGCGATCAAGGCCGAGAAGTCCTTCGAGCAACTTTTGCGACGCTTCGGTGCCAATGACCGGAGCGACATTGGCTTCGAATTTTTCGAGTGTGAAATCATCCG
Source organism: Rhizobium sp. AP16 (assembly GCF_000281735.1). Lineage (NCBI taxonomy): Bacteria > Pseudomonadati > Pseudomonadota > Alphaproteobacteria > Hyphomicrobiales > Rhizobiaceae > Rhizobium > Rhizobium sp. AP16. Next base: position 344,551 of record NZ_AJVM01000001.1, on the reverse strand, counting down.
ATACCGGGTTCAAAGGGCTGCCGGGTGCGAACTGGACAAGTGAGGAGGCCAGATGCCTGCCGTCCTTTGTCCGGATGCTCACGCGGCCGGTGGGACGGCGGATGCTGTCGAGCAGACGATCGGCCTCGTCATCGATCTCCGCCTCGACCCTGCCGGAAAACGCCTTGAGATCGGCGTGCGCCATGGTCTCCGGCTCGTACCAGCGCGCGGCGGGCGCGATGTCGAGCGCGTCCCGCCCAAGCCCCTTCTGCTTGCCAGTTGCTGAGGTATTTGCGGATCATCACGTTTTCCCTCCCCTGACCGCTCTGGGACAGGATCCATAACTGATGCGCAAATCACCCAGTATATGTTTCAGGATCTGCGTCAGTGGGAGTTTGGATTTACGCGATTTTGCCGCCGCCCAGGCGAGCGCTCGAAGGCTTTATTTTGGGACGCCGTGTGCCGGACCGTCATCCTTGACTTCGCGCGGTGTCGGCGTAGGGATGACGCCGTGCTGAGGATCCGTCACATCCTGCCCCTTCGAGCCATCCGCACCAGTTGAAAGCTCTCGATCACGGGTCTTACGTCTGGCGTCTCGCAGGCTCCCTGCCTCTTCGATGAGAGAGGTAAGCTCCTCTTCGGAGAAGTCGGACAGATCAAAGGTCTTGGTCATGATAGCCTCCTGGATGGCTCGGTTTCTCCCAAACTAAACGCGCGACTTCATGAAACGACCCAAGGCTGCAAGAAGATTTTGATAAAGCGCGACAGTCCGAGCCGAAAACACAGCGCTACCGGCATCAAGCGCGGATCATACAACGAGGCGATCGGCCTTGACCATGAGGCGGATCGACAACCCTTCACGGTTCCATTCACGAGAAATCTCACCACCGAGCTGACTGCGGACCGTTGCCTTGGCGAGGATACTGCCAAAACCATCTCCATCGGTCTGCCGATCAACCGGTGGCCCGCCACTCTCGGTCCACGTCAGGATAAAGTGCTCCCCGTCCTCGGCGCATGCGATATCGACGCGCCCGTCCGAGGTGGAAAGAGCTCCATATTTCGCGGCGTTGGTTGCAAATTCATGCAGCAGCAATGCAAAGCTCGTGACCGCGCTGCCGCTAATGGCGATATCGGGACCCGTAACGATGGCTCGCGATTGCCGGATGTCGGTGGTGATATCGTAGGGCGCCACAATCGTCTGTATCAGGGCATGCAGCGTGGTTGCCTGCTCGTTTCGACTGGCTGCGTCAGACGTGCGAGGAACCGTCAAGGCATGCGCGCGCGCCAACGCGTTCAATCGGGCCGAAACAGCGGAGGCAAGCTCTCCAGGTGTCGTCGCGGCGCGCGCGCTCAGCGACACAACGCTGCTTGCAAGGCTGAACAGGTTTTTGACGCGGTGGTCCATCTCCCTGATCAGCAGATGTTGCTGCTCTTCAGCGCGCCGGCGCTCGGTTATATCGCGCGCGATCTTGGACACGCCGATGACACGGCCTTCGCGATTTTTGATCGGCGAGACCGATAGCGATATCTCAACGAGACTGCCGTCCTTCCGGCGTCGGATCGTTTCATAGTGGTCGATGCGTTCGCCACGGCGGATGCGAGCCAGGAGTTCCGGCTCCTCGTTCTGCCGATCAAGCGGGATAAGCATGAGAACGGGCTGGCCGATCGCTTCCTGCGCCGTATAACCGTAAAGCCGCTCGGCACCACGGTTCCAGCTGACGATTTTACCGTTCAAGTCCTTGGCGAGGATCGCGTCGTCGGACGATTCGACGATGGCCGCAAACCGTTGGGCCGCCTCTTCAACACTCGCGCGATCGGTCAGATCGACGAGCATATTGACGGCACCGCTAAGGTTGCCGGCGGCATCGAAGATCGGCGTTGGAAATGCAAGGAACGCGGTACGCGTACCGTCCGGGCGCTCGGCAATCGCTTCAAGCCCTCTGACGGCGCGCCTCTCTTTCAGCGCGATCGCCATGGGGCATTCGTCATGCGGCAGAAGCGTTCCGTCGGGCCAGTAGAGTTTCCAGGAGCCGCAGAATTCGCTCTCACCAAGCTTGGGGCTGACACCCCACATCTCGGTTGCTGCCTTGTTGTAGAAGGTGATCCGGCCGAGTGCATCGGTCGTGTAAACAGCCTCCGGTAACGCTTCCAGAATGTCTTGAAGTGCCAGCGGATGGTGGATTAAATTGGGTTGAGACCCGCTTCTCGCGGACATGCCGACGTATTCGGCGACCGTCTCATTCTCGTTGGTCGACAGATGGCTCATCCCGTATGCTCCATTATCCGGCAAGGCTCACATACCGATGTCCCGACAAGCGTAGGTCTTCTTCGCATGATGTTAAAGTACAATCGGAGAGCATCATAGTTTAGTGATGGAATACGCTGGCGCATTGATCCCGAGGCCATGAAAACGGTTGCAACCGCAACGATGATCTTTTCACGAGGTTTCCTTCATAGCCTGGGTGTATTTGTTCGCACGACCGTTGCTCATCGGCCGTCACGGCAGATATGGCAGGCCGGAAGACCGGCAATATCTGCCTGCGTGGCGATATTATTGACGACGCGATTGCCGGCATATTCGCCGGCAATCGCAATTGCTGTCTCACGCGCCTGATCGCTCGTCGCGACGCCCGAGAGTACGATAGTGCCTTCTGTCGCGGTCACGTCGATCCTTGAACCCTCGAGCCCATCGGCATAGGCAATCAGGCAGCGGATAGCTGCACAGGTCGCACACCTATCTGACCCGGTCGTGAGCGATGAAAGCTTGGCCAGAAAGAGCATCGAAGGTGCCTCCGTGAGATCGCATGATCGGGAATTCAGGCGGCTATCACCTCATCGAAGAATGTCTTTGACGGCATCCTTGGCCTTGCCAACTTCACTCTGGATCTTTCCTTCGGTCTTCTCGGCGGCACCCTCTGCCTTAAGCCGATCATTGCCGGTCAACTTCCCGGCCGTCTCCTTGATCGATCCCGCTGCTTCCTTGGCTGCGCCTTTGATACGGTTCTTATCCATCGTCTCTTCTCCTTGGGTTGGGTCTAGAACGAAGCGGCGTCGGGCTTTCGACCGAAGCCATGCCCCAAGAATTAGAGCCTCAGAACGACAGTTTGCAGATCAGAAAATACTAGGCAGGCTAGTAGGAAATAGCCTTTTCTCACTCCATCCGCTTCATTTCGCGAATGCAGGCCTTATCGAGCCTGGCGCAAGCATCGAGCCGTCACTTTGACTTAAGGCCCTTGGACGATGCCGAGGCGCCTGTGAAACCACGCTCCCTGGCCCAGATGACAGCGGCGGCTCGCCGGTTTACGCCAATCTTTATGTAAAGCGACGCAACATGGTTGCGGATGGTGTTCTTGGACAGATGAAGCGTCTCACTCATCTCCGCATCGCTTTGACCGCGACATATCAGGGCAAGAATTTCCTTCTCGCGATCGCTGAGATCGAGCAGCTGCGCCGAGGGAGCCTTGCCGCTCGACACCTGCCGCAATGTGGCGAGACGATCGACAACCGAGCGGCTGAACCACGAGGTATCGGCCATGACGCTCTCGATGGCTTCGACCAATTCCGCTTCGCTGCGCTTGCGTTCAGTGATGTCCTGCAACGACCAGATCACGCATTGCTGATCGCCGATTTCGACGCGCTCGGCGGATACGAGACAATCCGCTGTCCCACCGTCCTTTTGCTTCATACGCATCGCTTCATCGCGAACTGCTATGGTGTCCGCAAGCTTCTTTTCCACGGCGCGCCGGGCGGCGATATTGTCCCATAGGCGCAATTCACTTGCCGTCTTTCCAACGATCTCCTCGAGGCTGTAGCCCGAGAGCTGGACGAAAGCATCGTTGACCTCCGTGAAAACGAAATCGTCGAGACGGGAGATCGCCGCGGCAGCAGGCGAGAGCCTGAATGACTTCGAGAACCGCTCTTCGCTCTGGCGAAGTGCGTTCTGTGCCTTTCGCCGCGCATCAAGATCCGCGAATGTGAACAACATGCATGGCTCTTCGCCGACGGCAATCGGTTCGCCGGCAACGATCACCAGGCAATCGCCACCGCCCGGAAGAGGAAGCAGGGCCTCCCGCTGCCGGATCATCTTTCCTTCCATAAGCTTCGCCGTGGCGTCCTCGCCCGTATCACAATTGGCAAAGAGGCCGATCTGATCGACGGTCTTTCCGATGATCTCTTCCCGGGTATAGTTCGTCATCTCCACGAAGCCCGGGTTGACGCGGATGAAACAAAGATCCTCAAGGCGACAAATCAGGCCAGGCGCAGGATTGGCATTAAAGGCGCGTTCGAAGCGCTCTTCCGCCTCGAATAGCGGCGTCTCGTCCCGGATCACGAGCGCGAGTACGTTCGGTCGGTCACCGGCATCAGCGATGATCAGACTGCGGACTGTGTGAACCCAGACGAGATCCGGGGCGCAGGCTGGCGATATTTCGACGGTCACCTCATCGACCGTCTCGCCATCGAGCAGCCGCTCGATCGGATATTGGCCTTCCTCCAGCGGATGGTTGTTACGGTATCTGAGTGCAAATGCTTTCCGGTAGCCTTCAACATCGCCGCCAAGCTCTTCGATTGCGGAGACCCTGTGCATTTGAAGCGCGGCACCGTTTGCCCAGGAAATCCCTCCTTCAGGGTCAAGCAGGACAATGCCATCGCTCAACCCAGCAACGAGTTCCCGTAGTATAGTTCCGTTTACATTTGGCGGCTGCAGCCCGTCGGTCATGCAAATCCTTACATCGCTTCTCTCCGGTTAAATAGAGACGTGTTGCGATAAAGGAAGCGTCGGCAATGCATCGGCTTGCCTGAATCCTCCGATGGTCACTGTGCGCTTACCGTCAATATAATTGAAAGGCACGGATCAATTCCGAGGCACGCCGCGTTACCCATGCTCTGACGCTTGTCTTGAACCGCGCCGATTCATACCTGCTGTCACCAGCTTCACAGGCGGGGTGACCAAAGAGAATTGAGACTGCAATGACCAATGCCCACATTACCGTTCTCGTGGTCGAGGACGAACCACTAATGAGAATGGACATTTCCGATGCACTGGAGGATGGCGGGTTCCTGGTCTTGGAGGCTGCAAACGCCGACGAAGCCATTGTTATCCTGGTAGAACACACGGAAATACAGGCCCTGTTCACCGACATCGACATGCCCGGCAGCATGGACGGGCTCATGCTGGCGATCGCTGTTCGCGATCGCTGGCCGCCCATCAAGATCATCGTAACCTCCGGCCACCAATCCATTCGAGAAGAGAATCTTCCGGTCGATGGGCGGTTTTTCAGCAAACCCTACGATCCCGAGAAAATCGTCAGCACAATACGGGAAATGGTGGCGGCCTGAGCACGGGCGATACTCTGAGGAGACACAATGACGCCGCGGCACTCCTTGGAGCGTCAGCGTTGACGGCTGTCGCCCAGACACGCCTTTTATCCTTCTTTCCAGACATTGGCGCCCATGACATCTACTATGCGGCTTCATCACCCCAGGTGCGTTCCAGCAGTGAAAGCCAGTTGGAATGCGCGATCTTCGTCAGCGCCTCATTGTCGTAACCGGCCGCTTGCAGCGCGCTGAGCAGGCGCGGCAGGCCGGTGACGTCCCCGATCTTGTTCGAGATTAATGTGCCGTCGAAATCTGATCCCAAGGCGACATGATCGATGCCCACCCGTTCGACCAGATAGTCGATGTGGCGCACCATCACCGAAATATCCGTCCCGCTGTCAGCCTTGCCCTCGGGGTGGAGGAACTTGACACCAAAATTCAACCCGATGAGGCCGCCCGTCTCGCGGATCGCATCGAGCTGCCTGTCGGTCGCGTTGCGGCTGTGGGGGCAAATCGCAAAGGCGTTCGAATGCGAGGCGACGAGCGGCGCATCCGAGATTTCCGCGACATCCCAGAACCCGGCATCGTTCATATGCGAAAGGTCGATCATGATCTTCAGCCGGTTGCACAGCCGGATCAGGTCGCGGCCGGCTTCGGTCAATCCGGGGCCGATATCGGGACCATGGCCGAAGCGGAAGGGCACACCATGCGCGAAGATGTTCGGACGACTCCAGACCGGACCAAGCGTCCGCAGGCCCGCCGCGTGGAGCACATGGAGAAGATCGAGATCCGGTCCGACGGCTTCAATCCCCTCGATATGGAAGACTGCGGCGAAACTGCCATACTCGATTGCCGTATGGATTTCCGCGACCGACGTGCAGACCGTGAAAGCGCCTTCCGACTGCGCCTCGATCCGACGCAGGAGAGCGGCTTGCGCGATCGTGTGATCCAGTGCGCTCTGACGATCGACCTGCGGCAGATCGCCGTTGGCATCCGGCACCCTGCCGGTTCCGGGGACATAGACAGCGCAAAGCCCGCCGACGAGGCCGCCTTGCCTTGCCCGGGGAAGGTCGATGTGTACGCCCTCCTGCCCGTTCAGGAAGCGTGTCTCTGCGCCCAGCCGCCCCTCGCTCATCAGGCGCGACAGGATGTCGTTATGCCCATCGAATACGGGGATATGGATCGGATTTTCGCTCATTCTTGCCTCCGTCACAGCGTGACCTCGTAGATTGTCCGTGGGTAGCGACGACCTCGCCGGCGGCATCGATCGCCACCAGCCCCGATGTGATAGGGCGCGAGATCACCATTGACAACACCATCCGCAGCGCTGGCGAGATCCTGCTTCAGATAGGCCAGGCGGGGCGCAATGCCCAACCATATAGCGGATGAAAAACGCGCTCCTGCGGGGCCAGGCTATTTGCGTCAATTGAACGCGATGTCGCCGATCACCCGCACACGCACGCGCCGCGCACCGCCTGGCAGGTAAGCGATCGGGATATCCTCGACCTCGAGGGTCTTGAGGCTTGCACGGCTCGCGCCAGAAGCGACGGCGGCATCTCGCGCCCCTTCCTCGGCTTTTGCGAGCGCCTCATCGCGGCTCAGCCCCGAGAACACCTGATCGACTTCACCGGAGACCTGCGCCATCGCAGCACCCAGCGCGTTCGCCACACCCGCGTTCTCGACGCGAAGAACGTCGGAAGCTCCGGCGATCTTATCCGGGATCAGGAAGGCCCCGCCACCGACCGCAATCAGTGGCACGTCTTCCGCCGAGGTCTTCATCTGATCGAAGCTGTCTGTCACCATATCGCGGATACGGCCGAGGCTTGTCCTGACGAAGGTCGGATCGAGATCTTTCACGCGGTCCCTGTCACCCATCTCGATCAGCCCTGCTGCGACCGCAATATCCGACGTGGTCAACGTGTTGCCGCCGAAGACGCGTGCTTCGGTCAATATGCGATAGCCGACCGAACGCGGGCCTATCTTGCCGGTTTCCGGATCGATGATCGTTCCGCCGCCAAGCGCAATCGGCAGGAGGTCGGGCATGCGGAACAGCGTGCGTACCCCGCCAATATGGACAATATTGTTCGCCTCGCGCGGAAAACCGCCGACAAGGCAGCCGATATCCGAGGTGGTGCCACCGACATCGACGACCATGGAATCCATGAGCCCGGTCAGGAAAGCTGCGCCACGCATCGAGTTCGTCGGTCCGGAGGCGAAACTATGGACCGGGTTTGCCGCCGCCACATCGGCAAGCGCCACCGTGCCGTCATTCTGCGTCAGATAGAAAGGCGCGGCCAAGCCCGCCTCTCGCAGTGCATCCGAAAAAGCCTGCACCGTTGTCTTACCGAGGGATTGCAGCGCCGCATTCAAAAGCGCGACGTTCTCGCGCTCCAGAAGCCCGATCCGGCCGAGCGTGTGCGACAACGTGATCCGCGCATCCGGGATCACCGAACGGACGATCTCGGCCGCCCTGACCTCGCATTCGGTCGTCAGCGGCGAGAAGGTGGCCGAGATCGCGATCGAGGTAATGCCCGCGTCGCGGATCTTCATCGCCGCTTCGCGGATCTCGTCGGGGATCATCGGCACCAGCAAGCTGCCGTCATATTCGTGGCCGCCATGCACCATGAAGACCAGCGGATCGACCGCAGCACGCAGATCCTCCGGCCAGTCGCACATCGGCGGCAGCGATGCGCCGGTGGGCAAGGCGATGCGGATCGCCGCGACGCGCTCCAGGCGCGCACGCTCGACGACGGCGTTCGTGAAATGGGTCGTGCCGATCATCACCGCGTCGATGGGACGGCCGCTTCCTCCGGCATAGCCAGCGACGTGACTCAAAGCCGCCTTCACGCCCGACATCACGTCCTGCGTCGTGGGAACCTTGATCGAGGCGATGATGTTTTCGCCGTCGATCAAGACGGCATCCGTGTTGGTGCCGCCAACGTCAATACCGATGCGCTTCATGCGAATACCGATCTGAAATCAATGTCATAACCAAAGGCACGAGGCCCAACGGCTGCGATCCCCGCGGGTGTCGTCAGAAGTTTCGGGGCAGGCAGAGCCACGACCGTCACGCGCTGGCCGTAGCGCACCGATTCAGTCCCGATCGCGCCGCCCGAAATCGTGTCGAGAAGGCACAGCAGATCCGGCGTCATTGCAACGGGCTCGCCGTCACGGAACGCGACCGCCCATTCGTTCTGGAAGGCCAGCTCCATGCGCGCACCCTTGTCCGCGTCGATGCCTTCAATCACCGTGCGGCCTCGCAGGAAGCCGCCGGTGGTCTCGCGCGCGACGTCGATCACCTTGCCGCGGAACAGCTGCTTGCCGCCCTCGTGGTCGAGGACCGCCTTCACCGGATCGTCGTGGCGCGCACGCGCCTCGATCACGGCCCCGCCGAGTTCGGTTGCCTTGGTGATCGTATAGTGAATGCCCCATTCCTTGACCTCTCGGCCGGTGCGGGGCGCTTTGCAGGTGGCGGCGGTCGAGCCGACCTCGGTGCAGATCTTGCGCGATATCCGCTCCATCCATTTCCACGACGCCGCTCGGGTGACGATGACTTCATTTTCGCGCACGTCGACCAGCGAAAGCGGGAACATCGGCAGATTGCCGATGGCAAAGGAGGTCATCTGCGCCTCCGGATAGGCGCGGCCCATCGCATCGGCGTTGACGACCGGGCGGCCGAGCATGGCGGCGGCGAGGAAGGAGGACAGCGCATTCGAACCGCCAATCTCGACGCTCATGATCGCGCGGAAAGGCTTGCCAAGGTAATCCTCCATGACCTCGACCGCGCGGGCAAGATGAACGGGATCGCCCAGCCGCTCCTGGCCGACCAGCGGCGCGCCCATCTTCGAGACGACGGCAACCATGTCGTCGTCGTCGAGCGCCATCGGGTCCATCACCTGAACACGCCGGCCCTCGGCATAGAGCCGGCGGAGGTTCAGCGTCGAGATATAGGGATTGCCGCCGCCCCCGGTCCCCAGAATCCAGGCACCCGTTGCAAGCGGCTCGATGTCGTCTTCGGAAAATTCCTGAAGCATGTGTCACCTTCGGCAATAGCGTTCCCGACCCCAAAACGGGGCCGGGTCTGCTTGTCTGGAATGCGAGGATCAGTTCGCCTTGCAGTCCCAATGGAAGTTCGAGAAATTCAGGTCCCAGCTTTGCATCGGGATGAACTCGTAGCCCTGCAAGCATTTGTTCGCGGCATAACGGCGGTTCGGCGACACGGCCCAAACGTCTGGCTGCAGATCGACGAGCTTCGCCTGAAGCTCCTTATAGGCCGCATTCTGTTCCTTGACGTCGGTGGTCGCCCGCGCCTTGTCGATCAGCGCATCGACCTCCGGATTCTGCAGCCATTCCATCGACATCCAGGTACCTGAAGCCTTGGAGTGATACTGGTTGTAGAATATCGCATCCGGCGAGGGATAATTGGGCGAGATGTTGACCTGCGTCGAAGCCGGCGTCGTTTCCGGTTTGGAGGAAAGTTCGACGATGCGGTTCCACGGCTCGGGCTTGATGTCGAGCGTGATGCCGATCTGTTCAAGATTTGCCTGCATCAGCAGCGCCACATCCGCCTCGAAGGCAAGCGAGGCGACATAGCTGTTGACCAGCGTGATCTTCTGGCCAGCATACTTCGACTTGGCAAGCTCTTCCTTGGCCTTTTCGAGGTCGAAGACGCCGGGCTGGATATCGTCGCTATGGGCGTCCTTGAACGCGGTCGAAAGCGGGCCGGTCATGTCGAAGCCCGGATAGATCGCCTCCTGAATGGTCTTGTAATCGGTCGCATAGGCGATCGCACGCCGTACATGGACATCATCCGTCGGATAGACCTTGGAGTTCAGCTTGATGACGAAGCCGCCGGCCGTGCCGGTCTGGATCAGCTTGTAGTTCGGCATCTTGCCGATTGTTTCATAGGTGTCGTTGCCCATGCCGTGCGAGGAAAGGCCGAGATCGCCCTTTTCGGCCAGGGCCTTCACCGTGGCATCGTCGCTCGTCTGAATGAAGCGCACCTCGTCGATCGGCGTGCCCTTGGTCCAGCCGAGGAAATAGTCAGCGTTACGCGCTATAACCATGTCGGCCGAACGGTTGTAGCTGACGAGCTTATAAGGGCCGGAGCCCGCCGAATGTTCTCCGACATAGGCTTCGCCCCATTTATCGTCCGGCTTCGTATTGGCCTCGATCAGCTTTTCGTTGAGCGCCATCATCAGTGGCGTCACCGCCATGAAGGGCGAGAACTGACGGTCGAGCTTGATGACAACAGTGGTATCGTCGGGCGCGGTGATGTTTTCGGGCTTCACAAGGCCGACGACAAGGTTCGACGGCCCCTTGTTGATGCCGAGCAGACGCCGGATCGACCAGACAAAGTCCGAAGCCTTGAGCGGCGTGCCGTCCTGGAATTTGGCATCATCACGCAGATGGAAGGTGTAGGTCAGCCCGTCCGGCGCGATGTCCCATGATTTTGCCAGATGGGGGACGATGTCGCCCGAAGGGCTTACCGTCGTCAGGCCGTCATACATGTTCACGATGGCCATGTAGCCGGTATAGTCGGTGACCTTCGCCGGGTCGAGCGAGCTAAAGATCTGCATTGTATTGACGGCAATCGACACCTTGTCGGCCGCCGAAGCCGCAACCGAGGTCAGCGGCAGCGCCATGGCCGTGCCGAGGAACAGCGCTGCGAGGCGCAAACTATTGGAACCCATCTTCATTCACGTTCTCCTCTTGGATGCGGGAACTGGAACTGCCCCGCTTATGGTTATGCCGCCGTCCCCGCGGGAGTAGGCAGTGGCAGGTAAGTGATGTCGCGATAGCCGAAAGCCGCCGGGCCGACGACATCGAGCGCGCGCGCACTGCGCAGCAGCTCTTGACAGGGGATGGCGATCACGGCGACGCGCTGGCCGTAGCGCAGCATTTCGGTGGTGATCGGATAACCCGTATCGACATCGAGCAGGACGATCAGATCGGGCACGCAGACCTCGACCTCGCCGTCCCGGCGGAAGATCAGAAATTCGTTCTGGATCGCCACGCTCGCCGTCTGACCGACGCAATCGTCAAAGCCCGCAAGCTCCATGTCACCAACGGCAAAGCCGCCACGCAAATGGCGCTTCAGATCGGTGATCTTGCCGTTGAAGATGCGTCGCCCGCCCTCAAGCGCACAGACCGCCGCGATCGGATCTTCCTGCGCTTTGCGCGCGCGGATCACCGCTTCGCCGAGCGCGATCGCCTTGGTATAGCTTTTCGGAATGCCGTATTGGTGGACGTAGTGCGCCTGCATCGGCGCCGTCGCCAGCATGGCGCCGCCGCCCTGGGCCACGACGCAGGCGCGCGCCATGCGCTCGTGCCAGACCTCGGACACGGCATGGCTGAAGATCACGGCGTTGCCATGCAGATCGCACATCACCGAGGGTGTCGAGCTGTGGCCATAGATCGAGAATGTCGTCATCTGCATTTCGGGAAAGGCCCGGCCCATGCCGTCGCAATCCAGGACGGGCAACCCACCAAGCGCCGCCGTGACCAGAGGGTTCATCGCATTCGAGCCGCCGATTTCCTCGCAGACGATGGCATCGATCGGCGTGCGGATCAGCTCTTCCATCGCGCGCAGGCAGCGAAGCCCCTCGCGCCCCTCGCGGATGCGTTCCACGCCGACAACAGGTGCCCCGATGCCGCCGATGGACATGCACAGCGCGTCCGGCTCGATACTGTCGGTCGCGAGAACCTTCATCTCGTAACCGGCCTTCATCGCCTCAAGCGCGAGAAGCTTGCCCTGATACGGATTGCCGCCGCCGCCGGTGCCGAGAATGCCGGCGCCGATCTCCAGCGCGTCGAGGTCTTCCGGCGTCAGCGTGCGCAGGACGGCTTCGTCATATTTCAGCTTGCGCGTCTCAGGCATGCTCGCCTCCCATTTCTCCGACGACTTTGACGTGAATGCGCGTGGCGTTGCCCGGCAGATAGGCAAGCGGCATGTCCTCTCGCTCGATGACTTCGAGCGTTTCGGCCAGCGCGCCGGCAGCGATCGCTTTCTCACGCGCTTCCGCTTCCGCTTCCGCGAGCGCACTTTCGCGCGTGCGTCCGTCGATCAACGAGAAGACGCGGTCCGTCTCGCCGCTGATCTGCGCGATGGCGGCGCCGACGGCATTTGCCACGGCGAAATTCTCAGGCCGGATCACCTCCAATTCACCGATACGGTCGGGCATGAGGATGGACCCGCCACCGACCGCTATCACCGGTACAGGCGTCGACGAGATGCGGCTGCGCTCGACGCAGGCTTCGAGCATCGCATCGATCTTCGCGACGGCCGCATCGACCAGCACCTTGTCGAGGTTTTCGACCAGCGCCCTGTCACCCACATCGGCCTTGCCAGAGGCGACGGCGATATCGGTCGCGGTCAGCGTCGTGCCGCCGAAGCACAGGGCTTCCTTGCGAACGCGGTAGCCCACCGACTTTGGTCCCACGGTCAGGCCAGCATCACCTCTGACGACCAGCGAGCCGCCGCCCAGGCCAATGGAAAACACATCGGGCATTCGGAAATTCGTACGCACGCCGCCGATATCGACCGTGGTCGAGGCTTGGCGCGGGAAGCCGTGCGAAAGGGAGCCGACATCCGAGGTGGTGCCGCCGACATCGACGACAACGGCATCCTTGATGCCGGTCAGGAATGCCGCGCCCCGCATCGAGTTGGTCGGGCCGGAGGCGAAGGTCAGGACAGGGAAGGAGCGCACGACATCGGCGGCCATCAGAGTGCCGTCGTTCTGGGTGATATAGAACGGGCATGGTATCCCGGCAGCCGTCAGGGCCTTGCCGAATGCCGCAACGGTGCGATCCGCCAGAGACAAGAGGCTGGCGTTCATGATCGTCGCACTCTCGCGGGCAATCAGGCCATGGCGACCGATGTCCTTCGACATCACGACCGGCAGACCCGGGCAATGCTGTTGCAAAATCTCCTTGGCGCGGAGTTCCATGGCGTCGTTGATGCCACTGAAGACACAGGTGACCGCCGCTGCCTTCAGCCCCTTGGCGCGGATGTCGCCCGCGATCCGGACGATGGCGTCCTCATCGAGCGGCGAGAGTTCGCGCCCGTCGAATTCATAGCCGCCCTTTACCTGATACCCATGATTTCCGACGATCTCGCGAAGGTCGTCGGGCCAGTCGACCATCGGCGGCAGGCCAGCGCCCGACGGCAGGCTCAGGCGGATCGCCGCGACTTCGTCCATGTGACGCCGCTCGATCACCGCATTGGTAAAATGCGTCGTGCCGATCATGACAGCCGCGATCCGCGCCCGGTCGATGCCGGACGCTTCGATCACCTTTTCGAGTGCTTCGATCACGCCCGACGTCACGTCTTCGGTCGTCGAGGCCTTAACCCCCGCCAGCACGGTCTTTCCATTCAGTACGACAGCGTCCGTATTGGTGCCGCCGACGTCAATTCCAACGCGGTACACGTCAGGCTCCTCTTCGATCAATCTATGGTTTTCACGAGGAAGCGCATGCGCTCTTCCTGGGTCACGACGGGTTTCAGGCGCTCCTCCTCGTCGGTGACGACGGGGATCGCGGCGATCAACGCGCGGGTGTAGGGATGGTTGGGCTCAGCAAAGACCTCGGGCGTCGGCCCCTCTTCGACGATCTCGCCACGCAGCATGATCGCAATGCGCGAGCAGAAATTCCGCATCAGCGAAAGATCATGCGAGATCATCAGGTAGGTGAGACCGAGATCCCGGCGCAATTGCAGGAGCAGTTCGATCACCGTCTTCTGCACCGAGACATCAAGGGCGGCGGTGGGCTCGTCCAGGATCAGGATCTTCGGCTCGGCCGCAAGCGCACGGGCGATGGCCACGCGCTGCTTCTGGCCGCCTGAAAGTTCGTGCGGATACTTCGCAAGATAGGATTGCGGCAGACGGACGAGATCCATCAGCTCGCTCATTCGCGCCTCCCGCGTCGGCCCATCCATGCCGATGGATTTCAGCGGCAGGGCAAGCGTTTGCTTCACCGTTCGCTTCGGGTTCAGCGAGGTGCCGGGGTTCTGATAGACGATCTGGGTCAGTCGCTTGCCATGCCCCGGCGCGGGGGCATCAATGGTGACGCTTCCCGAGGTCGGGCGCGACAGGCCCATGATGATGCGAGCCACCGAGGTTTTGCCCGAACCGGACTCGCCGGCAAGTCCGAAAATCTCGCCCTTACGTAATGTCAGGTTCACGTCGCGCACGGCATGGAAGCCGGGCCGCCTGCCATAGACCTTGTTCAATGCCTCGACCTTGACGATGGGAGCGCGATCGCTTTGCGGCAGGTCGGTGACGCGCCGGCCATAAAGCGGCGGCACCGCCTCGAGGAGCGCCTTGGTATAGGGCTGCTTCGGCCTGTGCAGAATCTCGGTGCAAGGACCGGCCTCGATGATATCACCATGATGCATGACCACGACCCGGTCCGCGACCTTGCGCACGACGCCGAGATTATGAGTGATCATCAGGAGAGCCATGTTCTCTTCGACGACCAGCTGGTTGATAAGGTTCAGGATCTCGTCCTGTGTCGTCACGTCGAGCGCCGTGCCGGGTTCGTCGGCGATCAAGAGCGTCGGCTGATGCAGCAGCGCAAGCCCGATCAGCACGCGCTGACGCATACCGCCCGACAGTTCCGACGGATAGGCGTTCATCACGCGCTCGACATCAGCAAGTTGAACCCGACGCAGCACCGCCGCAATGCGCCGGCGGCGATCCGCCCTGGACGAGACCACGCCATCGCGCTTGTCTGCAAAGCGCATGACGTCATCGAGATGCGTGCCGATCTTGAACACGGGATTGAACGACGAAAGCGGGTCCTGCATGATCAGCGAGAAAGCCGTGCCCTTTAGCGCTTCGCGCTCGGTTCGAGGCATGGTGAGTACGTTACGCCCCGCAACCGCGATCGTGCCCGAGCCGATCGTCGCATTCTTCGGCAGAGTGCCGATGATCGCCTTCGCCGTCACCGACTTGCCCGATCCGGTTTCGCCGATCAGCGCGACGCGCTCTCCGGCGGCCACGGTGAAGCCCACATCGCGCAGCACCCGCCGGGTGCGGCCGTAGGTCGTGAAAGAGACATTAAGGGCCTCGACCTTCAGAAGCGGTTCGGCCATGGGCTCAGCTCTCCACATCGAACATGTCGCGCAAGCCGTCGCCGAGGAGGTTGAACCCGAGCGTCACGTAAAATACGGCCGCGCCTGGGCAGAGCACCTCCCACCAGTAATCGGGCATGAACTGCCGCCCGTCGGCGACCATGGAGCCAAGGTCGGGTGTCGGTGGCTTGACGCCGAAACCGAGGAAGCTGAGCGTCGCGCCGAACAGGATCACGAAGGCCGCATCCAGCGTCGTCTTCACCGAAATCACCGCGACGCAATTCGGCAGGATCTCGCGAAACAGGATGTGCATCGGACCGGCGCCGGCAAGCCGGGCGGCCTCGATGAAGTCCTCGGAGGCAACCGATTTGGAGACCGAATAGATCAGCCGCGCGTGCCAGGTCCACCACAGAAGCGTGATTGCGATCATCGCGTTCATCAGCGTTGGCTCGAGCAGGTTCGACACGGCAAGCGCCATCACGAGAGGCGGCATCGCCAACATCACATTTGTTAGCCCGGTGATGATCTTCTCGACCCAGCTGCCGAAATAGCCCGCGATCAGGCCGAGTACCGTGCCCACCGGCACCGAAATACCAAGCACGCCGATCACGAGAAGAAGCGAGACGCGCAGGCCAAAGACCGTCCGCGAGAAGATATCGCGGCCCGCCTTGTCCGTGCCGAACCAATGCGTCAGGTCCGGCGGCATATGCCGCGCACGGAAATCGACGACCGCACCCACATGCTTCGGATAGGGCGTCAGCCACGGCGCGAAAACCGCCAGTATGACGACCGAAATCAGCATCAACGTGCCGATCACCGCAGCCGGATTGCGGCTGAAGCGATACCACATCATGTAACCGTCGCTCAGTCCCCGATCGGAAGCGTCGAGCATATTCATATCGGCCATCAGCGTGCCTCCTTGCGGCGCAGGCGCGGATCAATGATCGAGATCAGGACGTCAACGATCAGGTTCGCAACGATGAAAAACAGCCCGGCCACCAGCACCACGGCGGTGATGGCATTGAGATCCTTCTGCAGGATCGCGGTCAGCCCATAGGAGGCAAAGCCACCCCAGGCGAAAACCATTTCGATGACGAAGGCATTGCCGATCAGCGATGCGAATTCGAGGCCCATGATCGTCAGCGGCGCAATGGAGGAGAGCTTGAGCAAATAGCGAAAGATGATGACGCGTTCCGGCACGCCGAAGCTTTGCAGCGTCAGGACGTGATCCTTGCGCTGGTTCTCGATCATCGAGGACCGGGTGATCCGGGTGATCTGCCCGATACCCGCCATGGAGAGCGCGAAGGCCGGCAGCACCAGGTGTTGCAGCGCGTTCAGCATGACATCGAAACGTCCCGCCAGCAGCCCGTCAAGCAACAGGAAACCCGTGGGACCGCCTTGCCAGTTCAACGCATGATCGATCCTGCCGATGATCGGCCAACCGGGAAGGTAGCGCGCCGCCAGCAGTTGCAGGCTGATCGCAAACAGAAAACTTGGAATCGTCACGCCCGTCAGGGACAGGACCCGCCCGATATGATCCCAGGCGCGATCGCGGTAATGCGCGGTGATGACACCCAGCGGAATGGCGACCACAAACATGAAGATCACGGAGACAAGCACCAGCTCCACGGTTGCCGGAACAGTCTGGGCGAGGTCTGTCGTGACCGGACGCTGCGAAACGAGCGACATTCCGAGATCGCCGTGCAGGGCGTTGCGCACATAGTCGAGATATTGCAGCACCATCGGCTGATCGAGGCCCATCTGAAGACGCAGCGTATCGACCTGTTCCTGCGTCGCTGCCGGGCCGAGTGCCATACGCGCGGGATCGCCTGGCACGACGCGCGCCAGCAGAAAGATCATGATGGACAGGGCGATCATGACCAGCACGAACGTGCCGATCCGGGTGAGGATCGCGACCAACGGATGTTGCTGCATCGCTAGGGGTGCCTTGTTGACCAGCTGCGTAGGGACACAAACATTTCCCTCAACGTCTCTGTAGGCAATCTCACAAAGGTATAGTTTCTTGGCAGATTGGTATAGGTTTTTGCGTGACTGTGATCTATCGGACCATCATGAGCCTATTTCTGCCGCGCCCTCATCTCTGCAGCCGTATTGCCGGTGAAACCGCGGGCGTGATCTTCCTGCGCGCGCCCGCCGGTGCCGGAAAAACAGTCCTGTTGCGCATGGTTGCGGAGATGTTGGGCAAGCACGTCTGCACATTGCAGCAGCCTCGGCTGGATGACGTCGAGGACGGATGGCTTTTCTGGGATGTGCCGGTCTCCACGCGATCGGCACGGCTTTCCGCTCAGGTTCTGGACGCTGCCCAATCCGTCGTGATCGCATGCCGTCCGGATCAGCGCATCAGTGGGTTGGCGCGGCAGATCCTCTACCGCCGCTCCGCAACATTCGGTGCGACCGACCTGACTTTAACCGAGGACGAATTGCGCGCGCTGCCTTCAGAGCAGGCAAGCCTCATGCGCGACGGATATGCGGGTTGGCCCGCCTTTCTGCCTCTGGCATCCGCCTCAAATGAAAGACTGTGTATCGACTACCTGCGAGAGACCTTTCTCAGCCACCTATCGCCCGGGCAGACGACCACCCTATCGATCTGGCTTGAGGCCCCCTTGCCCACCCCGACCGGAGACTGGACCGAGATGCTGTCGCCGTTTCTGACGGCGGACCCGGAAAGACATCCGGACCTTTTGCGGCTTCTTACCATCGCCGTGCACGAACGCCTGGCGACATTCGAGACCCAGGGAGCGGTGACAGAGATCGCATCGGCATATGAGCGGGCGGGACGATCGCTTGCGGCCATGGCGCTCCTCATCGACCACGGGCGCGAGGCCCACGCGGCGCAGATCCTCGAACGCGCTCACGGCCGGGACCTGATCTACCGCAGCAGCCTGAACAGGTTTCAGGACATTGTCCTGCGCTTCTCACAGGAGATGATCGCAACCAACGAGACGGTGCTCTTCGCCGTCACGCGCACGCTTCTGAAACAAGGCGAGTTGCAACGCGTGCGCCATCTGCTGAGCCGGCATCTCGGCTCTGATTATATGGACCCCTTGAAGGTTCTGGCACGCGGATCACGATTTTCCTTCGCCGCCCGGACATTCAGGCTCAATCTGATGATTACCGAGGACCTGACGCCGAGCGATGCGATGATCAGCCGTCTTGGTGAATTCATGGCGGATTATCCGATGGGCGACCACGGCAAATGGGCGGCATATTACAATGCGCTTCTCGAGTTCGAGATCCGCCGCCGCAACTTCCGCGAGGCCGAGGCCGCAGCCGCCCGCGCCCTGATCTATCTGCGCCAACCAAGTGGGCAGCCGCTGCTCGAATTCTTCATTCATCTGCATCAGATCGTGCTGCGCCTGATGAGCGGCGACGCATTGTTCGCCAGGCAAGCCGCACGGGAAGCGCGGAGCAAGCTGGAACAGGTTCCACATGAAGCGGAAGCGGAATTCCGTATGCTACGTCTGGCGGAAGCCTGCGTCGCCTATGAAGCAGGGCGCCCGCGCGATCTTCTGGATTTTGTCCAGACGGAATTCGAACAGTTCGCCGTCGCGGAGATATGGCCGAGCCTGATGCAGTTTGCACTTCACTACGCCTCGCAGGTTCTCGCCGATCACTTCCCGATGGCGATCCGGCCGGGCTTCTTGGACGGGCTATGGATCCATCTGTCGGAGGGGCTGCAGTTTCACGCGATGATGGAGATCCGCACCGCCATCGCCTATCAGAACGTCAATCGCTGGGGCGATGCGGCGGCCACGCTTTCAGCCGTACGCATGCGGATCGGGCGCAACTGGGTCGAAAGCGCGACCGAGGAACTGACACGCCTGAGCCGGCGCGATGAGATTTCCTATGCCATGGCGTGGTTACGTGACGCCGTGCGCCTCTCAACACCCCGCGCCTATCTCTCGCGCCAGATCGACGCTCTTATCGCCAACCCGCAGGTTACGAACCGGGAAAAAGTGGCGCTGCAGCTGTGGCGGAGTTACGCCGCCCACCAGCGCCGCGACAACGCCGCGGCGCGCGCGCATATCCTGTCTGCGCTCGAAAGTGCCACCCGGCTTGGATGCAACGGCGTATTGTCCGAGGAGCGGATCTTCCTGGCGCCTCTTTTGAAAAACCGGCGCATCCGAAGCTTCATCGAAACCTCCTCCGATGTCCGAACCGCACTTTCGATCTTCTCTGCCTCGGTGAATTCACCACAGGCCCGCGCATTGCAGGGCGGCCTGTCGCAGCGCGAGGCGCAGATGCTGCAACTGATCGCGGGTGGACTGTCGAACAAACGCATCGCCCAAACGCTCAACATTTCCGAGGTGACGGTGAAATTCCATCTCGGCAATCTTTTCAGAAAGCTGGGGTGCAACCGTCGCGCCGAAGCGCTTCGCGCTGCGACCGCTCTTGGCTGGCTTTAAGGTTCTTGGCTATCCGCCGATCACCGTGCCGTGTATCCGCCGTCAACCATCAGAATCTGACCGGTGACAAATGAGCTCGCGGAACCGGAGAGATAGACGATCGCATCCGCAATCTCTTCGGGCTCGGCCCATCGTCCAAGCGGATGCGCCGATTTGATATCCGCTTCGCCGGCGGCTGGATCCTCCAGACCTTGCAGATATTTCGTCAGGAACGGGGTGTTGATCGAGCCGGGACCGACGGCATTGATCCTGATGCCTGCGGAGGCATAGTCGACAGCCATTTGCCGAACCAGCTGCAGCAGGGCACCCTTGCTGGCGCAATAGGCTGCCTGCGAGGGAAGTCCTACGACGCTGGAAATTGATCCGGTCGCGACGATCGTCCCGGCGCGACGCTCCATCATCGATGGCAGGGCTCGCTTGGCCATCAGAAAGAAGGACTTGGCGTTTGCGTTCATGACGCTGTCCCACTCGTCCTCGGAGGTTTCGTGGACGGACTTCGAAATGATGAAACCTGCATTGCTGACAAGGCCGTCGACAGGCCCCAATTTGCTTTCCGCAAATTCATAAATGGCGTTCACATGATCCGATTTCGTGACATCGCCAACGATCGAAACCACTTTGCCCGCGCAGTTTGCGGCGAGCTCCAGAACGCTGGGCGTCAGATCCGTTGCACAGACGCGCGCGCCCATAGCCGCAAGCTTACCAACGACTGAGCGGCCCACACCGCCGGCAGCGCCCGAGACGATGATTGTCCTACCAACTAGATCTAACGACATGATGCCTCCATCTCCCACTTAGATGCCTATGCTTTGCCACGGCCAGTCGCCGCGGATCGAAGCTGCCATATTGCAGATCATCTACAATTTATCAATCCCACTCTTGTCACCTCGAGCAAACTGACAATCGGAAAAATGACGATTGACAGATTGTAGATAATCCGCAATCATCCAGCCATCAAATTGGAGATGGCTTTGATGAGCGACCAGCACGAAGAGAATTTCCGGCAATCCATGCGGCGTCTCGCAGCAACGGTCTGCGTCATTTCATGCCGGCACGAAGGCGTTCGTTTTGGCATCACGGTGACGTCGGTCACCTCGCTGTGCTTCAAGCCGCTGTCGATCTTGGCGTGCATCAACAACGGCACGTCGATCATCCATCCGCTGCTTGCGGAGGGCCGGTATTGCATCAACGTTCTGCAAAAATCGCAGGTCGAAATCTCGAAGCGCTTCAGCGGCGGCGTGCCGCCAAGCGAACGGTTTCTGGTCGGCGGCTGGGCGGAAGATGCCCAAGGTATTCCCTACCTGCCGGATGCCCAAGCCAACCTCTTTTGTGAGGTCGATCAGACCGTTGCCTATTCCACCCATCAAATCGTGATCGGGCGCGCCATCGCCTCAGGCTTTGCCGAGCGCGTCGATCCGTTGATTTACCAAAACGGCGGTTACGTGGCGTGTGCGCCATTGCTGCTGAATGACGCCGCTTAGGCGCTACAGATAGCCAGGAGAATTGTAATGCAGCTCGGTCTGTTCAACTTGATGACGTTGCGGGATCATCCCGATGGCGCACTCGGCGTCATGCGTGACACCAGAAAAATGGTCGAAACCGCCGAAGAGCTCGATTTCGACATTGCGTGGTTCGCCGAACATCATTTCGCAAACTATTCGAGCTCCCCCTCGCCCCTGATGATGTGCTCCTACGCCGCGGGCTGGACAAAGAAGATCAAGCTCGGGCCTGGCGTCATCGTTCTTCCGCTCTACAACCCGCTCAGGGTTGCCCAGGAGATCGCCGTCGCGGATACGCAATCAGGCGGGCGTTTGGTGATCGGGATGGGAACCGGATACCAGCAGTACGAATTCGACCGCTACAGTGTCGTCCTCGACGACAAGGTCGATATCTTTCTCGAATATTGGGACATTATCGAGCAGGCCCTCGTCAACGGAACGGTGGAATACAACGGCAAATTCATCTCGGTTCCCAAGACATCCTTTGCGATCAAGACCGAACAAAAGCCATTACCGTCGATCTTCGTGACGTCCTCCCATCCCAAGCTTCTCAGCCGCTTCAAGAAATGGGGCGCTACCCCTTTCATCGCCGCAAGCACGCTTGGATCGCCGGCTCTCTACAAGATGGGCGACGGGCTGAACAAGGCCTGGGAATCAATCGGGGACGATCCTGCGACAAAGCCTCTGGCCATCATGCAGTATGTCAACATCACCGACAGTCGAGCCGAAGCGCTGGAGGCCGGTGAGCGTGCCCGTTACGTCGGGCGCATGGCACATTTTCTGCGCCAGCCGGAGCTGCCGTTGGATCAAGCCGGATTTATCCGCAACGAGCCCTATCCCGGCGAATTCACGCTTGAGCAATATGCCGACAACATGGTCGTCGGTGATCCGCACACGGTCGCCGAGAAAATCGTCGACAACATCAAGCGCCTCAATCCGTCCAACTACACCTGCAACTTTTCCTTTGGCTGCATGCCGTTGGAACGGGCGCAAAAGTCGATCTACCGCTTCAAGAAGGAAGTTCTTCCGCTGGTCGAGCAAGCGGTCGGCCCGATCGCGAACATCGGTGCTCAAGAGATAGCTCAACGCAAAGCCGGTTGAGCTCGGGGGAATCGGCCCTCAAAGGGAGTGGGCCGGAGGCTTATAAAAGTCGAAAACTAAGCAGCTAATATACAATATCAAAAGGGGAATGACATGAAGAACACCATACTCAAGACTGCAATGATTGCTACGGCTTTCAGCCTGACGCTGTCGGCACATTCCTACGCACAGTCCGCGCTCGACACGATTGTTCAGAGCAAGAAACTGCGCTGCGGCATTATGTTGGACAGCCCTCCCGCCGGCTTTCGCAATACGAATAACGAGCCGGAGGGCTTCGACGTGGTCTATTGCAAGGACATGGCCGCAGCTCTCGGAGCGGAGCCTGAGATCGTCGAAACTCCCTCGCCGGATCGCATTCCAGCGCTGGTATCCAATCGTATCGACGTGTTGATTGCATCGACGACGCCGACGCCGAAGCGCGCGCTGACCGTCGCTTTCACGCAGCCTTACATGAACAACACGATGGGCGTGGTCACGCGCAAGGACACCGGCATCAAGGCCTATGCGGATCTGAGCAGCAAGAAGCTCGGCGGCGTGGTGGGCAGCACGCCCGAGCAGTTGCTGAATAAAGAGCTGGCAAATGGCTGGAAGGACAAAGGCGCTACCTACACCGGCTATTCGACCGATGCTGAAGCCTATCTTGCCTTGCAACAGGGGAAGGTCGACGCCATCCTCGTTTCCTTCGGTGTCTTCAACGCTCTTGCGCAGAGCGGGCAGTTCCCCGAGTTCGTCATCGCCGGAGAAGCGCCGCTTTCCGACATGGTCTCCATCGCTGTGCGCCGCGATGACCAGCAGATGCTGAACTGGGCTAAAATGTTCGTCTGGCAGCAGGGCGTCAGCGGGCGCTTCGCTGAAGTATACAAGCAGTATTTCGGCAATGGGCCGGTGCCGTCGCTGCATGCTGACGGCGTCGATTTCTAGTTCAACCGAACCTCCATTGGCAGGCGACCCCTGCCAATGGATATTGGGACACTGCCATGCTTGGTTATCAATTCTACTGGTCCATCGTTTGGGATGCTTTGCCGCAGCTCCTGGCCGGCGCCTGGGTGACCGTTCAGATCACCATACTGTCGTTCGTCATCGGAACACTGATCGCGATGCCGATGGCGGTCGCACGTCAAAGGGAAACGGGCCTCGGCTATCGACTAGCAACGGCGTGGGTTGAGCTCTCCCGCAACACGCCGGTGCTCTTCCAGGTCTTCATGATCTATTTCGGCCTCGGCGCGCTCGGCATCAACATATCGAGCTACATCTCGGTGCTGGCGGCGATCTCGTTCAACAATGCCGGTTATCTCGCCGAGATATTCCGGGGCGGCATTGCGGCGATCCCGCGCCAGCAATTTTCCGCCGCCCGGTCACTCGGAATGACCAGCTTCCAGAGCTTCATGCATGTCGTCTTCCCGCAGGTCTTCCAGGTCATTTTCCTCGCCTTCGTCACCCAGGGTATCTGGGGAATGCTCAACACATCGCTCGGCATGCTCGTTGGCCTGCGGGAACTGGCGGGGGCGGCCCAATATGCGCAATCCGTGTCGTTCCGCACATTCGAATTCTTCATCGTGACGGCCGGATTTTACTACGTCATCGCAAAGGCTCTGCAGCTTTCGGCGCATCTCGTTTTCAAGCTCATGTACGGGAGGACCTGATGCAGTTTCAATTTGCAAATCAGGGCTTGCATTGGTCCGACGCCTACTTCCTGCTGCTGGGCGCCATCAATACCATCAAGATCGCCGTCGCGGCGGGTCTGCTCGGCACAGTCCTTGGTATCGTCCTTGGATGGTTGCGGTCGATCTCGCTCGTCATCCGCCTGCTGACGACGCCGATCATCGACATTCTTCGCAGCGTGCCGATGGTCATTCAGCTGATCCTGGCCAATAGTATCCTGTCGCTCATGGGCTTCAGCGCCTCGCCATTCTGGTTCGGCACCATCGCACTCGGCGCCTGGATGGCAGCCGTTACGGCCGAAGTCGCGCGCGACGCCCTGCGATCCGTGCCGTTTCAATACCGCCGGGGCGCTCGCTCCCTGGGGATGAACTACTTCCAGGAGCTCTTCCATATCTCGGCACCCCTTGGTTTTCGTGCCGGGCTTCCGTCCTGGATCGGCCTGGTCCTGAGCCTGATCAAGGATAGCTCGCTGGCAGGGGTCATCGGCTATCTGGAATTCACCCGCAGCGCCCAGATGCTCATGACCCGAACCCACGAAACCTGGCTCATGCTGCTGGGGACCGGGCTATTCTATTTCCTCATTTGCTATCCGGTTTCCAAGTACAGTCGCCAACTTGAAAGAAGGGTCCTCGTATGATCGAGATCAAAAACGTCCGCAAGATCTTCGGTCCGTTGACGGTTCTCAAGGGCATCAACCTGACGGTCGAGAAAGGTGAGCTTCTTTGCCTGATCGGCGCAAGCGGCTCGGGGAAATCGACGCTCCTGCAATGCATCAACGGTCTGGAACCGATTCAGGGCGGTGAGATCATTGTCGACGGCATCAGTGTCCATGACCCGAAGACCAACATCAACACCTTGCGCCGGAAGCTCGGCATCGTCTTTCAACAATACAATGCCTTTCCGCATCTGACCGCCCTGGAAAATGTGGCGCTGGCACCGCGCGTGGTCGCAAAGCGCAGTCGTTCGGAGGCGCGCAAACTTGCCCAGAAGCATCTCGAGCATGTCGGTCTCGGGGACAAGGCCAACGCATTGCCCTCCAGGCTTTCCGGCGGCCAGCAGCAGCGTCTGGCCATCGCAAGGGCACTGGCGATGGAGCCTTCCTACATGCTGTTTGACGAAGTCACCTCGGCTCTCGATCCGGAACTCGTCGGCGAGGTCCTTGAAACCATGCGGCTGCTGAAGTCGGAGGGAATGACCATGGTCGTCGTCACCCACGATATCGGCTTTGCGCGCGAATCCGCGGACCGGGTCGCCTTTCTGCATCAAGGCGAGGTTTGTGAACTCGGGACAGCAGCCCAGGTGATCGACAATCCCTCCCAAGAGCAGACCCAACGCTTCCTGAGGCGCGAGAACCGCATCTCGACTGACTGCGGCCGCAAAATATCGGCGGCTTAAGCACTTTCATGTAACGCAACGTTAGAATTTGATCGGATTTGCACGATGATTTCATTTGATCTTAAAGGCCGCACCGCGCTCGTAACGGGTGGCGCATCCGGGATCGGCTTTGAGACCGCACGGATGTTAAGCCGAGGCGGCGCCCGCGTGGCGATCAACTACCTTCCGGATGATCCACGCGGCGAAGAAGCGCTCGCGGCATTGCGCAAGGAAGGCTATGATCCCGTCGCCGCTCCGGGCGATGTGGGCGACGCCGACAAGGCCGAGGCGATGGTCGAGAAGGCGATCAGCGATCTCGGGCATCTCGATCTGCTGGTCAACAATGCAGGCACCCCTGGCGTCAAGCTTCCCGTGCCGATCCAGGATCTCGAGTCGATCACCGAGGAGCTGTGGGCCAACCTGTTGAACGTCAATCTGATGAGCGTCTTTCGCTGCTCCAAGGCTGCCGCATCTGCCTTGAAGGAAAGCAAGGGCGCTATCGTCAACACGGCCTCGATCGCCGGCTTCGGTTCGGTGGCAAGCACCATCGCCTATAGCGGATCCAAGGCCGCCGTTATCAATCTGACGAAAAACCTGGCGCGGTCGCTCGCCCCGGATGTCCGCGTCAACGCCGTGGCGCCGGGATCGGTGGACAGTTCCTGGGCGATCGAGTGGTCGAAAGAGCGGCATGACGGCACAATCGCTGCAACACCGCTGAAGAAGCTCTGCACCCCGGATGAAGTCGCGGAACTGATCGTCTACCTCGGTTTCGCGGGCCGCATGATAACCGGCCATACCGTCGTGATCGACGGCGGAATCTCCATCTAACTTTCTATCGGGCTTGCCGCAGGCCCGCCAACACCTCCAGCTCCTAAACAGCGCATTTCCGCACCGGGAACCGTCAGCAATGCTGTGCGCTCCCGGCTCGGATATGCACATCCCTATCCAAGGAAGAAACATGGTCAGCGAAATCGTCAAAGTGAAGTCGGGCAGCATCCTCGAGGACAAGGAGGGCTATTCGCGGATCGTCGCGCTCGACAACTGGATTTTCATGTCGCTCACAGCCGGGCGGGACTACAAGACCCGGGCCATGCCTGACACTGCCGTCGAACAGGCCAAGCAGGCGATGAAGAATGTCGAAGGCGCATTGGCGTCGGTCGGTGCCAGCCTTGCAGATGTCGTCCGTCGGCGGATCTTCATTCCACGCCAGGAAGATGTTGCGGACGTCATGGCCTTCATGGGCGAGACATTCAAAGGCATCGATCCTGCAAGCTGCGTAAGCTGCGGCCCTCTCGGCGGGCCTGAATATCTGTTCGAGATCGAGATCACCGCATATCGAGGTGCCGGAACCCTCCCCCAGAAGCACCTTGTCATTTCGCTCTAGCAGGGTTTCGAAACATCAGGATTACGTTTGTATATAATCGACAAGTTGCTGACGTTATAATACATAGCCTCATGATAATGAGGAGAGCGAATCTTGGCTAAATCGGACGGTTCTGCGAACGTGCTGGCGGCGATGACCATCATGGAAAGTGCGGAGTTCGCCGCAGAACAGATCAGAAAAGCAATCATCGCCGGGGCCTTGAAGCCCGGCGATCGTCTGGTCGAACAGCAGCTTACCGACATGATCAATGTGTCGCGTCATCCGGTCAGGGAGGCCTTGCGGCTGCTAGCCCGCGAAGGCTTTGTCGAGCTTCGGCGAAATCGCGGCGCGGTGGTCAGCGCCCTGGATGCCGCCAGCGTCGTCGAGGTTTACGATATCCGGATGGCGCTCGGAAAAATCGCCCTCACCTATCTCCTGTCGGAAGAAGGGCGCCTACAGCCTGATGACCTCAAGCGAATCGAGAAGCTGGCTAACAATGCCGTCAAATTCGCTGATTTGAAGGATCAGTCCGATACCGTCAGCAACGACCTGGAGTTTCAGCAGGCGATTATCGACGCGACGGGATTGCAACGCACCATTCGCTATTTTTCCGAGCTGACCGGCGATGTGCGGCGCTTCAACAATTTGCTTGGTATTGTTTACACAGACCGTCGCGGCGATGCCGAAAAATATGTTGTCTCGCTTTATGAGGCAATCAGGGATCGCAACCTTCCTCTAGCCGAAAGCGTCTGGGACGCGAAATTCAGGAAGGCGATGGAGCGCTACCTTTCGCTTATCACCAACAGCCCGTCGGATGGCGCGAGCAAACAGGCTTAAATCTCAACGGCATGTCGTCAACGAGCGAGCAAGGTGCGCGCAGGGATAATCGCACAGGCGCGTTTAGCGCAAACGCGGCGAGCCGACGTGGGCAACATCCGAGAGCTTCATCTTCGTCTTCGAAACAACTCGCCTTTACCTTCAAGGCTTGATTCCATCCCGGCCAGGCGCAGCATGTGCCATGCGAGCGCGTGATTGCTCGATGTTACCGGCTTGCCGAGCGTCTTCTCCACAGCCTCGACAATTCGAGCAACACGCAGGCTGGTACAGGATACGAAGACTGCGTCGCATTCGTCGGAGGCGCCAATATCGAGAATGGCGCGTTCAATCGATTCCGGCGTGATGCGCGCAACGATATTGTCATCAGCCTCGTTGAACGAACCCATGACCGGTATTTCCATCCCCCGCGCCATCAGCGAGGTACGCAGCGAATGGTTGATGGCGGGAAGATATGGTGTCAGGAGCGCGATGCGGGAGGCGCCAAGCGCCTTGAACGCTGCGCGAGCTGCGGTGACGGGATCCGTCACCTGAACGCCGGGAAGAACCTCATGCACACGCTCGGCGATCCGGCCTTCGCCGATGACCAGAGCGCCGGACGTGCAGGCAAAGCCGATGACATCAAATTCGACGTCTGGAAGCAGGCCGACCGTACCGGGGATTTCATCCGACATCTTGATCAGATTTTCAGGGGTAATTTGCACGTCGCTATAGAGCCGCGCACCATAAAGTGCGACGTCGCGAGGCGGCAGAGCAAAGCGAAACTCGTCCTCGATCGTCTGGTCTGTTCGCAGAACGAGCAGGCCAAGGTTTGCATGGGTCCCGATCCCGTCATTGGTGGTAAACCCGATACGCTCCTTGTTGAGGACGAGGGCGTCTGAGATTTCAGCTGCGTTTGCCGACATGGGGTCTCTCCCGTTTAGGTGTATTTTCGTTGAATTGTGATCTGTTAGTGAGGGGCGTCGCCACCGAGATAGAGCGATCGCATGGCGGGGTCAGCGAGCAGATCCGCCGCGTTGCCATGCAGCGCGACATTACCGAGCGACAGCACATAGGCCGTGTCGGAAATGTGCAGTGCTTCGAAGGCATTCTGCTCGACCATCAGAATGCAGATCCCGTCGCGGGTGCGGATGGTTCTGATGGCCTCGAAAACCTCGTGCATCATTCGCGGCGACAGTCCTGCAGAGGGTTCGTCGAGCAACAGAATACTGGGGTTGGCAATCAGGGCTCTCGCCAAGGACAGTAACTGCCGCTCGCCGCCCGACAAGGCCGAGGCGCGCTTGTTTTTCTTGGCGGCAAGGGAGGGATACTGGACCATCAGCTCGTCGAAGCGATGGCTCCTGTCGGCCTTTTGCATCTGGCGTGCGCCAAGCAATATATTCTCGGAGACGGATAGGGTCGCAAACACATTGTCGGTCTGAGGAACAAAGCCGACGCGGTGATGGCGGATCTTGTCGTGGGTTGGCAGGTGGGTGACGATTTCGCCCGACATTTTCACCTGGCCCGCGCGCGGACGAACAAAGCCCGCAACGCATTTGAGGAGCGTCGACTTTCCGCAGCCGTTCGGGCCGAGGATCGTGACGATGCGCTGGGGGTCGGCGCGAAGGCTGATGCCGTTCAGAATATCCGGGCCGTCGCCGTAGCCGGCCCTGATGTTGTCGACCTCAATCATGCATAGGCCCTCTTGTCGCGGGCGCCGCCGAGATAGGCTTCGACGACACTGGAGTTGAGCGTGAGGTCGGCAGGCGCGCAGTCTGCGATGACCTTGCCACGATCAAGGACCACGCAGCGGCCGCAGAGTTCGCGGATGAAGTGCATGTCGTGCTCGATGATTAGCAGTGTTACGCCTTGGGCGTTGACCCTGCGGAGCAGTTGCACCATGTGCTGACGCAATGACGGGTGCACGCCCGCGGTCGGCTCATCCAGGCAAATGAGCCTTGGGTTCGTGCGCAGGGCGAGCGCGATAGACAGAAGCTTCTTCTGGCCACCCGACAAGGATCCGGCCGGCAGATCGCGAACGTGATCCAGTGCGAGTTCGCCGAGCAATCTTTCGACGTCGCGGGCATCGAAGCAGCTCCTTTTAAAAAGGCTGCGAAAACCCGATCCGTCCGCCTTGCCGGCCTGCAGCACGTCCGCAACTGTCATTCGTCGCGGCATGGACGGCAGTTGGAATGTCCGCACCAGACCCTTGCGCGCGATCCTATCGACCGCTGTCGAGGTTATCTCCTCGCCTGCGAAGATTACAGAACCGGCGCTGGCTCTAGAAAAGCCCGAGATCACGTTGAGCAAGGTGCTTTTTCCGCAACCGTTCGGTCCAAGAAGGCCAACAACTTCGCCTGCTGTCACCTTGATATCGATGCCTTTCAGAACCTGGTTCTCGCCGAACGATTTCGAAACATCTGCAATATGGAGAAGGTTCTCAGGCAAGTTTCGGCCCTCCGATCCTTTCGGGAACGAGGCCGGACTGGCGCCACAGCATGAAGGCGATCAGCCCACCGCCGATCATGACAAGGCGTGCCGCCGCGACGAATTCCGTCGGCAGGCCGACGAGGTCCTTGAAGAAGGGAATGAAGGAGAAAATGAACTGAAGGAGACATGCGCCGACAATCGCACCGCGATGATTTCCGATGCCACCGATGATGACCATCGCCCAAATCAGAAATGTCTCAGAACTCACAAGCTGTTCGGGTGCCACGAACGAGATGTAGTGGGCAAAGACGAAGCCAGCGCTGGCGGCCACCAGTCCCGACAGGATCATGCATTCGCGTCGCAGCGCCGCCACATTGTAGCCGAGCGAGAGGGCCAACTGCGGCTCCTCTCTGCTCATTTTCAGGCCGAGGCCATATCGTCCATCGGTAAGCCATCGGCACAGAATGTACGCGACAGTGAGAAGTGCGGCGCACGAACACAGAATTGCAACCTGCTGCATTCGGCCGGCGAGGCTCGGAAATAGTGGCGACACCGGGCTGATCCCCTGGGCACCGCCGGTGAACCATCCTTCGTTGTTGACGATGATGCGGATGACCTCGGCGAGCGCGAGTGTCGCCATGCCCCAATAGTCCTCCTGGAGGTTGCGCCCGATTGCCGCGAAAGCCCACCCGACGAAGACTGCGAAAGCTGCCGCGATGACAATCCCCGATGCGAAGCCGAGGTCGTATTTATAGGCGATCCCAGCGCCATAGGTGCCGCAGCCGAAGAGCGCGACCTGGCCGAAATTCATCAGGCCGCCGAAACCTGACTGCAGATTGAGGCTGAGCGCCACCAGACTGTAGAGGCAGGCAAGGATCGTGACATGGATCAGGAAATCAAACACGCTTCACCTCGCTGACAAAGAGGCCGCGCGGCCGCCAGATCAATGTGACCACCAGGAGGACGAAAGATCCTGCCGTGGCATAGGCGGCGGGCATGAAGAGCAGGTCTCGCCCGAAGGCAGTACCGAAATTGATACCGGTGATAAGCGTCTCCGCCAACGCGATGACGACGGCTCCGGCGGCAGCTCCGAGCGGATTGCCCAAGCCACCAAGAATTGCTGCGGAAAATACCGGTAGCAGAAGATCGAGACCTGTTTGAATGTTGATCTCGCCCTTCAGGGTCAGGCAGATGCCGCCAAGAGCTGCCAGCATGCCGCTGATCAGAACAACGGCATTTCTGGTACGCCGCGTGTCGATCCCGGTTGCCTCGGCAAGAAGCCCGTTGGTGGCGGTCGCCCGCATGCATCGTCCAAGGTCCGTGCGAAAAAGCAAAAGGGCAAAGCAGAGGATCGCGCCCGTCGTGATCGAAAGCGAGGCAAGCTGGTTCTCCGTCATGCGGGCACCGAGAACCCGGAATGGGCGCGTGATCGGAAGGCTGAAGCGCGTCGGGTTTGGACCGATGGCCAGCAGGAATACCGCCGATACAAGCATGCTGACGGCAAGCGATCCGATCATCGCGGTCGACGAACTGATCTTCAGCATGCGATTGAAGAGAAGCTCGTTGAGGGCGACGGCGGCAACGCCGACACAGAGGACGGCAATGATGGCAGCAACGACGATCGGGATCCCGCTCCTTTGCAGAACCAGGGCGATAAAGGCGCCCGAGGCGGCGTACTGTGCCACCGCAATGTTCGGAAATTTCATCAGGGAGTAGATCGCGCTCATTCCAACCGCGATCAGAACCAGGTCGCTCGCCCGCAACAGGACATCGACGACAAATTGAACCATGTGCTTGACCCCTGTCACGTTTGCAAAAGTAGAAGGTCGGATGCGGCGGCCGCGCAATCGATCGGCCGCTGCATCGCTTCAAATCAGTTGGTGACGGGTTTGCCTGCTGCGATCTTGAGCTTCAGGTAAGGTTGAGCGGAACGCTGGTTGTGGTCGTCGAAGGTGATCGGGCCGGTGACGCCTTGATAATTCTTGCCGATCTCGGCCAGCGCGACATTGATTTTGGCTGGTTCTGTGGACTTCGCTTTGTCGATTGCCGCGGCCACCATCATGACGCCGTCATAGGCAAAACCGTTGTAGGTCGAGGTGAAGTCGCTTTTGAATGTCGCCTTGTAGGACTTCTGATAGTCCGCACCGCCGGTGCCGATATAGTTCAGGTCCATGCCGATCTGGCCCTCGACATATTGCGGATCGCTGTCGGCGGTGCACATCGTCAGGTAAAGCGCATACCAGGGCGTCTCATTGAGGCCGAGCTCGAAGGACTCGCGGTTGATGGTCGCCGACTCCTTGCCGTAGGCCGAATAGACATAGACATCGGGCTTGCTCTTTTCGAGCTGCTGAAGCTCAGGCCGGTACGTGGTCTGACCTTCGGTGTAGAGGATCGACGACGTTACCGTTCCGCCGAGCGCCTTGAACTTGGTGGAGAAGGCATCAACGATGCCTTGGCCGTAGGCGTTGTTCGGCGCAATGATCGCAACCTTCTTCGCGCCGGACTTGATGACGTCGTCGGCTCCGAAGGCTCCCGACACGTTGTCGAGACCGATGACGCTGAACGAACCCTTGCCCAGGTCGCGGATCTTGATGCTGGAGCTGCCGATGTTGATATGCGTGCGGCCCTGTTGCAGAAGATAGTCGGCGACCGGGATGGTGATGCCTGACGAGAATTCACCAAGGACGACGGGCACGTTGTCGACGGTGACCAGCTTCTTCGCAGCAGTCAGCGCAGTGACGGCGTTGCCAGCCGAATCCTCGGTGACGATCTTCAAGGGCTGCCCCATGACACCGCCCGCCGCATTGATCTTGTCGACCGCAAGCTCCATGCCACGGCGCTGATCCTCACCCTGCGTTGCGCTTGCGCCCGACAGAGGAAGAATGGCGCCGATCACAATATCCTGCGCGGCGGCTGGCCCCGCCAGCGCGGCCAGGACAACAACAAAACTCAGCAGTTTCTTCATTGCAATTCCCCATTTTTGTTACAGCCTCTTAATTGTCGACAATACAAACGACAATAATGATACCTGTCAAGTGCGGCTGAGTATTTTTTATGCATGCCTATAATTTGCTCGTATCGCTTGAGAAAGTGTGAAAAATCACCGATTTTAGGGAATTCAGCTCTTTAAAGTCGAGTGCGATTGCACGCCGGCCACTTTTTTTGACAGAGAGTAGCATTGACAAATCGGCGAGCCTCTTCGTAATTGTCGACAATATAAACGACAGACGCAGAGGCGAAAATGAGAGCTTTGATATTGGGCGGTGGCGTCGCCGGCATCAGTGCGGCCTATCAACTTCAGCAGGATGGCTACGACGTCACGGTACTGGAGAGGGCCGAGAGGGTGGCCGAGGGCGCAAGCTTTGGAAATGCGGGAATGATCGCGCCTGGCCATTCCTTCGTCTGGTCGTCGCCGAAGGCCCCGATGACCCTGCTGAAATCGCTCTACCTCAAGGATCAGGCGCTACGTTTTAAACTGTCGGCCGATCCGCATCTCTGGGTCTGGTCGTGGAAGTTTCTGATGCAGTGCACGGCGGAAAAGGCGCGGCGCAATACGCTGCTCAAGCATCGCCTTGCCGTCCACTCCCAGGCCGTACTTCAGTCGGTGGTGGCGAAAGAAGGCATTGAGTACGATCGCACCTCGAACGGTATCCTCTATTTCCATCGTAGTCAGTCCGCCTTGGATCAAGGTGTCAGGAACATGGAACTGCTGGCCTCCGACGGCCAAGACATCCGTGTGATCGATGGGGATGAAATCGAGCGGCGAGAGCCGGCGCTGGCATCGTCGCGGGGAAAGATTGCCGGCGGCATCCTGTGCCCCAGCGACGAGACGGGCGATTCGGCGAAGTTCACCCGCGCCCTTGCCGGCTTGGTGCAGACTCGCGGCGGTAAAATTCTGACCGGCACGACGATCACCGCCATTGAGAAGGCCGGCGATGCCATCACGCGCGTATTGACGGACAGGGGCGACTACAAAGCGGACATCTATGTGCTGTGTCTTGGGTCCGAAAGTCCGATTCTTGCACGCAGCATCGGGCTTGATCTGCCGATCTATCCGATCAAGGGATATTCGTTGACCATTCCGATCACAGACCCGGACCTTGCTCCCAAGCTGCCGGTTCTCGACGAGCACAATCTTGTCGGGATCACGCCGATGGGAGACCGTATTCGCGTGACGGCGACCGCTGAATTTGCCGGCTACGACCGAAGCCACAAGCCTTCGGATTTCGCCTTCATGAAGAAGGTCACCCAGGAGCTCTTTCCCAAGGGCATCGCCTATGACCGGGCCGAGATGTGGGCCGGTTTGCGGCCGATGACACCCGACAATTTGCCTGTTCTCGGGCGGCGCATATTCAAGAATCTCTGGCTGAATACGGGGCACGGCCATATCGGCTGGACGATGTCGCATGGTTCGGCCGCCATCATTGCCGATCTTGTCGCCGGCCGGCCGGCCCCCATTCCGCTCGACGGAATCATCGAGGCTGAGCACCGTGCGCCGCTGCAGCTCTCCGAAATCTCCTACCAGTTATAAAGGAAACGAACATGACCGCTATTCAACGCATTGGCACCGCGCAACGGATGTCTCAGGCCGTCGCCTATGGAAACATGGTCTTTCTCGCCGGACAGGTGGCGCTGCGTGCACCCGGCGCGTCCGTGAGCGAACAGACCAGGGATATTCTGGCAAAGGCCGACGAATTGCTGGCTGAAGCCGGCACCGACAAGACGAAGCTTTTGTCCGCATCGATCTGGCTTTCAGACATCGCCACCTTCGGTGAAATGAACGAAATCTGGGACGCATGGGTCGCCCCCGGCGGAGCGCCAGCACGCGCCTGCGTCGAATCCAAGCTTGCCGCTCCCCAGTTCACGGTCGAGATTTCCGTGATCGCCGCCATCTGACCAAATGCGGTGTGTCGCAGAATGATGCACCGCCCCATCCTGTTGACTTTAAAGGATTGCTTGGCCCAATGATCCAACACGAAAAGCATATCGATCAGGAGGAGCATTCCGTGTTGGAAGCCAAGGCGATCAAGACCGGGCCGCGGATCTATGAGGAGATCCGGCGCATGGCGATGGAGTACCGCTTCAAGCCGAACGAACGCATCAACGAGGTCGAACTTGCCGCGCGCCTGAATGTCAGCCGCAGCCCCATTCGCGAAGCCTTGCAGCGTCTTGTCACGGAAGGCCTGATCACGTTCCAGCCGAACCGCGGCTTCTTTTGCCGGGGCTTCGATGTCGACGAGGTCGTCAATCTTTCGGATGTGCGATGCCTACTGGAAGAGCGCGCCGTAGTTCTTGCGATCAAGCGGGCCAGCGATGAGGAACTCAGGGCTCTTGTGGATTGGTGGCGGGCAACGGCCGCCCGCGCAGACGCGCTTTCCAGCGCGGATCTGACAAGCAAGGACGAGGAATTCCACATGCGTATCGCGAAGATGTCCGGCAACCCGGAGCTTGCGCGGATGATCGAGGGGATCAACACGCGCATCCATTTTGTCCGACAAATCGAAGTGGAGAAACACCGGAGACTGTCGACGACCTATACGGAGCATACCGACATCGCACAGGCGATGGCAGCCCGCGATGCGGATCGCGCCGCGCGCATCATGCGCGATCACATCAGCATCAGCGTCGCCGATGCCGTGTCCTCGGTCAAGGAAGGTCTCGCCCGAATATTCATGCGGGTGGATTGAGTAGCCAATGAGCGTATCCGATGCAGTGGCGCCAGAGCATAGCTGGCATCGATACGGTCATCTCGCCGTGGTCTACCTCGTGTGGGGCAGCACCTATCTGGCGGTCAAGATATGCGTGAGCGGCCCATCCGCATTGTCTCCCCTTCAGCTTCAGACCTGGCGCATGTGGATGGCAGGCATCCTGCTGATCGGCCTGTCGTTTTTCTCTGGCAATCTGCCATCGAAGATCAGAATCCGAGACCTGCCGACCTGCTGCGTCACCGGCGCGCTGATGTGGGTTTCTGGAAACGGGTTGGCGACATTGGCGTCGCGTCACGCCACGTCCGGCTTCATCGTGATGGCAATGGGGATGATCCCCGTCTGGACAACGCTGATCACCAGCATCATGAACAGGGCGCTTCCATCGCGCACCATGATCCTGGGATTGTTTACGGGCATGATCGGGCTGAGTTTCGTCATAGTGCCGCCGGCCCTATCCTCAGAGGTTTCGTCGGTCGCACAAGGCTACGCTGTCTCGACCGCCCTGATCCTGTGCGCGGCCGGCCTGACGTGGTCGCTCGGCTCCGTCCTGCAGCAGCCCTTGATTGGTCGACTGGCGCCGACGACGGCCGCAGGCATCCAGATGCTATCGGCCGCACTCATCTTGACGACGATCGGCAAACTGCAGGCGGCCCCCCTTCTTCCTCAGTTCGGTTTAGCGACGAACCAGATCGCAGCCTTCCTGTTTCTGGTCGTCTTCGGATCGGCGATATGCCTTGTCTCCTATATCAAGGTGATCAAGTCCTTCAATCCGACGATCGCTTCGACCTTCGCCTACGTCAATCCCCTCGTCGGTGTCGCATTGGGGTGGGCATTACTGGGAGAGCTTCCGGAAACGGCTGCGTCGCTCGGCATGGCACTGATCTTGTTCGGCGTTTTCCTTGTCGTTGCACGGCCTTCGAAGCGTTCCGCAGCCTATGAAGGCCAGTCGAAGTTATCTCGATTTTCAGAGGAAAATGGCAAATAGCAAAATCACTTCGGCCCGTTTTTGCCGCCGAGGACGGATGTCAGGGTTCGGCCGTGAACAACTCGATTGGATCCTCTAACCCTTTGAGCTGGTGGAAGCCGGCCGTCCGGATTTCCTCGGCTCCGATCCTGCGGCGGAACGAATCTGACATGAGAACGGACGTCCCAAGCACGACGCATGCGCTCTGGATCTGGGTGAGGAGGTTCACGTCGGAGCCGATGAAAGCGAGATCCTGACGGCCACCGGAGCCTACATTGCCGTAGCTGACTCCGCCGTAGTGCAGCGCAATACTGGCCTCGATATCGGCGCCATCGAATTCGAAGTGTCTCAGCTCCTCAAGGATCGCGTCCGCTGCGGCGAATGCTGAACTGCTGGCGGCCTCGGCATCGGAGCTTGGAAAGAATGCCAGCACCGCATCGCCCATAGATCTAAGCAGCTTCCCGCCTCGATGCGTGATGGCCGACACCACGATCTCGAAATATGCGTTCAGCAACTCCAATGCGCGATCCCCCGACAGTCTGTTCGAGAGTTCAGTGAAATCGCGGAGGCTACAAAGCAAAAGGGCTGCCTCCATGGTTTCGACCTCGCCTTGCCGAATACGCCCGGCAAGAATGCGCTGCACGGTCATCGGGCCGGTGTAGGTGTCGAGGAGACTGAGCTCCGCCTGGCGCATGACACGGAGTTCGCAGGTGTTGCGCAGGGCTGGAAGAATCCGCTCGATGACGCAAATGTCCGGCAGCGTGAAGCCGCCTGGATGTCGCGTACCGAAGATGACGGCGCTGACAGGACCGTCAACATTGCAGAGCGGGGCGACGAGGAGCTGCGCAAGACCTCGGCCGGCATGGACATCCATCTCCTGCCACGGCCAATTCCGCTCGTCCATCCCCACGATCATCGGCTCACGGGAGCCCAGTAGCTTGCGCAACGGGCTGCCGGCGAATGAGTGTCCGGTGCTATGCTCGTGATCGTGTATCTCGACAGGTTCGCCAGGCGCCCAGGCCACAGTACGCCCCGGAAACTCCGGGTGGAGCGTCATCAGATGCAGTGTCAGCCTATCGATCGGGAGGCCCATGCCCTGCAGCCGTCGGCCAAGTCCGGCAATCAAACCGGCCTCATCGATGGCGTGACATTCGTCGCCCGACAACCATTCCAGCACGGAGAGCATGGAGTTCGGATCGACGCTGCGGCGGCGAATGGTCCGTTGACCGACGGAGACCGGATCTTTGAGCAAGGTGTTCATGGCTTTGCCTTTCGGGATCTGGAAAACGCGAATGCTCAGTGGGCTCCTCCACCCGACAACTGACCGGGCTTCTTGAAAAACAGCGTCGCGACAAGAGCAACGAGCAGCGCCGCGCCAAGCAGGAAAAACGTATCGCTGAAGGCCATGATATTGGCCTGCTTTCGCAGACCCGACGCGACGGCGACAACAGCCTTGTGCGTGGCGGTAGCCTGATCGCTGACGCCATGGCTCATGAAGTACGCCGTCAGCTTCGCGATGCGCTCGCGGGTGGCTTCCTCGAACATGGAGACCGAGTTGGTCATGATGTTCGAATGGAATTGTTCGCGCTTCGACAAGAAGGTCTGCAACGAGGCAATGCCGACAGCGCCGCCGAGGTTTCGCATCATGTTGAACAGCGCGGAGGCCGAACCGGCATTCTCCTGCTCTATGCCTGCGGTCGCGATCGCCGAAAGCGGCGTGAAGACAAGGGCCTGTCCAATGGCACGGACAACGTTAGGCCAGAACAGCTGGTCGGTCGCATAATCCCCGGTCATGTGGACGTTCATGAAGTTCGAGGCGGCAAAGAGCGCGAAGCCAACGATGATCAGCAAGCGGACGTCGAAGCGTTTCATCATCTGCGGAACCAGCGGGATCAGCAGAAGCTGAGGGATGCCTGTCCAGGCCAGCACCATGCCGATCTGCTCGGAGTTATATCCCTGAATGCGGGACAGATAGATCGGCAGAATGAAGGCGGAGCCATAGAGCGCGATGCCGAGCAGGATGTTGGCGACGATACCGAAGCCGAAGTTTCTCCGCACCAGCAGGCGCAAGTTCAGCAGCGGATGCGCGGTCTTCAGTTCGATGATCAGGAAGAGCGTCAGCGATACGACGGCGATGACTGACAGGCGGACAATGAAGTCCGATCCGAACCAGTCGTCCTTGTTGCCTTCCTCGAGCACGGTCTGAAGCGCTGCAAGACCCACCGACATGGTGAGGATGCCGGGCCAGTCACCCTTCGAAAGCAGGCTAAGGTTCATCGGCGCCCGCTCGAGCGAGAGCCAGAGCATGCCGACCATCAGCGAGCCTGGGACCAGATTGACGTAGAAGATATACTCCCATCCGAAATTTTCGGTGAGATAACCGCCGATGGTCGGGCCGATCGCGGGTGCGAAGGTGGCGGAGAGCGCGAAGAGTGCCAGGCCGATGGGCTGCTTTGCCTTGGGAAGCAGCGTGATGATGATGGTGAAGGCCATCGGGATCAGTACGCCACCGGAAAAGCCCTGGATGGCGCGAATGACGATCATCTGCTGCAGGTTGGCTGCGAATGCACAAGCGATCGAGAAGATGATGAACAGGATGGCGTTGACCAGCAGATAGGTGCGGACCGAGAAAACCCTGGCCAGCCATCCGCTGAGTGGAATGACGACGATCTCTGCAATGAGATAGGAGGTCGATATCCAGCCCCCGTCATCTGTTCCGGCACCGATCGCACCCTGGATATCGGCAAGCGATGCATTGACGATCTGGATGTTGAGCACCGCCATGAAAGCACCGAGCGTGGAGCCGATGACTGCACACCACATGCGAAGCGGGCTCATAGCCGGCTTGGCGGGTGCTGATACCGCTGTCGGACTAAGAGGCTGACTGTTGTTTGCTACGACCTGGAGCGTGGCCATGACTTGTCTCCTTCCGGCTCTGCCGAAAACGTTCTCATGACAATGGTTGGGTGATAATCGGGAAAGAAACGGGAGGATCATCCGGCCCAGCCGGATAATCGCTTCCTACTTCTGAAGTGCGACGTCCCTCGTATCGATCTCAGGTTCGACCGACATGCCGGACCGAAGCAGGCCGACCAGCCCCTCGTCGTCGATGAGGATTTTCACGGGAATACGCTGCACGATCTTGGTGAAATTGCCCGTCGCATTGTCCGGGGGCAGCAGGGAGAATTCCAGGCCGCTCGCGGGCGATATGCTGTCAACGTGCCCCTTGATCGCAACATCCGGGAAGCTGTCGATCTTGATTTCGACGGGCTGGCGCGGACGAACATTGGTGAGCTGCGTTTCCTTGAAATTCGCAACGACGTAGACGGCGTGGAGCGGCACGACCGCCATAAGCTGCGTTCCGGCGGTGACAAACTGGCCGACACGGATCGAGCGGGCGCCGACGGTTCCATCCACAGCCGCAACGATATCGGTATATGAAAGGTTCAATTCGGCCTGGTGGACGGCGGCATCGGCGTGGTCGCGCTGGGCAACGGCCTGATCACGCTCAGTCTGAAGGACGGGAACCTTGTTCTGTGCGGCAACGAAAGCGGCCTGATCCCGTTCGACCGCTGCTACGGCCTGATCATTCAGGGACTGGGTTTGTTCGGCGCGAGACTGCGTGCCTGCACCATTCGCTATCAGTCTCGCGTTACGTGCCGCATCCGACTGAGCGTAGACGAGGGAGGCGCGCGACGCATCAAGCGAGGCCTTCGCCTGGTCGATGACCGACTGCTGCAATCGAATTTGTGCATCGATATTGGTGATCGCAGCATCGGCTGCGTTGAAATCCGCTTTCGCCTGCGACAATGCGGCCTGGAAGTCACGATCATCGATCCGGGCGAGGACTTGTCCTGCTTTGGCCGTATCATTGTCGTTTACGAGGACTTCCTTGATATAGCCGGTAACTTTAGGGGCGATCGTGGTGTAGTCCGCCTTCACATAGGCGTCGTCCGTCGACTCCATGAAGCGGCCGACGGTCCAGTAATGATATCCGAAGTTCGCGGCATATGCGGCGCCCGCGAGAAGGGCCACGACGAGCACACCGCGTTTGACAGCACTTCCTTTGGTCTTCGGGGCCTTGGCTGCGACAGCTTCCGCGGTGGTAGGCGCTGGGACATCGGCGACTTTAGCTGTCTCTGCCTTGGCGCTTTCGAATGCTTCCTTGCGGGGGAGCTCAACCATCGTACTTCTCCTATGGTCCGCCCCGTTGATGATGCGGGGCACGATTGCGTTCTATGGACCGCATAAATGCCCCGCTGGTCGCCTTTTGATAATCCGCGTATATCGGTAAGGATCATACGCTGAGAGCGGATAATCAGGAGGTGTGCATGGATCGTCTGACAAGTCTTTCGGTCTTCGGAAAGGTGGTCGAGCATGGTGGTTTCTCGGCGGCGGCACGGCGGCTCAACATGTCGGTGACAATGGTTGCCACCCATGTGCAATCACTTGAGGAGAGGCTCGGCGTTCGCCTGCTCAATCGCACGACGCGCAAGGTGAGCCTGACGGAAACGGGCAAGTTCTATTACGACCGCTCGTCTCAGATACTGGCCGAACTCGAAGAAGCGGACCGGGCCGCGGGCGCGCTGACCACGACGCCCCGTGGCACGCTCAAGATCTATTCAAGCGCCGCCATTGTCCGCTTTCTGCTTCCCGTCATCGATGAATATCTCCAGCTCTACCCCTCAGTCTCCATGGACGTAGACATCGGCGAACGGACGATCGACATGATCGAGGATGGCCACGATCTCGTGATCCGCACCGTGCCGTCCCCGGATTCCAGCCTCATGGTTCGAAAGCTGACGTCATGGCGGCACGTCCTCGTATGCTCCCCGTCCTATCTCGAGGAACATGCGGAGCCGAAGACACCGGCCGAGCTCGCAGCCCACAACTGCCTTCAATACAGCTACTATCCGTATGGCGACGAATGGCATTTTGAAGCGGACAACGGGGAGCCGGCAAGTGTAAGAGTACAAGGCAACGCCCGTTCCAACAGCGCCGAGACGTTGCGCCACCTTGCAGTCAACGGTCGTGCGGTCTGGCTCGCGCCAAGCTTCATTGTATCCGAGGACCTTGCCGAAGGCCGGTTGATCCGGATGATGCCTGAGTTCCGCGGTGTGGAATTTACAATCAATGCCATCTATCCCAACCGCAGCCATCTGCCGACGAAGGTGAGGCTCTTCATCGACTTGCTGGTCGAGCGCTTCGCCGAGCACCGCAAATGGATGACGTGATAAAGTCGAAGGATCTAAGACGAGGATAGATGGGCGGAAGACGAGCGCTAAATCTCGGCCAGCTTGGCACGCAACGCCTCTTCGAAATCACTGACGATGGCCTTGATGAGGCGCGCCGTGATCCTGTCCTTCTGCCACAACGCTGTCATTTCGACCGGTGACGGCTCCCAATCAGGCAGGACGGGAACGAGCGCACCGGCTGTTATAGCGTCCTTGATCATGAATTTGGGCAGATTGGCAATGCCAAGACCGGCACAGGCCGCCTCGACAAGAATGGTCTGGCGGTTTGCGGCAAAGCCGATTCTGGGACGCACGGTTTCGCGCACGCCCTGGGCATTTTGCAGATCCCATTCGATCCGATCGCGACGGATCGCCAGGGCCGGCAGCATTTCCACGTCGCCTGGAGCGCTCAGATCAGGATGTCCCGAGAGGAACGCGGGACTGGCAACGAGCGTTCGCGGCAAGGTCGCTATCCTCTTGAACATCAGTTCGGAGTCGGCAACCGGCCCCATGCGGACGACAAGATCATATCCCTCCTCGATCAACGAGACCCGGCGATCCGCAAGCGTCATCTCTATCGTGACGTCGGGATATCTCGTCTTGAAGTCGATGAGGGTCGGGGCAAGAACCGCAGTCGCCATGTCGGGAGGGAGCGACAGGCGCACCGTACCCGACAGTGCGACGCGCTCATCCTGAACCTCGGCTACCGCTTGTTCGGCCAACATGAACGCCGTTTGGCTTCGATCGAAGAGTTGCTGCCCCTGCTCCGTGAGCACCACTCCCTTCTTCGTTCGACGCACAAGCCTGACGTTCAAGCTTTCCTCTAGCACCGATAGCCGGCGGGAGAGTGTGGCCTTCGGGATGCCCGTCGCGCGTTCGGCCGAGGCCAGTCCGCCGGCCTGCGCAATACGAATGAACAGCGCCAACCCATCAAAATCGTCGAATGTTTTCATGTTCCATTTATGGAGCATAAGCACCGCAAAAATCAAGTCTAGCTAGCATTCCGTTCCATCCATATTTTCCACGGCGAGCAACAAAGCTCACAACGCACCGAGGAGATTAATTATGACCACAAAATTCACAGCCGAGAATTCCGCACTTCTGCTGATCGATCATCAGGTCGGCACGATGAAGCTCATCAAGAACATCGATGTCGAGCAGGCCAAGCGCATGTCGCTGGCGCTCGCCAAGGCCGCCAGCATTCTTGGCATCCCGACCGTGCTCACCTCCAGCCAGGAAGATCGCCTGCAGGGGCCGCTTCTGCCGGAACTGCAGGAAATCCTGCCCGAGGCTTTCGAAAAGCGCGTCAAACGCGAAGGCATCGTCAATGCCTGGACCGACTCTAACTTCAAGGCCGCGGTGGAAGCGACGGGACGCAAGAACCTGATCATGGCTGGCGTCACAACCGACGTCTGCCTCGTCTTCCCGGCAATCGATGCCGTCGCCGAAGGTTACGAAGTACAGGCCGTCATGGACGCTTCGGGTTCGCCTTACGAACTGTCCGAAGACATGTCCCGCCGGCGTATGCAGGACGGCGGCGTCATCCTGACCGCAACCAACACCATGATCGCGGAACTTGCCCAGAACTGGGGCACGCCGAACGGCCAGAAGCTCATCCAGCTGCT
This sequence comes from Rhizobium sp. AP16, assembly GCF_000281735.1. NCBI lineage: Bacteria > Pseudomonadati > Pseudomonadota > Alphaproteobacteria > Hyphomicrobiales > Rhizobiaceae > Rhizobium > Rhizobium sp. AP16. The sequence goes on along the minus strand of NZ_AJVM01000001.1, from coordinate 300,984 downwards.
GTTCACCGAAGTGCTTCCGCCGATCTCGTAACCTATATCCAGCCCGCCCAAAGCAAGGAGTAAAGAACATGACCTTAGAAGTAGCTCCCATCAAGGGGATTGGCGTCGTATCACCCGAAACGCATCTGGTGAGAGCGCAAGGCCCGTTCCAACTTCGCCGAATCCGCCCAGGCATTTCCCTGCGGCAACGGGATGACGCAGGCTTTGGCGGGCTTGGAATTGTCGACCATGCTCGGCTGCAGCCCGGCCTCGTCGTCAGGATGCATGAGCATCGCAACGACGAGATCATCAGCTATCTGCGCTCAGGCAACATGGAGCACACGGACTCGGCTGGCCAGAGCGAGGTCATCTCGCCCGGTCGGCTGATGGTCATGAATGCCGGCAGCGGCTTTTCTCACGAGGAAGAGGTCGTCGGCAAGGATCAGATTGAAATGCTGCAGATCTTCGTTCGACCCGAGACGGCGGACATGGAGCCTGGAGTTCAGTTTGTCAGCCTGGACGAGACAGCGCGGACCGATCAATGGCGGCTTCTGACCGGGCCTGTCGGATCGGCAGCACCGAGTTTCGTTCGCCAGGCCATCTATCTCTACGATACGCACCTGTCGGCCGGCAAAAGCATCAGCCTGCCATCAATGCCCGGGTTCGATCGTTGGCTCTATGTCTTTCGCGGCAGCGTGCTGGTGGGCCATCAGGAGGCCGAAACCCATACGGCGCTGACGATCAGCGCGGATGAAGCCGCGCCCGATGTGACCGCGACCACAGAAACGGATCTCGTTCTCTTTCTCATTGACCGGCGCGCCGCGTTTTCGCGCGAAGGAACCATAAGCGGTTGAGCACTTGCCGGACGTCCCCTCACCCGTAACCGTCTCTACCTCCTTAGCCTGGGAATAACTGCTCCAAATATGGAGCAGTTATTCCCAATGATGGCTCTTTAATCCGCACCGGCAGCAGCCAATCTTTTGTATCATGGGCCAAAGACTTCCACCGACGAAACCATGATGTCGTTGCCTGGAAGGCTAGTTTGAACCTCGATCTGCAAATGGAGACTGTAGCATGTCCAAGGGAACCGCCGTCGTCACCGGAGCCGCCAACGGCATCGGTCAAGCCTATGCCCGGAGGCTTGCCGCCGATGGCTTCGATATCGCGGTCGCCGACGTCGGCGATGCATCGGAAACAAAGGCGATGGTAGAGGCCGCGGGACGCAAGTTCTTTTCGGCCAAGGTCGACGTGACCTCGCCCATCTCGACGGCGGAATTCGCCACCGAGGTCGCAAAGACCCTCCCGCCCGTTACCGCCCTCGTCAACAACGCGGGAATCTATCCATGGAAGTCGTTCGCCGAAACGGATTATGATCTCTGGCGCAAGGTCATCAGCGTCAACCTCGACGGACCGTTCCTGATGTGCAAGGCGTTCGTGCCGGGCATGGTTGAGCGCGGCTTCGGTCGGATCGTCAACGTCGCCAGCACGACCTACTGGCTCAATACCACCCAGATGTCCTCTTACGTCGCAAGTAAGGGCGGCGTCATCGGCTTTACGCGGGCTCTGGCTGGCGAAGTCGGCGCATCCGGCATCACCGTCAACGTGATCGCGCCAGGGCTGACCAACACGAAGTCGATGCGCGGCGAGAACGAGGAAATCTTCGACTACCTGCCCAAAGTCCAGGCTATCCCGCGGGTCATCGAACCCTCAGACATCGTCGGTGTCGTTTCGTTCCTATGCTCGCAGGATTCGGCGTTCGTGACGGGCCAGACGATCGTGGCGGACGGCGGCAACGTCCGCAACTAATTTCGAAAAACTCCCGAACAATTTATCCGCCCCGCTCGCTGCCAATCGCGAGCGGGGCGATTCTATTTCAGCCGCTCTTTCAGGAACTCGATAAATCGCTGTGTCTTTGCAGGGAGCAATCTGGTCTCGGTGATCGCATAGACGGGCGTGGGCGCGCCGCACCAGCCGGGAAGAACGCGCCGCAGCCTGTTGCTGGCCAATTCATCGGAGACGATCTCGTCCGGAAGCATCGCAATGCCCATGTCGAGCGAAGCGAGACGTCGGATCATTCCTATGCTGTTCAGCCGGAACCGACCGCCAATGGTGGCCTCATCGGTGTCAGTCCCATTGCTCAACGTCCACACCTTGGTTTTTAGCATGCACAGGCATTGATGGTTGAGGAGATCCGAGGGCTTCTTCGGTTCTCCGTTAAGCTCCAGATATCGCGGGGACGCGAAGAGATGCGGAGAAAGACGGGCAAGTGGCCGTGCGATCATATGGGATGGCTCGGGTTCTCCCATGCGAATGGCAACGTCGAAAGGTTCCGAAACCAGATCGACCCTTCTCGGCGTCAGATCGAACTCGAAGTTGATCCCCGGATAAAGGTCGGCGAATTCGGCGATCAGCGGTGCTAGATAGGTGTTTGCAAAATCCACCGGCAGGGAGACCCGAAGCAAGCCGCTCGGCTGAGCCAGTATCTCGCCGAGTTGCTCGTGCGCCAGCCGTGCTTCGTCAACGATACGCTTGCAGCGTTCGAAGTAAATCAGGCCGGCCTCCGTCAGCTCGATCCGCCGGGTTGTCCTATGCAACAGCCGCAGTCCGATCGCTTTCTCCAGGGCACTGATGCGACGCGACAAAGTGGAGTTCGGGACACTGGTGACTTCCGCAGCTCCACGAAAGCTCTTTGCTTTCACGACTTCGACGAACAGAGCCATGTCATTCAGAAATTCCACCTTATTACCTCACAAATGGATCAATCATTTCCCATTTAGTCTATTTATTCCGATCTGTGCAGGTCCCGACCGGCAGCCGAATACGTTCAATCTCGCCTATCTGGATGTTGCCCTGTTCAAAACGACGGCCGACTACCATTCACTGCCGAGCCCACACGGCAGCCGGATCGCTCTCCTGGGAGCATCCCTTGAATGCAGAGATCCAGCTTCGCGATCGTCATCGCTATTACGAAAAAAATCGATAAAAACTAAAATATACTAATTACGTTGACAATCGATAAAGTCACTTTTACAGTTATTATCTGCCAGCGTGAATTCACTCGGGACGCTATTTGTGGCGCCGTCATGTGGGTTTTACGTTCGCAAAAGGGAGGAGAATATGACTGATTTGGATCGGCGCTTCGCCGTCGCCATTCGTGTTGCGCGTGGGATTCTGGAGCCGCGAAACGCCGCTGCGGAGACAATCCTGGCATTGATCAGCCCCGACGGCTGGCAGCATAACCTTACCAACAGAGCTTCTGTAACAGCGCCTATCTTTCCAGTTGCGCGATACTTCGCCGGCGCCCAAGCTGCGAATGGGAGGCTCTGATGGGCATCCTTGATGGCAAGTCGATTATAGTGACCGGTGCGGGTGGAGGTATCGGACGGGCGACATGTTCGGTGCTGGCCGCTGCAGGAGCGCGCTTGATCGTCAGCGACGTGGCTCAGGAAAGCGGCGAGGAGACCGCTCGGATAGCTAGAGAAGCCGGTGGCGAGGCCGTCTTCGTTGCCGCTGATCTAGCCTCCGAGGACGCGATTGCCGCCCTGGTGGCCAAGGCGATCGCCATCTATGGCCGCCTTGACGGTGCATTCAACAATGCCGGCGTCGAGCAGCGCAACAAGCCACTCGCCGACCTCAGCCTGGCGGAATGGCAGCGCGCCATCGACATCGATCTCACCGCGGTCTTCCTTTGCGTAAAACATCAGGTCAAGGCGATGCTGGAGACGGGAGGTGGCTCGATCGTCAACACCGCCTCCTCCCTCGGCCAGATCGGTATGGCCGGAGCCTCGGAATATTGCGCGGCAAAGCATGGCGTCATCGGCCTGACACGCGCCGCGGGAGCGGATTACGGCTTTCATGGTATTCGCGTGAACGCGGTACTGCCCGGCGTCACCCGTACCCCGATGATCGCACGCCTGAGCGAAGATCCGAACTTCACGGCCATGTTCGAGCGACTGCGCACGCGCCACTCGATGGGTCGTTTCGGAGAGCCGTCCGAAATCGGCGAGAGCGTCAAATGGCTACTCTCCGACGATGCATCCTTCATGAACGGCGCCGCCGTCGCGGTTGATGGTGGTTATCTATCGATCTGACCGAAGCGAGGAGGCTTCATGTACACATTATCCTACGCCATGGAAGTGAACCCCCAGGGAGCATCTCCCATCTTGAACGCCGAACAGGCCTGGAGGGGCCTGGAGATGAAGGCGGAGAACGCACTCCCGTTCGTACCCGGCATGTCCCGATGTGAGGTGGTCGAGCGCAAGGGCAACACCCTCTTGCGAGAGGTCACCTTCGCCGGAGACAACTTCAAGGAGTTCATCACGCTCCATGCGCCCGTGCAGGTGCAGTTTGAACGGGTTGGCACTGGCGGCTTTATCCAGAACACGATCAGCGAGAGCGACAAGGGCCTGCTGCTCACCTTCACTTTCAGTCTCCCCTACCCTGGGACCGAACCCGGTTCGCCCGAAGAACGCGCAAAAGGAGAGAGCATGCGGCAAGCCTATGTCAACGCTGTCAACGCAACGCTCCAAAAGGTGCGCGAACTGGTGAAGGAGGGCAAGCTATGAGACCGGGAGATAGCAGTGCAGCGACAGAAGCGCTTAACCCCGTGGCGGCCGTTGCCGCTCGACACGACGACTGGGTCGCTGATTTCTTTCGAGATGCCGACAGCTTTCAGATCGAAAAACTGGCTGGCTGGTTCTCGAACGACGTCGAGATTCGTTTCGGAAACGCGCCGCCGGTCATCGGCAAGTCGACTGCGGAAGAGCTGTTTCGAAACTTCTGGTCGACTATCCGCGGCATGCGCCACAGGCGGGAGGAATTGGTGCAGCTTGATGACATGGCTGTGCAGGTCGGCGTGATCACCTACATCCACCATGATGGGAGTGAGACGGCGCTGCCGGTCGCGAGCCATCTGCGCCGGGTCGCGCCGGGCAAGATCGATCGGCTGTGGATCTACATCGACATGGCACCAATGTACGAGAAGGGCGCCTGACATGGTGGACCTGACCAAACGGCTAGCTGGCAAGACCTGCATCGTAACCGGCTCTGGCGGCAGTATCGGCCGCGCCACCTGTCTGCGCTTCGCATCCGAGGGTGCCAACATCGTCGGCTGCGACATCGCGCCGGTCGGTGCCGAAGAAACTGTGCGTCTGGTGCAGGAGGCCGGAGGCACCATGATCTCCGTTCATCCGGCCGACCTCACCAAGAAAGAGGAATGCGAGCGGCTGGTGAAAACGGCAGTCGAGCGTTTCGGCGGGATCGACGTGCTATTCAACAATGGCGCCATGGCCTACTTCGCCTGGATCGAGGAGATGGACGACGACACTTGGTATAAGACGATCAACCAAGAGCTCGATCTCGTCTTCCTGCTCACCCGCGCAGCCTGGCCCGAACTCACAAAGCGCAAAGGCGCGATTATCAACACAGCCTCGCTCTCCGCCTGGGCGGGGATAGAGCTGCTCCCCGGCCTTGCCCATTCCGCAGCCAAAGGCGGCGTGCTCTCGATGACACGTCACCTGGCGATGGAAGGCCGCAAACACGGCATTCGCGCCAATTCGGTGTCGCCCGGCACGATCGAGACGAACCAGACGCGCTTCATCCTGGAAAATCCGGAATGGTGCCGCGTTCAGCTCGGCCGCGCGATGATGAATCGCATGGGTCAGCCCGAAGAGATCGCAAGCGTGGTCGCGTTCCTGGCGAGCGATGATGCGAGCTACGTCACAGGTGCCGACATCGCGGTCGACGGCGGCGTTCGCGCCTGGTGAGATCAGGGAGGCGGAAGATCATGGTCCTCCGCCTCCTTGCAATTCTCACGATGCGCACCGGAAAGGAAAACACGCTTGCTGATGCAGCAGGCGTTCCCAAGAACAGGAACGGAATGCGCGGGCGGCATCGTCAGCTTTGACACCCAGGGAGGATTGAAGCATGAGCACCTCATTCGAACACCATACAGTGAGGGTCAAGGATATCCGGATGCACTATGTCCGCGCCGGCAAGGGTGAGCCGCTGGTGCTACTGCACGGTTGGCCCCAGAACTGGGCCAGCTGGAAGCGGATCATCCCGGTACTGTCCGACCATTTCACCGTGATAGCTCCTGATATGCGTGGGTTTGGCGCCACCTCGAAAGCCGAGGCGGGCTATGACACCAACAATGTTGCCGATGATATCCGTGAACTGGTTGGATCGCTCGGATTCGAGCGCATCTTTTTGGCCGGGCATGACTGGGGCGCAGCGGTCGCCTATTCCTATGCTGCACAGTTCCAACAACAGGTGCGCAAGCTCGCCATATTCGAGATGGTGTTGCCTGGCTTTGGCATTATGGAGGAGGCGATGACGCCCCAGCCGAATGGCAATTTCCTTTGGCACATGGGCTTCCAGTCGGTTCCGGACATTCCTTTCACACTGATCTCGGGCCGGGAAGACCTCTATCTTCGTTGGTTCTTCCAGACCTACGCCTACGATCCCTCAGCAATCACCTCCACGGAAACGGAGGAATATGTGCAGGCAATGACCAATGTCGGGGCCCTCCGGGCCGGTCTGCAATATTACCAGAGCTATTTCACATCGGCGGCACAAAACGCGCAGCACAAGCAGCACAAATTGACGATCCCGGTCTCTGCCTGGGCGGGAGAGGCTTGTCTCGGTCCGCTAACCAAACAATGCCTCGATATGGCAGCGACCGATGTCACAGGAGGCGTCATCGAACGCTGTGGTCATTGGATCGGGGAGGAAAGACCGGATTTTGTCGCGTCGCAGCTGGTCGAGTTTTTCGGTAGCGGCGGTTGAACTGCGCCTTCACTCGCCGCACTAAACCTGTCCGTCAAGCGCGCTTTGCATACGCTGCTGGCGGGATCTGCAACCAAGGTCCTGGAGATTACACATGACGGCATTTCCTGAAACGATAATGTGGGAAGGCACTGTGCGATCCCTGTCTCTCCGGGAACAGATCCGCGCCACCAAGACCGCCGGCTTCGACAAGCTCTCCACGACACCGCTCAAATACATTCAAAGCCTGCTGGAGGGTTTTTCCAGCGAAGACATGTTGCAGCTCGCCGCCGACTCCGGCATCGGTATTTCACACTTGGACCCTTTATGTAGATGGTGTCGGCAATGGAAGCCGGAGAACATCATCGGTGGAGGGATGCCGCTCGCGTTCTTCAGCTTTTCGGTCGATGACTTTCTTCGCATAGCAAGCACACTCAAGGTGGAGTCGCTGACGGCGATGACCGTCGCTCCACATGGCAGCATGTCGGTTGACGAAATGACGGGGGATTTTGCAGCGCTCTGCGACCGCGCGGCAGACTATGGAATACGATGTGATCTTGAGTTCATTCCACTGGACTGGGCCATTCCCGATCTCGCCACCGCATGGACCATCGTGCGCAATGCCGATCGAAAGAACAGTGGACTGACCTTTGATTTCTGGCACTTCGTGCGAAGCGGTTTGCCATTTGAGCTGCTGCGGACCATTCCTGGTGACAAGATTTCGTGCGTCCAGCTCGCAGACGGTCTGGCGCATGTGCCGGCGCACCGATCCAAATTTCAGGATTGCCTTGAGGACCGCGTTCCTCCGGGAGCGGGTGAATTTCCGATTTCCGCGATCCTGCAAACGCTGAAAGATATCGGCGGTCTTCGCCGGGTTGGGCCTGAAGTCTTCTCTTGTGAGTTTGATGCGATGTCCGCGGACGACATCGCGGTGAGGTGCCGGGAGACGCTTGTCCAGGCACTCGATTCGGTTGGGATAAGACGCACCATTCCTCAATGAAGTGCGGATGGGACCGCACCGCAGTAGCTGCAACAATCACCGAGAGCGTGTGAGAGCCTGTTCAAAGCTGTTCCACACGCAAGCCGCCGTGGCGCATTTTTGGCAGGAGACCTGAGTGCAGGTCCGTCAGGCAATTATGCGACCTTTTGCTCGCTGTTGCTCAGAAGAGCGGACTGCTGACGGCCCAGCAGGGCTGCGAGCACGGCTGCAGCCATTAGGCTGGCAGACATGCACAGCAGAGCGGCCGAGAAGCTGGGCGTGATCCCACGCAGGAGGCCGATCCCGTATGGCGCGACAAAACCGGAGATCCCGCCAATGGCATTGATGAGCGCGAGACCAGCGGCCGCCGCAGCGCCTGTCAGCAAATTTGCCGGAAGCGCCCAGAACACACCGATCGCGCTCCAGAGGCCGGCAGCGGCGAGGCACAGCAGGGCGAATGCGGACAGCGGCTCGGGCACAAGAGCGCTCCCACCGAGACCGATTGCTCCCACCAGCAACGGAATGACAAGATGCCATCGGCGCTCTCCGGTTCGGTCGGAATGGCGCGCATTCAGAACCATCCCGGCCGCAGCGAAAGCGAAGGGAATGGTCGTGACCAGACTGACCTCGATGTTCGACAGACCTGAGAGTTGCTTGACGATCTGAGGCAACCAGATCGTCACGCCGAAGAAGCCGATGCCCATGCAAAAGAACACCAATGACAGGGACCAGACCATCGGGCTCCGCAGCCCAGCTACCAAGCCAGAGACCTTGTGCGAAGCGGCCTGCCCCTGTCCGGCGGTCAAACTTGCGGCAAGGGCCGTCCGTTCTTCGGGCTCGAGCCATGCCGCCGTTTCGGGCGAATTGGTCAGGACACGGAACCCGAGGATGCCAAGCAGGACGGCGGGGGCGCCCTCGATCAGGAAGATCCACTTCCAGCCCGGCAGACCCAATACGCCGTCCAGCGTCATCAGTGCGGCCGACAAAGGTGAACCAAGCACGATGGCAGCGGCCGTCGCAAGCCAGACACGGGCAATCGCCTGCGCCCGTTGCTCCGGCGGATACCAAAGGGAGAGATAGTACAGTAGCCCCGGGACGAACCCCGCCTCCGCCACACCCAACAGGAAACGCAGGACATAGAACGACAATGGCCCCTGCACCAGCGCCGTGGCCATCGCCACCAGTCCCCAGGACAGGGAGATGCGCGAGAGCCAGAGCCGTGCTCCAACGCGCCGCAGCACGATATTGCTTGGCACCTCCAGCACGGTGTAGCCCAGGAAGAATATCCCTGCGCCGAAACCGAACACCTGCGGACTGAAGCCGAGTTGCTGGTTCATCTGCAAGGCGGCGAAGCCGACGTTCACGCGGTCGAGGAAGTTGACCAGGAACAACAGGAACAGGAAGGGAAGCAGGCGGCGCGACACCTTCGCCATGATCGGTGCTGGAATGGTGCTCACGAAGTGACCCCCGGATGCGTCTTGCTGGCCGGAGCATCAAGTGTCGTCAGCTCAGGATCGCCGGCGGAAAGATAGTCCCACATGCGCTCGAGGATCCGTCCGGACCATGATGCTCGCTGGAGTGCCTCTTCGCGGGTGAGGAGCCTGTGATGCTCCTCGGGCAAAGCCTTGAGGCAATCGAGCTCCACCCGCGCCGCATCCTCGGCATACCAGGTCAGCACCACCGCCTGCGCAAGGCTTTGACCCACGGCGACAAAGCCGTTGCCCCGCATTGCGATGCCGGGGGCCGAACCCAGTTGTTCCGCAAGCGCTGCAGCCTGCTCATCCGACCGCAAGAGTTGCGGATCGTTCCAAAGCGGCGGGGCCGGATAGAAGTAGCTGCCGAACCCGTGTCTCGCCCTTGCTGTGCGAGCCAAGGTGCCGAGGCTCATGACATTCGGCGGCATCGACCGCACCACACCGTTTACATCGACCCTTCGCCGATAGATCTCGCGGTGGATCCGGACTTCCCCGAGAATATGGTCTGGTAGCGGGCCTTCGAGGGCGACGATGGAGCACTCCTCACCAGCGGCAACGAGGCCGAGCGGTTTTGCCGGCGACACCATGATGGTGCCCGTATCGAGGCGGACGCTGCAATGGCCGTAGGCGTGGACCAGGCCGCTTCGCGCGAGAGCCCTGCCCGCCACCCTGATCCAGGCAGCCGCGATCGCTGGGTCCACGGTCATTTGAACTCCCGGATTTCGGGCTTGGCGCCCCATTGGCAAAAGCCCTTGGCTTCGAACGGGAACTGCCGTTCCCGGTAAAGCAACTCATCGGCGATGGAGCGGACGCCCGAGGAGTATTCGAACACCATGCCATCAGGCCCTTCGAAGTACAGGAACTTGGCGGACGATGTCGGATGCTTCCCTGGCCCGAATACCATGTTCACCTGGCGATCGCGCAGGAAATGGAAGGACCGCATGATGTCGTCGCCGGTCTCCACCTGGTGGTTGATGTGCTGGATCCCCGACCGGTTTGTTGGGAACAGGGCGATCGAGTGATGAACCTCATCGATGCGCAGGAGTGGGGCATCCCCGATCCGGTCACTGACGCGAGCATTGCAGACCTGCGTCCAGAATAGCTCGTCGCGCGCGGGATCGGTGGTGCACAAGCCGATGTGGCTGAAGCTTGTAATGCCGGCGTCGCGGGTACCATGATAGCGCTTGCCGCTATAGGCGGGCCGCCAGACGAGTTCTATGGGATTGCCGGTGGGATCGCGGAACGCGATGAAATCGGAGGCCTTGCGCAACTCCGCTTCCTCGCTCGTTCCACGCCGCACCTCATGCCCCAGGCGCTCCAAGATCGTGCCTGCCTCGTCAAGATCGGATCGGTCGCGCACTTCGAAAGCCGCTGCCTGTTCTGCGGGATCGCCCTCTGTGTAGCAGAGCGTATGCTCCCGTTCGTCCGACTTGAAGTAGACCGACTTGGCGGTTCGCTCAGCCACTTCCAAGCCGAGAAACTTGGTCGCAAAGGTGGTGGCTCCCTCAAGATCGCGCGTTCCGAGCCGGACGTAGGCGACATCCTGTAGATTGATCATCGGTTGATCCTCCTGGTTGCAGCGGCTTTGCTCCGGCCGCTCTCCTCATTGCTCCTCCGCCTCTCCCGTATAGACACGGGTTCAGGCGCTTCAGTTGAACTCAGGCACTTCGCTGTGGCTTCCCCAGGCACAGAAGGAAAGTGGTTGTCGTGGAAACTGACGCGGCCGGTGGCGGTCCTCATCCTCGATACGGTCGCCTTCCGCCACATAGGAGAAGTAGACTCCATCCGGTCCCTGGAAGGTCACGAAGACCTGGTTGGAGGTCGGACGCCGACCGGGGCCATGCATGATCCTCACCTGGTTGGCCTGCAGATAGTAGGAGTTCTGCATGATCAAATCGACGTTCTCGACACCGAACTCGATCGCCAGGATGCCCGGCGTGTCGGTAGGGTACACGGCGAGCCGGTGGTGAGCATCGTCGAAACGGATATAGGCCGTATCGCCTACCCGGTCGCTGACGCGGCCTGAAAACAGCTCGGTCCACAGTCGCTCGCCGGTGCCATCGGCAACACCCCGCAAAGCGACCTCCGCAAGACCGGTCACGCCCGCGTCCCGTGGTGCGTGATAACGCCAGCCGGAGTGAAGCGGTCTCACCACAAGTTCGATCAGATTGCCGCTCGCATCACGGAACGATCCATAGGCCTTGACCTTGCGCAGGAGGCATCCCTCTGCCGTTCCCTCTTCGGCCTCAAGGCCGCGATCCTTCAACACAGCCAACGCTTGCTCAAGGGTCTCCGTATCCCGCACCTCAAAGCCAATGGCCTGTTCGGCGGGATCGCCATGGTGATAGACGAGAGTATGATCGCGGTAGTCGGAGCGGAAATAAGCCGCCTCGGATGTGCGCTCGACCAATTGCAGGCCGAGAATGCGCTGGGCGAAGTCGGCGGCTCCAGCGAGATCCCGCGTTCCAAGGCGGACGTATCTAAGTTGCTCTATGGCTATCATCGCACATCTCCTGTTGGAGGGGTGACCCCGCCACCGGATACGGGCTCGGCCTTGCTGATGCCGCCGACACTCCAGTGCTCCGGCGAAACTTCCTCAAGGAGGACGCGGACAGCTGGCGGGGCCACACCCAGGCTGTTCACGACCGCAGCTGTAACCTCCCGCATGAGAGCAGTCTTCTGCTCTCGCGAGCGCCCTTCCAATAGTTTTATCGTGACGATCGGCATTACTTGGCCCCCCTGACGCGGAATGACACGGATCCAAGCCGTTCGACGGCTAGGGAGACCCGAACTCCGGGGCGCAGCGGCTCCGCCGCAGTAGCGCCGCCCGCGAGGACGATAAATCCGGGCTCAAGTGTGATGCCGGCTTCTCCCGCCATGGCAGCAGCAGCCACGAGCGAGCGGATCGGATGCCCGAGGATGGCGGCGGAAGAACCGATCGCGACGGCCTGACCATTGAAGCTCATGACCATCCCGAGCGTTGACACGTCAGTATCCGGCGGGCTCCAGGGACCGACCACGAAACCGGAAGACGAACTATTGTCGGCGATCACATTGGGCAGCGAAAAGCGGAAATCAGCATAGCGGCTGTCAATAATTTCCAAAGCAGGCGCCACACCGGACAGTGCCGCTTGCGCCTCGGCGGGCGTGACGTGTCCTGTCAGCGGCTTGCCAATCAAAAAGGCGACCTCCGGCTCGACGCGGGGATGAACGTAGCGTGCCAGATCCACATCTCCTCCCTCCTCCACCAGCATGCCCGAGGTCAGACGGCCCCAGATCATCTGATCGATGCCCATCTGGGCCATCTTGGCGCGGCTGGTAAATCCCATCTTTACCCCCACCAGTCTCTCTCCGCGTTCGAGGCGGTTTGCGACGGAGGAGGCCTGGATCGCGTAGGCCGTCTCGGTATCGAAGGAGCCCTCGGGAAATTGCGCTATGGCGCGGGCCTCGCGGGCTGCGGTGTCGACACGTTCTGCATGTTCTGCAACCGACATATTATGCTCTCCTGTCAGACGAGGTAAAGGTGACCGCCACCGTTCCAAGCCCGGAGACGCGCGCCTCGAATACGCTATCGGGCGTTGCCGGAACCATTGGACCGAGAGCGCCCGAAAGCACGATATCTCCCTCCTGCAGCGGTCTGCCGACGTCGAACATCTTGCGCGCCAGCCACTGCAGGGCCACCAAGGGATGTCCAAGGCAGGCAGCGCCAGCGCCAGTCGATGCCGGTTCGCCGTTATGCTCCAGCACCATGCCGGCAAGGCGAAGGTCGAGCCCCGCCAGAAGCCTGGGCACGGATCCGAGAACAAAGCGTCCCGACGACGCGTTATCGGCAACCGTATCGACGATCCGGATGTCCCAGTTCGCGATCCTGCTATCCACGATCTCCAGGGCCGGCAGGACGAACTCCACGGCGCGTATCACATCGGCGACGGTCGGTTGTGGAATGGCCAGATTTCGACCGATGACGAAGGCCACCTCGGCTTCGACTTTCGGCGCGATCAGCCTGGCGTGCGGGAGTTCGCCGCCATTCTCCACTTCCATATCGGCGAACAACATGCCGAAATCAGGTTGATCGACACCCAACTGCCGCTGCACGGACTTGGCGGTCAGGCCGATCTTGCGTCCGACGAGGCGCCGACCGGACACAAGAGCCCGCTCTGTGTTGATATCCTGCACCGCATAGGCAGCTTCGATATCGCCAGCGGCGAGGATCGGTCGGATCGGCTCGATAGGCGACGTCTCGGTCTCCGCAAGATGGAGCGCATCAGCGATCCTCTGAATTGAGGCGTTCTCAGCCAGCATGGTGTCCTCCTATTTTCAAAGCCTGATGCAGACGTTCTTCAGTTCTGTGTAGAATTCGAGTGAGTGCAGGCCGCCTTCGCGTCCGATCCCGGAATGCTTCGAGCCGCCAAACGCGGTGCGAAGATCCCGCAGGAACCAGCTGTTGACCCAGACGATCCCGGCTTCCAGTCGCTTGGCGACGCGATGCGCGCGGCTGAGATCGCGCGTCCAGACCATGGCCGCGAGCCCATACTCCGTGTCATTCGCGCGCATGACCGCCTCTTCCTCGGTGTCGAAAGGCTCAACATGAACGCAGGGACCAAAGATTTCTTCGCGTATGACGGATGACGTGTGCGGCAGGTCCGTCCAAATGGTCGGAGCAACCCAGGCTCCACCGTTTAACGAACCCGGCATATCGAGCGCGGTGCCGCCGGTCACGATCGTGGCGCCGTCCCGCCGCGCCGCCTCATAATAGGATAGCACCTTATCCCGGTGTCCAAGGCTGATCAGCGGCCCGAAGGTCGTCTTCGGATCATGTGGGTCGCCCGCGACAAGGTTTTGAGCGGCTTGCGCTAACCCCGCCACGAACCTGTCGAATATCGGGCGCTCGACGTAGACACGTTCGGTTTGCAGGCAGATCTGCCCGGCATTGAGGAATGTTGCGCGCGCCGTCTGCTCCACCGCCTTATCGAGATCGCAGTCAGCGAAGATCAGTCCGGCATTTTTACCGCCGAGCTCAAACGATACCGGCCGCACTCCGTCAGCTGCGGCTTTCATGATGGCCGAGCCCGTTCGCGTCTCGCCCGTGAAGGTGATCGCATCCACGCCTGGATGTCGGGTCAACCATTCGCCAGCGGAGTCCGGCCCGAACCCGTGCACCACATTGTAGACACCGTCCGGCACGCCGGCCTCCCGCATGACTTCGCCAAGCAAGGCAGCGGTACTCGGGGTTTCCTCCGAGGGCTTGACGACGACCGTGTTGCCGCAAGCCAGCGCCGGCGCGACCTTCCAGGTCATCAGCAGAAATGGTAGGTTCCAGGGACATACGACCGCGATGACGCCTTTGGGCGCCCGGATGGTGTAGTTGATCGCCTCGCCGCCATCGGGGGTCGCCATCGTGAAAAACTCGCCTGCGTGATGATGCAGGATGTCTGCGAAAGCTCTGAAATTTGCGGCACCTCGTGGAATGTCCAAATGCGATGCCATCCCGACGGGTTTGCCAGTGTCTGCCACCTCCGCATCCAGAAAAGCCTGGAACCTGGCTTCTATGCCGTCGGCAACGCGATGCAGGAGCTTTGCCCGCTCGTGATGGGTTAGCTTCCCCCAGGGTCCGGAGAGCGCGCGACTTGCGGCGGAAACGGCACGATCGACATCATCAGCCGTAGCCTCCTCGATCAGCGAAACGACCTCGCCGGTTGCCGGGTTGATGTTCTCGAAGGTATTGTGATCGCCGCCCGTCACGGCAGCCCCATCGATAAAGTTTTGGACACGCTTGTGCCTTGTCACGTCGAGTACTTGAGCGCTGGTGGTCATGGTGCAGACCCTTCCCTTCGATTTCAGAGTGTAGCGTTGTGCTCTCGTGGTGCGGCGCCTGCGCCCGGTATCCACCTAGCAGCCTCTATGGTGCGATTTCTTCGAGAGCCCGTTCGCTCGTTTTGAAAACGATCGCCGCCCGCACATGCCAATGGATTATCGGCATCCGCTCGATCTGCTGAATGATGCACTCGTAAGGCAAGGCGTCGGGCGCGCGCTCCCTTGTTCCAGGTCGGTGGGCCGGCGTTGCGATTGTGTTCATTTTTTCCTCCTCATCGAAATGGGCGAGCCCACTTCCTCCTCTCCCATCGGTCACCACCTCCTGACTTCGGTAACCGCGAGTGCTCTTATGGAAGCAAAAATCGGCGATGTTGTAAATATCGATTTTTTATTGACTGTCGATTTAATTGGAATAATCTACACATTATACGAGGGTGACAATCGTCGTAGGGAGGATTCATGAGCATGTTGAAATTGGGCTCGGGTCGTATCGACGGGAGCAAGATGTTGTTGCTTGCCCTCAACGGCCGCATCTACCGGGCGGCCGATCTCCTGGCAGGAGAGCGTTGGCACGACCTAACCCTGGATGAGCTTTTGGAACATTGGGAGGAGTTCTTCCCGGAGCTTCAGAAGGCTTTGGTGCACTTGCCTGACCCGCAGGTCCGGCCGGTGGAAGAGGCTGCTATCGACTGGCTGCCACCGATCGAGCGCCCGGGAAAGGTCGTCTGTATCGGCACCAACTACCGCGACCATCTTGCCGAGATGCGCGTGGCGGAATTGCCAGCCTTTCCCTATGCCTTCATGCGCCCGGCGGGCAGCCTTAACGGCCATGGCAAGGCCGTGCCCGTGCCGGATTGGCCGCAAATGATCGACTGGGAAGCAGAACTTGGATTCGTTGTCGGGCGACGTGCCCGGAATGTCCCGCAAGAGACGGCGCTTGACATCATCGCCGGTTACACGGTGATCAATGATATTTCCGCTAGGGACTGGATCGAAAGCCGACCATTCGTGGGCGTCGATTGGGTGATGCAGAAGGGCTGGGACGGCTTTCAGCCGACGGGGCCCTGGCTGACGCCGGCATCTCTGGTACCGGATCCGCAGAATCTTGCGATCCGCTGCCTGGTGAACGGCGTCGTCAAACAGGATTCCAATACCAACCAGATGATCTTCGGTGTGCGTGAGATCATCGCTCATCTGACAAAAATCATGACGCTGGAGCCCGGGGACGTGATCGCAACCGGCACGCCGGCAGGCGTCGGCTTCGGCCGGCAACCGCGCGAGGCTCTCCGCACGGGCGACATCGTCCGTGTGGAGATCGAGGGGCTTGGCGCCATCGAAAACCACATGAAGTGACAATCGCAAGACGGAGGAGATGAACCGTGATTGGTGTAAAGAAAATTGGACATGCTACTTTTGAGACACCTGACCTTGAGCGTCAGATTGCCTATTATACCGAGGTCCTGGGCCTCACATTGACCGACCGCGAGAAGGATCGCGCTTATCTGGCGAGCACGCTGGACCACCACTCCGTCGTGCTCACACGAGGCGATGAGGCCCGGTGCAGCAAACTGTCGTTCCAAGTCGCTCCAGGAACCGATCTCAAGGATTATGCCCGCCAGCTCGCCGGGCATGATGTTTCGGCGGAATTGCGCTCCGATCCGGAGCCCGGCATCAGATCACTCCTCTCCTTCTCGGATCCAAAAGGCACCACCATTGAAGCCTATGCCGAGCGGGATTTCGCGCAGCAGAATTATGCCGAGCGCGGGGTCGCTCCGCTGAAGCTTGGCCATCTGGCGTTCAATGTGGACGACGTCCAGCAGATCGTTAATTGGTACGTGAAGGTTCTCGGATTCCGGGAATCGGACTGGATGGGTGATTTCTTCGCCTTCCTGCGCTGCGGACCCGATCATCATACCGTGAACTTTGTCCGGGGCGCTCGGGTGAAGATGCACCACATCGCCTTCGAGCTGCGTGACTGGAGCCACATACAGTCGGCCAGCGATATCCTCGGCCGGAGCGGTCATCCTTTGATCTGGGGACCGGGCCGGCACGGGATGGGCCATAACATCTACACCTATCATCGCGATCCGGACGGGCAGATCGTCGAGCTGTTCACCGAACTGGATCAGATCAACGACGAGGAACTCGGCTACTTCGAGCCACGGCCATGGCACGAGGATCGCCCGCAGCGGCCGAAGGTCTGGAAGCCAGGCGTCTACGCAGCCAACTTGTGGGGTGTCGCACCGCCATCGGATTTCCTCGACTAGAGACTGGTTGGGGAGGAGGAGAATATCATGACTGTTTCTATCGACCGGATGATGAGCCCTCTTAATATCGGGGGAAAAACCATGCGCAATCGGATCGTTCACGCCCCGATGTCGGTTGGTTATGCCGATAGTGCGGGGATCCCCCTGCAGACCATGGTGGAACATTATGGCCGGCGGGCACAAGGCGGTGTCGGGATGGTGATCACCGAGAATGTCGCCATCAGCACTGCCGGACGTCAGATGCCGCATCAACCGATGCTGTCGGACAGGCGTCGGGTTCCGGCCTTTGCGGCGGTTGCAGCGGAGATCAAGCGTCACGGTGCTTTGGCCGTGATGCAAATCGTCCATGCCGGCCGATATGCCGGCCCTTGGGACGTCTACGAAAGTGCCCGCCGGCTGGCCCCCTCGGCCGTGTCTTTCCCGTTGCTTCCAGGCCGAGTGGTCACCCCTGACGAGATCACCGCCGGCGAGATCAAGCAATGCATCGACGAATTCGTCGAGACGGCTTTGTCGGCCGAGCAAGCCGGTTTCGACGGCGTCGAGCTCCATGCCGCGCAAGGCTTCCTGATCTCGTCGTTCCTCTCGCCGCGCTTGAACCGGCGCACGGATCAATGGGGTGGCTCGTTCGAGAACAGGATCCGGCTCCTGATGGAGGTTCTGCGCCGCGTCCGCGCGGTTGTGGCACCAAGCTTCATCGTCGGTGTGCACCTCATCAGTGACGAACTTGCTCCGGGTGGCTGGGCTGTCAGTGAAGCCATTCGGCTATCACCGCTGCTTGAGGATGCGGGAGCCGATTTCATCATGCCGGTGGTCTCCACTTTCGAGACGCTGAAAGCCCCGGAGAACGCCGGCCTCATGAACACACCGTTCTTCCAGCACAGTGCGACCGCCGCCATCAAGAAAGCTGTCGGCATTCCGGTTTTCACGAACGGTCGGATCGATACGCCAGAGGCCATCGATACGGTTCTTGCCGCCGGTGAAGCTGATGCGGTCGGCCTTGCCCGCCCGCTGTTTGCCGATCCGGACTGGGTTGCCAAGGTTATAGCAGGCCGTGTGGCCGATATCCGTGTCTGCGGGTGCCCGACCAGCCTGTGTCTGCGCACGCAGCTGACCGGATCGGTATGCGAATGCTGGCCCGATCCCGCCAAACAGGCCGGATTTCTCGGATACGAGCGGAGCGCGGCGTAGCCATGTCCTCCCTTCTTTCAAAGCCCGCGCTGAGCCTGGTTCTCGCGGAGATGGCGGCCGACCGCGCCCTCGCTGCTGCGACCGGCAGACGGCTTGCAGTAACTGTCGCGGTCGTGGATGACGGCGGCCATCTTCTGGTCCTGAAACGCATGGAGCAGGTCGGGCCAGCAGGTCCGGTTACGGCGACCGCAAAGGCACGCACCGCAGCGTTGTTCCGACGGACAACCGCACAGCTTGCCGAAGCCGTCGCTGCAGGAGCAAGCGGTCTGCTATCGATTTCCGAAGCCTTGCCGCTTGCCGGCGGCATTCCCATCGTTGTCGATGATGTGGTGATTGGCGCGGTCGGCGTCGGTGGCGCGACGCCGGATGAAGACGCGGCGGTGGCGGAGGAGGCCTGCTGCGCGCTCGCAGCATTTTTGCGCCCGTCGGCCGATCGGTAACAAAATCATGGAGAGGACGATGACACCTATCAAGGCAGCAATTATCGGTTCGGGCAACATTGGCACCGACCTTATGATCAAGATCCTGCGGACTGGATCCGGAATCGAAATGGGTGCGCTGGTCGGCGTGGATCCCGCCTCGGACGGGCTGGAACGAGCGCGTCGGCTCGGCGTGTTCACCACACATGAAGGTTTGGACGGTCTACGGCGCAGCCCAATCTACAAAGATATCGGCATCGTCTTCGATGCTACCTCCGCGAAGGCCCACGAGCGCCATGCCGAACAGCTACGGCAGGACGGCAAAAGGGCGATTGATCTCACCCCGGCGGCAGTCGGTCCGTACATCGTGCCGGTCGTTAACCTCGAGGAGAACCTCAATGCGGTGAACGTCAACATGGTGACATGCGGTGGACAGGCAACGATCCCAATCGTTGCGGCAGTCGCTCGGGTCGCTCCGGTACCCTATGCCGAGATTGTCGCCTCGATCGCCTCGCGGTCGGCTGGTCCCGGCACCCGCGCAAACATTGACGAATTCACGGAGACGACCGCCCGGGCCATCGAGGTCGTCGGAGGCGCGCGGCGCGGCAAGGCCATCATCGTTCTCAATCCGGCCGAGCCGCCCCTTATCATGCGCGATACGGTCTATTGCCTCGCGCTGACGCAGGACCAGGACGCGGTGCGTCGATCGATCCATGACATGATCGATCGCGTACGGGGCTATGTTCCCGGCTACCGGCTGAAGCAGGAAGTGCAATTTGAGCCGCTGCGCGATGCCCGCGCTGTTGGCGGCGAGGAGGACGGGCCGGCTCTCAAGGTCTCCGTGTTCCTGGAGGTCGAGGGAGCGGGCCATTATCTGCCCAGCTATGCCGGCAATCTCGACATCATGACCTCGGCCGCTCTTGCGGTGGCCGAGCGCTTCGCCCGTACCCTTATCGAGGAGAATGCCTGATGCCTTCTATCTATGTTCAGGATGTTACGCTTCGCGACGGCATGCATGCCATCAGGCACCAGTACGGGCTCGACGCCATAACGTCGATCGCACGCGCGCTCGATCGGGCGAAGGTCGCCGCCATCGAGATCGGTCATGGCGACGGCCTGTCCGGATCGAGCTTCAACTACGGTATTGGGAGGCACCAGGACGTCGAGTGGATCGCCGCCGTCGCCGATGTTCTTGAACACGCCAAGTGCACCACGCTGCTGTTGCCCGGGATCGGCACGGTTCACGATCTCAAGGCCGCTGCCGCCCTTGGCGTCGCCTCGGTGCGCGTCGCGACCCATTGCACCGAGGCCGATGTGGCCAAGCAGCACATCGAGGCCGCCCGCGCGCTCGACCTCGACGTGGCCGGCTTCCTCATGATGGCGCATATGAATAGCCCTGAGGGGCTGGCGAAGCAGGCGCAGATGATGGAAGCCTATGGTGCCCATTGCGTCTACGTCACGGACTCTGCCGGCGCCCTCACGATGGATGGCGTGCGCGAGCGCGTTCGGGCGCTGCGCCAGGCGCTCAAGCCGGAGACGCAGGTCGGAATACATGTGCATCACAACCTTTCTCTGGGCGTGGCAAATGCCGTCGTTGGAGTGGAGGAAGGCGCTTACCGCGTGGATGCATCACTCGCCGGCATGGGCGCCGGCGCCGGTAATACGCCGATTGAGGTGTTCGCCGCCGTCGCCGATAGGCTCGGATGGCAGCACGGATGCAACCTGTTTGCTTTGATGGATGCGGCCGATGATCTCGTACGCCCACTGCAGGACCGCCCTGTGCGGGTCGACAGGGAAACCCTGTCGATCGGTTATGCCGGTGTCTATTCCAGCTTTCTGCGGCATGCCGAGAACGCATCGAAGACCTATGGCGTCGATGTTCGCGACATCCTTGTCGAACTTGGACGGCGGCGAATGGTCGGTGGACAAGAAGACATGATCGTGGATGTTGCGCTTGATTTGCTGGCCAGCCAACAGCGCGCGTAGGGCGCGCTGTTCCACATTCCGTCGAATGATCAGCCAATCAAATGCATCGAACTTCGGACTTTACCGATATTTGCCAATCAAAATAAAATCTATGAAAAATCGAGAAATATCCTTAATCTCGCAGCTGGAGGTGGCTTCGCAATGCAGGATTCGGGTATGAACACAAAGACAATGTCTGACGTAGCCTATCAAAGAGTACGAGATGATATCATCTCCGGTGCA
This sequence comes from Rhizobium sp. AP16, assembly GCF_000281735.1. NCBI lineage: Bacteria > Pseudomonadati > Pseudomonadota > Alphaproteobacteria > Hyphomicrobiales > Rhizobiaceae > Rhizobium > Rhizobium sp. AP16. The sequence continues at coordinate 279,890 of NZ_AJVM01000001.1, read as the reverse complement.
CTTAAGCCTGGCGAGAAGTTGAAGGTTGCAGATCTGGTCGAGCGCTACGATATTGGCGCCAGCCCTCTGCGTGAGGCGTTGGCACGCTTATCCGCCGCCTATCTGGTCAGCTTCGAAGGGCAGCGCGGCTTTACCGTGGCGCCGGTCAGTGCGCAGGAACTCAAGGAGCTATCCGATCTACGTCAAATGATCGAGGCGCTGGCTTTGTCGCGTTCGATCGAGGCAGGCGACGAAGCCTGGGAGTCTCGCATCGTTGCCGCCTATTACCGCCTGCAGAAGGCAGACCACCGTGTCTCCGAGTCTCCGGACGCCTCGTCGCTTTCCGAGTGGGAGGAGCGCAACCGCGACTTTCACGAAGCATTGACCTCGGCTTGCGATTCGGCATGGCTGCTCCGCCTGCAGAAGCTCCTCTACGCTCAACACGAGCGGTATCGACGCCTTGCCGTCATCAACCGCAGGCCCTCGCGCGAAATTGATAAGGAACACAAGGCCCTCCTCGACGCCTGTCTCAGCCGGGATACGGATGTTGCGGCCAAGGTCATGGGCGAACACATCGGCAAGACTGTGTTGTCCCTTTCGCCCCTTCTCGAACAGGGCACACAACAAGAGAGCCCGCGCTCCCGGCGGAAAGTCGGATAACGCCCGTTTGACCAGCCTCGTCGAGCTTAAGGAACCGGTGATGAGGTTCCTTCGAGGCCGAGCCAAATCGGGCCGAGGGGAAACGAGGAGACAGACGATGATCCAGATTCTGCGGGCGAACGCCTCGCGATCCTTCACGCAAGGCCCTTTCACGCTCCGCCGGATCCGGCCGGGCAGTATTATGGGGCCGGACGCGGATCCCGCATTCGGCCCGCTGAGCGTAATCGACCACGCCAATCTGGATGTCGGCACGGTGGTCGGCTTGCACGAACACAAGAACGACGAGATCCTGAGCTATCTATGGCGCGGTTCGATGGTCCATATCGACTCCGCCCGCGGCCGCGTCCCCATCTCAGCCAAGAAGTTGATGCTGATGAATGCCGGGCGCAGCTTTTGGCATGAGGAATCCACCCCCTATGTTGCGGTCGAGATGCTGCAGATCTTCGTCCGGCCATATGAGGCGGATCTGCCTGGCAAGGTACAGTTTTTCGATCGCACAGGGGGGCTTGTTCCCGGTGGATGGCAGTTGATCGCGGGACCTGAGGGAACGGACGCACCGCTCTTGCTCCGTCAGCATGTCAAGGTCTATGACGCGCTTGTTTCCAAAGGTGATGAGCTGCGGGTGCCCACCGCACCGGGCATGGATCCCTGGCTCTATGTCATGGACGGCGCATTGACGATCGACGGCGAGCAACTGGAGACCGGCGACGCCGCCGCGACATCGGGCGAGGATCTTCCAATGATCCGCGTAGAGCGGGATGAAACTACGCTGCTGGCTTTTCTGGTCGACCGGGGTGCTACCGCCTCGACAGCGGGAACCATCAGCGGACAATAGGCGGATGGACGAAGAATTCTTAGGTACCGTCTCATTCGATGGGACCTGAATGAGACGTCGGAGCAAAGGCATGCGCCCGCGATAAGATGTCGTGTACTCAAGCGCTTAAAGCCGGTTTCCTTTAGGCTGCGAACTGATTTCTTATCGCAAAAGCGTACCGCCCGCTTCGCGCTCCGCTCCATAGAGAATTGTCGCAACGAGGTTTGCCGGTCGGCTTGCGCCCGTCGGCGTGTTGTGAATTCGCCTTTGCTCCTGCCGAAATAGAGCCTGAAGCCGTAGGGGGTTGGGGGCAGCCGTCGGCGAGAACACGACAACGGCTGCAAGATAGGCAAACTATCCTTGACCCAAATCAACAGTACCCATCGATGGCAATGGCGGCGCCATTGCAAATGTCAGGACGGGTAATCTTCTTTTCCTGCTGGTGAACCCCGGTCTTCTACCTGTCTTCATTACGGGTTCGGCGACCTCACCGTGGCGTCTGCGATATACGCCATCGCTTGCCAGTGGTTCCGTTCGGAAAAACAATCACTCCGGCTGGAGCGCTTCCATCAAAACCTGGACGAGCTGCCCACCTTCCGGCGTCGCCCAGCTCCCCGCCAGTTCGGCGATCAACTGGTTCGTGCTGGTCAAGGTGACTCCGTTGTGCTCCATGCGTCGCAGGGCAATATCGTCAGCCAGCCTGGTTGGCGAGGCGCCAGCATCGGCCACAACCTGCACTTCAAAACCGTCTCTTACCAGGCTAAGAGCCGGGTAGACCGTGCATACATCATTGGTGACACCGGCTATAATCAGCTTCTTCCGGCCGGTCGCCTTGACCGCTGCGGCAAAGTTCTCGTCATCCATGGCGTTTACAATACCCAGGCGCTGGATGCGCCCAGCAAACTCTTTCGGCAGGATAGTCTCCAGTTCGGCAAGCAGCGGGCCTTGTGCGTATGCTTCCATGCTGGACGTCAAAACAGTGGGTATGCCGAGGATCTTCGCGGTCTTTGCAAGCATCAATGCGTTGCGCTTGAGTTCGTCGAAAGGCAGGGATTTGGCCCAGCTCATAGTGCCGACCTGGTGGTCGATGAGAAGCATGGCAGTATTGTCGGCGGAAAATTTCTCATAAGACATGGTGTTTCTCCTGGTTCTTTGGATAGGATTGATGCAGTGGTCGCCCGCCAAAGAGCGCTACCTTGGCGGGTCGTTGAATAGCCCGAAGAGTGATCCTTTGCGGATCGGCGCGGGCCGGAAAGATCGGAATTTTCAGATCGCCGTGATCAAATCGATTGCCATCCACGTCCACGGCACCGAAGATCGGCATGGCGAAAGCACATTCCCCCGCGGGCACCGGCACAATCAACTCGCTACCTTCGGCGAGAGAGATATCCAGTAATGTCACATCCGTTGACGCCTTCAACGGGGAACGCGCCACTCCGTATCGCCCCAGCAATACGCGTATCCTGGCGCCCGGCAATCGCACAACCGGAACATCCTGCGGCTCGAGACTGGACGTGAATGGAGGCGCGCTCGCGCGCTCATGAGGCGACCGCATCAGGACATGAAATGCGTGTACCGTCTTGTCTGTCTCTAGAGGGACTTCCTCACAGCTTTCGCCGGTGCCGACCATGGACCAAAGAAGGCCACCGGGTCGAATAATGGCGAAGTCATCCGGAGAGCTACCGTGGCGCATACCCGTTTCTGAATCGAGGAACAAATAAGAGGCGGCCTCAAACGAGGCTTGCGGATGTGGCAAGAGCATTCCTGCGCTCACCCATGCATTGTCGAATCCGATGAACGGGTCGATCAATCCCTTCACATCGCCGTCCCGCAAACCGCAAGCGCGAAAATGGCGACCGTGATAGGTTCGTCGAAGAGTGGCAACGACAGACATGGCTAGCGCACCCCTGGCCAATTCGACCTCTACCAAAACGGCATTTTTCAAGATGGCGGCAGACGTGAAAGGCAAGCCTTATCCCGCGCTGCATCTTCCCCGCGCGTTATCGGCGATTTTTCAATCGCGATAAATCCCCACAATACGAAATGACTGATCCATCAATGGGGCAATAGACTTGATACATCTGGCTGGGATGGTGCCGATATCGTGCGTCGGAATTGGCGCATTGCTGCACTGATGGATCAATGTATTCCCGTTTGCCGCCTTTATCTCAAGTGCCGGCGAGTCCATATTTCAGTCAACGCCCAGCGCGGAAGACTGAACTGATTAATGAGCAACGCTCAATGGCAAACTCATCCGCGCGGGTACTCAGCAGCGCCACAATGGCCACCTAAATCCTCGGAGATTTCGTATTCCATGACCCAACAAACAGATCTCACCCACCACACAGCGGTGGTCGATGGCGTGCGCCTTCATTATGTCAGGGCTGGCTCGGGCGACCCCCTTGTCCTGCTACACGGATGGCCGCAAAGCTGGCTCGAATGGCGCCACATAATCCCCACACTGGCTTCACGCTTTACCGTGATTGCCCCCGACATGAGAGGCTTTGGCGACTCGGACAAGCCGACCAGCGGCTATGACAAGCGTACGGTGGCCCAAGATATTCGGAAATTGGTGCAACAGCTCGGCTTCAGTGAAATCAATCTGGTCGGGCATGATATCGGTATGATGGTCGCTTACGAATATGCGGCTTCACATCCGGCTGAAGTTCGCCGGCTCGCTGTGCTTGAAGCTGGCCTTCCAGGATTGGGTCTCGAAGCGCTGTTCGATGCCGCCCTGTTCCCGCAGTTCTGGCACTTCGGCTTCTTCATGGCTCCTGGTGTGGCGGAAACGCTCGTTGCGGGGCATGAGAAGATGTTCCTACGGCATTTCATTCGGCATCTCGCCTACGACACTTATGCCGTGACCGAAGACGACATCAATGAGTATGCGGACCGCATGGGTGCCCCCGGAGCGCTGCGCGCGAGCTTTGAGCATTATCGAGCGTTTCCAATCGATGCACGCAACAACCAGGAAAATGCTCGCACCAAATTGACCATGCCGGTTCTCGCCATCGGTGGCGATCATTGCATGGGCGATCAGGTCGGTCACATCATGCGGCCATTGGCCGACAAGGTCGAGACGGCAGTTATCGAACACAGCGGCCACTGGATTCCTGAAGAACAGCCGAAGCAGCTAGCCGATCTGCTGACCGGGTTTTTCAGCTAGACATTCACCGACACATCACTGTCGGCACAAAGAGGAGACTCAGTATGAGCGCACGAATCGTAAAACCGGGCGAAGGTCAAGCGACCGGCGTTGCAGGGGATATCTACACGATCAAAACCAGCGGGCAGCAGACCGGTGGAGCCTACACCGTCATGGAGGCGATTATTCCGCCCCAGGCCGGACCACCGCCGCACCGGCATACGCATGAAGAGGAATGCTTCTACATTCTCGAAGGCGAGATGGAGCTCTTCGCCGACGGACAGCGGGACGTCGCGGGGCCAGGCACCTGGATCACCCTGCCGAAGGGTTCGCTCCATTACTTCAGGAATATTGGGCAAACGCCGGCCCGGATGCTGATCCTGGCCGTGCCGGCGGGACTTGACGACTTTTTCATCGAAGTCAGCCAGGCGGAAGGAACCTTCTCCGAGAAGAGCCCGCCGGTTGTTACCCCCGAGCAGATCGAAAAAATGGTGGCGACCGCCCCCAAATACGGCCTCGAATTCGCAAAGCCCGATGAATAATCGAGACGCCGGCCGGTTTCGTTGCGTTTAAGTGTGATGTCGGTTCAGGAGAAGGACGCTCATGGTCACTCGTTGGCTTCCGACGGCTCTGATCGGAATATGCAGCGGCTTCTTCTTGATCGGCAGGATCCTGAACATTCTTGAACCAGCGTCGATAGCGGCGGAGTTTCGGCGCTGGGGTTATCCGAGCTGGTTTCACGATTTCGTCGGGACTCTGGAGATTTCGGCTGCCATTCTTTTGCTCATGCCGAGCACCCGCATATTTGGGATTACGATGGCATCCATGGCCATGCTGGGAGCATTGGTCACAGTCATGCTATTCGCTGAGTGGTCGCACACTATTCCTCCCCTCATCGCACTTGGCTTCCTTGCCGGCCTGGCCTTTGTGACCCGCTCCGATTTGCTGCATGTCGGCAGTGTTCGCCCACGGCCCTAGATCGCGACGGCGAAGTCGATGAAAGCCCTGTCGCGCGCCAGAAGAATTCTGCCTTTCTCATAAAGGAGGAGGAGATTTGTTGTCCGGATGCGGGGTTCTCTGCTGAGAGCCAGGAGCCTGCCATCCTGAAGATATTGAGACGCCAGGAATTCATGCAGTTCAAAGGCGCCTGCGCCTAGAAGGGCGGCTTGCAGGCATGCTTCTTCGTCCTCGAGATCCAGTCTTTCAAGCAATTGATGTGCGCCGGACCGACCCGTGAAATTCGGTACCCTTTCCGCATGTTGATCAGTCGATACGCCATCGCTTTCAAATGAAACATCATTGCCTTGGTCAATAAATGAAGGACTTGCGCACACGATTCTCCTCTGCGGCCGCATCGTCAGCATTTCGATATCATCATCCCGCGGAGCTTTAGCGGATATGGCGATATCCAGATTCTCATCACGCGGATCCCTGATATTGTCTCGCAGGATGAGCGCCACCTTCAGCTCCGGGAATAAGCTCAGTAATCTCAGGATCTCTGGCATCAGAACGATTGAGCCAAACGCCTTTGGTGCTCCAATACGCAGGACACCGGAGGGCTCCGGTGGGCGTGTGACGCTCTGCTCGGCTTCCACAACCTGCTCGATCAGGTTCTTGCAGTGCGAATAAAAGAGCTGGCCTCTGGGGGTAAGCTTGACCGAGCGCGTTGTCCGCTCGAGCAATCTGGCGGCGAGGCGATTTTCGAGATCTTGGATATGTTTGCTGACCATTGCAGTCGAGATGCCGCTCGCTTTCGCGGTAGCGGTAAAGCTGCCGAGTTGCGCTACTCTGACGAACATCTCCATTGTCGTTAAGCGATCCATATGCCCGTTATCCAATCACAATGTTCGTGGCTCAATGAGCAGTTCCATGGGCGCGAGAGGCCGCGAATGGGGAGACCGTGACGGCGTGCCTTGGCCGACCGGATCGCGAAATATGTTCGGCACAACGGTGAACCTATTCATCCGATCAAGAATTTCCTGCACGGCTCATGAGATGGGTAGCCGGGTCAGTAACGGTGAAATGCAATTCGTGCTCAGACCGCCTTGGATTGTTCGCGTGTAGCTTTGAGAGCGTTCTGTCTCCCTTGAGGCGTGAAGGGACCGGCAGGCGCCGGACGCATGAAAGCCAGAAGCAGCATTGCGACGATAGCCGCAAAGAACGTGATCCAAAATGCATCGATATAGGAGAGGACATTCGACTGTTTTTGCAGTGCCTGATTGAAGGTCGAAAGTGCCCGTGACGACGCAAGTCCTTGTCCGAATGCCGCGAATTTCCTCGTAAGAAGGAGAATCCTGTCTGTCGTGAGAGCTGCGCCCGTCGGGACATCCATGGTCAGCAGGAAAGAGTGGATCTGCTCCTGCTTGCGCAGGAATGTCGTCATTAAGGTCAGTGCCATTTCCGTCCCGAGCAATCGGATTACCTGTATGTAGGCGGCAAAGGACGTCGATTTCGCGGGATTTGAATTCGCCACCGCAAGCACGATGATCGGCAGAAAGGTGAGGATGTGCCCACATCCCTGAAGGACAGCAAGAAGCCGGAAATTATCCGCCGTCCAATCCGCCGTTACGCGAGTACCAAGCCATCCGGAAAGTGCGAAACAGGTCAGGCCGATCAGGAGAACGATACGTCCGTCGATTCTATTCAAGGCCCAGACGCAAATCGGCGTCATGATAAGCAGTGGAATGCAGGCCCAGACGATCAACATATCGCCCGTCTGTTGCGGCCGCAGCAAGGCAACCGTGGACAGGAAATTGGGAATGAGAGCGGCGTTGGAAAGACTGCTGATCAGATAAAAGAGAGCAATGGTGAGTATGAGAATGAGATTTCTTGAATAGAGTACCGACGCGGAAGCCCAAGGCTGCTTCACAAGACTTTCGTTGATAAAAAACGCAAGCAACAGCACAGCACCGCCAGCCAGGCAGGATTGCACGAAGCCGCTTTCCAGCCAGTCGAGCCGGTTTCCCTGGTCCAGCCCCACGAAAATAAGGGACATGCCGCATCCGAGCAGCAACATTCCTCCCCAATCGGCCTGGGCCAACAGGCCGCGATTCACCTCCTCGCGGGGAGAACCGAGAAGAACGAGTATCGCCATGATCGGGGCCAACAGGACATCCTGCCAATAAACGGCCTTCCATCCCAGGTTCTGGATGTAGAAATCCAGGAGGCCGGTTCCTGCATTGGTCGTGAAGGCAGCGCGAAACGCATAGATCGCAATCGCCGAAGTCCACCATTTGAGCGGCAGGTTGCGAAATATGATCATAAGGGTCGCGGGGACGAATATGCCCAGCAGCAATCCGTGGATGAAATGCAGCACGGCAAGTTCACGAAAATCCGTAACAGTTGGGATGACTGCGGAGACGATGGCGTACAAAAGAGCCGGCGGCACCATAACGCGACGGACGCCGAACGTTGCGGCAAGCCATGCGACGGCGGGAGCAGCCAACATTTGCGGCGCCGTCGAAATCGTATTGAGCCAGGCACCTTCGTCAAAACTCAAGTCGAATGCGCCTCTAAGGTCGGCCAGTCCCGTGCTGAAGAGGCGCGAATGAAATCCCACCATAAAAGGTCCGAGCAGCACTGCGCAGACTGCAAATATGGGATGGTGCGTTTGCGCGCCGAGCGCACGAGCGACGAGTGGAGGAACCTTCGCCGTCATAGCTCAGCCTCCTGTGACGTTATCCACTTGGACCGCCACGACGGATGACATTCCCGGTCGAAGCTTCTCCAACACGGATGCGTCTTCATCAAACGCAATCCGCACCGGAATGCGCTGCGTCACCTTTGTGAAGTTGCCGGTGGCATTATCGGCTGGCAGCAGAGCGAACTGCGATCCCGAGGCCGGTGACAGGCTCTCCACATGGCCCCTGAACACCTGGCCAGGAAAGGTGTCGACCTTGATGATTACCCTTTGCCCGACCGACATCCGTGCGAGCTGTGTCTCCTTGAAGTTTGCGGTGACATAGACGTTCGGAAGCGGCACGACGGTCAGGAGATTGGAGGCCACGGAAATGTAGTCGCCGACATGGACCTGACGTTCACTGACTATTCCGTCGAAGGGAGCCACGACCTTGGTGTAACTCAAGTTCAATTGCGCCGCGTCGAGGTTGGATTTTGCAGCATCGACACTCGCCTGCAGTTGAGCGCGCTGGCCGGAGACGACGTCAAGCTGCGCACGAGCCGACACCACGGATGCTTGCGATGCCTGCGCGGCCGCTGCCGTTTGCTGCTTTTCCGCGTCCGCCTGTTCTTGTTTCTGCTTGGTCCCGCTGCCGCTTTGAAGGAGAGCGGTCTGCCGCACCGCCTCCTGTCGTGCGAGCTCGGCAGTCACGCTTGCCGCCTGGAATTGGGCATTTGCCTGATCGATTGCGGCATGTTGCAATCGCTCTTGATTGGCGAGGTTCTGTAGCTGCGCCACCGCGGAATCCAGCGAAGCTTTTGCCTGGGCAACCTTCACCTCATAGTCCGACGGATCGATCTCCATGAGCAATTGGCCCGCCTTGACATGTTCAAAATCCTGGACCGGTGCACTCTTCAGATTTCCGCTGACGCGCGCACTCAAACGCGTAAGTTCCGCGCGGATATAGGCATTGTCGGTCGACTGAACGCTTGCTTGCGCAGTCCAGCGATCCCAGTTTTCGGTGGCAACAGCGACAAGGGTGCCAACGACGACGATCACCAGGAGGGGCACGAAAAGCCTGCCTAAAGAACTCCAGTCGCGCCGTCGTGGCGACGGGACGCCGCCTATCTCGCCCGCAATTGGACGTTGAGTTTTGGTATCAACGAGATCTGCCGAGGTTCCCTGCTTTTGCACAATCTGCCGCTCCCAGCGCAATTTATAAAATGTGAGTTATCAATGAGCGTCGGAGCGATCATTTTCCAATAGTTTATCTGGTTCGATTAATCACTTTCAATTATAAGTCCAACTATGAACAAGGCCGGCCTAATCATTCGATCACTGGAACTACGTCATGTCCGTTACTTCATCGCGGTGGCGGAGGAATTGCATTTCGGCAGGGCAGCTTTGCGTTTGAATCTCGTTCAACCTGCCCTGAGTGCCCAGATAAAGGCGCTCGAAACTATTCTAGGGGTCATTCTCCTATCCCGTACCCGCCGGCGCGTCGAATTGACGCCGGCGGGAGAGGGATTTCTGAAAGATTGTTACGAGACACTGGCGCATCTGGAAAATGCCGTAACGTCGGTCGTCGATATGGCCAACGGCCGAAGAGGCGAAGTCCGAATTGGCTATGGAGCCAATGCGACGATAGCAGGTTTGCTCGTGCCGACCATCCAGCGGTTCCGCTCCGACGCACCCGACGTCGAGATCAAGCTGACGGAGATGTCGACGCGAAGTGTGCTGGAATCCATCATGCGAGGCGAGATCGATATTGGATATGCATCGCTGTCCCTAGATGCTCTCCCCGAAGGCATCGTGGGACGATACGTTGGCGAATGGCCATGGATGCTTGCGGTTTCCTCGACGCATCCCCTTGCCGGCCGCAAGCACCTGCGCCTGGCCGATCTTGCGAATGAAGCCTTTGTGGTCTACGGCGATAGCGGTGAACATTTTGACCCCGCCGACGTCCAAAGGATCCACGAAAGCATTGAAAGCAGCTTCTTGCGCCGCAGCGGAAATCTCATCAACCTGGCGACGTACGTCGCGGCGGGCCTTGGTGTGGCACTGATGCCCAAGCCGATCACCGAACTTTCACTCCCCGGCATTTGCTACTTGTCCGTCGATGATCTGGTCACGCCGATGACCATGAGCCTGCTTTGGAGCCGCACGACCACCTCTACCGCCGTGAAGAACTACATCGCCGCCGCCGTTGGCGAGGCGACATAGGCACCATTCAAAGAACGAAACCGCCGCCTGCCTTCCAGTGAATAATTTCAAATCGCGGGATTTCGTTGATGTTGCAGACTGAGAAAGCCGTTATCGCTCTCAACGACGGCGAAAATCTCTGGTTCTCTCACGGTCGGTGCTGCGCCCTGTCCTTCTATCGCGGTCATCGCAGTGTCAACCTGCCGTCGATCAGGTTGACCATTCAGCTGGCGCCCTCGTCACGCAATACGGGCCGCCGATCGTTCGAGAGCGCGGCAAGGACCGCGATCAGCCCCATGACGCCGCCAACCGGTGCTATCCAGGCATAGCCAAGTCCGGCGTTTAGAACTGCGCCACCGATCGCCGCCCCGATCGCATTCCCCAGATTGAAGGCGCCGATGTTGACGGATGAGGCGAGGCCTGATGCCTCATGCGCCTCCTGCATAACCCGCATTTGGGCCGGAGTTGCCGCGCCAAACGTGACCGCGCCCCAGATGAGAAGGGCAATGGTGACCCCCACCTGGGTCGTCGCAAAAAGAGGGAATGCCAGGTTCACCACCACAAGGGCAAGCAGAAAGCCGACCAGAGTGGGCTGCAAGGCGCGATCGGCAAGACGCCCGCTCAGCATGTTTCCGATCGTGAAGCCTACGCCAATCATGACCAGCATCGCTGTTACGAATCCCGAGGACGCATGCGTCAAGGCGCCCAAGACCGGAGCGATGTATGTGTAGAGGGTGAACATCGAAGCAGCGCTAAAAGCTGTCGTCGCAAGAGCCATGATAACGGTCGGGCGAGCAAGTATCTTCAGATCGCGCACGATCGAGGGCGGTTGGCCACGCTCGCCGTCCGGCAGGGCAAGCAGAAGGCCAATTGCCGCAACGGCACCGAGAATGGCCGTCGCCCCGAGCGCGAGCCGCCATCCGAGTGCGACACCCAACCAGGTGGCGGCGGGTACACCGCCGATATTCGCAACGGTGAGACCCATGAACATGGTTGCTACAGCGGAAGCCCCTTTCCCTGGCGGCACCAGCTTAGCCGCAACCATTGCTCCCAGACCAAAAAATGCTCCATGGGACAGGCTGGTAAGGACGCGCGCCGCCAGGAGCGTGCCATAGCTGGGAGCGATTGCGGACAGAAGGTTGCCGACGACAAACAGAATCATAAGGGCAATCAGGGACGTCTTGGGCTTCTGCGCACTCAAAAGGAGCGTAACAAGCGGCGCGCCCACCATGACGCCGACCGCGTAGCCGCTGATCAGCAAGCCAGCGGAAGGGATGGAGACCTGCAGGTCAGCCGCGATGTTCGGAAGAAGCCCCATCGGAGCAAATTCCGTTACGCCGATAGCGAACGCCCCGAGGGCGAGGGAAGCGAGTGGAAGTCTCATACCAAAACCTATTCATGAGTAGCTTTTCGGAAATTAGCCAACTTGACGCTCTTGGCAAGACGCATTTATGGGATGCAGGTATGCTTGCAGCAGTGAGGCGCATATGGAAACGAAGAACGGAAAGACCGCGACCGGACGGACCTCCAAAGGCGAGCAGACCAAGTCAAGATTGCGTAAAAGCGCCGCGGCCACCTTTGCCCGCCGCGGTTATCACGACACGAAGGTAAGCGATATCGTGCGCGAGCGTGGCCTCAGTCAGCCGACGTTCTACAGCTACTTTACAAGCAAGGAGGCCGCCTACAACGAGCTTGTTGGCGAATTTCGTGACCGGCTGAAGGCGCTGACCAGGACCTTGCTGATCGAAGCTGAGATTGCCCCGGACGCAGTCATTGAGCGTGTCGGACTGAGCGTCCGGAAGATCCTGGACTTCCTGGCCGAAGACCCTGATCTGACCGAAATCGGATTTTTCCAGCCTCCGGCGTGTGTGGTCACCAAAGCCGAACTGGCCCGCTGGATCGCCGAGAACATTGTCAAGGAGCAGTACAACCTGCTGTTCCGACGCGATATTGCCGCAGACCAGATCGGCCGGCTGTTTGTGGGCATGATCGAAGCGCTGGCGCGCGGGCCGGTGACGGAAGAGGAGCGAGCGCGGAACGCCAGGGACTGCGCGTTGCTGATCTGCGAAGGCCTTTGGCTCAAACCGTAAATGCGATATTCGCTAAGGCCACAGTCAACGTTGTCATTTGCAAGACCGCCCGCAGGGTGTCGCGCTTTGTCAGGATAACGTAGATTGCCTAGGTGGTCGCCTTCAAGCAGGATACCCTATTATTCTTTTGCTACAGGAGAATTCCAGTTGGCTAGCCGCTACCCTCGGATCAATAATCTCAATTGGAATCTGCTTCGAACGTTCCTCGTCATTGTCGAAGAGCGGAATATCACCAAGGCCGCCGACAGATTGCTTCTGCGCCAACCCTCGGTCACGGCGGCACTTCAAAAGCTCGAGGAGACGCTCGGGAGGCAGTTGATCCAGCGAGACAGCCGGCGATTCGTGCTGACGAGCCATGGCGAAATGCTGCGCCAGGAATGCATGGAGATCTTCCGACGCGTCGAGCGCATCGGCGAGAAGTTGTCCGCTGACGAGGACGACCTCACCGGACAGATCAGGATCATGATTGTCACGCATGTCATGATGCCGGGGCTCGATCAGGCGCTTCGCCAAATGCGCCGGCGTCATCCTTCCGTCAGTGTCCGCATCGACGTCGCCCATAGCCAGGATATCGTGCGGGCCGTGGCGCAGAAGCAGTTGCCCTTCGGCTTTTGCCTGCTGCCAAAGCCCCTCGCCCCACTCAACTGCCGTTTTCTGATGCGGGAAGAATTTGGCATCTATTGCGGTGCGACGCACCCGCTTTTCGGCCGCTCCGACGTCGACCTCGCCCAATTGCGGGAGGAGGCTTTTATTGCTTTTGCCTGCAGCCAGGAAGGTGGCGCTCTCGAACCTATGATCGCTTTGCGCGACGGCGCGGGACTCGGCACCTGGACTGTCGGGAGCAGCCCCAACCTGGAAGAAGTCCGCCGCCTGATCGCGGCGGGGCTTGGAATAGGCATATTGCCCAAGGATGCCGCTCAACATGCGGTGGAGGCGGAAGAACTCTGGCTCCTCCCGCCGCTATGCGACAGCCTCGGCGCCGATGTCTATCTCGTGACCAATCCCGAGATGGAACTGGGAGCCGCGGAAACGGCGTTCCTGGACATCTTCAACACCGCCTTGTTCGATGCTCAACATCAGCCGCCCGAGGCTCTCGCCTAGTTCGTCGGCTCAAATCTGATTGGCGCGCTCGACGACGGCCTGCAGCAGCACGTTGACCCCAGGCTCGATGTCGGCAATCGTCACGTTTTCCGCCTCGTTGTGTGATAATCCGCCTTCGCAGGGCGTGAAGATCATCGCCGTTGGAAGAAACTCGGCGACATGCATCGCATCGTGACCCGCCTCGGTCAGCAAGTCCATCGTCGTGTAACCGAGACGTTGCGCCGCATCCCGCACCAGGCCGACGCAGTCCGGATCGTAGCGCATTCCGCCGTAGGACCATGCTTCCTTGATGACGATCCTGCAGCGCGAACGCTCTTCGAGCTGCGGTATCTGTGCCTTGAAGGCTTCCAGCATTTCGATCACCACGGCTTCATCGGGGTGGCGCATGTCACAGGTCATTTCGACATAGTCGGGAAGTGCCCCGAGAAGATTGGGTTCGGCCCGGATCCGCATGGTCGTCGACTTGCTGCCGGTCTCATGATGCGACCAACCGATCGCGTCAATGGCGAGCGTTACGTGAGCGGCACCGACCAGCGCGTTGCGGCGCGCGGGCATCGGAGTCGGCCCGACATGCCCTGTTTCGCCAAATACCTCGACGACGAACCCGCGCACCCCGAAGGCGCCGGTCACGACGCCGACCTGAAGCTTGGCATCGTCAAGACGTGGACCCTGCTCGATGTGAAGTTCGAAAAGACTGTCGAACTGATCCACCGAGACGTGATCCCCGCCCTTGAAGGCCACTTTCTCCAATGCGTCGCCAAGCGAAATGCCATCGCGGTCAAGACGGGAGTAGGCAAACTCCAGCGCCTTTTGACCGGTAAACACGGCCGACCCAATCATCGGCGGCTCGAAACGCGCCCCTTCCTCGTTGGTCCAGTTCACGATGGTGACAGGACGGCGTGTTGCCAGATTGTGCTCGTTGAGCGTTCGGACGACCTCCAATCCGGCGAGAACCCCAAGGATACCGTCGAAACGGCCGCCCCTCACCTGCGTGTCGAGATGACTGCCCACCAGAACCGATTTGGCGTCCGGATCGGTTCCGGCGCGCTCTGCGAAGATATTGCCAAGGGGATCAACGCGAACCGTACATCCGGCCTCCTCGCACCAGTCGATGAATTGCCGGCGCATGACGGCATCCTCCTCAGACAAGGCAAGACGCTTCAAGCCACCCTTCGGCGTCTTGCCGATCTCCGCCGATCGCATCAGGCTCGACCACAGTCTATCAATGTTGGGACGCAAATTGGTTTGACGGCTCATAACGCGGATCTTTCGTTTGTCGGTTCTACAATTCCTCGCATGCCTCTGACCTGTGATAGGACGCATGCCGCAAGGGGGAGGAATGCAAACTGGATACGTGAAAAGGCCGGCGGGAAATAATAGATATAATCAATGCTTAGTATTTCTTTTCCTTCGCAGGCGAATTCGATAGGCCGAGCGATGTCGGCTGCCGCCCATCGAAAATCGACCGAGCGCCCACTGTCTGGGCTGGCTAGTATTTTTCATCGAATTTTGAGCCGATCGCCTAAACTTTATACGGCAACGCGCCGGATATGTAGGCGTTACGCTCAATGTTTCGTCCATCAATACTCCCATCGCCTCACCCTATAGGTAGCATCAGCATTTTCTATTTGTCGCATCGTCTCTTCCCCGGCATGGTTTGAAAAAAAGGGGATAAAGAACCGCATGCCATGCTCTCTCGGACCGACCTCATGGCTCGGAGAGTTCGCGATGAAGCCGCTACTGGGAAACAAGATCACCGGATTGCAATAGCCTCGTGTGACCTTCGATAGTCACATGACATCGGCAATGCACCCGTTCCCTGGACGCGGCCATGAAATATCGCCCTGCTGCGCGCCGCCATCGCAGCGGATACGAGTTTCGGACCGCCAGCCGGTCCTTTGCGATGTCGAGCAACGGAACCAATACCCCTGATATCATCAGAGCTTTCTTGCTCATCGGAACGCGCAAGTCGGAAAGGATTGTACCGTGCAACACGACATCACACTCACCACCGCCCCGGAGGTGGAAAAAACACCCATCAGCATGAGGAAGATAGCCGTCGCGAGCGTCATCGGAACGACGGTCGAATGGTACGATCTCTTCGTCTTCGCGACAGCGTCGGCCCTCGTCTTCAACAAGGTCTTCTTCCCCAGCTTCGACGCCCTGGTCGGCACATTGCTGGCGTTCGGAACCTTTGCCTCCGCCTATCTTGCCCGCATTCTTGGCGCGGCCCTGTTCGGCCATTTCGGCGACCGGCTCGGGCGGAAGTCCATGCTGCTGTTTTCGCTGGTCATGATGGGTGTGGCGACGTTCGCCATCGGCCTCCTGCCAAACTACGACAGCATCGGCATATGGGCGCCGATTCTGCTCTTGTTCCTGCGCGTCATGCAGGGGCTGGCGCTTGGCGGCGAATGGGGCGGCGCGGTGCTGATGGCAGTCGAACACGCGCCAAAGGACAAACGCGGCCTCTATGGCTCGTGGGTGCAGATTGGCGTGCCGGCCGGCACGCTGATCGCCAATCTGGTGTTCCTTGCAATCGCCTCTTCGATGTCGAGCGAAGATCTCCTCGCCTGGGGATGGCGGGTTCCTTTCCTGGCCAGCATCCTGCTTGTGGCCGTTGGCGCCTATGTTCGTCTCAACACTGCGGAAACGCCGTCCTTCGCGAAGGTGAAGAAGGAGGATGCGACCGCCAAGATGCCGTTCCTCGAGCTTTTCAAGAAGTCCTGGAAGACTGTCGTTCTCGGTGGTATCGCGACCATGTCGACCGGGTCGTCATTCAACCTCATCGTTGCCTTCGGCCTGACCTACGGGACCCAGGCGCTGAAGATTTCTCGCAACGAGATGCTGGTGATCGTGCTGATTGCCTGCGCCGTCTGCATCGTGCTTCTGCCGCTCTTCGGCTGGCTTTCCGACCGCATCGGCCGGCGCCCCGTCATTCTCGGCGGCATCATTGCCGAAGCCGTCGTCGCCTTTCCCATGTTCTGGCTGATGGATACCCAGACCTTCATTGGCGCGCTTGCGGGCTATCTCCTGATGATGACCGCCTTTGCCGCGAATTACGGTCCGATCGCCACCTTCCTGGCCGAGCTCTTCGGAACCAAGGTTCGCTATTCCGGCCTTTCTATCAGCTACATGCTTTCCGGCGTTCTCGGGAGTGCCCTGACGCCGATCATCACAACCTGGCTTCTGTCCGCCACCGGCAGCGGCGCGTCCGTCGCCTGGTACATGATCGGATCGGCGCTTCTGTCGGCCGTAGCACTTCTGCTGCTCTCAGAGACGATAAAGCGGGATCTGGCGAAGGCTTAAGACAGCAGACCGCAATAAAGACGGCGCCGGCAGACAATGGCCGGCGCCATTTTGATTTGGAGAAGATCGTGAACGATACCGATATGACCGCAGAAGTCCTGCAGCTTCTCAAAGACGTGGAAACCGCAACCATCGGTCATATCCGCAGCAGCGGTTTCCTGGCGCCGCAGATCCAATGCCTGACCGACGGCGTCAGGATTGTCGGGCCAACACATACCGCCAGTCTTCCCGGCGACGACGGCGCCGCTC
The DNA here is from genome assembly GCF_000281735.1 of Rhizobium sp. AP16. Taxonomy (NCBI): domain Bacteria; kingdom Pseudomonadati; phylum Pseudomonadota; class Alphaproteobacteria; order Hyphomicrobiales; family Rhizobiaceae; genus Rhizobium; species Rhizobium sp. AP16. The sequence goes on along the minus strand of NZ_AJVM01000001.1, from coordinate 262,725 downwards.
TGGCCCAGGCGGTCTCGACCGCAAGGCCGGGGGACATTCTTGTCATAGAGCGCCTGGACGATGACCGGCATGCCTGCTGGGGTGCGGTCATGACCGCGGCGGCACAAGCTGCCGGCATAGTCGGAGTGGTTATTGACGGCTATGTCACGGATCTGGGTGCGATACGCGCTTCCGGTCTGCCGGTATGGTGCCGCGGCCGTTCGCCGCTGACGACGAAGATCCATGGTGGCGGCAGCGTTGGAGGCGCGATCAATTGTGGGGGCGTGGCGATAACAGCCGGCGATATCGTGCTTGCCGACGAGAACGGCGTCTACGCCGCAACGATCACCGAGGCATTGGCTGCCGGAAGGGAAGCGCTCGTCATTCAATCTCGCGAACCGGGCATCATCGCCCGCATCGAAGCGGGCGAGACGCTGGCCGCGATCTACGGCAATCCTGTGCCCCCAGATGAAAGCAACTGAACAGGGGACACGATCGTTTCCCTACCGTGTGGCGATGCACTCGATCTCTATGTCGAAAGGCTGCGCCCACGGCTTGATTGCCGCGGAGGTTCGCGCCGGGAAGCCGTCACGAAAATACGCGCGGTAGACCGCATTCACCTCCGCCATCAGATCCGGATCCGTGACATAGACGGTCGTCTTGATCACCTTGCTCAGCGACGATCCGGCATGTTCAAGAGCAACGCTGAGCGCATCGAGGACGGCGCGGGTCTGTGTCGCGATATCCCCCTTGACGATCTCGCCGCTTACAGTGTCGATCGGCGGCATGCCGCAAGTCGTAACGAGGTCACCCATGCGTACGACGGCGGACGTCGGTGCGCCGAGACGGCGGATTGCCTCCGATATGATCGGCACCTCGATGATTTCTCTTTGCATTCGCATGCCTCCATACATTGCCGTCTCTCACTTGGCGGACAATGAGCCTTCATACACCATCGTCGCGGCCGCAAGATCCGCCAAAGCCGTGCCGACCGCCTTGTAAAGGGTAATCTCGGTATCCGACGACCGCGCGGGCGTATCGCGGCGGCATAACTCATCGAGCGTCGCGCGCACCAGCTCCGCCGAGAAAGCCCCGGCCTTGATCGGTTGAACCAGATCGCCCGCCTCGTGCAGCGCTTCGTGCGTGTCGATATAGACCGAGGATCGCCGCACAGCCTCGTCATCGGCTTCACGCATGGTGGGTGTAAATCCGCCGATGAGGTCCACATGCGTGCCGGGCCGGAGCCACTCGCCCTTGATGAGAGGTACAGTCGAGAGCGTTGCCGCGCTCACGATATCGGCGGAGCCGACAGCGGCCTCGAGATCCGAAACGACCGATGCCTTCAGCCCCTGTTGAGTGAGGGTCTGGGCCAGCCGCGCGGCGCTCTGCGGATCGATGTCCCAGATATCGACCTGCTCGATCTGTCGCACTGCGCGATACGCATCGGGAATGAGGCTTGCGACCCGGCCAGCGCCGATGACCAGAAGCCTGTGGGCATCCTTGCGAGCGAGATAATCGGCAGCAAGCGCCGAGGCCGCGACGGTACGGCGACCGGTAATCGTGTTGCCGTCAAGGAGCGCCAGTTGAGCGCCACCGCGGCCATCATAAAGTATGTAGCTGGAGGTCAGTCCGGGAATACCCCGGGCGGTATTTCCGGGGAACACGGTAACGATCTTGATGCCGAGATAGCGCTCCGGCCTTTGCGTTTCATGCCAGGCAGGCATCAGAAGCAGCGTCGCGTCCGGTTCCGCATCATTGGCGATCGTGTGATGATGCCTGACCGGCACGACGCAACCCTCGGCAAAGGCACGGCGCAAAGCCGCCACCAGTTCGCTGAAGGGCAGAAGCGCGCCCGTCGTCCGGGCATCAAGAATGCGAAGCTGCGTATCGGTCATAGGATCCCCTTGCAAACGCGACGGCCATGGGTCGCACTGCAAATATCCGATATTTTTCAATATCTTAATAATCGATTTTCGCTATTTTATATATAGATGGCACCTATCGTGGCTTGAGGCGGTTTGAAGCTTCCACCCGCATCTAACCGAATTCGAACCCGCTACGCCTTGGCCAGCGGACTAAGCAGGGCCTGTAGACGAAATCTTTAAGCTGGTTCCAGTGAGCACATCGCCCACAGGATGGAAATCGGTGCAGTTTGGATCTGGCGGTGGCAGTCCCCTTGAGCTATCGCTGACGGTCGACCTTCAACGGAGCGCGCGACGCATCGTTGTTCAGTTCGACCAGTTGTGACAGCATCCGCAGGAAGATCTCGCGGTCTTCAGGAGCAAGCGGCGCGAGAATCCGCTCTTGCGCTCGGCTGACGAGAGGTTCGGCTTCGTCAAGCACCTCCTCACCCTTCGGCGACAGGCGCAAAAGCTTGATCCGCTTGTCATCCTTGTCGCCGATCCGCAAAATGAGGCCCTTGCTTTCCATGCGTTCCAGCACGTTGCCGAGCGTCGAGCGGTCGAAAGCGATGAGCGCCGACAGCCGGGTGGCATCGATGCCGGGGTTATCCCGCACCGCGACCAATGCCGCATATTGCACCGGCGTTATATCGACCGACGCACTTTCCTCGAGAAAAATCGATACCGCTATCTGTTGAGCCCGACGAATGAGATGGCCCGGCATCTGGTAGACATGTTGCATCGACATTGTGCGATTGTCCCTCGGCGTCGCTTAATCACTTTCATTTGAGCAGTGCGAGTGCTCGATGTTGCTTTTCCACCTATCCAGGCCGATGGCAAGCTCAACCCGCAATCACCACTGCATCGATCAAAAGCATACGTTCGTTCCGTGGTCTGTCAAACCTATGCGCGTTTACCGCGATTCAGAATCCGATCGAACCGAAGCTTTAGCCGCTGTCTTCGGTCGAAGTCCCAGGATCGTCGCTCTCCCGTCAAAAGATTGCACCGCACGTCGAATTTCGATCTCACCCATTGAGCGATTGGCACTCGATCAACACTTGGCCAATGTTGACACTCGCTAAATAGTATGTATACTGTCAATCAGCATACGGACGATTAGGTTGGAGGACCGAACGTCCGGAATGAAGGGAGGAGCGATGTGTCGGTTTTAGGCTTTGACAGCCGGCGACCCAGTTCGTGCGAAGCGCTGACGCCATAACATCTTCTGCTTTCAATACTTGCTACTGATCAGCCCGACGCACGGCATCACGTCTGCGGGCAGTCGCTGGGCGCCCCGCCGGCGGCGGGATGTTCTCTGGGAGGAGGAACTCACTATGTGCACTTCAGGCCAGCATAGCCATTCCGACCCGATCGCTGTCGATATAGACGATACGGCCGATACGTCGGTCGCGCCGTCCAGAGAACTGATCGAGGAACTCGTCGCCGCCAATCAGATCCTGTTCGATCAGGGTGTCGTCGATGCCTTCGGCCATATCAGCGTTCGGCACGACAAGCGGCCAGACCACTTCTTTCTTGCGCGCAACATGGCACCGAGCCGGGTGACGACTGAGGATATCATCGAGTTCACACTCGACGGTGAGGCGGTGAACGCGAATGGCCGCAAGGTCTATCTTGAGCGCTTCATCCACAGCGAAATTTATCGCGCGCGGCCGGATGTCGTCTCCGTCGTCCATAGCCACTCGCATTCGATAGTGCCGTTGAGTGTCGTCAAGGGCGTACGGTTAAAGGCAATCTTCCACATGGCCGGCTTCGTCGGTCAGGGCGCTCCCGTATTCGAGATCAGGGAAGCGGGTGGCGATGCGACTGACCTGCTCATCAGCAACAACACGCTCGGCAAGGCGTTGGCGAAGCATTTCGATGGGCACGACATCGTGTTGATGCGTGGCCACGGCTCGACCGTCGTCGGCATCTCCATCAAGCAGGCGGTCTACCGGGCAGTCTATGCCGAACTCAACGCCCGCTACCAGCTTCAAGCGATGCAGCTTGGCGAAGTTACCTTTCTCACCGAGGGAGAAAGCCAAGCCTGCGTCCAGAATGTCGAAGGCCAGGTCCAGCGTCCCTGGGACATGTGGCTGGAACAGGCGCGCGCCCGTCGGAATTGATCTTTCGCAGCGATGGGAGGAGCTCGCATTTCGAGCCATTGCCTGACAATCGAGGAACCACGATGAACGAGAGAGTGGAAGCACAATCCGACAGGGTCGAACTGATCCTGCCAACCAGGACCGATCTTTATTACGGTGGCCGCTGGCAGGAGGCGCTGGGCAAGCGCCGCGTCTATGTCAACAGCCCGGCGACCGGCAAACTGCTCGGAAGCGTTGCCGATGCGGATGCGGGCGACGTCGATGCCGCTGTAACGGCAGCGCGGAAAGGCTTCGATGAATGGCGCAAGGTCGCGCCGCTGGAACGCGGGAAAATCCTCAAGGCCATGGCCGAGGTACTGCGCCGCAACGGCCGCGAACTTGCCATGCTGGATGCGGCCGATGGCGGCAATCCCTTTACCGAGATGCAGGGTGACGTGATGATCGCCGCTGCTCAGATGGAATTCTTCGCCGGCCTTGTCACCGAGATGAAGGGCAACTCGATCCCGATGGGGCCAAACGCCGTCAATTTCTCGGTGCGCGAACCGCGTGGCGTCGTGGCGCGCATCATCCCGTTCAACCATCCCTTCATGTTCTGCGCCGGCAAATCGGCGGCCCCGCTCGCGGCCGGCAATGCCGTCATCATCAAGCCGCCGGAGCAAGCGCCACTTTCGGCACTTCGCCTTGCCGAACTGATCGGTGGTATGCTGCCGGCCGGCGTCTTCAACGTCATTCCAGGTGGGCGTGAAGTCGGCGCGGCACTGACCAGCCATCCGCAGGTCGATATGGTCGCGCTGATCGGCAGCGTTCCAACTGGGCGCGCCGTGATGAAGGCCGCAGCCGACACAATCAAGCCGGTGTTGCTGGAGCTCGGCGGCAAGAACGCACTGATCGCCTTCGCGGACGCCGATCCGGAGGAAGTCGCGACGGCCGTCGTCAACGGCATGAACTTCACCTGGTGCGGGCAATCCTGCGGCTCGACCAGCCGTGCCTTCCTACACGAGGATATCCACGACGCCGTGGTCGCGAAGGTTGCCGAGCGGGCCACGCGCTTCAAACCTGGCATCCCGACCGACCCTGCGACAACCATGGGCGCGATTGCCAGCAAAGCGCAATACGAGCGCGTGCTCCGTTACATCGAGACCGCCAAGACGGAGGGTGCACGCGTCGTCTGCGGCGGCAAACGGCCTTCCGCGCCGGAATTGGCCGATGGCTATTTCGTCGAACCGACCATCTTCGCCGACGTGACTATGGACATGACGATCGCCCGTGAGGAAATCTTCGGCCCGGTGCTCTCGGTGCTGCGCTGGAGCGACGAGAGGGCAATGATCGAACAGGTCAACCGACCGGAATATGGCCTCACCTGCTCGATCTGGACCAACGACCTGACGAAAGCCCACCGCACGGCGCTTGAAGTGCAGGCCGGCTATATCTGGGTCAACGAGACGAGCAAGCATTTCCTCGGTGCACCCTTCGGCGGCTTCAAGCAATCCGGCATTGGACGCGAGGAATGCCTAGAGGAGCTGATCGCCTTCACGCAGGAAAAGAACATCCATATCAACCTGCGCCGGGGGAGCACCCCGCAATGAACGATTTCAATACCGACATCGTCGATCTGTCCGGCATCGAACAGCCACAAGCACTCCCGCCGAAACGCGATGCACTTTTCGGCAGCGACGCCGTCGCCGAAGTGCTGCGCTCACTCGACATTCCCTATATCGCGCTCAATCCGGGTGCGAGCTACCGCGGGCTGCATGACAGCCTCGTCAATCATCTCGGCAATGTCCGCCCGCAAATGCTGCTCTGCCTGCATGAGGAACATGCCGTCGCGATCGCGCAGGGTTGGGCCAAGGTGACGGGCAAACCGATGCTGGTCGGCGTGCATTCGAACGTCGGCCTGTTCCACGCGACCATGGCGATCTTCAACGCCTGGTGCGACCGGATGCCTGTCATCGTACTGGGTGCGACCGGTCCGGTCGACGCGGCCAAGCGCCGCCCCTGGATCGAGTGGATTCACACGGCGCAGGACCAGGGTGCGATCGTGCGCCCTTATGTGAAATGGGACGCGCAGCCCGCTTCTCCGGCAGCCGCCCGCGAGGCGCTGCTGCGTGGCGCATGGCTTGCCAAGACCGCACCGCAGGGGCCGGTCTATATCAATCTCGACGCAGGATTGCAGGAAGAACCGCTGGCCGAACCGTTGCCGGAAATCGATCCGAAACGCTTCATGCCCACAGTCGCCGCGACGGTTTCGGAAAACCAGATTAGCGAACTGCTCGATTTGCTGAAACAGGCGAAAAGCCCTGTCTTCCTGATGGGACGCGTCAGCCGCAGCCAAGAAGGTTGGGACGAGCGCGTCACGCTGGCCGAAGCGTTCAACGCCAGTGTCGTGACCGATCTCAAGCTCGGCGCGGCCTTTCCAACCGACCATCCATTGCACGTCGGCAATCCCGGCATATTTCCGTTGCCCGAGGCAATGGTCGTGTTCGCCAAAGCCGATGTCATCGTCAGCCTCGACTGGGTCGATCTTGCCGGCACGCTGCACATGGCTTGCAAGGACGCGCCGCCGGGCAAGATCGTGCAGATCTCGCTCGATCATGCCCTCCATAACGGTTGGAGCGCAGACCATCAGGGCTTGCCGCCGGTCGATCTGTTCCTGGCGGCCGAACCGGATCAGGTTGTCACAAGCCTGGTCTCCAAACTCCCCAAAGTCGATACCCCGAGACTCCCCGCCGTTGCGCTGCCTGACGCGCGCAAGACCACTGGGTCGATTACCGTCCCGGATATGGCTGTGGTGCTCCGGCAGGTCGTCGGCACCCGACCCGTGTCTCTGCTTCACCTCCCGCTCTCCTGGGATGGCGCATCCTGGCCCTTCCGGCATCCCCTTGATTTTCTTGGTTCGGATGGCGGTGGCGGCATAGGCGGCGGGCCAGGCATTGCGGTGGGCGCGGCCCTCGCCCTGCGCGGTTCCGGCCGCCTGCCGATCGCGATCTGCGGCGACGGCGATTTCCTGATGGGTGCAACCGCGCTTTGGACCGCCACGCATTACCGCATTCCAGCGCTGTTCGTGATTGCCAACAACCAGTCCTTCTTCAATGACGAGGTGCACCAGGAACGCATGGCGCGCATGCGCGACCGTCCCGTCGAAAACAAATGGATCGGCATGCGAATGACAGATCCCGAAATCGATCTGGCGGCGATTGCGCGGGCACAAGGAGCAACGGGGATCGGACCAGTGAAGTCGATGGATCAGCTCGAAGCCGTGTTCAAGGAGGCGATCGCGGTGGTCGATGCCGGCGGCGTCGCCGTCATCGATGTCCACGTCGCCACCGGCTATACGCCCGCAATGGCGAGCGCACTGACGAGGGCCAAGCCATGATAGCCGAGAAAGACATCATCGCCAGAGCACAACTCGACGCCGCGCCACCGGTACCGCCACCCTTGACCGTCGAGAATGTCACGAAACGCTTCGGCGAAGGGCCGGGCGCGCTGACGGCTGTCGATTCCGTCTCGTTCACGGTGGCGTCCGGCGAATTCGTCTCGGTGATCGGCCCCTCCGGCTGTGGCAAGTCCACCCTTTTCCACGTCATCGGCGGCCTGACGGATGCGACGCTTGGCAGCGTCCGCGTCGAGGACGAGACCATCAACGGACCACATCCCGCGATCGGCATCGTCTTCCAGGAGGAATCGACCTTCCCTTGGCGTAACGTCATCGACAATGTCGCCTTTCCGCTCGAACTACGCGGCGTCGGCCGCGAGGAACGTTATGCCGCGGCTTCGCGCTACATCGACATGGTCGGCTTGCACGGTTTCGAAAAGCAGCTGCCCTCCGAACTGTCCGGCGGCATGCGCCAGCGTGTCTCGATTGCGCGGACACTTTCCGCCAAGCCGCGCATCCTGTTGATGGACGAACCCTTCGCCGCGCTCGACGAGCAGACGCGCCTGCTGCTCGGCGATAAGGTGCTACAGATTCAGCAGCAGCTCCAGCAGACGACGCTGCTGATCACCCATTCGATCACCGAGGCCGTCCAGCTCTCCGACCGCATCCTGATCATGAGCTACCGGCCGGGCCGCGTGAAACGCATCGTCAAGGTCGATCTGCCGCGCCCGCGCACGTCGGACGTCGTCGGCAGCCGCGAGTTCGGTGCCCTTGTCGCCGATATCTGGGCAGACTTGCGCGAGGAAGCGAGCCGGGGGCTCGCCGAATCCGAGCGCGGATCGGGATGAGCCACATGGCGAGCACACGATCCCCACTCTTCGCTCCCGCGATCAGTTTCGGCACCATCGTCGGGGTGCTGGCCGTGATGCAGGGGCTGATCATGGCCGAGGTCATCAATCCCTATATCGTACCGCTGCCCACCGATATAGCGGCGAGCCTCTGGCGGGTAGTGGTTGAGGAAGGCATTCCCGGCCGTTTCGCGGTCACGGTCGGCGAGACCTTGGCCGCCGGCCTGCTTATCCTGCTCGTCGGCATGCCGATCGGCCTGCTGCTCTACCGTTTTGGACGACTGCGCCTCGCCTTCGAGCCCTGGCTCGCCGCGATGGCGGCAGCGCCGCTCGTACTCGCCTATCCGCTATTTCTGGTGCTGTTCGGGCGCAGCTCGCTGACGATCATCGTCATCGGCTTCGCCGCCGGTGTTGCGCCCGTCGCGCTGAAGACCATCGAGGGCTTCGCATCCACTCGGCGCGTGCTGATCGATGTCGGCCGCAGTTTCCGGCTGACGCCTGCCCAGGAATTCCGAAAGATCCTGCTGCCGGCGGCGCTGCCGCAGATTTTTGTGGGATTGAGGCTCGGCCTGATCTTCTGCCTGATCAACGTCGTGGGTGTCGAGTTTCTGATCAATCTCGGTGGACTCGGCCAACTTATCAACGATCTCGCCGAACGCTACGACCTGCCCGGCACCTATGCCGCGATCTGCTTCGTGGTGCTCGTCAGCATCCTCTTCTTCGCCATTCTCGATCGGGGTGAAAAATGGCTGCAACGACGCGGATAATCGACACTCAAGGGCGGCTCGATCTAAGTGTTTCGACCATTCGTGTGATCGGCGCTCTGGTCCTGCTCGGCATCTGGCAGGGGCTGGCGCTCTCCGGCTTCTTCTTCCGCGACGTGGTGCCGCCACTGCAGAAAATCGCCTACGGTCTGATCGCCCTTTTCGCGAACGGAGCCTTCTACGCCAATCTCACCGTGACCGGTGGGGAACTGGCGCTGGCGCTGGTTATCGGCAGCCTTGCCGGCGTGCTGGCCGGCCTACTGCTCGGCGGCAGCCAGGTGATGTCGGACGCCTATGAAAGCTGGCTGAGCTATCTTGGGCCGACGCCGAAGATCATCCTGTTTCCGGTGATGATCATGCTTTTCGGCGTGGACGCCGGCTCCAAGGTCGCGATGGGCGCAGTATCCTGCTTCTTCCCCATCGCCATCAGCGTTGCATCCGGCATACACGGCGTCGATCCAACGCTGCGCCGTGTCGGGCGTTCGTTCCAGGCCAATGCCTGGCAGGTGTTCCTCAAGATCGAGCTGCCCGCCATGACGGCAACGCTGGTCAACGGTTTCCGGCTCGGCTTCGGTGTCGCGATGATCGGCGTACTGCTGGCGGAGACCAAGCTCTCCAACCAAGGCATCGGCTTCATGATCATCAACGCCTACACGCGGTTCGACATGCCGCAAATGTACGCCCTGCTGATCGTCACCATCGCCTTCGCCGCTGTCGTCAATGCCTTTGCAGTGCGTATGGCGCGACGTTTCGGCGCGCGTGCAATTTGAGGAGAAAGCCATGCTTGAATTAAAACAAGCGCTTTTCGCTCTTCTAGCCCTGGCTTTCACCGGTGCGGCGCAGGCGGAAGAGCTAAAGCTTGCAATCGGACAACGTGGCGCCTGGGATACGGCCATCGCCGAGCTCGGCAACCGCGCCGGCATCTTCAAGAAGCACGATATCGACCTGCGGATTCTCTACACGCAAGGCGGCGCGGAGACCCAGCAGGCCGTTCTCTCGCGCAGCGTCGATATCGGCATCGCTGCCGGCACACTGGGCGCGCTCAGCGTTGCGGCGAAGGGCGCACCGCTCAGGATCATCGGTGGTGAGGCGACCGGCGTCAGCGAGCTTTACTGGTATGTGCCGATGGCCTCGCCAATCAAGACAGTGAATGACATGGCTGGGCATACCGTCGGCTATTCGACCAGTGGCTCCTCCAGTCACACGCCGCTTCTGCTCTTGGCGAAGGAGCACAAGATCGACATCCAGCCTGTCGCGACCGGCGGCCTTGCGACGACGCTGACGCAGGTGATGTCCGGCCAGATCGATGTCGGCTGGGCGGTTGCGCCCTTCGGCCTCGACCAGCTCGACAAGACCATCCGCATCGTTGCCCGCGGCAGCGATGTCGCCGCGACCCGGCAACTGACGACGCGGGTGCTGATCACGCATGCCGAGGTCCTGGCGCAAAAGAAGCTGACAATCGAAAAGTTTCTCGCGGCCTATCGCGAGACGCTCGACTGGATGTATGCCGACCCCGCGGCGATCAAGATCTTCGCGGAGTTCGCCGGCATCAGCGAAAGCGCCACGAAACGTACGCGCGCCGAATTCTTTACCAAGGCGGCGCTCGATCCCGGCACGATCACCGGTTTGCCGGCGATAATGGCCGACGGCGTCCAGTTCAAGTTTCTCCAGGCCCCGCTGACGCGCGAGCAGCTTGCTCAGATCATCCAGATAGAGAGGAAAGCACCATGAAACGTCGCGATATCCTGCGCCTGATCGGCGCTGCTGTGCCAGCCATTGCCCTGGGTTCGAGCCGGGCACTGGCTTCCGAGGACAGTTTCAAACTCGCCATCGGTCAGCGCGGCAACTGGGAGAATTCCGTCTGCGAACTCGGCCAGAACGCCGGCTTCTTCAAAAAGCACGGCATCACGCTTGACCTGCTTTACACGGAGGGCGGCGGCCAGACCCAGCAGGCGGTGATTTCCGGCAGCGCCGATATCGGCATCGGCGTCGGTACCTATGGTGTCATGGGCGCCTTCGCCAAGGGTGCGCCGTTGCGGATCATCGGTTCGTCGATGACCGGCGCGCATGATCTTTATTGGTACGCCAAGGCCGATGGCCCGATCAAAACGATCAAGGAGGCTGTCGACAAGACGGTCGCCTATTCGACGAACGGTTCATCGACCAATCTCGTTGTCCTGGGGCTGCAAAAGACACTCGGCATCCAATTCAAGCCGACGGCGACGGGCAGCCCAGCCTCGACCTTCACACAGGTGATGTCCGGCCAGATCGATGTCGGTTGGAGTTCGCCGCCTTTCGGCGTCGCCGATGTCGATGCAGGTCGCATCCGCATCGTCGCGCGTGGCAGCGACGTGCCGCAATTCGCCAACCAGTCCGTGCGCGTGATGATAGCCAATGCCGCCTCATTCGAGCGTCGGACGGACGCCTATGGCCGTTTCATGAAGGCCTATCGGGAAGCTCTGGATTGGCTCTATGCGGACCCGGCGGCGCTCGACGCCTATGGCGCATGGGCAGGCGTGACACCGGCGCTCGCCAAGCGGGTGCGAGATGAGTTCTACCCCAAGAAAAACCTCGCACCAGACAAGGTCAATGGCCTTGACGAGTTGATGGTCGACGCCGTGGCCTATCGTTATCTATCCGCCGCGCTGCAGCCCGATCAAGTTAAGAAGCTGGTCGTGGCCGACGCTGGGGCACTGGCACCTTAATAGGAAAAGGGCGATCCAAGCTGAGCGGGGATCGGCGGTACACGGCGCTTATTCGATAATTGACAGTATACTGATGATATGTATACTGTCTAATTATGTTCTTTGCAGCACGGCCAGGAGCACTTTCGGCACTCCTTACGATTGAAGGCAGATATCCATGCAATTCCATCTCAATGGGTTCCGCACCGGCGATCCCGCTATTTCAGAGCCACTCGGACAACACATTATTGCGGACACGGTGTCTCTTCCCGACGAAGTCGATGTTCTTATCGTCGGGTGCGGGCCGGCAGGCCTCACTCTCGCGGCACAGCTCGCGGCTTTTCCGGCGATCAAGACGCTGATCGTGGATCAGAAACCCGGCCCGCTGGAGCTCGGGCAGGCAGACGGTATCGCCTGCCGCACCATGGAGATGTTCCAGGCCTTCGGTTTCGCCGAACGGGTGATGAAGGAAGGATACTGGGTCAACGAGACCGCATTCTGGAAGCCCGACGAAGTGCTTCGGGAGAGGATCGTCAGGCAAGGCAGGGTTCAGGACGTGGAAGACGGGCTCTCGGAATTCCCGCATCTGATCCTGAACCAGGCACGGGTGCACAATTTCTTCCTGGATGTCATGCGCCAATCGGCGGCACCGCTAGAGCCGGCTTATTCCCGGCGGCTTCTCGACCTCCAGACAGATGCCGGCCAGGGCACATCAGGCCACCCGGTGACTGCGCGGCTTGAAAGGATCGACCCAGCGCACGAGGGGCAGATCGAGACCGTGAAAGCCCGCTACTTGATCGGCTGCGATGGAGCCCGCAGCACCGTTCGCAAGTCCATCGGCCGCAGTCTGCGGGGGGACTCGGCCAATCACGCCTGGGGAGTCATGGATGTCCTGGCCGTGACCGATTTTCCCGATATCCGTCTGAAAGCGCTGATCCAGTCCGCCGGAGAAGGGAGCATCGTACTCATTCCGCGAGAAGGCGGCTATCTGGTCCGCATCTATGTCGAGTTGGACAAGCTGAACGAGAATGAGCGCGTTGCGAACCGGAAACTCACCGTCGAGGATCTGATCGGGGCGGTGGGCAGGATCCTTCATCCGTATAGGTTTGAGGTGAAAGAAGTCGCCTGGTGGTCGGTCTACGAGATCGGCCAGCGCCTCTGCGACAAGTTCGATGACGTGCCGGAAACCGAGGTCGGGACCCGGCTGCCTCATATCTTCATCGCCGGCGACGCCTGCCATACCCACAGCCCGAAGGCGGGCCAGGGCATGAATGTCTCCATGCAGGACAGTTTCAACCTCGGCTGGAAGCTGGCCGCTGTTCTCCAGGGCCGGTGCGCGCCTGAACTCCTGCACAGCTACTCGGACGAGCGCCAATCGATCGCCAAGGAGTTGATCGAATTCGACCGCGAGTGGGCGAAAATGCTCAGCGCGCCACTCAAATCCTCGCCTGAAGGCGATGGAGTCAATCCAGCGGAGATCCAGCAATACTTCGTCAGGCATGGCCGTTATACTGCCGGAACAGCGACCCGCTATGCGCCATCCCGCCTCACCGGCAAACCGACACACGCGCATCTTGCTCGGGGATTGGAGATCGGCACGCGCTTCCTCTCCGCTCCCGTTATCCGTCTGGCGGACGCCAAGCGCATGCATCTCGGCCATGCGGCTTTAGCGGACGGTCGCTGGCGGCTCTACGCCTTCGCGGGTACCGAAGATACCGCTGTATCCGGCTCGCATCTGCACGCCCTGTGCCAATTTCTTGCGCAATCGCCCGCCTCACCCGTCAGGAAATATACGCCGAGCGGCTCGGACATCGATTCCGTGATTGATCTGCGCGCAATCTTCCAGCAGAGCCATCACGAACTCGCCCTCGAAGATATGCCCGCCTTGCTTCTGCCGGCAAAGGGCCGCCTTGACCTCCGCGACTACGAAAAGATGTTCTGCGCCGACGTAAGGAGCGGAGACGACATTTTCGACATGCGCGGCATTGACCGGGCGCGCGGCTGCGTCATTGTCGTAAGACCCGATCAATATGTGGCGCATATTCTGCCGCTCAACGCTCATTCCGAGCTGAGCGCATTCTTCGATGGCTTCATGATCCAGCCAAGCTCCATTGGTCCGGCCTGACAAGCGGCACCTTCGTCGCAGACCCCAATCGGCGGTCTGGTAACTCTACAATACCTTCAGCACGGCATTGGTGGTGCGTGTATAATGTTCGATCAGAGCATTGCACGCCATGTCAGCATCCCGTGCCAGTGTCGCATCCAGAATGCGCTTGTGTTCCAGATCGATATCCCGTGCCAGATTGCCACCCTCCGCCCGGGCTGCGCGCACAGCGCGATAGCGCTCCGACTGATCAAACAGCAGCCTGGCGAGATGGAGCAACCAGGCAGAGCCCGAAGCCGACAGCAACACCATGTGGAAATTACGATGCGACGCCACCCACTGTTCGGTACCTGTTGCCCCGACCAGCGGAATCTTGTTGCGGGACATGATGTGATAGGCAGACAGGATGCGCCCCTCCCACTCCACCGAACCCAGTTCGATCGAGCGGCGAAGCGCCTTCGTCTCGACCATGATACGGGTTTCCAACACATCAATCACTTCAGACGCATCGATGGGCGCTACACGGAAGCCCTTCTGGCTTTCGGCCACGATCAGGCGCTCGCTGGACAGGCGCGTCAGCGCCTCGCGTAAAGGACTGATCCCCACGGAATACTGCTCTCGCATCCAGTCCGATCGCAGCGTCATGCCAGGTGAAAGCTTACCCGATATGATATCTCCACGGATCCGATGATAAACATCTTCGGCGATTGTCTGTTTTCCGCGAGCTGTGTCAGCATCTTGCATAAGAGTCTCACCAGATTTTCATTGCATTCCGGGGAGCTCCTCCCGGTGAATAGGCTACCTATGCCCTACCCCGCGTTTGTTTCCTAGGGAGAGAATACGGTAGCCTATGTCAAGACCGCATTGATACAGCCGTATTTTAGAAATTCTGCTCACGAATGCGGGCAAACATGTCCTTCACGGCAGGATCAACAAAGAGAATTTCGGTGATCACTCCCGTATCGCCGTCATGCTCATAGTAGTTGAAGCGGGTGTCGCCGAAGCTGCCCTTCTGGACGGCGCGATAGCCGCGCTCATCCATCATGGCAGCAGCCGCGTCGAAATCATCAACCTCGAAGCCTAGATGATGAACGCCACCTTCCGGAAATTTTGCCAGATATTCGGAATAGGTGCTATTCCCCGATATGGGCTGCATCAATTCGACCTGAATGTCGCCCATGTAGCCGAAGGCAAGCGCGTAGCTCATCGTCTCCATGCGCCCACGGTACCAGGACTCCTTGAGATTCGGCGGCAGGGTCATGAATCGTCCCGTACCAATCTTGGCCGTCATGGCCCTCAGCGCAGCGTCCATGTCGGGGACCACAATCCCCATCTGGAAAAACCTTCCGATCATTTTTGGTTCTGACATTTCAATATCCTCCCTTTGCGTTTCGATAACAGGGTGCGCGGATGGCGGTTCAAGCCGCGATCGACCAACATTTGCGCACCGCCAACCTCGTTCACGTCGATCGTCACGACATGAGCGCCCTATCGCGCAGGGGCGAGCACATGCGCATGCCCCGCCGCGCCTGTTGCGATGGCTACCTCGTCTTTCACGCAGTTCATTGGAAACCTCCACCTCGGCTTGCGAGATTGGACCGATGAGGCTGATGGTGATCGTCACCACCGTCGACCCGTATGCCATTCATCGCCGCCACCAGATTATGTTCGGTCAACTGTTCTCCCGACAGTTCACAGAAAGTCGTGCCGTCCACGAAGATTATCACCCGGTGGGCAATGGCCACGTAGTCGGCCGGGTCAGTTGAATGGAAAAGGATCACGCGCGGCTCATTCAGGAGGTCATGGATAATACCGGCAATCTGCCGCTTGGCGTTCACGTCAACACCGCGCATTGGATCGTCGAGCAAGAGCAAGGACGGCCGCGCCTCGAGCCAGCGGGCAAAGACCACCTTCTGCTGGTTGCCACCCGACAATTCTCCGACTACCTGGTCGATGCTCGACATCTTGATGCCGATCGTCTTGCCTCTTTCCTCGGCGCGGTTGCTCTGATGGCGCGCACTTGGCAACAGGCCGTCTCGGCCGAGTGACAAGCTGCGGACTGCCGATATGTTGTCTCGGATCGACTGGCGCAGTGTCAGACCTAGTCGTTTGCGGTCAGCCGGAAAATAAGCGACGCCCGCCTGCACGGCCGCAGGTGTATCGGGTCGCATGACCTGCCCGGACGGCAGCGAGATCTTGCCCGACTTCAGCGGCAGGCGCCCGAAAAGCAACTGGAACAAATCTTCCGGCCCTGCACCCACATGGCCGGCGATACCGACGACCTCCCCACTCTCAGCGCGCAGCTGATCCACTGAAAGTCCACTGCGCGTCGTCGCGTCGGCGATTTCGAGCGCAACCAATCCGGCTCCCCGCTCCTTGCGAAGCGGGGCAACCGTTGCCGCAGCAGGCCTTGAGCCAAGCATTGCCTCGACCAGTTCTGGAACGGTCGGCCGCTCTTTGCGGGTCTGAAAGTTTATGCGTCGACCATCGCGCAGAACGGCAAAGTCGTCGGCGATATCCAGGAGGTGTTCGAGAAAATGGGAAATATAGATGATCGCAACACCACCCTCGCGCAGCTTGCGAATGACATCATGCAGGCGCTCCGTTTCCGCCGGGTGCAGTGCCGAAGTTGGCTCGTCGAGAATGAGTACGCGGGGATTGCGCAGCAACGCTCTGGCGATCTCAACCAACTGACGATCCGCCAGAGAGAGCTCTTGGACCTTGATGTCCAATGGCAAGGTCAGGCCGAGTTCCATCAGGGTTGCAGCAGAAGCACTCTGCAGTGCTGCGTCATGCATGCTACCGGTCTGACCAGGAACCAGAGCCAGGTTTTCAAGGATAGTCAACGCCGGGAAGAGGTTCAGCTCCTGTGATACAAAGCCGATGCCGACGGCCCATGCCTCTTGCATCGAATTCATGAGGCAAGGCTTGCCATCCAGCAGGATCTCGCCCTCGCTGGGGCGCAGGCTGCCCGCCAGTATCTTCATCAAGGTCGATTTTCCGGCGCCATTGGCGCCAATCAGTCCCAAGACTTCGCCCTGCTTCAATGAAAGAGAGACATCGTCTAGAACCTGCACAGGCCCAAACGACTTGCTGACACCGCGCGCCTCGAAAACGATCTTTTGCATGGCTTCCCCGCCTCCAACCAGTCATTCAGATTGAAAAGGACGCACGCGTGGCGCGCCCTTTCCCAGTTTTCAGTGGCGATTAATCGGGTGCCTTGTCGTAATCGGCGGTTGCTGCTGTCTTGCCGGCAGCTACGTCGGCCAGCACCTGCTTGATGTCCGCATCAAAGTAAGCGCGCAGGCCCTTCACCGGCTCTTTCCAGCCCTCGACAAGCTTTCCGACATTCGCGGCATCGATGATAGTTGGAGGCAGCACGACCCAACCCTTGGGCATGGGCTTCTTGTCATGCAGGGCCATCGCGGTGAGATATGTTGAGAAATAGGCCTGCAGATAGTGGTTGGAAGGCACCGAGGCCGGAATGACGCCGCGCGCAACCGCATCGCGAACCTCCGCGGGCGCATCGAACGCAACGGAGGTTGCCTGCAACTTGTCATCCTCGATGATCTTGGCGATGTTCTGCTGACCGGCCTCACAGGCATCAATGAAGCCCAACGCATCCCGGTTGGCCTGAACGGCCTGGTTCCAGTCCACGAAGTTCCCCGAGCGGTCCGGCTTGGTTTCGATGGTGGGCAGAATGCTGACTTTTGGAAGTACCTTGGCCATGCCCTTGCGGAAACCTGCAATCCGGTTTTCCAGCGTAGCAAGACCCGGAACGCAAAGACCGACGACAAATTTCCCCTCGATTTGCGCTGCGGGCTTGCCGGTGCGGGCCTCCAGCACCTTCGCTACTATTTTGGCGCCAGCCATGCCCTGCGCCTTGGGATCGGCCGACACGAAAAGAGAGCCGGCAAAATCCGGGGTCGGTGCGGCGTTGGTCCAGGTCACTGTGATGCCCTGCGCCTGAGCATCTTGGGCCGGCTGCACGAACAGGGCAGAAGCGACATTGGTGACAATCATGCCATTCGGCTGTGTTTGCGCTTCTCGGGTAAAGATGGTTGCTTGCTGCACCGGATCGAAATCGGATGGACCGACGACACGCAAGTTTACCTTGAAAGGCAGGTCGGCAACCGCTGCTTTTGCTCCCGCCACGATCTCCGTGTGCCATTCATTGGCGGTGAAGGCGCCGACATAGGAAATACTGATGGGGTCTTCGGCAAAAGCACTTGCCGCAGATAGCGACAGGGCCAATCCCAGGCCAATGGCCGAGGCATGCATAGTCCAACGGTTACGATTTTTCATGTTTCCCTCCCAAGAAACGATGATGTTGCACGGAGTTAATGAGCGCCTACCATGCGACGGCGTTTCAGAATTCGATCCAGTGCTATGGCCAACACGATGACGACACCCGTGATGAAGCGGCCATAATTCGGATCGACACCAAAGAAGACGATGCCGGACTGAATGATCGAGATGATCAGAACCCCGAGTAGTGCCCCGACAAGCGTACCGGACCCGCCCGCCAGCGACGTTCCGCCGATGACGACCGCCGCAATGACCTGCATTTCCTTCTGGATACCAAGCCCCGGATCGACCGCCTTGAAGTAGGCCATGGTCAAAACGCCCGACAAGGCACACAGGAAGCCCATGATCGCCATCGCAATGATGCGGACGCGGTTGAGGCGAATGCCGATGAATTCCGCAGCGCTGCGGTTCGAACCGATGGCACGCACCGTTGCCCCGAAACGAGACCGGTACAACACGATGTGCATGACGATACCGATGAACAGCATGACCCAGGTCGGTGCCGGCAAGCCAAGGAACTCGCCTCCGAATATCACGAAGAACAGGTGGTCCTTGGGCAGTCCGAACACCGGGTGCGCGCCGGAGATAATCAGATTGAAGCCGAGAAAGACCGACTGCGTACCAAGTGTGATGATGATGAGCGGCACGTCGAGAAGGATGGTGAGCCACGCGTTCATCGCCCCCAGAAAAATGCCGAAGGCAAGCGCCGCGAGCGCTCCGAGCCAAGGATCGTAGCCGGCTTTGATCATCAGTGCTGCGAGCATCGCACAAACGGCGTAGATAGCTCCGACTGAAAGATCAATCTCGATCATGGCAATCAGATAAACCATGCCGAAGGCCATGATTGCGACGAAGGCACCATCACGAAGGATCGATTTGATGGACCCGAGCGAAAACAAAGCCGGATTCGGAAGACCGACCAGCAAGATCAGAATTACAAGGCCAAGAATAAGCCCGATCTCGTCAACGGCGAACACGCGCCGGACCATGGTTCGAACCATCGTCCTCCCCTTTATGATAAGTGTGGATTGGATCGGAGGAAGGACGCGGCGTCTTTTTGCAGCCGCGTCCCGCATTCCTCAGACGAAGCGCCAGCCGCCGTCGACCAATAGTGTCTGGCCCGTGATGAAGGCAGCATCGTCGGATGCGAGGAAGGCCATCGGGCCTACCAGGTCCTCCGGAGTTTCCGTGCGCTTGATTGCTTGCTGCTGGGCCAAGGCGTCGAACCATTGTGCATGCGGGCCTGCCGCAGTCGTTTCGGTCTTTACAAGACCAGGTGCAATGCAATTGACGGTGATGCCATAAACACCGATTTCCGTCGCCAGTCCGCGCGAGAAGCCGATCAGGCCGGCCTTGGAGGCGGTATAATGCGAGTTGTAGGCAATGCCCGAATGGAAGGTGGTCGAGGAGACCGAAATAATGCGGCCCCAACCCTTATCCTTCATTTTTGGCAATACCGCTTTGGTCAGATGAAAGACTGAGTCGAGATTGATCGTCAGAACCCGCTTCCATTCCTCGAACGACATTTCCTCGAAGAGAGTTGCGGGATAGATCCCGGCATTGTGGACAAGGATATCAGCGCCGCCGAATGTCTTGTCGACCTCTGCACCCATGGCGGCGATGGAATCGCCGCTCGACATGTCGCAGCGGATTGCCAGCGTCTTGACGCCTTCTTTTTCGACAGCACCAGCTGTCACGGATCCATCAGCGATATCGGCGATCACCACATTGGCGCCTTCCTGCGCCAGACGCAGGCTGAAGGCACGGCCGATGCCATTTGCACCGCCGGTTACGATCGCAGTCTTACCTTTGAGTCCTCTCATGACCCAACTCCTCCCATTAATAATTTCAGTGAAAGCACGGACAGCACGGCTCCTCTTCCTTACTGCCCGACCATATTCTAGATAAAATCCATAATCACGATATTTTCCAAAATCTGTACTTTTACGGAAATAATGTCAAGCGACTCATTAGAAGCGAGACGAAGCCTTCCGTTCGATCGAGATCGAAGAACAGTATTATCTATATATATCAGTTATTTAATTCTCAAAATTGAGTAGCCGGAAATCACGCAACGGCAAATCTGCAGGTTCCGGTACAACTTCATAACGCGATGATCATCAAAAATGGATGCATGCTGCGTGCTCTTTCCAGGCGGTTTTTTTGTTTTTCGATTTTATTTTGGAAAAATCTTGCATTTTCCAAAAAATGGATAAACAGTTGGCCACGGGAGCCGGGCGGATCAAAGCCGCCTATGTTGAATCGGAGGAGATTCGAAGCACCGGATAGTTTTGGGCCGCCAGGCAGTCGTCCTGGCGGATGCGTTTGCTGATGCCAATCATCGACTCAGCCCGACGGGTAATGAGCCCGACGTAGCTGTGGTCCCGGCATGGAGCGACCCTGGACTGTCCAGTGCTTCGATCTGTCGGGGGGTATCGTGGCCGACAAAATAGGTCTGATCGGGCTTGGCAAGATCGGATTTCCGATTGCCGAAAACTTGATCCGTGGCGGTCTTGTTCCGGCCGGATACCGAAGGGGCGACACATCGAGCTTTGCCTCGATCGGTGGAACCGTTGCAGACAGCCCCCGCTCACTCGCCGAAATGTCCGATATCATCATTTGCTGCCTGCCCAATGAAGCGGCACTTGCGGATGTCATCTCCGGTGCGCGAGGCATCGCCACGGGCGATTGTACGGGCCGCGTCATCGTCGAACTCTCTACGCTTTCGACCGCCGTCAAAGCGCAACAGGCCGCAAGGATCGCCGCGCGAGGTGGCGTTATGCTGGACGGTGCCGTCAGCGGCCTGCCATCCATGGTCGCAGCCCGGGAAGCAACATTCCTGCTCTCAGGGGAAGAAGACGTGTTCCTGCGTGTCAGGCCTGTTCTCGAGCTCCTGACGACCCGACTTTTCTATCTCGGAGCCTTCGGCGCAGCACTAAAAGCCAAGCTCTGCGCCAACATGCTGGTTGCCGCCAATCTTGCAGCAACGGCAGAAATGCTGGCCTTTGCCGCCCGGATCGGGCTGGACCAATTGCGGCTGATCGACGCGCTGAAGACGAGTGCGGGAACCTCAACCCAGTTTCTGGCACGGGCCAACCGCATGGCTCAGGGCGACTGGCATATTGTCATGGGTTCCACGCGGATGCTGACCAAGGACATCCGCCTGATCGAAGAGGCGGCTCGGGCAGCAGACTGCCCCATACCGCTGCTTACCGGCAGCGCTCGATTCTACGATGCAGCCATAGCCGAGGGCTACGGGGATCTGGATGTGGCGTCTCTATACGCTGTTTTTGCAAAGGCCGCCGGGCTGAGAGTTCCGGACGAAAAGAAGGACGATCCAAAATGAACGAATACAAGCTTGGTACGGGCATAATAGACAATCGGCCGATCCCGCTCGTACTGGTCGGAAACAAGGTATTTACCTTGCCTGAGGTTCTGGGCGAGTCCGCCCCGACCTCGCTGGAGGCTGTGTTTGCCGACTGGTCGAACATGGATCCAGTCCTCAGCGCCCGCGCAGCCTCGCTTACCGGTGGCCGGGATCCCGAATCCATCCAGTTTCTGACCCCGGTCGCAAACCCCCGCAAGATTGTCTGCATCGGCATCAACTATCGTGACCACCTCACGGAAATGAAGGTGACCGAGCCGCCGACCTTTCCCTATGGTTTCTTGCGCCCACAGACTTCGCTCGCAGCCCATCAGGAGGAGATTCAGCTGCCTTCCGGCGCCAAGATGATCGACTGGGAAGCCGAACTTGGCATTGTCATCGGTCGGCTCTATGGCCCGGGCGACATGGCCGATCCGCTGGATGCAGTCGCTGGATATACAGTCCTCAATGATATTTCCGCTCGCGACTGGATCGAGACCCGTCCCTTTGTCGGAGTCGACTGGGTGATGCAGAAAAGCTGGAACCAGTTCCAGCCAACCGGACCCTGGATCACGCCGGCGCGCTACGTCGCAGATCCGCAGAACCTGCCGATCTGCCTGACACTGAACGGCGAGATAAAGCAGAACTCCAACACAGGCCAGATGATCTTCGGGGTGCGGGATATTATCCGCCATTTGTCCAACATGATGACGCTGGAGCCCGGCGATATCATTGCGACCGGCACCCCGGCCGGGGTCGGTTTCGGGCGCCGACCGCCGGAATTCACCAAGCCGGGCGACAGGATTGCAATCACCATCGAAGGTCTCGGCACCCTCGAGAACACCTTTGTCTGAACTTAAGGAGAAGAGCCTTGATCAAAGTTAATCGCATTGTCTATGCGGCATTTGAAACGCCGGATCTGGACGGCCAGGTCGATCACTACACCAAGACCATGGGCCTGACGCTGATGGATCGCGACAGTTCTGCGGCCTATCTCTCATCCAGCGGCGATCGCCATACGGTCGTCCTGCGCAAGGGGGCCGAGGCGCGCTGCGACGCGCTGGGCTTCCAGTTACCCCAGGGTACGGACCTTGGAGAATACGCCAAGCAGATCGCTGGTCATGGCATTCAGGCCCAGCGCCAGTCCGATTGCCAGCCCGGCATCAAGGATTCGCTCGTCTTCGTAGACAGCAAGGGCACGAAGGTCGAAACCTTCGTCGAGGCACCGATCGCCGGCATTGGATTCCAGCCCTCCGGCATCTCGCCCAACAAGCTGGGGCACGTAGCCTTCAACGCAGTGGATGTCCAGGCTGCCGTAAAATTCTATTGCGAGGTCCTCGGCTTCAAGGTCAGCGACTGGATGGGTGACTTCTTTGCCTTCCTGCGCTGCGGCCCGGACCACCACACGATCAATCTCGTCTCCGGCGCCAAGAACAAGATGCACCACATAGCCTTCGAGCTGCGGGACTGGACCCACATCCGGGATGCCTGCGACTGGCTGGCGACTGATCGGATCCCGGTTATCTGGGGACCGGTTCGGCACGGTATCGGTCATAACATCTCGACCTACCACCGGAATGCCGACGGTCAAATCATCGAGTTGTTCTGCGAACTTGACCGGGTCAATGAGTCACTCGAAGTTTATGAACCCCGTCGCGTACATCAGGAATTCCCGCAAAAAGGCAAGGTCTGGACCGATAAGCCCATGGCCGCAAACATGTGGGGCTCGATGCCGCCCGAGGGCTTCCTCGACTGACAGGAAATCGGGCGCGGCGCGATGTTGCTCCGCGCCTCGGCGACCAGTTTCGCCAACGGGAGGGAATAATGATCGCAAAATCCGCGCACATTCCGGCTGATGGGGGCGAACAGATCTCCTTCATGGGAATGGACCTTGTCTGGAAGTTGAACAAGGAACGCAGCTCCACCTTGATGACGTTCATTCAGATTGCACCGCCTGGAGGAGGCGTGCCCCTGCATATTCATCACAATGAGGATGAGAGCATCTTCCTCATCGAAGGCAGCCTCATGTTCCAAGTGGGCAGCGAGAAATTCGAAGTCGACAAGGGCGGCACCGTCTACATGCCCAAGGGCGAGACACACGGTTTCCGCATCACCGGAGATAAGCCGGCGCACATTCTCTTCACGCTCGGTCTGAGCCCGCAGAGTAGATACGAGGACATGTTCAATGGCCTCGTTGGACTTAGCCCCGATGATTTCGACCGGATTCAGGAGGTCTGCGGCCGCAATGCAGTGGAGTTCCTGACGCCACCGCAAATGCCGTAGTTTATTTTCGAGGGGAAGAACTGCAATGAACGCACAAGAACTCGCAAAGGCAGTCTTTGCTGCCGTTGACGCCCAAAAGCCGGAAGACTTTGCCAACTTCCTGACCGAAGACGGCACCTTCACCTTCGGCAATTGGCCTGCGACCGAAGGGCGTGCAGCGACGGCCAGGGCCGTCAGTGATTTCTTTGCCGGGATCGACGGTATCCGGCATGACATTTCAGGTGTCTGGGAAGAAGGAGAAACAGTGATCGTTCGTCTCGCGGTGACTTACCGTCGCAAGAACGGTACATCCGTCACGCTGCCCTGCGCCAATATCTGGAAGCGCGTCGGCGACAAGATCCAGGACTATCGCATCTATATGGATGTAAACCCGGCATTCGCCTGGTCGTAAGGCCAGCCAGCGGTTTCAATCCCGCTGGCTCTCCTCTCGATTGAAACCGTTGCAACCGGAATAATGGTTACTCGAGCGACGATCGCGATATCGCGACAAGGGCGCTCCAATAGACGATCAATTAATTCTCGCCAACCCTCAAGGGAGGGTAAAGGCACCCGACAAAGCCGCAATGTCGATGCCCAGCGGCAGGTCGGCACGGCGTGCACCGGATCTAAGATCGAATGCGGCCCTCCAGAGCGACCGGGCACGCAGCATCGGCAACGCACGCAACCCAAGGAGCAAGCCGTCTTTTCCAAAAACGCTTTGATCCCAATGCACATCCGTCATGTCGCGCCATTCGACGTTGAGGTGAACCTCCGCATGGGTGAACAGGTTTCGGAGCGCACGCGCCGGGAGTGTCGCCGTCAGCGCAACATTATCCATATTCAGTTCCAGCGCATCGGGAAAAGCGGTGCCACCCTTTTCCCGGCACCAGGCGATGGCCTCGGCCATATGGCGCGCCTGCAGGCCGACCGCAGCGATGATCGCCCTGCGGGAAGCGACCGCATCGGCGCAGGGTGCATCAAGCTCGGCATCATTCAGATCGTTGAGCAAGCGCGCGAAATAGGCCGTGCCGCGCCGAGCCAGGGCCAGATCCCAACTCGGCGCGGCCGGCGCATCGTAACGCGCGCCCTCTCCCTGCCGTTCACGCAATTCCGCCCGTCCTGCATCCAGGTTCGTCACGGTGCTTCTCCCTCAACGAGAGTGCGCGCGAAATTCAATCGTTCCATGATTGGCGCATCGCTGAAGCGGAACAAATCGAACTGAGTTTCGGCCTGCAATGACCAACGCACCCAGGACGGAATTACGAAGATATCCCCGATGTCCAGCCGATGCGTCGCACCGTCAATCACCACGACCCCGCGCCCTTCGAAGACCTGGAAGACGCTCGAACCTACCTCGCGACGCGTGGCAGTCTCGGTGCCCGCCCGCAACCGGTGGAACTCGCAGCGGATCGTTGACATCACGTCGCCGCCGGTCGTCGGATTGACATAGCGGATGGCCGCGTGTCCTTGCTCGACCGTGGCGGGCTGGCCCTCCTCCTCCAACAACAGCTGCTCAGTCAAAGCCCGGTCAGTGAACTCCCATCGATAGGCACCGATCGGCGAATTCGCAGTATCCTGCAGGCCGGACAGCGGGCGAAGGCCGGGATTGCACCACAGGCGTTCCGATCGTGAGAACCGGGGTGTCGCATAGTCGGTCACTCGTTCGGACCCGAATTCGAAGAAGCCCACATCGTTCTGGTAGGAGAAGGGAATATCCAGCCCGTCGATCCAGGCCATGGCATGATCAGTGTCATTGTGATGACCATGGAAACTCCAGCCAGGCGTTAGCAGAAGATCACCGCGGCTCATGCGAACCGGATCACCATTGACGACCGTCCAGACCCCATCGCCCTCAACCACGAACCGGAAGGCATTTTGCGAATGGCGATGTTCCGGTGCCGTTTCGCGTGGACCGAGATACTGGATAGCGCACCACATCGTCGGCGAAATATAGGTGTTGCCGCCCAGCCCTGGATTGGCAAGTCCAAGAGCGCGGCGCTCTCCACCCCGGCCAACCGGCACCAGTTCACCGGATTTCTGCGCAAGGGGCAGTAAATCCGCCCATTTCCAGATATGGGGAACCGCTTGGGGATGCGGGTGTTTTGGCATCAAGTTGCCAATCTGGGTCCACAGCGGCCTGATGTGCTGTCGCTCAAAGCCGGCATAGAGTTCACGCAGCGCAGGCGTATCTTCGGGCTGCATCGCATGGGGGGTGGGCGTCTTCGATTCCTTACTCATGGCAGGCTCCCGAAAATGGCCGCGTCAGGCGGCATCTGGTTGTCTCGGCGGTGCTGCGTTGGAAAATGCCGGGATGGTGTCCAGGGCAGCAAAAATGCGAGCAATGGTTGGCCAGCGATCCAGGTCGATCTCAAAGCGACGATTGTTCCACACCTGGGCGTAGAGGCAGAGATCAGCCATGCAGGGCGTGTCGCCATGACAGAAGCGCCCGGTTGCGGGATCATTGGCCAATTGGACCTCCAGCGCATCAAAGGTCAGTTCCACCCAGTGCGTGAACCAGACTTTTTGCGCTGCCTCGTCCGCACCGAACTGTTCCGTCAATTGCCCGAGAACCCGCAAATTGTTCAGCGGATGCACCTCACAGGCAATCATGTAGGAAAGCCCACGCACCCGTACTCGCCCCTCGGCATCGGCCGGCAGCAGGGCGGGCTCTGGATGGGTTTCGTCGAGCCATTCGATGATGGCAAGCGACTGGGTCAGAACTTTGCCATCGTCTCGTTCAAGCACCGGCACCAGGCCCGCCGGATTCATCGCCAGGTATTCCGGCCTGCGGGTGTCCCCACGCCGCAGCACGTAGGGTATGTATTCGTAAGACAGCCCCTTCAAGTTGAGCGCGGCCCGCAGGCGGGTCGAGGTCGAGGAGCGGAAGAAATTATGCAGCTTCATCGTCATGATGCAAAACGCTCCGCAATCGGTGTCGAAATGCTGCCGAGACCGTCGATATGCACCGTGCAGATATCTCCTGGAACCAGTGGCCCCACGCCGGCCGGAGTGCCGGTCATGATCAGGTCTCCCGGCTGCAAGGCGACCGAGTGGGACAGGATCGAGATGATTTCGGGAACCGACCAAATCAGCTCGGTAAGGTCGGCATCCTGCTTCACCACACCATTTACGGAGAGCTGGATTGCTCCTTTTTCCGGATGACCGACCTTTGACACCGGATGAACCGGTCCGATCACGGCCGACCGGTCGAAGGCCTTGCCCCAATCCCAGGGGCGCCCCTGGTCACGAGCCGCAAGCTGCAGGTCGCGGCGAGTCAGATCGTTACCGATAGCATAACCCCAGACGTGCGACAGGCTATCGGCCTCCGTTATGTTCCGCCCGGCCCTGCCGATCACCGCAACGAGTTCTGCCTCGTAATGGAAATTTTCCGTGAGCGGCGGATAAGCCACCGTCTCATCGCTATCCACGACCGCATCGGCGGGCTTTGTGAAGAAGAAGGGAGGATCACGATCCGGGTCCTTGCCCATTTCGCGGGCATGGGCAGCATAGTTGCGCCCAACGCAGAAGATACGGCGGACGGGCAGCCGGTCTTCGGATACGGCGATGGCAACGGAAGGGGTAGGTGCGGGTGAGAATACGAAAGCCATTCTGGCGCCTTTCGAGTGGTATTGGATGGATGGACGCAGGGCGGACCGCGATCAGACCATGGATTTTACGGCCTGCCGGTCGATCTTGCCCGTGCCGGTCTTCGGCAATTCGGCAACATAGGTGACCGCGCGCGGATACTTGAAGGGCAGGAGCGTCGTCTTGACGTAGTCCTGCAGCACTTTCGTCATCGTGCCGTCCCCGGCTTGGCCTGCCTTCAGATGCACGACCGCATGCAACGACATGCGCCGATCCTCCATCTCCTGCGCAAGGAGGCAACATTCGTGCACTGCAGGATGTTCGTTCAGGCATCGCTCGATCTCCAGCGGCCAGACCCATTGTCCCGAAACCTTGACCAGGTCATCGGCGCGCCCCTGGAAGTAGTAATGACCATCGCGCTCCACAAAACGATCCCCGGTCCACATCCAGTCACCAAGCATGGTTTCGCGGGTCTTGTCGGGACGGTTCCAATAGCAGGGCGCCGAGGAATTGCCGCGCACCAGCATGATGCCTTCTTCGCCGGGCTGAATAGGATTGCCCTCCGGCGTCACCAGCTTGACTTCATATCCCGGCACGCATTTTCCGGCCGATCCCAGCCGATGATCATCCAACGCATTGGACAGGTAGATATGCAGCACCTCCGTGGAGCCGAGCCCCTCTGTCGGACCATAACCAACCAAAGCCTTCCAAGCGTGGTAGACATCTTCCGACAGAATCTCCGCGGCGGACATGGATTGGCGAATGCTACTGAGATCGCGATGCTGCACCGCATCTGCGCGGCAGAGCGCTGTATAGAGTGTCGGCAGGCCGAAGAACACAGTCGGCCGATAGGCTTCGATGAACGCAAGGATGCTGACCGGATCGGGTCGGCCAGGCATCAGCAAGACCGTCGCTCCGATCGAGAAAGGGAATGTCAGGGAATTGCCGAAACCATAGGCGAAGAAGATCTTCGGTACCGAAAAGACAATGTCGTCCGACCGCAGCTTCAGCACGTTGTCGCCGAAGGAGGCCTGGGTGTAAGCCATGTCATGATGCAGATGAACGATACCCTTTGGCTTGCCGGTCGTGCCCGAAGAATACATCCAGAAAGCCATGTCATCCGGGCCGGTATCGGAGCAGTCGAGCGTTGCCGGCTGGTCGGCAAGGAAGTCCTCTGCACGCACCTGCCTTTCGCCCCGGATCGCACCGTTGGCGACCACGACCGTCTCCAATGCCGTTCCCACCAAAGCCTCGCCGGTGAACCGCGACAGCAGGGCGGCCTCGCTGAGTGCAAGCCTGGCTCCCGTATCCTTCAGGTAATAATTCAACGTGTCGATCGGGGTCATGGTGTTTAGGAGTACCGGAACGAAACCAGCCCTAACGGCCCCGAAGAAGGCGGCCGGATAGGTGGGCGTATCATCCAGGAAGAAGGGTATGCGGTCTCCGCGTTCCAGCCCGGCGGCGCGAAAGGCATTCCCCCAGCGCGCGGCATCGGCGATTAACTCCGCGTAGGTCATGGAACCGGTAGGGCCAATGATGGCGCTCTTGTCCGGATTCCGGGCGAGATTGTCCCACAGGATCGATGAGCAATTCGGGTGGGCGGCTCGGTTGAAGCCGATTTCCAGCTCACCCGGCAGCCCATCGCCCACCGGATCTGTCACCACGCCCTGTTTCGCCGCCTTCTCCGTCTCATAACGAGCGATGAAACCGGGGGCGAGCTGGCGCGCACGGTTTATGTCCATGCGGCCGGAACGCATCAGGTAGTCGAAGGCAAAATCTACGGGCGCCATGGCCATCTTTTCGCCGAAGGTCTCATACCAGCTAGCGGATGTGTTGGCCGCATTGACCAGTTTCCTGGCAATCGGACGGCGCACAGCATCATAGGCTGACAGGGCGTCCGAAAGCTCGCCGTGGGAAGCCAGAGCCTTGACCAGGGCAATCGCGTCGTCAAAGGCGAGCCGGGTGCCGGACCCGATCGAGAAGTGCGCCGTATGTGCCGCATCCCCCAGAATGACGTGATTGCCGGCGAACCACCGATCGCACCACAAACGGGGAAAATTTCGCCACATGGAGCGGTTCGTGATCAATGGCTGTCCATCGAGAACATCCTTGAAAATCTCCGAACAGACGCGGGCGCTTTCCGCCTCCGACATGGCGTCAAACCCCCAGGCTTCGAAAGTCTCCGGCTCGCATTCCACGATGAAGGTGCTGGTCGTTGGGGAAAAGCGGTAATGATGAGCGTTCAGCGGCCCCTTGTCCGTTCGGATGAAAGTCTGCGTCAGCGTATCGAAGACCTTGTTCGTGCCAAACCATGCGAAATGTGCGCTGAAATGCTCCACCGTCGTCTCGAAAACCGTCTCGTCGCTCCGCCGCACCAGAGAATTCAGGCCATCGGCACCGATAATGAGATCGCCCTCAAGCTTATCCAGCGAAGTGATGGGATGCGCAAAGCGCACCTCGACGCCAAGCTCCTGGACCTTCTTGCGTAGAATTTCGATCAGATTCAGTCGCCCGATTGCCGTAAAGCCAACTCCGTCCAGGGTCACCTGACCCTCCGGGTGATTCAGCGTCATATTGCGCCAGCGCTCCATCTGCGGCTCGACGAGGTCATGGATCTCCGGGTCTTCCGCCTTGAGAAACTCCAACGCTTGGTCGGAAAACACGACACCAAAGCCAAAAGTCGCCCCTTGCGGATTCTGCTCCGTCACTCGGACCACCACGTTGGGCAACATCCGCCGCAGCAGGATGGCCGTATAGAGACCCGCAGGCCCCCCTCCAAGGATTTCAACCTTCCCGAGACCTTGCATGCTCATCTCCTCCAGATTCTGCATGGACAGTACACTTACGGAAAGCTACACATGATTTCATATTGTGCAATAGATTTTGGATTGTGAAATGATTGAAATACATGGCTCGCTTGAGCAATGCGTCTCCTTCGGAGATTGCGACCCGACCGGGATCGTCTTTTATCCCCACTTCTACGCTTGGTTCGATCGCACCTTTCACGCACTTCTGGCACGCTTCGGAGGGCACTCCACCCTGTGCGGACAGCTGGGCGCCAAGGGGGTTGGCCTCATCGAAGCGAGCGCTCGTTTTCACCGGCCCTTGCAGGATGGTGACCGAATCCGGATTGATCTCGTAGTGAAGGAATGGGGTGAGAAAACCGTATCCCTCGGCTACGAAGTCTGGAAAGGCGATGTGCTTTGCGCGACAGGCGCTGAAGTGCGCGGCCTTTTCAAGGAAACTGATACCGGTATGATCGCGGCCTCGATCGCTCCACTCAAAAGGGCCCTAGAGGCAGATGGATAACTCCCAAGACGTACCCCAGATGCACGATGGCAGCGGCGGCATCCAGTCGCTGAATGCGGCACTTCGTTTGTTGCAGGCCATGACCACCGTCAAGGGACCACTGACGCTTTCAGAGATTGCCAAGCAGTGCGACATGCCGCTTAGCAAAGCGCATCGCTATCTTGCCTCCTTTGTCCAGGCTGGTCTTGTGGAACAGGCAGGGCGCTCCGGTAAATACAATCTCGGGCGCGGTGCGGTTCTCCTTGGCCTTGCGGCGCTCGAACGGCATGATTTTGTCAACCGCGCGGCGGATGACCTGCCTGACCTGTGCGCCGAAACAGGTTTGACTGCGCTTCTGGCCGTGTGGGGCAATAATGGTGCCACCGCGGTGCGATGGGAACGTGGATCACAACCCACGGTCACCTCGATCGGCCTTGGCACCACCCTGCCTCTACTAAACAGCGCGACAGGTCGTTGCTTCATGGTCTGGGGGCCGCAGGTGCCAATTCGACCCGTACTGGAAGCCGAGCTTTTACGCGCGCGCAAGAGTTCCGGCGTCCTCCCCGACATGACACCGAGCCCAAGCGGCGTGGAAGAGCTTCGCCGTATGATCCGTCAAGCCGGTTACGCATCGGTGGATGGGCGCTTTATTCCGGGCCTGGTCGCCATTGCCGCGCCGATCCTTGACTGGCAGGGAGAGGCGCAGGCGGTCGTGACGCTGATCGGTACCGATCCCGCGACCGCCCGGACCGGTTCCGACGCGGTTACGAAGCTACTTGCCTTCGTGCAACACCAATCGATCTTCCTCCGCGAAAACAGGCAAAAGTGAAAGGCTCTGCATCCGGCGCGCGATAAGGGGGATCACCGACCGCCTGCCATTCCGATGGTCCGAGCATGTAGCTCGTAGCCAGCACCATCCAGCGAATTCACACCGAGAAAGCCAAAGAGTGCCCGAACCGGGGTTGAGGCAGTATTGCGAAAGCCGTGCCATTCCTCACAAGGGACAAAGACGAGGTCGCCGCCTGCCATCGGATATTCGCCATCTTCAGTGAGATGCACCCCCTGCCCTTCGAGAACGAAGAAAAATTCTTCGCCATGCGCATGGCGGTGCAATTCATGGGCGCCGTCGTGCGAAGCAAACGTGCTCTGTCCAATGACCAGCTTGTCCGATCCGATGCCTCCATCAACCAGCCAGCGGGCAGAGAGATGGTAAAAGCCCTGTTCCGGCATATGAAAAGGGTGATCTGGCGCAGTTACGATATCGATCATGCGCGGAGCCACGGGTGCTTTGCCGTCAGCCGCAGAGAGATCACCTGCTATCACCAGAAGCCGAAAGTGCTCCGATGCACGGATCGTGACCGCAGCCTGACCGATATAGAAGCATTGAAACGGCCCTATGACATGGGGTTTGCCATCCACCTCTAGGCGTGCTGCTCCCGCGAGCGCCACCAGCGCGAGCTCACATCGCGCAGTCGCTACAGAAGACAGGACGCCACCCCTTGCCAGGGTCACCAGGGCGATCGACCCGGATCGGGATCCGCCCGCCGTTTGCGGCATCAGGGTGACAACGGTGCCATCCTCCACCCGCAGCGCCTCGTGTCCGGTGGTACCGGTTTCTTCATTGGCCAAAATCATCTTTTCCTCCTCCCGGCAACGGCGGGTGACCGGCCGCCGGCGTTGGTGTGGACAGGGATCCCCTGCTCAACCAAGCCCTGACCGACATCCCGCATTGCCTTCCTCATTCTCCCGGAAACGAAGATAAGAGCGAAAGATTCAAAGCTCAAACATTATTTGGAAAATAATGCAATATATCCGAAATTTCTATATTTTGGAATTTCCATCGTCGACCGAATGCTGGTTCGCATCTCAAAAAACCGGCGGCGACCTAGCCCATAGCCTCTGTCGCCGGCAACTTCAGGAAGTCGCGTATATCGGTCTCTTGAATCGGCGGTGAGTAGAAATAGCCCTGCACTATAAGCCCCCCGAGCTCCTTAAGCGCGTCCATTTCCTCCCTTGTCTCGACCCCCTCGATAACGCAGTCGAGACCCATATCACGTCCGAGCGCCAATAGAGACTTGACGATCTTGTAGCTGGCCGGCTTTTCATGCAAGTCAGTCACAAAACTCCGGTCAATCTTGATTTTAGTCAACGGCAGGGAGTGAAGGCGAGATAGGCTCGAGTAGCCAGTCCCAAAATCGTCAAGCGATATGCCGCAGCCAAGCGCTTTCAAAGTGGTGATTGCGCTTTGGATCTGTCCGAAGTCCGCTGTAAAGGCTGTCTCGGTAATTTCCAGATCAAGACGTCTGGGATCAAAACCACTTGCATGAATAATGGCTATAAGGTGCAGTAGACCTTCTGGTGACGTCAGGTCTTGGGCCGACAAGTTGAAGGAAAGACGAATCCCCATTGGCCAATCAGCAGCAGCAGCGAGCGCCTTTTCCAGGAGGGGCCGCGTTACGCGGTTTATGAAGCCTGCCCTTTCCGCCACTGGAATGAACTGAGCCGGAGAAACCTTTCCGATAATAGGGCTCGTCCACCGCGCAAGCGCCTCAAACCCGATGGTTTCATGCGATCGGACATCGACAATCGGCTGGAACATCACGCTTAACTCTTCGCGCAGATTGGCCATCTGCAGGGCTTGTTCGATGCGCGCATCACGCCGGATTTCAGCATCATGGTCTGATGAAAATAAAACGGCGTTGCCACGGTTGGTGCGTTTGCCATGATAAAGCGCATAGTCGGCTCGCTCGAAGAGATCTTCCACGTTAGCGGCCATCTCCGGATAGACCGCAAAACCGATGGATCCCGAAATCTGGACCGCTGCTTCGGTAAGAAGGAATGGGGTACGCAGTGTAAGACAGAGATTGTCACCAAGAGCCATAAGTTCGGTATCGTCCGAAAGCCCGGAAACGATCAGCGCGAATTCGTCACCACCGAGTCTGGCAAGGTAGACATTCCCGGAACACAAGCGCGCAAGGCGCTGCCCGACCTCATAGAGCAATTTGTCGCCCGCACCATGGCCATAAAGGTCGTTGACGGGCTTGAAACCATCAAGATCGATTATGCCAGCGGCAAGGCGAAGCCCCTCGGCTTGCGCTTCACAAACAGCTCTGGTGAGATGAGAGAAGAACGCCCGGCGATTGGGGAGATCGGTGAGACTGTCGAGATTGGCAAGCCGCGAGTTTTCATTGCTGAGTGCCTCGGTCCTTACCTTGGCCTCGACCATCCGCGTGAAATCCCGATAGTAGACGAGAAGGATGACCAGCATGGTTCCCGAAACAAGTGCGGTATTGATCGCAATGGCGATGAAAACGACATTGCCAGACAGTATGAAGAAGATGAAGAACGCGCCGTTGACGATGGCAGCCACGGTGAAGGCGGCCGGGCGCAAATGCATCAGACAGAAGATGACGCCGATAACGGTAATCGCCGTGTAGAAGGCAACATGGCTTTTGGCATAGGCGTCGCCATAGGGAAACAACAGCAGGGCCCAGGCGGTGAAGCAAATGGCCATGATCCCGGCGAGGCGATTTGTACGCGTCAGGGCGTGAGCGGCGAGTTCAGGGGTGGGAGTAATCCGCATCGAGCGCGACCACGACACAATGCGAACCGCACAAGCGAGCGTCAGGAGGGCCGGAATGTAGACAACCAGCCAGGCGGGAGCGACGGATATGTGAGTGGCGGCAAGTACCCACGTATTCGTGAGGAGGATGACGTACATGAGCGGCAGTTGATAGGAGAAGGCCTGGTACTGCGCTTTCAGCAATTCCGGATTGTCCAGAGGTATGGACATGAAGGCCCGGGCCTTTGCAAACATACTATTCAACAGGGCCAAACGTATTTTCACGATTGCGCGCCCTGTTGGTTTTTCTCGCAGATCATGGTCGGTTGAGTGTTTCTTTTAAAGATGAGACGTAGGTCAGTGCCTGCCTCCGTCAGATGGCAGCGGAGCCTGAGCCGATGGTTTGGCCGCCGGCATAACAAGGCACTCGCATATGGCTGATCACCGCGGGACCAAGACTGAGAGCGACTGACTTTAGAGCATCGAACCATGATTTGGAGGCTCATCGTTTGGGGCGTCAGATGCCGCCCGAAACCGAAGCATTGCTACATGTAGCCGCCATGGCCCGAGGGTCTAGACTATGAAACCGAGCTGCGTGATGCCGCAGCCCATTGATTGCGACTGCGTCCGTTGGGCCTCATGGCCATCTGGATTCATTTTGAAGAGGTGCAGTCGACTCATTCGATTGCGCTCAGGGATGTCATCAGCCAGGTCAGCGTGGAGTACGGAACTACCTACCTATTGAGCAGCCGACTTCTTTGACATCAATACTCGGCCCCAGGAGTTAACATTGGGTTCAACATCGGGACGATCAACGGAAATCCTATCCATTTGGCGCATCAAAGATAGCTCCAATTCGTTGCCAAATGAAACATACCGTTGAAACCTGAAATCACCTGGCCTCTAATCCGACTCGATCCTTCAATCATGATGATTGATTTGTTTCGGGATCCTGGGCCGCCCATTCGATATGACATCGTGGACGGCCCAATTGCCCTGCAGATTGGTCGTATGGCCATGCTGGCGAGTGCTTTGCTGAAGTCCCCAGCGTTCGTCATCTTTTTGGAAAACACGCTGCCCCTCGGGAAGATTTCTTCGACCGCGCTATTGATCAAATGATCGAGAAGGATGGCGTATCCGCCAATGTACCATTCGGCTCAAGACCGATCCGCGCATGCACCGTGCCAATCGTACGAACCCTGCTGACATAGTCCTTATTGAAATTGCCGTCGGAAATATTCATCCAATGACTCTACTGGGCGCCGTTGGCCCGAGCTATTTGATCGTCCGAGGAAACGAACCGCTTGACCTCGGGATTTTTGCGCAGCTGGACATGGAACTTATCGAGTCCATGCGGCAGTTCGCGTTCAACAAGATACCAGCATGGCCTTCCATATCGAGTTGCATGAAGCCCAGCCGGCGCTCCATATTCTGGTTTCCCGACTATATGATCGCGTTTGCTCAACTTGCACCAGATCGGATGCGGAAATACTAAACAAGCGGTGGCATTCAGTGGGCTGACGGTGCCATTGTCGGCATGGATATGTGCTGTTGGAAACGCGTTTGAAATGAGCGGTAAACGACGCGGATGATGTCGACGCCTGCGACGGCCGCGATATGCGGCGAAGTTGAGTTTTCCCTACATTGGAGACGGGCATCAGCAGCGAAGTTCGTACATAAGCCAATCGTCTTTCCTGTGCGTCCGCACCCGCCTGCCGCCCGGCCACATCACTATCCAGATTAGGCTGACTGGATCCGATCAGCGCAGGATAGTGTGCGCTTCCTCTGCCTCTTAAGATTTTGTTGATGAACAGGCGGTCTTGTGAAACGTGCCATGACGACCCTCATCGCGGTGCAGTGGAGCCTCGCTCCCCATAGCGAAGATTCAGTCGGGCAAATGCGTTCGTGACCGTTCGCATGAGTGGGATGATCCCGCCAAGAATTCCACACTGCCTTGCTAAGTGCAACAGCTGACCGCTCGCGAGAAACAGCGGACAGGCTCGGCATGGTCCCGCATTGACAATTTAGTCTGATGCGTCCGCCGCTTGGCGGCCTGCGGGCCATCTGTTGATTGATGCAAGTCAGGATGAGCAAGCGAACGACTTTTGAAAGCGGGAAGCATCCGGTCTCCTGCTCAGCGATTTTTAAAGGGAAGACATTGAACCGATCAATCAGAGTTCTTCTGCACTATCTCAGGCTGTTTTGCGATGATCGTAAAGGCGGCATTGCCATCATGACCGTCTTTTGCCTCCCCGTTGTCATCGGTTTCGCCGCACTGTCGATTGAATACGGCTATGGGCTGCTGGTGCGGGATCAGAACCAGCGGACAGCGGATCTTGCCTCCTATGCCGGAGCGCTCGCCTATAGCAATGCAAACTCTGAAGATCAGATGACGGACGCTGCTCTCCGCGTGGCGAAGCTCAATGGGGTCGATGCCGCAAACGTCGTCGTATCCTTGACCGCTTCCCCGAAAGATTCACGGGTTCAGGCCGTTCATGTCGATGTGACGACCACAAACACGCTGTTCCTGGCGCCTATTCTGGGGGTCGATTCGAAGCTCAATATCGCGACCGAGGCCTACTCGTCGCTGGGCGCGGCCGAGAGCGGCTGCATCATTGCGCTGGATAAATCGGCATCGGGGGTGACGCTGTCAGGAGGCGTCCAAGCCAACGCTAGTAGTTGCTACGTGGCCTCCAACAGCAATCTGGTTGCCCCCTGCGGCACGAAGATCACCGCCAAGAGTGCGTCTTACTATGAAGGCTCCTCACAGCCTTGCCCATGGTCGACAAACATCGTGCGGGCGGACGGCAGTCCGGCACCGGTAACGAAGCAATACACCAGCGATCCTCTCGAGGGCAACGCCGGCGTGGATAAGTTGAGCGGTCGCTTCGATACAATTCGCGAGGCAACATGGCCAAGCAAGGTTTCGACAGGCAATGGCACTGACATCGAATTTGGCGGCAGCTCCTCTCCGAGCGTAACCGCGGCCGCAATTGACGCGGTCGGGTGCAGCTATGATCCTGCCAACTACAATCAGTACTGGACAACCAAGTGGGATATTACCTGCTCTGGTTCGAAGATCAGCATGGGTTCGCTTCTCGTTCACGGCAATGTGCAGGTCAACTTCAACACCGCCGGAAGCAAGAGCACGATCTACAGTTTCTCGGGCCGGATCCAGAATGACTTCGGCACGAAGCTGGTCTTTGGAGATGGCACCTTCAATGTTGCAAAGGGTGTCTATGGTGCAGATCTGACGTTCGGAGCCGGTACCTTCCATTTCGGCATGGGTGACCAGAATTGCGGTGATGCCCGCTATAGTCTCTGCAGTTCCGGGAAACTCACCATTGGTGGACCCAGCTCGTTTATATTGGATGCAGGTTTCTACACCGGCGATGGCGCCACTCTGAAACTCGGGGCCGGCGCGTCCAACAGCTATACGATCGGCAAGTCCAGCGGCAGCAATGGCATTGGGGTCGGCGGTGGATCGGTCACTTCCATGGCGGACGCCAGCTCGGGAGCGGGGAGCTTTCGTGTCAATGGTGGCATCAACGGCGGCGGTGGCGGCAGTTGCATCACCATTCCCGCCAGCGCGCAGCATGACATTTCCGGCAACGTCAACTTGGCGGGAGGCGCCAGGCTTGGAGCCGGCATCTACACGGTGGACGGATATTTCTCGGTCAACACCGGCGGTGCGAGTTGCGGCGATTCCGTCGCTGTTTCCGGAAAAGATGTGACGATCATCATTTCGGGTGTCGCCTCACCCTCCGACTGGGAATGCAATGGAAAATCATTCTGTTTGACTGGCGGTAATGCCATCACCCTCACGGCACCCCAATCCGGCACCTATGCCAATTTGGCAGTCATCGGCCCGCAATCTTCGAGCAACACCACGGGCGCGGAGATCACCTCGGGAGGCACTGGTAAGATCTCTGGCGCATTCTACTTTCCAAACGGGAAAATCGACTTCGGCGGCGGCGGTTCTCTAGGGAACGTCCCTGGCGGTTGTCTTCAACTGATTGGTGCCAGTATTTCATTGTCCGGTGGCTCCCAGACCATGTCGGAATGCGTCCTGTCAACTGGCAGCGGTAAGGTGGCCTTGATCCAATGAGACTTGTTCAGTTCGTTTTCCAAAAAGCCATTCATAAGACGGCTCATCAAGCAGATATCCTGCGTCATGACACAAGGGGCAATGCTGCCATTGAGTTCGCTGTGCTGGCGCCGATCTTCATACTCATCATGGCGGTCAGTTCCGACATCGGCGCATTGATCTTTGCTCGTTTCCAGCTGGAAGCGGCTATTTCCAACAGTGCGAGCTATACAATCGTCCATGCCGACCAGATCGACGGCACAAACGACAATCAGTTGGCGAAGAACCTGGCCCTTATGATTGCCGGCCAATATACGTCCGGTGACACAAGTAGCTCGATCATCGTCAACGACGGGGTCCAAGCCGCCTATGACGGCGCCACGATAAAAATCGATGGCACGCCAGGCTCGACGGGTGCCTGTTTCTGCCCGACCGGGACGGCGGTCGCCTTCGATTGGGGTTCTCAACAGACCTGTAGTTCCTCCTGTCCTGATGGTGCCAATGCAGGCAAATATGTGGTGATTGCCGCGAAACAATCCTATTCGCCTCTGTTTTCCGGCTACGGTATCGTCAACGACGGCTTCATCTACGCCAGTGCGGTGGTTCAGACAAAATGATCGACAGACTCCAGAAACTCCGGCAGTCCCGGTCTGGCGCCAGTGCTGTGGAATTCGCTCTGGTCATGCCAGCATTTTTGTTGATGCTTTTTGGTATTGTAGAGTTCGGTCGCTTGTTCTGGACAAGCCACGCTCTCCACGAAACAGCAATTGCGACCGCCCGATGCATGGGTATCCCGCAGCTGGAATGCGAAGACGGGGGAGCCTACAGCACCTCCAAGGTAATCACATTTGCAGAGACCAAGGCTGCGGGCTGGTTCGTAAATCTCGATCCTGCCTCAATCGCGCTCGATCACAACGCAAGCTGCTATGGCCTGGCGGGCTTTTCCCAGGTCAATCTCACCTATCAGTTTACGACGGCGCTACCGGGTCTCCTAACATCACTCGCTGGTGGAACCGGTCTCGTGGCTCAGGCATGCTACACAAACCAGTGATACTGGCCCCCTCTACACGTCGTCCTCGTATGCGAGGTGGCCCGGTTTTCCAGATAGCCCGTAGGCCAAGTGCGACCATCCCCGGGGAACAGCAGCAGCAAAGGATGGATTACTCACAGAATACTGCGGAATGCGGACATGCTACACGGAAACCGGATACTGAGGCAGTTGTGCTAACCATCTACACATAAGTCCGACAGCTTATTGCTTCCTCATAAAAGACCTGACGCGGCTGGCTCAACGCGTTGGATACTGGACACATATAGTCTGGAATGTACCTGCATAGAAAGGCGAGAGGTTTTGGAAGAAAGTAAATCCATTCAAGCAGACGCGATTTATTTTATCGACTGCGCATATTCAACGCTTCGTCAGTCTGAACGTCGCGTTGCTGACATCGTGATTGAAGATATCGCTCGGGCAGCCGCTGCAACAGGTGTGGAACTGGCCGTGTTGGCGAGGGTTAGTGAATCGACGGTACTTCGCTTTTGTCGGGCAGTAGGATGCCTGTCCTTGAGCGATCTTCAGTCTCGGCTAGGCAAGGCTCGGTAGAGCAAAGGTCTCGCTGATCTCTTGAAGAAGACAGAAATGATGCCGTAGACCTAGGGATTTGCGTCCGATTATCTGCCGATCCCCATACATCCAACCTCGAACATTGCGCTCCTATGTCTGATCTAGAACCCTCAAGCTCTGCCGTCCCATCTCTAGTATTGGCTTGCGATGTCCTGAGCGCTTTTGACATGAGGATTTGCTTGCTAAGAGCTATCAGGGATCAAATTCGAGCTTGGAAAATAACGCGGCCACAAGCTGCAACGCGTCTTGGGATTTCGGTCGGAAAAGTAGGCGATCTTCTTTCTGAAAACCTTGAAAACATCAGTCTCAACGAATTGCTCAGGCTGTCCCCTCTTGCTGGGTTGACAGCGCGCTTCGAAGTTCAGCGGCATGAATGAGGAATGTCCTACCCCTCCTTTTTCTTGGGGCACAACGTCGCGACGAGCATTCGACCAAGTGGGCTCAAGATACCGGAGGCATTCGCTGCACCGGGAGGGCGCGCTGCAAGTGGCGCGAATCTGGCATAAACCGGGAGCCGCTCGATATAACCCAAATCAAAATCTCGCTCACGCAAACCAGTCTAAACGTCAAGATGAGAGAGCGGATCCGGGCAAAGCTGAATGTGCCGCCTCACCGCACAGTTCGATGGAAGGCCGATCAGGTTTACGATGCAGCTACTCTCAAAAAAACTCTGGATCTTTTGGTCTGGAGTTTCTAGTTGAAAACAAAAGGGCCAATTGGTCCAGATTGTGGCTCGGCGTAGGATTTGCAATGGCCCGCCCTCAGGAATTCGATACCGCAGACGTTCTAAACAAGGCCATGCAGCTGTTCTGGAACAAGGGTTTCGAGTCAGTGAGCCTAACAGAGCTGCTCAAGGCTACTGGCTTGAGCAAAAGCAGCCTCTACGGCACTTTCGGAAACAAGAGGGAATTGTTTCTCGCTGCTTACGACGTCTATAGGGTGGCGCGAGCACATGAGTTGGAGATCACACTCAACAAGGGGCTGGCGCGGAATGCGCTTGAGACTTTCTTTTGCAAGATTATCGCTGATGCAAGAGCGGTCGAATTTACATCTGGCTGTATGAGTACCAACCAGGCGGTTGAAATGGCGCCTTACGATCCGCAGGTGCGCGGGCGAGTGGAAGCGGATTTTCAGCTTATCGAGGACGCTTTCGCCAGCACCATCGAGCGAGGCCGGGCCGACGGTTCGATCAAGAGCAGTAGATCGTCTCGCGAAATAGCATCTCTTCTCGTCGTCGCCTTTCCTGGTTTCCAAGTCATGGTGCGGGCGGGTGCCGGTGAGGCGCGCCTTGAAACTGCGCTCAATGTGCTGCTGTCCAATCTCGATACCTGAGACGAATTATACTTGAAACGAGTGAGTGAAAAATTTAGCAATTATAGACCGATCGGTCCATAAATCGAGAGAACGATAATAATGTTCACGAGTGCTATCGCCAACTCACGGCACGGTCCGAGGGTGCATGAGGAGGAGCATTCACCACCCAACTTATATTTATTATTCTAATTTATTGAGCTTGAATATGCAAGAAACCGCGCGGTCCAATCATGTGTCTCGCCTTCAGGGGGCAACCTTTGACCATATGGTCGAGACTTTTACTGAGAGCTTCGGTCCTTTTGAGGCATGGCCTGTTACTCGAGGACGAACATTCGACTGGAAGGCCGATCTCTGGTCCAATGGCACCCTGTCGTTGATCATTGGCGAGTATCACTCCGAATGGAGAGCCAAAGCAGTACCGGAAACGCAGGAGTGGCTGTCAATCCTCCTGCCGCTTACCGGCGCCATCGATGTGGCACGCGGCCGAAACGTCATAGAAGGTGTGCCGGGCCAGATGCTACTGGTGAACAATCGCGAAGCAGAACGCTTTTCCGTTCGAGGGGAGCCTCATCGGTCCCAAGTGTTGCGTTTGAACTGGACGGCAATGGCACAGAAAGTCGCCGATATATTGGAAATCCCGCTGAGCGGCGCGCTCGATTTGTCGCCTGTGGTGGATCTTTCCACATCATCCGGCCAGGTCATCGGTGGTCTTGGCCAGGTGATCATTCTTGGCATACGTGACGCCGGACCATTGTGCCATTCCCCAATTGCCATATCAAACCTGACCGAAACACTTGCCGACATGATCGTGCGATCGATCCCCCATCGGTTGTCACATCACTTGGATAAGAAAATTCATATGATCGCGCCACGTCATGTGCATAGCGCTATCGAATTCATGCGCGCAAATATCGACCGACCATTTACGATGCAGAAAGTGGCCGAGGTGGCAGGAGTTTCTATTCGCTCTCTCGAAGAAGGCTTTCGTACCTTCAAGGGAACCACGCCGGCGGCCTTTCTGCGGACTATGCGCTTGCGAGCAGTTCGGGAGGATCTATTGGATCATTCAAATCGGCGATCGGTGCAAGACATATGTCTGAAGTGGGGTTTCTTCCATTTTGGCCGTTTTTCAACGGTCTACAGAATGACCTACGGTGAGAATCCGTCGGACACGAGGAAACGCATCTCTCGGGGCTTTGCCTCTTTCACCCCGACACTGACTAACCGCCTACCAAGCTGAAGACGATTATGGTTCTCTTTTGCATGGGACCCGATCGACGATCAGGTCTCCGCAAAATAATCGGATTAAAAAGTATAATGTTCTCGGCAATTTCCGCAGCATCGTTGACGGCGCAACGTATCCCGCCTTCAGCGAGGAGACGAGACGC
The DNA here is from genome assembly GCF_000281735.1 of Rhizobium sp. AP16. Classification (NCBI taxonomy): domain Bacteria; kingdom Pseudomonadati; phylum Pseudomonadota; class Alphaproteobacteria; order Hyphomicrobiales; family Rhizobiaceae; genus Rhizobium; species Rhizobium sp. AP16. Next base: position 220,191 of record NZ_AJVM01000001.1, on the reverse strand, counting down.
AATACCGAATTTGAAGCCGTTCCGCCTCCCCGCGAACTCGCCACGGTACTCGGTCTTCGGGGCGCGACCGGACTGGCGGAGTGCCCAACTCATTTTTTGGTTTTCAGGACATCGGTTTCAAATATCGTCACCGCTGACGAGACGATGACCATGTCGAATGCATTTGAAACCTCTGCACTTAAAGGCGACGACTACATACGCTGGCTCGACGGCTTGTGGCTCGAACGGTTGCTCGGCGCGTGCGACCCAAAGCCGGAGCTGACAATCGGTATCCTTCTGTGGCCGACCTTTCCGATGATGTCGCTGACGGGCATCTTGGAATCGCTTCGGCACGCCGCCAATTTCGGGGACAATTCCCGCCCTGTACACCGCCGTTGGTCGATCATGGCCGAGAGAGGGTATAAGGCAAGCGCCAGTTGTGGCCTCAGGGTGCCGGCCGATCTTCCCTATATCAATCCGACGGATTTCGACGACGCTGTCGTCAAAAGGGGGGCTACTCCGGCATCTTCGCGACGAACCGGAGCGCCACCGCGACTATCTAAGGGCAGCAGCCGCCGCTGGCGTTCCCCTGATCGGCGCCTGTACCTGTGCCCTCATACTCGCACAAGAAGGCTTGCTCGCCGATTGCAGGGTCGCTGCCCACCCGTTCCACCGCGAGGATTTCCAAAAGGTCGATAGACCTAGAGTTGATTACCCCCGATTAGCGGGCATGCGGTTTTTGGTTGCCGGGGTCGATGGATGTGACATCTCCGGCGACGCCGCTTCTTTTTGCCCCGATGCGGAACTTTGCACCCAGTATCCCAAGGCAATCATCAATCCGCCGCCTGCCAGGTTTCCCAGCGTAACGAATGTCAGGTTATGGACCGCTCCGTAGAATGTGATCGTCGCCGGGTGATCACTCAACAAGGCCAGCGCAAACGCGAACATATTCGCCACGCTGTGCTCAAAGCCCGCGGCAACGAAGATCATGATGGGCCAGAAAATAAGGATGGCTTTGGCAGCGTCATTCTGGGTGCGGTAGGACATCCATATGGCCAGACAAACCAGCCAGTTGCAGATGAGGCCCCGGACAAACAGTTCACCCGATGGAACATTCATCTTGGCAGCCACGGCTGTAATGAACGTGGCATTTCCATCGCCGAGCAGCACACCGCCGCCGCCGAGCTTGAAAAGCAGGGCGAGCGCGAGCGCCCCGACAAGATTGCCGAACCAGCAAGTGATCCATACGCTGAGCGTGTCCGTGATGCTTGTCCGCCTGCTGAGAAGTGCCAGCGGCATGTATATTGCCGTTCCGGTGAACAGTTCGGAGCCCGCAAAGGTGACGATCGTCAATGCCGAGGCAAAAACGGCGCCCATAACGAGATGAGCCCAGGCAGGGTCGGCATGTGCGCCCGCGGTGAACATGATGATGTCGCCAAAGCCGATATAGGCACCGGCCATTGCGGAACCGACAATGAACGCAAGCGGACTGCGCCGAACGGCGACGGACTTGGCTTTGCCTATTTCGGAAAGCTTGTCGATTGTTTCTTCGTACACGGGATTTCCTCGGGGAGTGAAGCGCGCATCAAGAGTTGATCACATTGGCCGTTTTGCCATTTCCGGACGGCAATGACGCCGTCCGGAAACGTCGCTTAGATGGCCCTTCAGGTGCCGCTCACCACGGGTTGTTTCGCTTGCTTCAAGGCCGCCATCGTTGCCTTGTCGAAGTTCAAATGTCCGGACACCAGTTCCGGTGGGGTCAGTGCCAGCCATTGATTGAGAGAGATGTCGGCATAGTGATCGCTCTTGAACATCTCCAGGAACTTGAGCGGCTTGTCGCCGGTGTTTTCGATGTAGTGCCCCATCGCGAATGGGACATAGCCGACGTCTCCGGCCGTAAAATCGAATGTGCGGGCGTGTCCGTTCGCCGCGAAAACGCCCATGCGTCCGCTGCCTTCGATGTAGTATTGCCATTCGTCGGTATTGGGGTGCCAATGAAGTTCTCTTATGCCGCCCGGTTGAATTTCAACGAGTGCGGCTGCGATAGTCTTGGATGCGGGAAAGTTCTTCGAGTCGGTGATCCGAACGGTACCGCCGCTGCTTTTGATCGGATCCTGGGCGCTCATCTGGTGGGTAAGGCTGACAGGGACAGAAACCGCGCCCGCTATCTTGTCGCTGCTCAAGCTGCCAGGAACGGGAAGATTGAAAATGTAGCGTTCACCGGGCGATGGCAGCTTGTCGAAGCTTTTGGCGTCAACGCCGAAATTCTTGGCAAGTATGTTTTTGGGTATGTGCTTGAACCAGTCGCTCATGAGGAATGTGCTGTCCTCATCGAATCCTCCGTCGTCAAACACGAGAAGGAACTCGCAGCCATCCGGTCCGAGCCCCTGAATGGAATGGGGTGTTCCGGAGGGAAAGTACCAAAGATCTCCTGGACCAACGTCGCCGACAAAATTCTTGCCGTCGGAATCAACCGCAGTGACGCGGGCATTGCCATAGAGCATGAATGCCCATTCGGCTTCCTTGTGCCAGTGCATCTCGCGCACGCCGCCGGCGTTCAACCGCATGTCAACGCCGGCAATGGACTTTGATATTCCAAGCTCGCGAACCGTGATCTGGCGCGTCCAGCCTGCCGGGTATTCCTTGGTCGGCGCGTCGGCGAAGGAGAACCGCAAATTGGGCAAGGTACCGGCATCGGTGACCGGCTGATTGAGGATGTCGGGATTTTGACGATCGCGCCCTATGTTGCGCGGACCCGGATCATCCCCGCCAACACTGCCGCGGCGTGGCTGCGGCAGTTCCTGGGCAAATGCTGCCGGTGAAGCCGCGGCGACCAAGCCACCGGCGGCAAGTGTGACAAGAGCATCGCGACGATTGAATGTTGCCATTTCTATCTCCCTTTCGAATGGGACTTGCATCTCCTTGGGTGAACGCATGCCGCTGACAGGCCGACAGACTCTCCCGTGTCTGTTGGTTTGCAGGATCAACATGCGCTATCGGATTTTGGCCCTTTTGGCGGGTAGCCTCCCGACCGGCGAAGCGACATTTCTGGGTTTATGCTGTCGCTTGTCGTGGGAGTGTCCCCGGTGCGGTCAAATTTCGATGGCCGAGGCTACGCCACGTCATCCCCATCGAGATATCGGATGTTCGTCTAGGTCACCCTATACTTGAGTATAGGATGGGCAGCCTCCCAAGAGTGTTTAAAAGCGCGTCGGAGATCATGCGTTGGGGAGCGACTTGATATTGGTGGTGGCCAACCGGCTGAGCTAATATGCCAGTTCAATTGCTCCGCTCGAGGAACGGCATGTCACGATTGATGCAAGTCGCCGCAATACTCATCGCTGTTGCGATATTCCTTCTCGACACATTGACCAACTATGACATCGCCATCGCGGTTCTCTACGTAAGCGTCGTGCTGCTGTCGCTCAATTTCACCGGCCGAACCGGATTATTGCTGACCGGCGCTGCATGCATCGGGCTTACCGTGCTGAGCTATCTGATCTCGCACGGCATTGATTTTACCTCAGAGCCCCTCGGGCGCTGCTGCGTCAGTCTTGCCGCGATCGCGATCACCACATTCCTCGCTCTCAGGGTGAAGGCGACGATCACCGTGCTTGGCGAAAGCGAACAGCGCTATCGAACCATCTTTCTGGCGACGGGCGTTGCCATCCTCGAAATGGATTTCACGGATCTCAAGGTAGCAATCGACCGGCTGAAAATGGACGGCTTTCCGAGTATCGATGTCGTCGCAAAGTCAGAGCCCGATTTCGTCCAGAGGGCCATGAAGCTGATGAGGTTGACCAACGCCAACAATACCACGCTGACAATGTTCAACGCCAAAAGCATCGAGGCCTTCAAATCGGAACTGCCGGCCCTGATTGGCAGCCAGATGGAGAGTTCGATCTGGAGCCTGCTGGATGCCATCTGGAAGGGCAGGCAGACACACGAATCCGAAGTCACGATGAACGACATGGATGGCGGCCGCCACACCGTCCTTTACAATGTCGCGATGCCTGCGGACCGCCCAGCCCTCGATCTGGTGCTGATCAGCATCATGGACGTCACAGCCAGGCGTGAAGCGGAAAACGGACTTCATGCGGCACAGGCCGAGCTGGCACACGTAACGCGCGTGGCAACACTCGGCGAACTCACCGCTTCGATCGCTCATGAGGTCAATCAACCGCTTGCTGCCGTCGTTACGAATGGCGAGGCCGGGTTACGTTGGCTCAAACGTGTTGAACCCAATCTTGATGAAGTCGCAGCCTCGATGCAGAGGATGATCGCCGATGCCCGGCGGGCGGGCGAAGTGATCCGACATCTGCGGGCGCTATCAAGTAAAACCGATTCACAAACCGTGCCGGTCGATCTCAACGAAGTCATTGAGGAGACCATAGAGTTGGTCCAGCGCGAGATTGCGAGCCAACGCATAAGGCTGCGCCTTGACCTTGCGAATGACCTGCCTGCCGTTCTCGGCGACCCGGTGCAACTCCAACAGGTTACCATCAATCTGGTTCTCAACGCCATTCAGGCAATGAGCGCGCAGGGCCGTGGCAGGCGTGAGCTTTCCGTGATGTCGTCTGGCGATCATGAAACAGTGCGCGTGAAGGTCTGCGACACCGGGCCGGGATTTGCGTCTGGAGAGGCAGCCAATCTCTTCAACGCGTTCTATACGACAAAATCCAACGGGATGGGCATGGGCCTGTCGATTTGCCGGTCTATCGTCAGCGCCCACGGTGGTCGCGTCAGCGCAATTTCGGATCCGGTCAATGGGACGAGCTTTGAATTCACCATTCCAGTTCAAGAGGGGACTGCGTGATGACCGAGACCCTACCATCGATGGTTTTCGTCATTGATGACGACGCCTCCTTGCGCGATGCGCTCAGCAGCCTCTTTCGGTCGGTTGGCATACAGGTCGAACTATATGGCTCGCCGTCCGAGTTCCTGGCGCGGGAACCGGTCACGGTTGGCGAGAGCTGTCTTGTGCTGGACATTCGCTTGCCTGGCGTCAGCGGGCTGGATTTCCAAAATCAGCTTTCCAAGCTCGGCAACACCATTCCGATCATTTTCATGACCGGTCATGGCGACGTCCCGATGTCCGTCAGGGCGATGAAAGCCGGAGCGCTGGATTTTCTGATCAAACCCTTTCGCGACCAGGATATGCTCGATGCAGTATCAAACGCTTTGGCGCTTGATCGCGAACGTCGGGCTACAAAGGAAACGATGTCCGTCTGGAAGGCACGCTATGAAACTCTGACGGCACGAGAGCGCGAAGTCATCGCCATGGTCACCTCCGGCCTCATGAACAAACAGATCGCCGGCATGCTCGGCGTCAGTGAAATCACCGTCAAACTCCACCGCGGTCACTTGATGGAAAAGATGGGGGTGAGGACATTGGCTGAACTGGTCAAAATATACGAACTACTGCGTCCAGGCCTGAAAGATAATGCCTCCGCCTAGACCTTTGTATGATTCCGTTCTGCCTCCCGAAAGCGCATTTTAAGTTCATGAAAGGATGCGGCGCTCAAAGAGGAAGTCGTTTGTCTCAATCAAAGCTCATCGCTATCGTTGATGACGACAGATCTGTGCGTGACGCCACGGAAAATCTCGTTCGATCTTACGGGCTGAATGCGCGCACATTTGCGTCCGCTGAATCCTACCTGGCCGCGGCACGGGATTGCAGCGTGGATTGTCTCATCACGGATGTGCAGATGGATGGCATCGGTGGCATGGAATTATTTCAGATTCTACGCGAGTTCGGGATTACGACACCGGTCATATTTATCACGGCTTTTCCCGATGAGCACATAAGCAAGCGGGTGATTGCGGCAGGTGCCGTCGCTTTCCTAGGCAAGCCTTTCGAGAGCCAGACATTGATTGATTGTATTGAACGCGCGCTGACGCATTGAGGGATACTGAAGTCAGGCAAGTATTCCGCCCTACAGCGTTTCAAGTTTCGACGGAAACGTATCCTGAGTTTGAGAAGTAGTTTGCACATTCATCTGGCTTGATGGTGTCTGTGCGGTACCCAAGATGGGACCCTATTGCAAAAAAACGAGAGTGGGTGCGGAACGGGATCGTGGTTGCTGCTTCAGACAGGGTAGACCCCGAACTGCCTGTTGATGAGACGCACTTCTCCCATGACGCCGCCCTCGTATTGCCAGAGTGCTGCCTGTCCTTTGCGGAGTGCATTCATCACCTCGAAGCCCTTGAGCGTGGCATAGGCCGTCTTCATCGACTTGAAACCGAGTGTCGGTTTGATCAGCCGCTTGAGCTTGCCGTGATCGGCTTCGACAACATTGTTGAGATATTTCACCTGTCGATGCACCGTTTCTGCCGGACATTTGCCGTCAACCTTTAATTCAGCGATCGCAACGCCATAGGCTGGCGCCTTGTCGGTATTGATGGTCAACGGCTTTTCCCAGTCGTTCAAGCCGGCGAGCGCTTTACCCAGGAAGCGTTTGGCAGCTTTGGCGTTACGGGTCTGCGACAGGTAAAAGTCGATCGTGTCGCCGTATTTGTCGACGGCCCGGTAGAGGTAGACCCACTTGCCCTTGACCTTCACATAGGTTTCATCGACCCGCCAGCTGCGCCACATCGACGGTCGCTTCCAGTACCAACGCAGGCGCTTTTCCATTTCCGGCGCATAATGCTGAACCCAGCGGCAGATCGTTGTGTGGTCAACATTCACCCCGCGTTCGCACAGCATGGTTTCAAGATCACGATAGCTGATGCCGTATTTGCAGTACCAACGGACGGCCCAGAGGATCTCGTCTCCGCAAAAATGTCGCCACTTGAAATCGTTCATTGAAAAGCCCGATGCAAAAAAATCCACGCCAGATCGCGCAGTCATCAGGTTTTTGCAACAGGGCCACGCGATCGCCACCGCGGCGAAAGAGCAGTCGACGGGACTGGCCGAAATCAACACTGCAGTGAACTCAATGGATCAGAGTACCCAGCAGAACGCCGCGATGATGGAACAATCGACAGCGGCGGCCTCGAGCCTGGCGCTTGAAGCGGGCAAGCTGCGCGACCTCGTCGAACGCTTCAAACTTGACGGCTCCGCCACCCAACCGCGCGCTGCCGTCCCGACGAGCCGACCGGTCGCCTCGCCCGCGCGCGCACTCGGAAGCAGGCTCGCCAGTGCCTTCGGCAGCAGAGCCGCAACAGCTGCAGCTGCTAAAGAATGGGAGGACTTTTGATGCCTGATCTTCAGCATTCCGGCGAGCCGCGCTCGAGTAGGGCTCCGGAAATCATTGCCTTCCACCTCGGTGACCAGCAGTTCTGCATCAAGACGACCGTGATACGAGAAATCCGCGGGTGGGCAGCGGCAACGCCGCTGCCTCAAGCGCCACCGCATGTTCTCGGTGTGATGAACCTGCGTGGCTCCGTCATTCCCGTTATAAACTTGGCAGCGAGGCTCGGTGTGTGCAGTGCTGTGGATACGAGTCGTAGTGCAATCGTTGTTGCCGAGGTCGGCGCAAACATCGTTGGCCTGGTCGTTGATCGAGTCTCTGATATCCTGTCGATCAGCAACGAACTGATCCAGCCTGTTCCTGATCTAGGCGCCGCATTCGATCCCGCCTTCTCATACGGCCTCATCCCTCTCGAGCAGGGCATGGTTTGCTTCCTGAACCTCGATCATATGTTCGCAAACCTCGGCCTGGCGGACGCCGCCTAGCAGCGCGCCTGCTTTTCCATGCAAAGCGTGTCCATCACCGGTAAAACCAAGGATGAATAGTAAAATGTCGCACCCTATCGTATTTCCACAGCATGAACCGATCTGACCACCCGGGTCCCATAAGAATGCTCCGTCAAATGCAACGCAAGATGCAGCGATTCAGCAAGCGCTGGAGCGTAAGCGCGACACGATGGTCCAAGCAGCCAACTATTTGGAGGCGCTCTACGCGAGTCTACACCGACAGGTCCTTGCTGGATCGCACTTGTCGCTCGTTGCCGAGGACTTTTCATCAAGTTCAGCTGAGACTGCATAAGCCCGGTGGAGCATTCCAGATTGCAACAATCTCGATTGGCCAGATGGGCCATATCTGCAGTATGCCAAAGAACCTGCCTGCCGACTTCGTGTCTTCAGAATTGTAGGAAGGCGGAAGTTTCGCCTTCGCTAAAGAACTCGCCGAAAAGCGCGAGACACTGAGCACATTGGAAGAACGTCAGGCAACGAATGCGATCGAGGTGACAGGCTTGTCGAGTTCGGTCGCAAAGTACATGAACTGGTCTTTGATATTGCGGAAGGTCACATTATCCTTGGCCGGCACCACATTCGCCATCATCTGGCGAATGTGTCTGCTTTAGGTTGGTCCGCTCTGTGCTGGATAACTGCGAAAATCCATAGAGCCTAGAGAAGCCGGGACGGCATTCAATGTTGTGACCACGATGATATCGATCCCGGCCGCCAGTCAGTGCATGGCGAACTGCCACATTTCTTGATCTTGAGCCCCTCTCGCAGCAAGTCCTCGATCAGTTAAAGGCGTCAGCGGCATTGGAACTCTCGACCAGAGCGGGTGTCGAAAAGGGATTCCTGAACTCCAGTCTTTTCGCCCTCGTCTCATTATCGATTTGGTCAATCTAGGCGATGAGAGAGTTTTTGACCCCAAATACCGCATCGTCCGAGAGGTAAAGGCAATCGGGTGCCAAGATGGGCGAGCTCATGCGGCAGAATGACGGCGTGCGTCTCAATAATGGTCTCAAAAAATAACTTGATACGATACCGTCTCGTATAATATGTTTATCTCCAAGGCAGAGGAGGCGAGGAGGCTGTCCTTGCCATTGGCGATCTCAGACGGGGAGGTTCGAGATCAGCAGCAGCCGACGCTCATCATCTAAAAAAGTGATCTGACGAACCATCAGCAGTTCGACTGCCGGTGCTTAGACAAAGTGGAGGAGTCTAATGGTAAAGTCTTGGTTATTCGACATTTTCAACTATCCCTATGAGCCGACTGCCGAGGGGTTCGATCCGCAGCTGTGTCAGGAAGTCTACAACTGGCACCTGGAGTCTTGGGAGTTGGCCGAGAAGGTCGGCTTCGAGGGCATTATGTTTAGTGAACATCACTATACAGCTTACAACCTCAGCCCATCTCCCAACCTGCTGATTGCCGCGACTGCCCAGCGTACCAAACGCGTGAAGCTTGGTGTCATGATCAACATTCTTCCGATGCACAATCCAAGGCGCGTCGCGGAAGAATGCGCAATGCTCGATTATTTGACACATGGTCGCCTCGAGATCGGCGTCGGCCGCGGCGTCGACCAGAAGGAGTTCAAGCGCGAAGGGATCCCGATGGAGGAGGTTCGCCCTCGCTTCGAGGAAGGGATGGACTTCATGATGAAGGCCCTCGAGAACAAGGTCTTCACCCATAAGGGACGCTACCTCAATTTCGAAGAAGAAACGACCTTGTGGCCGCAGCCTCTTTCCCGGCCGATCAGGCGTCCGTGGATCAGCGGGCTAAGTCCGGAGACCATAAGCTGGGCGGGAACGAACGGTTACCGGCTGGCGACGGCCTTTCAAGCCACTTCAGCGATTAAAGATGCATTTGCGTCATATTATGAAGCTGCTGACGCGGCCGGCAAGCCGTCCGGCCCCGAAAACACAATGGTGCTGCGACAAGTGTTCTGCGCGGAGACCGATGAGGAAGCGCGCGCCATCGCAGAGCCTGCGCTCAATCATATATTCGCCCTCTACCGCGAGGCCGTCATCTTTAAAGACCTCGACCATGTACCGGATAGCTTCGAATTCTATTCGAGCTTTTTCAAGCCGTTCACCGGCTCGGGACCAATCAGTTGGGAAGTCCTCGATGAGCTCGGCATCTTTGTGGTCGGCTCACCCTCCACCGTGAGGGAAAAGCTCATCAAGCAGGCCCGTGAGCTCCATACGGAGAACATACTCATGTGGGGATCGTTCGGCACCCTGACCGCCGAGCAGACCATGAACTCATACCGGCTGCTTGGCCGCGAGGTAATCCCCGCACTTTCCGAGCTGTCCGTGGCGAGGGAACCCGAAATTGCTGCGGCACAGTGAGGAGGTCTCCATGACGAGCAGCTCCAACCACGATCCCCGTCCCTTCATCGTCGGGCTTGGCGGCACGACAAAAGCAGAATCCTCGACTGAGAAAGCGGTGCGGATCGCCTTGCGGGCCGCCGAGGAGGCTGGCGCCAGAACCAAGATGTTCGATGGTCACTTCCTGGCCCGCTTGCCCCACTACGCTCCGGAAAGCCAGTCTAGAACGATGGACGAGCAAAATTTCGTGTCCGCCGTTCGCAAGGCAGATGGCGTCATCGTTGGAAGTCCCGGCTACCATGGCGGGATCTCCGGCTTGGTCAAGAATGCGCTGGATCTTCTTGAAGACACGGCGAGCGATGATCGCGTCTATCTGGAAGGTCTGCCGGTCGGGCTGATCGTTACCGCCTACGGTTGGCAAGCAACGGGAAGTACGCTCGCGCAGCTGCGAGGCATCGTTCACGCGCTACACGGCTGGCCGACCCCACTGGGTGCAACGATCAAATCGTCGGGTGGCGTATTCACCCCCGATGGCCAGTGTACCGATCAACAAGCCGCGGCACAGCTGGCGATGGTCGGCCGGCAGGTCGTTGAGTTTGCGACATGGCGGGCTGCAGCACAGGCCAGGCAAAGCGTGGCCTGATCGTCCCTTCGCGTTGAAAGAAGCCATCTCAACAGAGCCTCATGCAGAGGAGTTATTTGCAATGAGTAAGACATCGATAGTGCGAGAAGCGTTTGCGATCAGCCTCGAAACCGCAACTCGGCTCGTATCGGCAGCCATAGCGTCTGAGGAGCGCCAAAGCATTCCCATGTCCGTGGTTGTCGTCGACGCGGCCGGTCAGCTGGTTCATGCCAGCCGGATGGATGGCGCCACGCTGCTGTCCTACGAAGTCGCGCAGCGCAAGGCCTGGACAGCGGCGATGACCGGGTTCGACACAGACGGCGTACGTCATTTCATTGAAAGCGATGCCGGATCACTGAGATCGATGCCGCATTTGCCAGGCTTCAGCGTGGTCAGCGGCGGACTTCCCATCATCGTCGACAAGCGATGTGTCGGAGCAATTGGCGTTAGCGGTGGCCCCGCCCCCATCGATCTGGCCGTCGCCAAGGTGGCTCTGGAAAGCTTGTAGGAGGTTCAAGCATGTACTCGACGAAATGGACCACGTCTCCACGTGAGCATGACGTTATCATCGAGCGCAATGTGCGGATCCCTATGTCCGACGGCGTCTACCTTGATGGTGATATTTTCCGACCCGCCTCTGGAGACTCATACCCGGCGATACTTGGCGTGCACGCTTATGACAATGCGATGCAAAGCACTCCGACGATGCCGCGCGCAATGCAGGGCAAGAACGCCCAGGCAGAAGCGGGAGATCCTCAATTTTATGCTCGCCGCGGCTACGTGCATGCGATCGTCAATGCGCGGGGTACCGGTCGATCGGAGGGGCTCTACAGCCACTATGGGCCGCGCGACGTAGAGGATATTCGTGACACCATCGCTTGGTTGGCCGAGCAATCCTGGTGCGATGGCAATGTCGGCATGTTCGGCGTGTCGTATTTTTCAGTGGCCGCCAAGCAGGTCGCAGCCACAAATCCGCCGGCGTTGAAGGCGGTCTGGGGCCAGTATGGCTACACTGACTTCTACCGCGATAAATTCTATCACGGCGGCATTCTCGCGCATACATTCCTCACCTCCTGGGCGAAGCACCTGGCGGGGGTGCGCATTGATCCCTGGTCTCGCCGAAACTTGGGTGAGGAGGAATATTCGCGTCGGCTCACCGCGCTGCGTGCCAATCGTGACATCATGGCAGTTCCTGAACTGGCGGCAGCCGTTCGCGAACCCGACGCTGGGCCAAATCCTATCATCCTTGATGTGCTGCTGAACCCGGAAGACGGACCATATTGGCAGGAGCGCGCGCCAAACCTTGAAGCGATCAAGGTTCCGATCATGCTTGGCGCCTGCTGGGGTATGTACGGTCTCCACCTCCCGGGCGAGTTCCGGGCATGGGAAAGGATCACAGCTCCCAAAAAGATGATTGTCGGCCCGCCGATCTATCTCGATCGCCCGGTATATCAATATGCCGAGGCCTCGTTGCGATGGTTTGATCACTGGCTCAAGGGCAATGACACCGGCATCATGGATGAGCCTCCCGTGCAGCTTTATCTCATGGGAAGTGGCGGAAAATGGCTGGACAGCGACACCTGGCCACTTCCCCAGACCAAATGGCAGAGCTTTTTCCTTCATCGTGACGGGTTGCTCAGCGAGCATGAATTTTGGCCCAACGAAGGTGCTACATCCTTCGAGGACAACACGTTTAATGCGCGTGGTGCCATTGACTTCACGACGCCTCCCTTGGTCGAAGAAACTGAAATCGTCGGTCCTGCCAAACTAACGGTCTACGTATCGTCGAGCGACGACGAGGTGCTGCTGTTCGCGAGCCTGTGGGATGTCGACGCTGATGGTGGTCAGCGTATCCTCACCCGTGGTTGGCTTCGCGGTACCCTTGCAGATATCGACGGTGACTTGTCAAAACCCTGGCAAGTGCATTATCGGCATAAGGAGCGCACGGTCGTTGAGCCCAACGTGCCGCAGCGATACGAGATCAACCTTATCGGGACGGCGAACGTCTTTAAGGCAGGTCACCGCATCCGGCTGCGGATCAGCGCATCCGACGAAGAGACCCCGGAAAGCTTTCTCCATCTCTTGGCGCAAGGCCATCTCCTGCGGCAGAGGCCGTCATGGATTTCCATCCACCATGATGCAGACCATCCCTCGGCGCTGGATCTGCCTATCATAAGCGGAAATCGAATTGGCACATACATCTCAGGCGGCAAATCGGAACGAACTGCGGGAGCCGGCAGCTCAGAGAAACGGGGTTGGGATCGGTGGTAGCTGTCCGTTCGCAAGGACGCAGTGCGACATAAAATCCACCCTCGCCGTAAGATGGCCCAAGAGCGCCCGTTGCTGTGTATGCCTTCAAACTCGCAGCACGTCTGTGGGTTTTCGCAGTCCTCACTCAATTCGAGCGAGGCTGTATCGCCATGGGATGTTTAAGAAGCGCAATGCGGCGCGTGTCGGGCGGGCTGCTGGCGCTGCTTTCGATGTGAATGGTAATCACGGCTTCAAAGATCCATCTGCGCGCGATTTCGGCTACGTCTCGTCCGCCACCTGACATCGGGCTACCCGGAAACCCGTGGTATTGGGAGCTTCACTGGCCTGCACTCCTGCAGCGCTTCCAGTAAGGTGACGAAGGCGCGAAATAAAGCTGATCTCTACCCTCCCACCGGGGCATTGCCCTTGGGCCACCTCTATCATTAGAGAGTTCTATTGTTCATGCTAACCATGCTACCAGGCGGCATGATGGCGCTTGCGCAATTTGGCCCGGTTGCTATGGCTTTGAAAGGGGTAAGGGGTCATCGCTGGGTCGTCAGTCCCAAGCAAAGAACAGTGCGGCGTTGCGACAAAGCGGCGTGTCCGAAAGAGTGCTTGATGGAGCGTAGTGCCATGACCATAAAACCAAGAGCTAAGCGAAAATCTTGGTCGGAGGATGATCCGCGCTTCGAACGGATGGCAGAAAAACGCGCGTTAATCCTGGAATCCGCCAAGGCGGTGTTTCTCTCGGAAGGCTACGCCGCCGCCAGCATGGAGCGAATTTCAGCTCACGCCGGCGTTTCGAAGATGACGCTCTATCGTCATTTTAAGGATAAGGAATCGCTCTTCATCGAGACGATCAATCAGCAATGCGGGGCAATTTACCAGTTTAGCCAGCACAAGCCCGCTGCCTCGCGCGACGAGGCCGTGATCGAGCTCAAGCGATATGGCGCCGCTTTTATCGACGTGGTGATCGCGCCAGACATTCTGGGTTTGTATCAGACGCTGTTAGGCGAGATGATGCGATTTCCAGATCTTGGACGAATGTTTTTCGACATCGTGATCGCCCGTTCGATAGAAGCAATTGAGCGTATTTTGTCGGGCATCATGCCGCCCAATGAAGTTGCATGGCGAGCACCCGCCTTCATGCACCTTGTCATGGGCGATAGTTACCAAAGGCTTAGCCTTGGAAAGCTGAGCTATGATGAATGCCGCCGCCGCTGCGTGTCCGAGATCGACAAAGCCGCCAGGCTTATAATCTGCGAGCTCAGCTAAAGGCACGGCGACGTGCACGCCCGATCATTATCGCTTTAAGACGGTTCGGTTGCAGAACGCCAAACGCCGCCGCCACAGCAACTTCCCATCCAACAGATCGCCGCCGTGTCTCCGAACATGGCCGGAATATCTTGTGACGCCACGATACGGCCTGCCAGTTCGGTGACCCGCCCGTTGCCGGCGAAGCCGCGACGCGTCATTGAGTTCCTACGCGAGAGGATAGGACGGCCATGAAGAGATCGAGGCAGCCGGAGCCGGGTGTCTCCGACAGCGTAGCCGAGCGATCGATTGCTGATCGCCAATGAGTTGGAGCAGCTAGCGCTCCCCATTCGAATACAACAGGGTTGTCAGGGCGAGTACACAACCGACCGCGCCAACGCCGGCAAAGATATAGAAGTTCCACTGTGGTGCGAGTCCACTACCCAAGACGGCACCGCCGATCGCAGGCCCAGCCATGCCGCCGATACGGCCAATACCAAGTGAGAAACCGAGGCCTGTTCCGCGGATCTCGACGGGGTAAAGGCTTCCGACCAAAACGTTCGCCAATATTTGTGTGCCGATCGTGCCGGTTCCCGCAAGCGCGACGAGGCCGTAGACCTGCAGTCCTTGCTCCATTTGGGTCAACAACCAGATCGCGCAAGCGCCTAAGAAAAACATCCCGGCCACAACCATTTTGACATTGCCTCGGTCAGCGATCCGCGCGCCGATCAGCAGCCCTACCCCCGCGCCGATATTGAGCGTGACCGCGAAGAACAGCGCCGACCCGATATCGTAGCCCATGCGGTTCATAATCGTCGGCAGCCAATTGACCATGCCGAACGTCAATAATAGCGAGCAGAAGTGAATCCCCCAGGCGCTGAGTGTAGGAAACAGGCGTCCATCCGAGAAAAGTGCCGGAATACCTGTCCTGTAGCTATTGGCAGGTTTGGGCAAGGGATTTGGCAAACCGAATTGGTTAGCGATGAAATTGGCTTCGGCCTGACGGTTCTTTGTTGCAAGCCATTCCGGAGATTCAGGAATGAGGCGCAGGAAGAATGGCAATAGCAAGATCGGCGCGCCACCGATAATCATGAGTGGACGCCAGCCATAGGCTTTAAGGAGAGCCATGCCCAAAAGACCCGAAATGACGCCGCCAATCAAATAGCCGAGCAGTGCGACCGAATAGGCCATAGCCTTTCGCTTCGGCGGAGAGAATTCGATGATCAGTGCGGTGACTGTCGGGAAAAGGGCGCCAAGACCCAATCCCGCCAGAAAGCGGGTTGCTTCAAAGGTCGCAAAATTTGGTGCGAGTCCGCTACCGATCATCATGACTGAGAAGCTGACCAAGCTACCGATAATGACGTGCCGCCGACCTATCTTGTCGGCGAGTGTGCCGGCGACAAGGGCGCCAAGCAGCATGCCGAACAATGTCAAGGAAGCGGCCCGTCCGGCAGTAACGGGCGTGAGCCCCCAGCCGGGCTCATTCAGAAGCGCCGGGACAACCGCCCCGTAAACAATCAGATCGTAACCGTCAAAAAGTATCAAGAGACCACAAAGAACGATAATACTGTTCGCGCTTCTGACGCGTGCCTTGGCAACACCCAGATCCTGTATGGCCATTGTTCCCTCCCCATAATTTTGAGTACAGGAGCCCGTTCCCGTCACTGCCGGGCCGTATCGCTCGCTTGTACAAATCCTCCAGGATCGTTGTCGGCGCGGTTCCTCCCAGCGCCAGACCCTTGCCCGCTCAGCGGCCAATGTCAGGACAACGACTACCTGCCGATTAATACTTGCTAGTAAAATATTTGCAACTGCAAACTTTTCAGTCCGCAGGCTTTCCTTTCGAGGAGATTGCCGAGAGATTAGCGTGCATTCGACGCAGCGCACTCTTGAGCGCCCGAACTTCCTCTTCGGACAATCCTTGAACGGCAGTGCTTTCAAGCTCGACCGCCAACGGCATCAGCCGTTCCGTCAAAGCCTCGCCCTGCTCCGTCAACCGGACGATGACGATGCGACCGTTGTCTTCCGGGCGCGTTCTGGAAACCAGCTTACGCTTGGCAAGGTTGCCGACAAGCCGCGAAAGGGTCGAGATCTCGACCGAAACGACATCTGCCAAATCACCCAGCGTGCTTTCCCGACGCTCCCTGAGCATCGCAAGAACGCGATACATCGGAACGCTGATATTATCTTCCGCAATGCGCTGCGCGAACACTTCCGCAATTCGGACACCCGCACGGTTGAGGAGATAGGGAACAGAATCGGTGAGTTTGTACATATCTTTGTCTGTCGGCAAAATGTTTGAAGCGCCGCATGTCAGTGGTTCGCTGCCATAGGACATGCACCTATATTGCTGAGAAGACAACAAGATTACCCAATTTGCGGGCATAAAAGTCGCCGGTGATCCCCCACTTTCAACTCCATCAAATAGATTTGCATTGACAAAGGTTGCATTTGCAATAATTTGTGGGGAAGGAGACACGGGAGGAAATCATGTCTGCTACTGCTGTCCTCGACATTAAGCCCGCCCCCATCAGCGACGCATTCCGCGCGACGATGCGCCGCTTCCCGGCGACTGTGACGGTTATCTCGGCCTGCCGAAACGGCGTTGACCATGGAATGACGGCAACGGCGGTCACGTCCCTGTCCATGGATCCACCGTCCCTGATCATTTGTTTGAATAATCGCACGTTCCTGCACGACATGTTGCTGGAGGTGCGCGAATTCGCAGTGAACGTCCTCACCAACAGCCAGGTCGCATTGTCTGAAGGGTTCAGTGGCAAAGTTCCACCGGAAAGGCGATTTGAGGCGTCCGACTGGATACGCCATGAGCGTGGAATGATGGTTCTCGGTTCGGCGCATGCCTCGGTCGTTTGCCACCGCACGGGCGCCGTTCCATACGGCACGCACACCATCTTCATCGGCCAGGTGGTCGACACCCAGCTATCAGACGGCACGATCCCTCTGATGTACGAGAATTCGAACTACTGCGCGCCACAGCACGCGCTCCTTTCCCCGCAAAACTGAAGGCAGATTCATGTCTACGAAAACCGCTTCGTTTCTCGCCTCACGGTGGGCAGAGAATGCACGTCTATCCGACCGGGTAGCTCCAATCCTGGAGGAGATCCGGAATAATGCCCGCGACACTGAAAAA
Source organism: Rhizobium sp. AP16 (assembly GCF_000281735.1). NCBI lineage: Bacteria > Pseudomonadati > Pseudomonadota > Alphaproteobacteria > Hyphomicrobiales > Rhizobiaceae > Rhizobium > Rhizobium sp. AP16. The sequence goes on along the minus strand of NZ_AJVM01000001.1, from coordinate 202,926 downwards.
GCCGGTCGCGTTCCCACCCGCAATATCGAATTGCTGCGAGAAGCAGGTTATTTCGACATTGTGAAACCCGCACGTTTCGGTGGCCGGCAGGGTTCTTTTACCGAACTTGTCGATGCCAATATCGAAGTCTCGGCCGCTTGCGCGTCGACCGGCTGGGTTGCGGGCCTCCTGTCAGCCCATCAATGGCTAGTGGCCATGTTCGATGAACGTGTGCAGCAGGAGGTATGGGAGAGCAACCCGAACGCTTTGATATGCGGATCCTATGCACCCGTGCGGATGGCCGAGCGTGTGGATGGTGGCTTTCATCTTTCCGGCGACTGGGCATTTGCGAGCGGATGCGAGAACGCGGATTGGGCGCTATGCGCGGCGGTCATACCAGCGCGAAATGAAGGAGATCGCTCCGGCCCTGCCTTCCTGCTCGTTCCTTCCGGCGATTACACGATCGCCGAAACCTGGGATGTGGTGGGGCTTGCCGGCACCGGGTCCAAGAGCCTCATATTGAAGGACGCCTTTGTTCCAGAGCATCGTATCTTGAGTTTCTCGGATGCGACCAGCGGGAAAACACCAGGCGGTTCCGGTTACAAGGGTGTTGGCCTGTTCAACATCCCGCTGTTGATGGGCATTCCGTTTTGCCTTGGCAGCACCGCCATCGGCGCTGCCAAGGGCGCACTGACAAGCTATCTGGATCAAATGGGCAACCGGGTGACCCGCGGTGCCGTAGCAGGCGGCAACAATCGCGTTGCGGAGTTTCCGACCATCCAGCTTCGCGTCGCCGAAGCATCGGCCTTGGTAGATGCCGCACGCGAAATCGTACTGCGCGACGTTGCGCGCGCCCAGGAACTTGCGCAGGCAAGCGAGGATGGCAAGGGTGAAATCACCGAAGAAAACCGGCTTCTGGCTCGCAGAAGTCAGGCCTTTGCGGTCACCCTCGCCTTGCGCGCCGTGGAGGCCCTGAACGCTTCAACGGGCGGCCTGGGCCTTCAGATGTCAAACCCGGTCCAGCGTGCCTGGCGCGACGCCAATGCCGTCGGGCGGCATATCTCGATGAACTGGGACACGGTTGGAACGATGATCGGCCAACACCTGCTCGGTCTTGCGCCGAAAGGCCAGTACTGAGCGGACAACATCCAAAATTCTGCAAATTGAAACAAAAGATGGAGGACATTATGCAGGGCAAGATCGCGCTTGAGGAACATTTTGCAATCCCGGACACACTGCAGGATTCGGCAGGATTCGTACCAGGCGACTACTGGAAGGAACTATCTGCCCGATTGCTGGACATTCATGAACAGCGTCTGATGCAGATGGACGCCTATGGCATCGAGAAGATGATCCTTTCGCTGAATGCCCCGGCAGTGCAGGCCATACCCGATAAGGCCAAGGCGCTGGAGATTTCACGGCGCGCCAATGATTTTCTGGCGGAACAGTGCGCCAGAAACCCAGATCGGTTCCTCGGGTTTGCCGCCCTGCCACTCCAGGATCCCGACGCAGCCACGGCAGAACTGCAGCGCTGCGTGAAGACGCTCGGCTTTGTCGGCGCTTTGGTGAATGGCTTTTCGCAAGAAGGCGACGGTGTGACGCCGCTCTATTACGACCTTCCGCAATATCGGGGCTTCTGGGCCGAGGTCGAAAAGCTTGCCGTGCCCTTCTATCTTCATCCACGCAATCCGCTTCCACAGGATTCCCGCATCTATGCCGGCCATCCATGGTTGATGGGTCCCACCTGGGCCTTCGCACAGGAAACCGCGGTCCACGCGCTTCGGCTGGTGGGATCCGGCCTCTTCGATGACCATCCCGCACTGCGCATCATCCTTGGACATATGGGCGAAGGCCTGCCCTATATGATGTGGCGTATCGACAATCGAAACGCCTGGGTTAAGGTGGCACCGAACTACCCGGCAAAGCGTCGGATTGCCGACTACTTCAACGAAAACTTCTACATCACGACATCAGGCAACTTCCGGACACAGTCCTTGGTGGATGCAATGCTAGAAATTGGCGCCGACCGCATCTTGTTTTCGACTGATTGGCCGTTCGAGAATATCGACCACGCCTCCGATTGGTTTGATACCGCCACGATATCGGAAGCCGACCGCCTCAAAATTGGCCGAACGAATGCGGCAACCCTGTTCAATCTGGAGAGTTGAGAATGGGCACCGAAAGCTACCCGCTTTTTACCGAGGCGCTCTCGGATGAAGTCGTCAATGCCCGGATGGGAGAGGACACCGATCCGCGCTTGAGGCAAGTGATGGCGGCGGCCGTGCGCCATCTCCATGCTTTTGTAAAGGAGGTCGAACCAACCCACGAAGAATGGATGAAGGCGATCGAGTTTCTGACCAAGACGGGACATATGTGCACCGAGTGGCGGCAGGAATTCATTCTGCTGTCCGACATTCTCGGCGTGTCGATGCTGGTTGACGCAATAAACCACCGCCGTCCTGATGGCGGCACCGAAAACACCATTCTCGGCCCATTCTATGTTCCTCAGGCACCGCAGTATGAGCGAGGCGTCGATATCTGTCTCGACGGCAAGGGCATCCCAATATCAGTGAAAGGCAGCGTGCTCGACACGCAAGGCCATACCATAGATGGCGCGAAGATCGACGTGTGGCAAACCAATGACGATGGTTTCTACGACGTGCAACAGCATGGAATTCAGCCGGACTGGAATCTGCGCGGCGTCTTTACCTCGGATGCAGCCGGAACCTACCGTTTCCGCTCGGTGAAGCCCCGAGATTACCCGATACCGGACGACGGCCCTGTCGGCCAATTACTGCATGCTCTCGGCCGTCACCCGAACCGCGCGGCACATATCCATTTCATCGTCAGCGCGCCGGGATATGAAACGATCATCACCCATATCTTCTCACCGGATTGCAAATATCTGCGCCAGGATACGGTGTTCGGCGTGAAAGAGAGCCTCATTGCCGAGTTCCTTCCGATGAGCGGCCCGGGTGCGGGAGAAGAGGCGGACATGTCCGGCGACTGGTTCTCGGTCAATTGGGATTTCGTGCTGATGAAGAAGGCATCGTGATGGATAATTTTGTGTACAACGGCCTGCCCAGCCGTGTGATCTTCGGCGAAGGCACGCTTGGTGCTGTTCGAGATGAGGCTGTCCTACTTGGAATCAGCAAGGCGTTAGTTCTTTCGACGCCGCAGCAGATTGCGATGGCGGAGCGTGTCAGTGATCGCTTGGGCGAACAGACGGCGGGCATATTTAGCAATGCCACGATGCACACACCGGTACCCGTGACGGAAGAAGCGCTGACCGTTCTGACGGCGCGGGACTGCAACGGCATCGTCTCCATTGGCGGCGGCTCGACGACGGGCCTCGGAAAGGCGTTGTCGCTGCGAACCGGGTTGCCTCATCTTTGTATCCCAACGACCTATGCCGGTTCGGAGATGACGCCGATCCTGGGCGAAACCGATAATGGTCGCAAGGTCACCATTCGAGATATGAAAGTATTGCCAGCAGCCGTTGTCTACGATGTGGAGCTGACACTCGGACTTCCAGTTACGATGTCCAGCGTTAGCGGAATGAATGCAATCGCCCATGCCGTCGAAGCGCTTTACGCACAGGATCGCAATCCGATTATCTCGCTGATGGCAGCGGATGCCATCGAAAAACTCGCCAATGCGTTGCCCGCAATATGCGACAATCCCTCCGACTGTTCTGCGCGCCGTGACGCGCTTTACGGCGCCTGGCTATGTGGCGTTTGCCTCGGTTCCGTCGGCATGGCACTTCACCACAAGCTTTGCCACACGCTGGGAGGAATGCTGAATCTTCCTCACGCCGAAACCCATACCGTCATTCTGCCTTTCGCGCTTGCCTTCAATGCACCTGCCGCTCCTGACGCGGACGCAGCAGTTGCCAAGGCACTCGGCACAGAAAAAGGATTTATCGGCTTGCAGCAACTCGCACGGCGTCTGGGATCGCCGACGTCCCTTCGCGAACTCGGGGTTCCGTTTACGACATTGGAAGCCGTAGCGGAGGAGGCCATGGCGCGACCCTATTGGAACCCGCGTGTCCTCACCTACGATACTATCCTCGATCTGCTCCGGGCCGCCTGGAACGGAAGCGACCTCACGGCAAGAGGTCTATGATGCAAATCGCCTATGCTCGATCTGGACAGGTTGGCGGCAACGGAGCGAATAGTGCTTTGCGCTAAGGCTTCGGCGCCTTGCCGCCAAGCAAGGCATGTGCCCCCGCCAGCCCCGCTGGATGCCTGGCAAAGAGCTTAGGGCAAGGTAGTGTAAATTTGCGCGAAACATTGACCCCGATGAAAATCCGGCAACGATTTGAAATTAATAGAAAAATTAAGCTATCTGCGGGGGGGGCATGACCGATGCCGGTCGTGCCCCCCCCCTGCTAGTCCGGAAAACCAGGTCTATCTCGGTCGTTTAAGCGCCCCCTCGCCGGGGCTATTTTTCGATGCCTTTCACGCCGGACTTTGTCGTCTGACCTCAGTGCTCATCGACGAGTGGCTTCGGTGCCTCCACATAGCCAAGCTGCGCCAGCGCCGCTACAGGTGAAACGTTGGAAAACGCCATGGTCGACCGGCTGGTTCCTTCCAGATACTGGCCGAACGTGGCGACCGCATATTCGGGAATTCCAACCTCGCGCGCCGAAGTCAGCATGAGTTGGACCCAGCGCGCCCGCTGCTTCTCGCTGATGGACATTCCGACGTGCTTGGCTAGCAGAAAACGCAGGTCGCCTCGCTCTTTGAAATAATCGGTCGGCCCGCCGAAGTTGGCATCGAAGTAGCTGCCGATATAAGCGGCGTGGTCGAACTTTCCAGCAAAGAGCTTGCCCAGAAGGTCGTCTGCCATGGCTTTTTTAAGAAATGTTTCCGTCAACTGGCGGATCTTATTGTGGCCACCCATGGCCATGTACAAATTGTTCATTCTGACCTCAAATTTTCAGACCGATGTAAGCGCTGCCTATGAGCGACCCCGGCTCTCCGGGTATCTTCGAAAAATTATCGCTTGCAGCATCCGATACACATGATATGTATGCATGCACATGCAATTACAAGAGGTGATCGAGGTTTCGCGCGCGAGACGTCGCTGCACCGCTCAAGGTGCGGACAGGGCAATGTCGGACGAGCTTGACGATTATGAGGATTGCACGAGAGCCTTCAATGCTTTCATGGGTGCAAGTGCGGCCATCTTGGCTCGCGTGACCCAGGCGCTCGACGAGCATTTTTCTCTCAGCATAAACGAATACAATGCTCTGGCTTGCCTAGACGCCGGGGGCCAAGAATCTCGGCCATTGATGGCGATCTGCGAGGCCGTGCGTCTCAGCCAACCCGCCATCAGCCGCCTTGCCGACCGTCTCGAACACCGCGGATTGATCGAACGGCAATCTGGACTGGAGGACCGCAGGAATGTCTGCATCCAGCTAACCACCGACGGGCGGGCGCTGCTTCACCGCGCAATGCCGGTGCACGCCGCAGCTGCACATGAAACCCTTTTCAAGCGACTGACCTTGCACGAACGAGAAGTCTTCCGGAAAATCCTGATGAAACTGGACGCAACAAACGATGACGACGGCAAGAGCTAGCCCTCTCTTGGTGGATTATGCCCTACTGCCTGATTTCACAATGACCGGGCCGAATGTTCTGAAAATGAAAAAGCGATGAGCGGCACAAACCCTCAAATCACAATCATCGGCGGGTCGTTGGCCGGCCTCACTGTGGCGCTTGCTTGCGCGGCGAGAGGTGTAGCCGTTCATGTTATTGAACGCTCCGCCCGGCGCGTACACGGCGGCGACAGTCTGACCGTTGATCTCGATGCCCTTGCGGCTACCGTCGGTCATTCGCCGCGTGCACACCCGATTTTGCCTGTGGTACCCGCCTATCGGCCCCTGACGACTTGGTCTGCGCTATATTCCTGGCTCTATGATAGGGCTGCAGTCGCTCCCGGCATTACCCTCGAACAAGGCAAGACCGTCGCCTCAGTCACGGATCTGGGCGATCGGGTGCAACTTTTCTTTACCGACGGAACCGAAAGGATTGTCGATGCGGTTATCGGCGCGGACGGTTATCACAGCCTAGTTCGCCGCGCGATTGCTCCAGACGCACCGCTGGCCCGCTATGCTGGATATGTCGTGTGGCGCGGGATTGTCGAAGAGCAAGACCTGTCACGCCCCGTCCACTGGCCGACGGACGGCGGATTATGGATAGAGTTTGTTGGTGGATATCGCCTGGTGGCAGCAACACTTCCCGGGCGCGACGGTTCAGTGAAAGTTGGACGCCGCCAAATCACCTTCGCATGGTTCGATGTGCATCAGGACGAATTGCTCCGTCGCACCAACTGCCTGACACCCGAGGGCTACATTGTCGGAACACTCGCGCGTGGTACGATTGAAGAGAGTGTCCGGGACGATTTGATCGCACGCATCCCAGCGCTTTGGCCCGAAACTTGGGCCGAGGCGGTGGCTCTCGGTGTCCGCTCGAATGCCGCATTGAGCGGTGCTCCGATAGCGGAGTACAAGCCTGAGCGCTTGGCGCGCGGTTCGTTAGCCATCGCGGGTGACGCTGCCCACGCCGTTTCACCCATGACAGGACGCGGCTATGCAACCGGGGTCGAGGATGCTGCCGTGTTGGCCCAGTTGCTGGCAGATCGCGCCGCAAACGAACCGATTGCGGAGACACTGGCCCGCTACGAGTCGGTGCGCTTGCCCTATGTGCGTTCGCTGGTCACGCATTCAAGGCGAATCAGCGCTGACTTTCTTCGCTATGCATCGACGGCCTGATCATGCTTGGGCCACGATGAGAGTATGGAACCGACCTGCGCGGCGCGCGTCCACTATCCTCATCCTGCTCTGTCAATCGATGGCCATGACAAATATCTTGCTTAGCTGCCCGTCGGTGGCTTCATCGACAAGCTTCGACTGGCGCCGCAATCTTCAGTAACCGTGTCAGCCTCAAGAAGCGTCAAGCTGTTCAGCCTGCTCTTTGCGTCCGACCTAGTCCGCGCCACGCTCGGCTCGGTCTTCGCCGCTGGCCTGAACTGGTCTGCGCCTGAGAAGTGATCCTTTTTGAACTATGGCTTAAACGCCGAAGGAAGACATAAGTGGAAGAGACGGAATAACGTTTGCGATTATGATCTCTACTATTCTACACCTGATGCGATCAGCATCTGCAAAGGCAGATGCTGATCGCTTTCCAACTAAAATTCAGCCCAGGATTGGGCGGCAGCTGCTGTGGCGGCTTGTCCTCCGAAAGCACGCGTCAGCGTTCCGGCAAGCTTGCGCGCTGGCGACGGTGCCGGCACATGGTTCTTCTGCGCCAGTTCGATAGCAGCGCGCGTAGTATGGCCACGCTCACTGATCTTGAAGCGGCTAAGGAGATTGAAGAGGGCCTCAGCTTCTTTCGCAAGGCTATGGCTGGCGGCGTTCGATTCCTCCACCATGGCAGCATTCTGCTGCGTGCTCTGATCGATGGCGTTGACTGCCTGGTTGATCTCCTTCAGGCCCGTCGCTTGTTCTCGCGAGGCGTCGATAATCGCTGAAACGTTCAGATTGATGTCCTGTACTTGATGGCCCATCTGCTCAAGCGCCTGACCGGTTTCTCCGACGAGTGTCACGCCGTTCTTCACTTGCTCGCCCGAGGCATTGATCAGGCTCTTGATCTCCTTGGCAGCGCTGGCCGAGCGTTGCGCCAACTCGCGAACTTCCTGCGCAACAACCGCGAAGCCCTTGCCAGCTTCTCCGGCGCGAGCAGCTTCCACGCCAGCATTCAGGGCGAGAAGGTTTGTTTGGAAAGCAATATCGTCGATGACGCCGATGATATTGGAAATCTCGTTCGAGGATGTCTCGATCTCACCCATTGCTGCGATGGCACGACGGACGACCATGCCAGATTTCTCCGCATTGTCGCGCGTGACCTTGACGAGCTGTCCGGCTTCATCGGCGCGGCGGCTGGAATCAGCAACGGTCGTGGTGATTTGCTCAAGGGCAGCTGCGGTCTCCTCGACCGAAGCCGCCTGCTGCTCCGTCCGCTTGGAAAGATTGTCGGCTGCCGCCTTGATCTGGCTGGAACCGGCCGTAATTATTTGGGCGTTCTGGCCGACGATACGCAGAGCATCCTCAAGTCGTTCGACCGCTATGTTGAAATCGCCACGAACGGAATCGAGCTGTGGTGCGAAGGCGGCATCGATGCGATGCATGAGGTTACCATTTGCAAGCTGACCGAGACCACCGGCAAGCGTGTCGACCGCGAACTTGATCTCTGCCGCTTCTTTGGCGCGGAGTTGTTCCCGCTCGATTCGCTCCTGTTCGGAAAGTGTGCGATTGGCTTGCGCTTCTACTTCGAGACGTTGTCTCTCCTGAGCGTTGGCCCGGAACACATCGACCGCGGCGGCCATCTCACCGATCTCATCGGCGCGACCGGCATAGGGGATCGACTGCTGGGTGTTGCCCTCAGCAAGGATTGTCATTGCACCGGTGATCCGCTGGATTGGGCGGGCTATACTGATAATAACAAAATAGATCGAACATAGAACGAAGAGACCCAGTAAGCCGACCACGATGAACGTGATAGTGAGTGAAGTATGGAATGCTGACTGGCTTTGCTCATAGGCTGCCGTTGCGCCACTTTCGTTCAGTACGACAAGATCGTTTACGGCGTTCTGCAAGGCAGTTGCCGCTGGCACCATGTCCCCGTTGAGAACGGCAGCCGCCTCGGCATTTCTGTTTTCGCGCGACAAGCTCAGCAATTTCTCGCCTCCGGCAAGCCAGCTATCGGCCGCCATGCCCAGCTTCTTCCAGATAACGCGCTCGTCCTCCGAAGAGATCAACGGTTCATATTCGGCAAACTTCTTCTTGAATTTCTGAGCCATTTCAGTGACCTTTTCCTGTGCCGTTGCCTTGGCGCCAGGCTCGGAGGCGAGGATATGGTTCCTAAAGGCGATCCTGACCTCCCCCATGCTGAGCGCGATATTTTGAGCAACCTTGACACCGGGCAGTGTGTTCACCGCCAGATCACGCAAGCTTTCGTTTGTCGTTTCAAGACGATCTATCGCGTAGAATGCGAAGGCGCCGACGGTGATTGTAAGAATGGCGAAAATCAAGATAAGGGAAGTTTTGATATTGGGGCGTTTCATGATGCAGTCTTCAATGCTCAGAACAGGAAGTCTCATGTCTCCCATGCGATGGATGGAAAATGTCCGACGACAGATCATTTCGACGGAGGGATAAGTGGTCGCTGTAAACTGCGCTATCTCTGACAGGACTCTGCCCGCGTTAAATATCTTTTACCTATGATGCGTTGATGTGAGCGGAGTTGCATGACCGTTCGTTTCCCTAGTATTGGGAACATAGTGAAGACGCCATTTTGGGGTAAACCGCGCGTTAATTTTCAGCTTCGGTCCGAGGGGCGCGTCATTTTAAATCGGATAGCGGCTACCGATTGCGAAATGTGGATAGCCGACTGACGCTCGTGGCGCGCCAAATGCTTTGGAATAAAACGGCTAGTAAACTTGTGATAACAGGACTCAATTTTTTAAAGGAGCGCATCGAAGGCAACGCACCCAATTGCGTCTCAGAGCAAATCAATCGCCACCTTCCTCACTGGTTTTGTGGCAAACATTTCACCGGCTTTGCAACCTATATGGTGATGCCGGAGATTTGGGCTGAAGATGAGCAGACAGGCTGAGTTTCCCGATCGTGGTCGATTTCAAGGCGTCAGTGTCCGAAAGCGATGTTTTTCTACGTCAGATACGCCGCCTCCTATCGTGATTTGGAAGAGATTCGGACGATCGCGGCGTTGCCGTTGACCACGCGACACTGAGCAGCAGTTTTCGACCGGCGGCCAATCCGCATCTCAGCAATTTGCCGCGCTCGCTGCATAACCGTGCCCAGCCAGAGCCACTCCTCAAGGCTTGCCAAAAGTTTGCGACTGAGCCGTTGCGCGACGTTCATCGACAATTGCTGCCATGCGAGCGTGGAGCATGAAACGGGCGCCTCGGCCCCGCATATTACTGGCCGAAAAGCGGAGTTCGCCCGCCGCACTTATCACCCTGATCTGGCGCCTTCCTGTTCAATCAGCTCGCTCCGGCAAGACTAAGGTCGTTCTTCATAGTCATCAGCGAGACGAACGACCACCTTATGTTTCGCGTCGGTAGCACTGGCCGCCAACACGAGTTCGTACCTGCCGGCCTGAGCAACGAACGCTCCGGCATCCACGTCATAGTAGCTAAGATCTCTGGATGAGATAGTAAGTGATACCTTACCAGAACGACCCGGCTCCAGGTGGATCTTTCCAAATGCCCGCAATTCCTTGTCGGGTCGATCGACGTCGCTCTCGAGCGCGCGGACATAAAGCTGCACGACATCGGCGCCAGCGCGCGCGCCAACATTCGTCACGTCGACGTCGACCGTTATGCCATCGTCCATCATGTCGTGCGATGACAAGTACGGTTCGCTCCATTCGAAACTGGTGTAGGCGAGCCCAAACCCGAATGGAAACAGCGGAGAAATGTTGCGCGTGTCATGATGACGGTATCCAACATATATGCCCTCGGAATAGCCGACATGGCCGTCCTTACCCGGATAGGTTCGCCGGTCTTCCGTTATTGCCGAATTGTCCGTAAGGGCATGCGGAAAGGTCTGCGGGAGGCGGCCGCCGGGGCAGGCTGCCCCCGAGAGGATATCCGCAACACAGTTACCGAGTTCCTGGCCCGGATACCACATTTGCAACACGGCAGAGACATCGTCGAGCCACGGCATGACGACCGGGCCTCCCGTCTGAAGAACGACGATCGTGCGCGGATTTGCGGCTGCCACTCGCTTGATGAGTTCGTCCTGACGACCAGGCAATCCAAGGTCGGGGAGATCAAGTCCTTCGACATCCCATTCGCTCTGGCGGCCTGCGAACACGATTGCCACGTCGCTGTCGGCAGCCAAGCGGACGGCTGCCTCGAGCGCATCGTCGCCAAGAGGCTTTTCGACGCCAAACCGGAGAGCGCTGAAGGAGATTCCTTCCTGTGGAGTAACCAGCGACCGGAACTCAACAGTGATCGCGTAGGTTCTGCCGGCTTTGAGAACGAGTGGCTTTCGCACCTCCGAATTGCCGAGGCCTGTAAAGTTATCGCCATTCGTCCAACCGTCGTCCGAGTTGACGATGAGTTCGCCGTCAACGAAGAGCTTGCCGAGCCCTGCAGTCGTCAGGCTGAGAATGTGCTCGCCACTTTCTTCAGGCGTGTAGCTCCCGGAAATACGGGCTGAGAAATCGTCGCGGTCTATGCCCTCGGGCATGTCTCCAAACCACCAGACCTCGCCAGACGCTGTTTCGGGTTGCGCAACGGCCGGTCCCTTCCAATCCCTGTTTTTGAACAATTCAACCGAAAAAGGACCGGGAAAGACGCGGATCAGGCGGTTATTCTGCGCACCGACCGAATGGGCGAATTTCTCTGAACCAAATGCTTCGCGTAGTCCTTCGAGCGGACTGATCCTGTAATGGGCATTGATCTGTGCACTTCCGCCGCCCATCACCCGTGCTTCGGCCGCGTTGGGACCGATGACGGCAACACGTTTCAACGCCGTGAAATCGACCGGCAAGACGCCGTCATTCTTCAGCAGGACTGCACCTTCATTGCCGAGTTTGCGAATAAGGGCGCGATGTTCGGGACGATCCTCTGCACGTTCTTCGTGCATGGAAGGATCGGTAAACGCGCCGAGCCTTTCAAGGAGGACTAGGACCCGGCGTGCCGAGACCCGGACGGTTTGCGGATCGACCTTGCCCTCTTGGACGGCCTGGATCAGCTTCTCACCGCGGTCTCGGTATGGACCTGGCATCTCAAGGTCGAGGCCGGCATTGACGGTCTCAACTGTTGTGTGCGAACCAAACCAGTCGGACATGACGATGCCCTCGAACCCCCATTGCTCTCGCAGCACTTTGGTAAGGAGCCACTTGTGCTCGCTCGTAGGGGTGCCGTTGAGCCGATTGTAGGAGGACATCATGGCCATCACCTTCGCGCGCTTGACGGCCGCCTCGAAGGGAGGGAGGTAGATCTCTCGAAGCGCGCGCTCGTCGATATCTGACGACATCGTGTAGCGCTCGACCTCGGACTCATTGCCAACGAGATGCTTGATAGTGGCTGCCACACCTTCACCTTGCAAGCCGTCGATGTAGCCGACGGCAATCTCCGACGTCAGATGTGGGTCCTCCGAATAGCACTCAAAATTACGGCCATTTAGTCCGGAGCGTTGAATGTTCACAGTAGGGGCGAGCACAACCCGCGCGCCCTTGCTCTTGGCTTCTTCTGCCAGTGCCTTTCCCATCTCCCGGACAAGATCGGTGTTCCAACTTGCGCCAAGGGAAATTGCCGCAGGAAAACATGCGGACTTTATCCCGCCGACGAGCGAGCCGCTGCCCCGCGCGCCGTTCGGACCATCGGTCACCTTGATCTTCGCAACACCAAGCCGCTCGATAGCGGCCGTTGTCCAGAAGTCGGCTCCGGAAAGCAGTGAAACTTGCTCCTCCAGTGTCATCCTGTCCAATAGATCGTCGAGCATGCCGCGATACCTCCGGTAAAATCTGTGGAATTGCACGGCTCTTTGAAGACGAATACCGCCGCGTTGGTGGTGATCGGGCCGGTGCAATATCACCGGTCCGAGGCTTATCTGACGCCGCGAACCGGCGCGATCGCCAGGGCCCCGAGGAAGGCGCAAAGGGCCGCGATTGCATAAAGCAGCGCGTAGTTCTGACCGGTCGCCGAACCCATCGCCAAGAAGATCGGGGCAATGGCCGGTGCGATGGATTGCGGCACGGCATTGGCGATGTTGAGGACACCCATATTCTTGCCGGCGTCCGTTTCACGATTGGGCAACACATCCACGACCAGTGCCTGATCGACGGCAAGATAAACGCCGAAGCCCAGCGATGATACCGAGACCCCGAACAGGAAACCGAATAGACCCGTCGAGAAGACGATCAGCAGAATGCCGAACGCATAAACGGTGGCAGCAATGAAGACGAAGATCTTGCGGCGTTGGAACCGGTCCGACAACCAGCCGGCGACGAGCGACGAGACGAGCACGCAACCGGCGGTGATCAAGGTGGACAAGAACATGATGCGACTGATTGCGTCCGCCGCAAAGCCCAGTACGTCGGTCAAGTAGTAGACCTGATAGGTCATCAGCACCGACATACCGAGGAATACCAGGAAGCGGCTTGCCCATGCCCAGCCGAAGTCGGGAAACTTGACCGGGTTCACCCAGAACATGCCGGCAAGTTCGGCCAGGAGCGGCCGGTTTTCGGTTTGCGCGGCTGCCTTGCTTTTGCGGACGTCGGTGAGGCCCACGGCAAAAAGCAGCGTCGTGAACAGGCCGATGACCGCAGGAATAATGAACATGCCGACCCCAACGGTCCCGACGAAGGTGAGCACAGCACTGCCGATCAAAAGGGCGATATAAATCGACATGCCCATCAACGCAGAAATCTTGCCGCGCTGCTGCTCCGGTACTTGATCGGGAACGACCGCCACCAGCGCGGCAAGCGCCGCATTGTAGGCCGTCTGGGCCACGCACCATGCGATGCCGATGACAACGAGGCTGCTTACGTAGGCGATCGCGACTTGCGCAAGCGAGCCGATGATCACACCGGCCACGATCCAGGGCTTGCGACGGCCGAGAGGCGACTGTGTACGGTCGGAGAGCTGCCCAAAGAGCGGATTGGCGATCAACGCGAACAACGCGCCAAGACCGAGGATCGAGCCTAGACTCGCTCCCTTTCCGGTCGCATCCAGTGCGCCGATCCGAATGGCGAGCGTCATCGCGACGGGTGTCAAGAGCGCGACGAAAAGGCCGCAATAGGCAATCGCATATTTTGCCAGAAAGACATTAGTGACTGGCGCGACCGGTTCACCCCTGGGGGTAAGCGATACTTGCGCCTCCAGTGCCGTCCGATCCATGAGACCGTCACTCATTCAGGTATTCCTCCTCAAATTTACGCTGCATAAATGCCTGCAGCCCTCTTGAGGATAAATGGGCTATATTGGAAATGATTGATCCATTTTTGAGGCAATGAGGTGGGATTTCTGAATGACAAGGCTCTGCTCGTCGAAGCCGTGAAAGCAAAGAGCTTTCGTGGAGCTGCGGAAGTCACCAGTGTCCCGAACTCCACTTTGTCGCGTCGTATCAGTGCCCTGGAGAAAGCGATCGGACTGCGGCTGTTGCATAGGACAACGCGACGGATCGAGCTGACGGAGGCCGGCCTGATTTACGGCTGTGGCTGGACGCAATTACACGGCGAGAGCGGCAAATGGCTGAAATGCGGATTGGCCGCTGGTCGAAAATTGCTGCTCAGCGTCGCGTGGTCAACGGCAACGCCGCACTCGCCAGAATCGCTTCCAGATCACGATAGAAGGCGGCGTATCTGACGTAGAAAATCACCTCTTTCGGATAGTGGCGGCCTTTGAAGTCGACCATGATCGGGAAACTCAGCCCGTCTGCTCATCTTCAGCCCAAATCTCCGGCATCACACAGGTTGCTAAACCGATGAGATGTTTGCGACACAACCTCCAGCCGATCCGGCCTCATAAGCGATCCAAACAACTCCATCACAGATCTCAATCGACGATCGGGTATGTCAGGGATTTACCATCAACGATCACTGTGACGCTGAGGCGGATTCAGCAGAAAACTGACCATGCCATCGGGGCTTATCAACCCTATGGCAGGCACCGTATTCGCCATCATATGGCGAATACGGTGCCGCCCGCTTGCTGGGAGTTCATGGAGAGATCCCTGATCAAGCTCCTTGAGACCGCGCGCCCGCTTATCAGTCCGTAAGCTTGTATGCGATGACATAGTCCCCTGTTTTGGTGCCGAACGATCCGTGGCCGCCAGCGGCGGTGACGACATATTGCACGTTGTCGACATCATAGCTCATTGGTGTCGATTGACCACCGGCGGGCAAACGGTCTTCCCAGACCACCTGGCCGCTGAGAACGTCGTAAGCGCGAATGTAGTAATCCATCGTGGACGTCAAGAATGCGACACCGCCGGCCGTGGTCAACGGGCCGCCGAGGCTAGGCACGCCCATCTTGATCGGGACCGGGATTGGCGCTTCGTCACGGATCGTCCCGTTGCGATGCATCCAGGCTATCTTCATCGTCTTCAAATCGATTGCTGCCATGTAGCCCCATGGCGGTTGCTTGCAAGGCAATCCGACGGGTGACAGAAAGGGATGCAGGACGACACCGAACGGTGTGCCGTACATCGGTTGTACGCCGAGCTCGGTGCCGGATGGATGCGCGTCATTCGGAGCAGCCGGATTATCGGGACCACGCGGGATGAGCTTCGAAACGAACGGAATTGCGATGGGATTTGCGATCGCGATCTGGCGAACCGGATCAACGGCGATGCCACCCCACTCGAACATGCCGAGGTTGCCGGGAAAGACCAGCGTTCCCTGCAGTGAGGGAGGGGTGAATGTTCCCTCATAGCGCAGACTTTGAAACTCGATGCGGCACGCCAGCTGGTCGAAGATGGTCGCTCCCCACATATCGGCACCGGTCAGGTTCTTTTCCGGGCGGAAGGTCAGCTCCGAAAAAGGCTGTGTCGCGGAAACATGATCTCCTGGTGCGGCGCCTTGCGGAACCGGACGCTCCGGTGCCGGGACGATCGGTTGCCCGGTTCGCCGATCGAGCACGAACAAGTTGCCGGTCTTGGTCGGCTGAATGACGGCTGGAGTGATCCCATTCTTGGTCGGCAGATCCACAAGGGTCGGCTGCGAAGACAGATCCATATCCCACAGATCGTGATGGACGGTCTGATAGCTCCAGACCCGTTTTCCGGTGTTGATGTCCAATGCCACCAGCGCACTCGAATAGCGCTCGACAAGCGGATCGCGATCTCCACCCCAAATGTCGGGCGATCTCACGCCCATCGGGATATAGACGAGATTGAGTTTGGGATCGAACGAGGCTGTGATCCAGGAATTCGGTGAGCCGTTGGTGTAGGAGTGTGTCGGCGAAGCAAGTGCATTCTCGTCCGCGGCACCGGAATCCCATGCCCAGACCAGCTTGCCGGTCGTTACGTCGAAGCCTCGGATGACGCCGGACGGCTCCTCGGTCGAGTAATTGTCGATTACCGCGCCGGCAACGACGAGAATTCGGTCGCTGACGACAGGCGGAGATGTGGGCTCATAAAAACCCGCGGTCTTGATGCCCATGCCCTCCTGCAGATCAAGCGTGCCATGATTGGCAAAGCTATCACAGAGCTTGCCCGTATCCGCATCGACCGCGATCATGCGCCCGTCGTTGACCGGAAGGAATATCCGCCGTGGGCATTCGGGCGGCGCCGGCGTGGCGGCCGCCGCTTCATGATAGGAAACGCCGCGGCAGGTAAGGTGCTGGAACGTGCTGTTGGAAACGATCTTCGGGTCAAAGGACCAGCGCTGCCTTCCGGTTTTCGCATCGAGCGCGAACAACCGCTGATGCTGCGAGCAAAGGTAAAGCGTGTCGCGCACCTTGATCGGCGTCACCTCGAAGGTCGTCTCGGAGGAATCGTTAGGCCCTTGCTGATCCCCAGTGCGGAACGTCCAAGCCACCTTCAGGTTCTTGGCATTGGACGGCGTAATCTGCTTCAGCGGCGAGTAACGTTGCCCGAATTGGGTCCGGCCATAGGACTGCCAATCTCCGTCAGGCTGCCCGTCAGCCGATTGACTTACACCAGAGCTGGAATCGGCGATCGCACCGTCTATATCGTGATAGTTGCTCGACAACCCGACAATCAGCACGATCGCGCCGGCCAACACACCGAGCCAGAGCGGTGCCGTCGCACGCCGATAAGAAACTGCATCGCTTCCGCGCAGGCCGCGGACGATCCATGGTGTCAGCAGCCAGACGCCAAGCGGAAATAGTATATCGCCGCGCGCCGCAAGCGGCCACCAGTCGAAGCCGACTTCGTAGACGGCCCAGACCAACGTAGCGATCAGGACGGCCGCATAAGTCCACAGCGCCGCTCGGTGCCGCGCGAATAGCAGCCCGCCGGTGACAAGGAGACCGGCGCCCGCGCCGAAATAGAACCACGAACCTCCCAGCGCGGCGAGCCAGGCGCCGCCGACCGCAAGGCTCAGGCCGATCAACATGCATATGACAGCAGTGATCAGGACGGCGGGAAAGCGCAGAAATGATTGCATGGCCTACCTCGGAGTTAGGGGAGGAAATGTGACGGGAGCGGTGGCGTCGCGCGCGCTGTCATCTGCAACTGGAGACCAGGCGGTGACAGACGGATGAGTGGCACCGTGATAAGACGGGTAAATTGTGTGTGGCAGCCGATGCCGATGCGCGTGAACAAGCAACCCATGGCGCGTCGTACTCCCAGCGAGGAGGAATATATGAACCAAGCCACCTGCATGATAAAGCCAGGGAAATTGGAAATAATTGATCCACTCGTGGGGCAATATGCATGGAACTGCTGAACGACATGGCAATGTTCGTCGAGGTCGTGAAGGCCCGCAGCTTCCGCCGGGCGGCCGAGACGATCGGAATGCCGAACTCAACGCTGTCACGGCGTATCAGCAGCCTCGAGAAGGCGATCGGATTGCGTCTGCTGCACCGCACGACACGCAGGATCGAACTGACCGAAGCTGGGCAGCTCTATTTCGAGCGCTGCAAGCGCATTGTCGATGAGGCACGGCTCGCGCACGAACAACTGGGCGAGATACTGACCCCGCCGAGCGGCGTCCTGCGCGCCTCGCTGCCGGTGGATTTCGCGCTTATCTACCTAGCGCCGCTGATCGCCGAATTTGCACGGCGCTATCCTGATATCGACTTTGAATTCGACCTCACACCAAGGCGGGTCGATCTGGTGGTTGAGCCGTTCGACGTGGCAATACGCATGGGAGGATCGCCGGACTCGAACCTGATGTCGTGGGAACTGGCTTGCCTTCCGCGCTACCTATACGCCTCGCCGCGGTATCTCGAACTGTTCGGCGAACCAAACGAGCCGGCCGATTTGATCCGGCATGAAAGTCTTCAGTTTCCGGCACAGTCCGGTGTATGGACGCTGAACCATGGGCATGAAACGGTGGAAGTCGCTGCCGGTGGTCGTTTCAGGCTCAACGGCGTCAGTATGATACGGCGCCTCGCGACGCTCGACCTGGGCATCGCCATGCTGGCGGAAGAGATCGTCGCCGACGAGCTGGCCGAAGGACGGCTGCGTCGCGTACTGCCACAGTGGCAGGGCGCACCAACTCCGGTCTACGCCATCACCGAGACCCGCCTATTGCCAGCAAGGACGCAACGCTTCATCGAGTTCCTGCGCGAGAGGTTGGGCAGCTGTGAAAATGGCTGATCCCTACTCTCAAAACCCGCCACGATGCACTTGGATCAGTGTGTCCATCGCTTTGTAGCGAATTGGGGTCTTTGTCACTTTGTGTGATGGTGGGAGAGCTTTCTCGAACGCTCCCCATCGTACCGCGGGCGGAAATTCAAGGACTACACAAGAAACCGACCGCTGGTGCCGAACGATAAAGAACAGGTGCTGCCAACCAAGACAGCAATCTTCTCGGTCACGAATACGTCTTCAAGCCCAAACCGCCTCGCCTGTGCGCCGCATGACACCAGACAAATGCCGGTTTTCCCGACTACCAAAGTCCGGGGTGCCGGTTAACGTCCTTGTAAAGCAGGTAGCGGAAACGGCCCGGTCCGCCGGCGTAGCAAGCCTGTGGGCAGAAGGCGCGCAACCACATGAAGTCACCCGCTTCCACTTCCACCCAATCCTTGTTCAGCCGATAGACCGCCTTGCCTTCGAGCACGTATAGGCCGTGCTCCATGACATGCGTCTCCATGAAGGGGATCGTCCCGCCCGGTTCAAATGTGACGATGTTGAGATGCATGTCGTAACGGACGTCGGACGGATCGATGAAACGGGTCGTTCCCCAAGAGCCATTCGTGTCCGGCATCGACGAAATGGCGTGCTGGTCCTCATGCGTGAAAATAGCGGGTGGAGCTTCCAATCCCTCGACTGCCTGGAACACCTTCCGGACCCAGTGGAACCGGACCGGTGCAGTCCCCGGGTTGCTCAGCTTCCACGCGGCTCCAGCCGGTATAAAGGCAAAGGATCCTGCTCTTAGCGCATGTTCGCTTCCGGCAAATTCGATCGCCATCTCGCCCTCGACGACGAAGATCGCTGCTTCCGCGCGATTGTCGGGTTCCGGTCGGTCGCTTCCTCCGCCCGGCAGGACTTCCATCACATATTGCGAGAAGGTTTCCGAGAACCCGGAGAGCGGCCGGGATAGAATCCATGCCCTCGTTCCCGACCAATGCGGAAGCACGCTCGTGACGATGTCGGCCATAACGCTTCGCGGAATAACCGCATAGGCCGTCGTAAAAACGGCCTTGCTTGAAAGCAGTTCTGTCTGCGGCGGCAATCCGCCGAGTTTCGAATAGTAATTTCTATCGGTCATGGGTCCGGTCTCGCGGCGCGGGATTATGCATTTGCATTAAGTGCCGCACGCCTTTTAAGCAACAATAAATTCGGCGGTCACAAGCCCGGAAATCAAAAAATTCAATCAAAATATTGTTTTTTAAAGTGGAACTCCGGTTTCACTCAAATAGGCATGAAAACTGCTTCTCATCCCCGACTGGGTCCTGCCCGGTGGCAACAAGAAACAGATGAGGGAACGGCATGAACCAGGCACTAGGTCTTCTATCACAGAGAAGATCCATTCTTCGCAAATTCCGCAAATCCATCATGGTCGGAGCGACCGCCATCGTACTGGCCGCCGCAGGCGCAGCCACGGCCCTTGCCGCTGGAACGCTGCGGATCGGTATGACTGCTTCCGATATTCCGCTGACCACCGGACAGACGGACCAGGGCGGCGAAGGTCAGCGCTTCATGGGCTACACGGTCTATGACTCGCTCATCGAATGGGATCTCACAAGTGCCGTAAAGCCGTCCGCCCTCGTTCCGGGGCTCGCCGTTTCCTGGGCAGTCGATGCCAACGATAAGACGAAGTGGGTTTTCAAGCTTCGTGACGGCGTCAAGTTTCATGACGGCAGCGCTTTCACCGCCGACGCCGTCGTCTGGAACCTCGATAAGCTTCTGAAGGCCGATGCTCCCCAATTCGACAAACGCCAGTCGGCCCAGGGCAAGTCACGCATTCCGGCCGTGGCCAGCTACAAGGTGATCGACCCGCTGACGGTGGAGATCACCACCAAGACACCTGATGCGACACTGCCTTATCAATTGAGCTGGATCCTGATGTCCTCCCCGGCAAACTGGGAAGCGCAGGGCAAGAACTGGGATGTCGTTGCGCAGAAGCCGTCCGGGACCGGGCCGTGGAAGCTGGAAAGCGGCTTCACACCGCGCGAGCGCGCTGAGCTGACGCCGAACAAGAACTACTGGGATCCGGCGCGCGTACCGAAACTCGACAAGCTGATCCTCATTCCGCTGCCCGAACCGAACACCCGCGTCGCCGCTCTGCGATCCGGCCAAGTCGACTGGATCGAGGCGCCGGCGCCGGACTCCGTCGCGTCTCTCAAGGAGGCCGGCTTCACGATCGTCACAAACTCCTATCCGCATAACTGGACATGGCATTTCTCCCGCGTTGAAGGTTCGCCCTGGAACGATATTCGCGTTCGCAAGGCCGCGAACCTCGCTGTCGATCGCGACGGCCTGAATGAGCTTCTCGGTGGCCTCTCGATCCCGGCCCAGGGATTCATGCCGCCCGGCCACCAGTGGTTCGGCAATCCGACCTTCAAGCTCAGCTACAATGTCGAGGAAGCAAAAAAGCTGATGGCGGAAGCCGGATACGGTCCCGACAAGCGGATCAAGACCAAGGTCATCATTTCCTCGTCCGGCTCCGGCCAGATGCTGCCGCTGGCGATGAACGAGTATATCCAGCAGACGCTTGCCGAGATCGGCATCGATATCGAATATGAGGTGGCCGACTGGAACACGGTCATCAATATCTGGCGCGCGGGAGCGAAGGATCCGAGCGCCAAGGGCGCAACGGCCATCAACTACTCCTATTTCATTCAGGACCCCTTTACCGGCCTCATCCGACATCTGCAGTGCAACCTCGCGCCGCCGGCGGGTACGAACTGGGGCTATTATTGCGATCCGGAAATGGATGCGCTCATCGACAAGGTGCGCAACACCTTCGACCCCGCCGAACAGGACAAGGTTCTCCAGCAGGTGCATGAGAAATACGTCAATGAAGCGCTGTTCCTGATGGTCACGCACGACGTCAACCCACGCGCGATGAGCGCAAAGGTCAAGGGCTTCGTGCAGGCACAGAACTGGTTCCAGGACTTCTCGCAGATCACGCTGGATCCCTGATCCCCGAAACGGGTGCGCCGGTGCGCCGGTTCGCCGGTGCACCCCATTGAAGCGCGGACTTACTCTTCCCAAGCGAGGATCTCATGCTGGCTTATGGTTTGAAACGGCTTCTGCATGTCATACCGGTGGCGATCGGCGTCAGCATGGTGTGCTTTATGCTGATCCACATCGCGCCGGGCGACCCGCTTGCGGCCATCTTGCCCTCTGATGCCTCGGCCGAACTCCAGGCCCAAATGCGAAGCTTCTATGGCCTCGACCGGCCGCTGCCGGTTCAGTACGCCCTGTGGAGCTGGCGGGCGCTGCATGGCGATCTCGGTGTTTCCATCGCCAGCGGGCGGCCGGTCCTCGGAGAAATCGCCTCGGCTTCGCTCAATTCGATCATCCTTGCTGTCGCTGCAACGCTGATCGGCTTCACGCTCGGCGCGGGCCTCGGCTTTCTGGCAGGTGTCTTCCGCGGTAAATGGATCGACCGCATCGCTTCGGCGGTCTCGATGCTCGGCGTCAGCGTGCCGCATTACTGGCTCGGCATGGTGCTTGTCATCGTCTTTTCGGTAAGGCTCGGTTGGCTTCCCGCGATGGGCGGTGGCCCCGGCGGATCGGATGGAAGGGCGGTCAACTGGGAGTATCTGCGCTATCTCATCCTTCCCGCCATCACGATGTCCGTCATCCCGATGGGAATCATCGCCCGGACGATCCGGTCGCTGGTTGCGGATATTCTCGCGCAGGATTTCACACAGGCTCTCGCCGCCAAGGGCCTGACGACGCGGCAGATCCTGCGCCACGTCGTTCGCAATGCCGCACCGACGGCGATATCGGTCATGGGCCTGCAGCTTGGCTATCTGCTCGGCGGCTCCATCCTGATCGAGACGGTCTTTTCCTGGCCGGGAACGGGCTTCCTCCTGAACGGCGCGATCTTCAGCAGAGACCTGCCCGTGCTCCAGGGCACCATCCTTGTGCTCGCCATGTTCTTCGTTCTCGTCAACCTTGTCGTCGACGTGCTTCAGAGTGCGATCGATCCGCGTATCCAGAGGAGTTGAGTCCATGGTGGCCGTTACAGCAGACGTCGTCGCGGATGCTCCGCGCACCATCCGCTCCCCCGGTTTCTGGCACGGCGTTGTACGCCGTCTCTGTCGGGATCCGGTTGCCCTCGTGGCGCTTCTGGTCATCATCGTGCTCATTGCGGCGGCGATCCTCGCTCCCTATCTCGCGCCGTACGATCCGACAAAGACGAGCGTGATCCGCCGCCTGAAGCCGATCGGCACTCCAGGGTACATACTCGGGACCGATGAACTTGGCCGCGACATGCTTTCCCGGCTGATCTACGGCGCAAGACTATCGCTATTGATGGGCGTCATCCCTGTGCCGATCGCCTTCGTGATCGGCTCTGCGATCGGCATCATCGCCGGCTACGCGGGCGGCATCGTCAATACGCTGATCATGCGAACGGTCGACGTCTTCTACGCATTTCCGTCCGTGCTGCTTGCCGTCGCGCTCTCCGGCGCGCTCGGCTCCGGCCTGACCAATGCGCTAGTGTCTCTGACGGTGGTGTTCATTCCCCAGATCGCTCGCGTCGCCGAAAGCGTGACCACGCAGGTGCGAAACCTCGATTATGTGGATGCCGCCCGCGCCTCAGGCGCAAAGGCCCGCACGATCATAAGCGTCCATATTCTGGGCAACGTTCTTGGCCCGATCTTCGTCTTTGCGACCAGCCTCATCTCGGTGTCGATGATCCTGGCTTCCGGCCTTTCCTTCCTCGGGCTGGGCGTCCGGCCGCCGGCTGCCGAGTGGGGGCTGATGTTGAATACGTTACGCACGGCAATCTACGTCAACCCCTATGTGGCGGCTCTGCCGGGCGTGATGATCTTTATCACCTCGATCTGCTTCAATCTTTTCTCGGACGGACTGCGCGCGGCAATGGATGTGAAATCATGATCGAAGCCCTCCCCCTGCCCACACAAGATCCACGCGACCGCGGCGGCCCGGCACAGCCGCTGGTCTCGGTCAGATCTCTCCTGAAACACTTTCCCGTCAAAGGCGGCGGGTTGTTCCAGCCGAAGAAGGTGGTCCGCGCCGTCGACGGAATAGACTTCGACATTCTGAAGGGCGAGACACTTGGCGTGGTCGGCGAGAGCGGCTGCGGCAAGTCCACAACGGCGCGGTTGCTGATGCAACTGATCAAGCGGGATCAAGGCGAAGTGCTGTTCGATGGCGAAACGGTCGGCGGCACGTTGTCGTTGAGCGATTACCGCCGGCAAGTGCAGATGGTCTTCCAGGATAGCTATGCCTCGCTGAACCCGCGCCTGACGATGGAGGAGTCGATCTCGTTCGGCCCGCGCGTTCATGGCGTCACCGCGGAAAAGGCCATGGCCCGGGCACACGACCTGCTGCATAGGGTGGGCCTGGAGCCGAAACGCTTTGCCGGTCGCTATCCACACGAGCTTTCCGGCGGTCAGCGGCAGCGCGTCAACATTGCCCGTGCCCTGGCATTGGAACCGCGTCTCGTCATTCTCGACGAGGCCGTGTCCGCACTCGACAAGTCGGTGGAGGCGCAGGTGCTGAACCTGCTGCTCGATCTCAAGCGGGATTTTGGCCTGACCTACCTCTTCATCTCGCACGACCTCAACGTCGTCCGCTTCATGTGCGACCGTGTCATGGTCATGTATCTCGGCAAGATAGCCGAGATCGGTAGCCGCGACGCGATTTTCGACCGTACGAGGCATCCCTATTCCTCGGCCTTGCTTGCCTCCATGCCGAAGATCAACCCCTCCGATCGCACATCGGAACCTCCGCTTGCAGGTGATCCGCCAAATCCGATCGATCCGCCTCCCGGCTGTCGATTCCATACGCGCTGTATCTTTGCCGAGGATATTTGCAGCCGGGAGATGCCGCCGCTTGCCATGGTGTCCGGGGATCATGCCGCAGCCTGTCTTATGTCGATGCCCGCATCCAGTCACAGCCGTGCGCCCGTCATGATGGAGACCCGAAATGACTGATGCCCAGCCAATGATCGATATCAGAAACCTCTCGGTGACCTTCAATCGCGGACGCAAGCCCGTCAAGGCGGTGAACGGTGTCAGCCTTTCCGTGCGGCCGGGCGAAGTCGTTGCCCTGCTCGGCGAGTCCGGCTCCGGCAAGAGCGTGACGATGCGTTCCCTGCTGCGGCTGCATCCGCCTGGAACGATCATCGAAGGTTCGATGACGGTTGCCGGTCGCAATGTGACAGCTCTTTCGAAGAAGGAGCTGGGCGATCTGCGCGGGCCGATCGTCTCGATGGTCTTTCAGGAACCGCGGCTTGCCCTCGACCCCGTCTATACGCTCGGCCAGCAGATCGAAGAGACGATCCGGCGGCATGAAAATGTGTCGCGTCAAGAAGCCTCGGCGCGGGCACTCGCCTTGTTTCAGAAAGTTCGCATCCCCTCGCCCGAACGGCGCCTCAAGAATTATCCGCACGAGATGTCCGGCGGAATGCTGCAGCGTTCGATGATCGCGATGGCGCTTTCCTGCAATCCAAAAGTGCTCCTTGCCGACGAGCCGACGACGGCCCTCGACGCGACGGTGCAAATTCAGATTCTCCTCCTGATCCGGGAGCTTCAGGCGGAATATGGCTTGTCGGTGATCTTCGTTACACATGACATCGGCGTCGCCGCGGAAGTCGCCGACAGGATTGCGGTGATGTATGCCGGGCGGATCGTCGAGGAAGGCACAGCCTCCGATATCATCAACCAACCGAAGCATCCCTATACCCGGGGCTTGCTGGGAGCCCGCGTCGAGCTGGCCCATGGCCGGGACAGATTGGTGACAATTCCGGGCTCACCACCTGATCTGGCGAACATGCCACCTGGCTGCGCCTTTGCGCCTCGCTGCTCACAGGTGTCGGATGCGTGCCGGTCCCGCGTGCCCGATCTCGTCGGCCAAGGCGGAACCGGACAGGTGGCCTGCCTTCAATACGCGTGAGCTTCGAGCTACCCGTCACTGAAAAAACAACAGCGAACCAGGGAGACCGCCGTGCTCGTTCAGCATGCTCAAGACACAACGAAGCACATCGTCCTCATCAACCCGAATACGTCTGCGGCGACGACGGCAATGATGACCGACATCGCCCGCAGCGTTCTTCCGGCCGATGTCACCATCGAGGGTGTGACCGCGACAAGCGGCGTTCCAATGATCCTCGACGACAATCAACTGGCGGCGGCCGCCGCCGGAGTAGTCAAGATGGGGCTCGTGGCGGCCCGGTTTTGCGACGGCATCATCGTCAGCGCCTTCGGCGATCCCGGCATCCAGCAGCTACGGGACCTCACCAAGGTTCCGGTGGTCGGCATCTGCGAGGCCAGCATGCTTGAGGCATCCGCGCATGGACGTCGTTTTGGCATCGCGACGGTTACGCCCAACCTTGTCAACGGCTTTGCCCGCAAGGCGGATGGCCTTGGGCTTGGTCAGCTTTTCACAGGGACGCGCCTGACCAACGGCGATCCGCAAAAGCTCGCAGCCGATCCGGAGCGGCTGCAGGCCGAACTTGCCTTTGCGGTCGAACAGGCATTCGAGCTCGACGGAGCCGAGGCTGTCATCATCGGCGGCGGGCCGTTGGGACAAGCGGCCGTTGAGCTGGGGCGCCGGTTTTCCAGGCCGGTGATTGCACCGATCACGGCGGCCGTGGCGTCGCTACTGCTCCAAATCAAAGCCACGTCTCCCGCCAGCAACCCTTCCTCATGACGAAGGCACACAGACGTCGGTTGCCTGCGCCCTTTTCGATTGCAAATCGGGTATCCGCGACGGAAAATCCAACGGCGAGCAATCTGGTGGAGACGGGAGTGCCCAAAGAGACGTCGTTTCTGTTCAGGGTCAGGCAGGCTCTTCCGGAGCTCCACCCCGCCGAGCGGCGGCTTGGAGATTTTGTCTGCGATTTTCCCGGCGAGCTTGCGAGCTATTCCGCGCAGGAACTGGCAGCACTTGCCCATGTTTCGAAGGCGACCGTTTCGCGTTTCGTCCAGCGGCTGGGTTACGCAAACTACGAAGAGGCCCGCAGGCACGCCCGCGCCCAGAAGCAGACCGGATCGCGGCTGTTTCTGTCAACCTCGACAGATGCCTCCACGACCCAATCGATCAAAGCACATATCGCACAAGCGATCGCCAACATCGACGCGACCTTTCTCGCAATCAACGATACACAAATCGATGCTGTTGCAGACGCAATGCTAAACGCCCGCAAGGTATGGGTGGTTGGTTTCCGCAGCAATCATCCTTTCGCCTCCTATCTCCAGTGGCAACTCACGCAGGTCATCGAGAATATCGTGGCGATCCCCGGTCCGGGACAGACCCTCGGCGAACATCTGGTCAGCGTGCAGGAACAGGATGTCGTCGTGCTGTTCGGTCTGCGGCGGCGGATAGCGCGGATGGATCTGCTGATCGAGCAAATCCTGCGGTCAAAAGCCAGGTTCCTCTACATCACCGACGAAGGTGCGCCCGTTCTGACAAGCGCCGAATGGCATTTCCTTTGCCAGACACTGGCACCTGGACCACTCTTCAATCATGCCTCCGTCATGGCGCTTTGCCACCTGCTCATAACGCGATGCGTCGAAAAGGCGGAGGTGTCAGGTCGCAGGCGTCTGCGAAATATCGAAGCTTTGAACGATAGCCTCGAGGAGCTTTAGCCGGATGCGTTCCATTATCGAGACAGAATATCCGGGCGCATCGGATAGAAAGACGCCGTAAACTTATCGGCCTTGGATCAAGGACCGATGCGAGGTACCTGATCAGGTGACAGGAAGAATGGGCTTCAGCTCACGGGTGGCAATCAAGCTTGAAGCTTCCTCATATGCAAAACCACCCCGATCAAGTGGCAATAGAATCTGCCTGAGACACCCGAGCGATCCTGCTCGTAAACTCGCGGGTGCGCTGCACTTGAGGGGCGTCGAATATCTGCTCCGGCGACCCGATCTCCTGGATTTTTCCATTCGCCATGAAGACGACCCGATCGGAAACCTCGCGCACGAAATTCATTTCGTGGGAGACAATCAGGAGGGTGATGTTCTCGGAGGCCAAGAGCTTGATGGTGTCGAGCACCTCGCTTACCCGCTCCGGATCGAGCGCGGAGGTGACCTCGTCAAGCAGCAGGATTTCCGGCTTCAGACACAGCGCCCGCGCAAGAGCGACACGCTGCTGCTGGCCGCCCGAAAGCTCGTCCGGATAGGCGGCGAGCTTGTCGCCAAGCCCCACCTTCTCGAGCAGGCGCCGGGCGTCGGCCTCCACCTCGCTCCTGTTGCGCTTTCGGATCTTCGCCGGAGCGACCATGACATTGCCGAGCACGGTCATATTGCCGAAGAGATTGTATTGCTGAAACACGATCGCCAGCTTTTCCCGCGCCGCTTTCAGCGAACGGCGATCGGCATAGTCGATCCTTTCGTCATCGAGGATGATCTCGCCGCGCTCCGGCTTAAGGAGACCCGTGATCACCCGCAGCAACGTGCTCTTACCGGACCCCGACGGGCCGATCAGGCTCACGATCTCGCCGCGCTTCACCGTCAGGTCGATGCCGTCGAGAACGGTGTGATTAGCGTAGCTGGCCGTGAGACCGCGAATGTCGAGATGCGCCAAGATTGCTCTCCAGATAGGCCCCCAGTCGAGCCAGGGGGTAGGAAATCAGAAAATAGAGAATGAGGATCGTCGCGAAGACGAGCAGGGCCGAAAAGCCCTTGGTATTGAGGATCTTTCCCGCCTGGGTGAGTTCGAGGACACCGATCTGCGAGGCAAGCGCCGTGTCCTTGATGAACAGGACGAAATAGCCGAATACCGGCGGCAGGATCAGCGGCCAGGCTTGCGGCCAGCGAACGAGACAAAGGGTCTGCCAGGGCGAAAAATTCATGACCTCGGCAGCCTCGAGCTGGCTCGGGCGCACGGCGGCAAGTCCCGCGCGGATGATCTCCGCCACGAAGGCCGTGGAGATGACCGAGGTGCTGATCAGGGTAACCACCAGCGGCGAGATGTCGAAGCCGAGCACCTGCGCGCCAAAGAAGAACACCAGCAAGGTCACCAGAAAGGGCACACGCCGAAACACTTCGACATAGACGAAGGCGACGATCTTGACGGGCAGGAGAAGCCGAGTACGCGACAGGCGGGCCAGGGACAGGATTGTTCCGAATACGACCCCGACGAGGCAGCCGACAGCCGAGAGGAAAAGCGTCGTCAATGCCGCTTCCGCAAGCATGGCGATGTTGTAGCTGGTGAAGACCTGGGGGAGCTGAGCGAGAATATCCTTCAACATTAGAGCACCCTGACCCTTGCGCGGAAAACGTAGCGGCCGACCACCGCAAGCAGGATCGTCGCCATGAAGGTGATGACGACATAAAGCCCGGCGATCGTCGTGAAGATCTCGATGGAGCGGAACGTCGTCGAGTTTACATTGAACGCGCGGCCCGTCAGCTCCTCGACGCCGAACACAGCCGCCATCGATGTGCCGAGCGTCATCAGGATATATTGGTTGCTGAGCGGAGGCATCGCAACGCGGAAGACATGCGGCACGATCACATAGCGCAGGCTCTGAAGCCGGCTCATGCCGAGGGTCTCGGCCGCGTCGAGTTCCTCTTGATGAACCGAGGCAAGCCCGGCTCGGAGGATTTCTGTCAGATAGGCCCCCGCATTCAGCGTCATGCCGATCAGCACAGCCGCGAAGGGCGAAAACACGACGCCGAGATCCGGCAAGCCGAAGAAGATCACGTAGATCTGCACCAGCTGCGGCGTGTTGGTAAAGAAGACGACATAGGCCCGCACCAGGCGCGACAGGATCGGACCACCCTCGTTGCGAGCGATCGCAAGTGCGAAGCCGATCACCATGCCACCCGCAAAGGCAAGGACGCTCAGCTCCAGGCTGAGCAGAGCGCCCCCTATCAGGTAAGGCAGATAGGATGTGATCTGGCTGTAATGTAGAGCGTAGTGCATGACCCGATCCCGTTCCGTATCAGCCGTGTCGTCCGGTCAGAAATAAGGCGTGACAGGGACCGGATAGACCATGTCGATCCCGAACCACTGCTTGTAGGTCTGCTTCATGAAGCCGTTTGTCTGCAGCTGGTAAAGGGCGACATTGACCCACGACTTCAACGCCGTATTGCCCTGCGCAAGGCCGATGCAATCATAATCGATCGAGGCCGACTTGTCCGTGATCACCCGCGTCTCGGCGCTATAGTTCTTCGTATAGGCGCCGAGATAGTCGACAACGTCGACGATGGCATCGCCCCGGCCCTGTTCGAAAGCGCGCACGGCGTCGGGATAGTTGTCGAACAGTGTCACCTGCGCCTTCGGCAAGCGGTCCTTCACGAAGTCGACGGGTGTCGTGCCGCGGACTTCGACGAGATGAACGTCGGCGGAGTTCAGATCATCCATGGTCTGGTAAGGCTTGTCCTTCGCAACCAGTGCGCTGATCGCCTCCGTCTGGATCGGCAGGGAGAAATCGATCACCTTTGCCCGGTCGGCCGTGCGGGTCAGCGCGCCGAGTACGATATCGGCCTTGCCGGTCGCCAGAAACGGCACACGATCGGCTGACGAGACCTGTACGAGCGAAACCTCCACCCCGAGCATCTCGCCGAGTTTCTTGGCGACATCGACGTCGAAACCCTCGATTTCGTTCTTGTCGTTGAAGCGGCCAAGCGGCGGCAGGTTCGGATTTATGCCGACCACGATCTTCTTGGCCGAAAGGATTTCATCCAGGCTATGTGCCTCGGCGGCAACCGCCGTGAGCGCGAGGCAGGCCGCGCCCGCAAGCATGCAAACCGTCTTTAAACTATTCATATCGATCCCCTTTTTTTGCTTTGCCGTGGCCAGATCGGAGATATTTCAGCATCCGAACCGTTGCACTAGCGTTCTCGACGGTGTATCTATCGTATACCGTTCGTAGACGAAAGAAACACCGTGACAGGCGAAAGTCAACCCTTCGAATTGAGACGACCCAGTCTGCGAGAGCCGGATGTGAGGCGGGGGACGCCTGTGCACTTCACCTTCGATGGCAATCCCGTCGACGCCTATGCGGGAGAATCGGTGGCTGCCGCACTTCTGGCCGCCGGCTATCGAACCCTGCGGGAAAGCCCAAACGAGCATGCGCCGCGAGGTGCGTTCTGCTGGATGGGTCTCTGCCAGGAATGCACGGTGGAGGTGAACGGCGTTCGCAGGCCGGCTTGTCGCACGGAATGTGCGGATGGCCTCATTGTGCGAAAAGGAACGATCGCATGAGCGACACCTGCGATGTCCTCGTCATCGGCGCCGGTCCGGCCGGCACTGAAGCTGCCCTGTCCGCGGCCGCTTGCGGCCTGCGCGTGGTGCTGGTCGACGAAGCCCCCGCAGCAGGTGGACAGGTCTACCGCGCACCGCCCAGCACCTTCGCCGGTCTGCCGGCCACCCCGGAAAGCCGCACTGGAGATGCGTTGCGTCGCCGGCTCGCCGAAAGCACGGTCGACGCCCATTTCGGTCACACCGTTTGGTCGGTCTCGCCGGACTTGCGGGTCGACGCTCTTGCGAAGGACGGTCCGGTGTCATGGAGCGCCCGCAAGATCATTGTCGCGACCGGCGCGCAGGAGCGGGTCGTGCCGTTTCCCGGCTGGACGCTTCCCGGCATTATCGGCCTCGCCGGCGCGACCATACTTCTCAAGTCTCAGCGTATGCTGCCGGGCCGTCGCACCCTGGTCGCCGGGCAAGGCCCGCTTCTCCTGGCGGTCGCCGCCGGAATTTTGAAGGCGGGTGGTACGGTGGCGGGTGTCGTCGATCTCGCTTCCCGTGGCGAGTGGCTGGCAAAGAGCCCCGCATTCCTGACCCGCCCCGACCTTGCTGCTCGCGGTGCCGGATGGCTGACCCGCCTTCATGGCGCGGGCGTTCCCTTTTTCTATCGCCACGCCATCCGCCGCGCCGTAAAGCAAGATGAAAACGAAATTGAAGTGACGATCGGCCCCGTCGACCGGAGTGGTTGTTCGATCGCGGGCAATGAGCGGACTTTCATCGTCGATGCCGTCGCAGTCGGCAACGGCCTTGTCGCGTCCACCGACGTCACACGGTTGCTGCGGGCGGACCATGCGTTCGACGAGGCTCGCGGCGGCTGGATTCCACGGATCGACGCCGACTTTCGCACCAGCATCGCTGGTCTCTATACGGTCGGTGACGGCACCGGGATCGCCGGAGCGGCGGCAGCGGCACTGAACGGCCGCCTTGCCGGCCTTGTTGCCGCCCGCGACCTCGGCGCCCTCTCAGGCGAAGCCTATGAGGAGAAATCCGCCCCCCTTCGCCGAAGCGCCAAACGGGCACTCGGATTCGGCGGCGCCATGGCCGGGCTGATGGCTCTGAGGCCGGGGCAGATCAAAAGCATCGCCGAAGATGCTGTCGTCTGCCGATGCGAGGACGTGACGCGGCGGGATATCGACTTGGCCTTTGCGGACGGCGCCCGCAGTGCAAACCAGCTCAAGGCCTGGACGCGCTGTGGCATGGGGCCTTGCCAGGGCCGCATCTGCGGCGATATCGCGAGCGCCCTTCTCGCCCAGGCGACAGGACAACATCCAAGATCAGGCATGTTCACCGGCCGGACGCCGTTTCGTCCGCTTCCGCTCGCCCAGCTTCTCGAGCCGGTCGATTATTCCGAGCTGAAGCTCCCACCGCCCGCGCCGCTATGATGTCAAAAAATCCTTCGCAAACATTCGATATCGCCGTGGTCGGCGCAGGCGCGATGGGGGCAACGGCGGCCCTTCACCTCGCACGCTCCGGCATGCGCGTCGCCTTGATCGACCGCGGCGAAATCTGCCGCGAGGCCTCCGGCGTCAATGCCGGCACGCTGACGCTGCACATGACGCGCGCCGCCCTGATCCCTTACGCCATGAAGGGACGCGAACTCTGGCTCGACGCGCCGAACTGGCTCGGCATGGATGTCGGTGCCCGCTCGGCTCCGGGACTGTCCCTTGCCTTCACGGCGGCGGAACGGGAGATGCTGGAAAAGAGGGCGCAGGCGCGCGCCGCGATGGGGGCGCCGATCCGGCTGATCACGCCCGCCGAGGCTCTCCGGATAGAACCGGGTCTCAATCCTTCGCTCATTGCCGCCGCCTATTGCGAGCTCGACGGGCACGTTACCGCCTATATGACGGGCCGCGCCTATCGAAAGGCACTGGTCTCGGCGAACGTCACCATTCTCGAAAACGCATCCGTCAACAGAATAGAGCCGGATGGCGGCCATTACACCATTCTGCATGAGGACGGCGCAAGAACGACGGCAAAGCGGCTGGTTCTCGCCGGCGGTGTCTGGCTCGAGACGATGCTCGCCTGGCTCGGCTTCCGCGTTCCGATCAAATGCCTGATCAACCAGCTCGTGGTCACCGAGCGTATGCGGCCGGTGATGCAGACCGTGGTCGGGATCGCCAACGGC
The DNA here is from genome assembly GCF_000281735.1 of Rhizobium sp. AP16. Taxonomy (NCBI): domain Bacteria; kingdom Pseudomonadati; phylum Pseudomonadota; class Alphaproteobacteria; order Hyphomicrobiales; family Rhizobiaceae; genus Rhizobium; species Rhizobium sp. AP16. The sequence goes on along the minus strand of NZ_AJVM01000001.1, from coordinate 170,245 downwards.
CTCCTGTCGCTCAAGCAGTTCGAAAACGGCAGCGTGCTGATCGGCGGCGGCTGGCAGGGCATCGGCGATCCGATCCGCGGCGGCGTCGAGACGATCCCGGACAACCTCATCGGCAACGTCCAGCTCGCCCGTCATGCCATACCGGCCCTTGGCGACACCCGCATCTTGCGTATCTGGCTCGGCCTCGAATCCGAGACCGCCGATGCCATGCCAATCATCGGGCCGCTGCCCGGACTGGACGAAGCCTATGTGATCGGCTGCGCCCACTCCGGCTATACCAGTGCCCCTTACATGGGACGGCTCCTCGCCGACCGGATTCTCGGGCGCGAACCCGAAATGCCGCTCTTCGACCCCGCCCGACTGATCAAGAACCCGGAGGAAACAGCTTGATACCCGCCATAGACCACCCCTTCCGCGGCATCTACGTGGCTACACTCACCCCATTTCGCGACGACGGCACGATCGACGAGGATGCGCTTGCCGATCACTTCCGCTCCGTGACGGCCGAACCGGGCATCGTCGGTGTTCTTTGCAACGGCCATGCGGGCGAGAACATCCTGCTCACCCGCGAGGAGCGCCGCCGGGTGACGGAAATCGCTGTCGAAACGATCGGCCGCACCCATATCGTCATCTGCGGGATCCTGTGCGAGGCAACAGCGGAAGCCGTCTGCCATGCCGAAGACGCGGCCAATGCCGGCGCTGATTCCATTCTCGTCTTCCCGCCATTCTCCTGGGCGCTGTCGCAGGACGCCGAGATGGCCGTGACGCACCATCGCACCATCGCCGAGGCCGTCGATACACCGATGATGCTCTATCAGGCTGGCGTCGCTTCCGCGCTTGCCTACCGGCCGGACGTGCTCTCCAGGCTGGTCCAGTTGCCGACAGTCGTGGGGATCAAGGAGGGAAGCTGGGAGAGCAACGCCTATGACCGCAATCGCCGCCTCGTTAAGAACACAGCGCCCCACGTTGAGATCATGGCATCCGGGGACGAGCATCTCCTCTCTTGTTTTGCGATCGGCAGTGAAGGTAGTCTCGTGAGTCTAGCGGTGATCATGCCGGGAGAGATCGTGGCGCTGGATCGCGCAGTGCAAGGGGGGGATTTGGAACGGGCACGCGCCTTGAGCGAACGCATTCAGCCGCTGGCAAACGCCATCTACGGCACGCATCCTGTCGGCTGGGCCACGGCGCGCCTCAAGGCCTGCATGGTCCTGCTTGGACATTGGCGCAACGGCAGTCCGCGCGCTCCCATCACCGATCTGCCATCCTCCGAAATCCTCCGGCTGCGGCATGCCCTTGCCAATGCCGGACTGCTAGGCTCCGATGCATGAACGACGATAGCCTTTTATCCGCCATCAACGGTGAAGCAAGCCTCAGCGAGCGTGCCTATGACGAGCTCAGCCGTCTCATCCTGACCCGCAAGCTGCCGGGCGGCAGCCTCGTGGTGGAAGGACGGCTCGCCCAGCAGCTCGACGTTTCCCGCACCCCGATGCGGGAGGCCATCCTGCGGCTTGCGGCGGAGGGACTGCTCATCAAGCAGGGCTCGCGCTCCTACGCGGTGCGCCGGGTGCAGCCGGTGGAGTTCTTCCAGGCGCTCAAGGTTCGCGAGCTGCTCGAAGGCGAAGCCGTCGAGCTCGCGATCGGCCGCATCAAACCGGAAACGATCGAGGCGCTGCGCAGCGATATTCTGAGACTCGGCGCGCTGGAAGCACAAGCCGCCGAGCATTGGGACACCGACGACCGTCTTCACATGTTGTTCCCGGAAGCACTCGGCAACGGCGTACTGGTGCGGATGATCCAACAGCTGCGCGTCATCACCCGCCTGTTCGAACTGACCAGCCCGTCGGGTCGCGTGGCGGCGGATGCCGCCGAACACGTCGCCATTCTGGACGCCTTCGCCAAGGGCGACGGCCGGCGCGCACGGGCGGCGATGGTAACCCATCTGCGCAATGTCGCATCCGAGATTCTGGACATCGTCAGCGGCCGGGACACCACTCCCGCGCGTCGGAGACCGTGAACAGGGAGATTTGATCTGGTCGATTGGCGGTGCCGCTGTGGGTCTGTGTTCGCTGCCGATTCACAGTCGGATAATTCCGCGTTCACCGGCGACTATCTGCGCCGTCTGCTGCCATCAAAGAAGAGCAGCAGGGCAAGCCCGACCAATCCGGCAGCCGCGCTGATGACCGCCGTACCGGAATAGCTGCTCATCTCCGTTCCGATCGCAAAGAGCAGGGCGCTCATACCTGCGCTCAGGAAAATATTGACGGATATCAGGGCGCTGCCGAGCCCAGGGCGCTCGGCAATCAGATCCTGCAGGTATGTGATGGGAATGCTGATGAGGGCAGCCGCCCCGATGCCACTGACAAGTGTCAGCGCGTAGACGTGCCAGGGCGCCGATGCTTGCGCGAGCAGCAGCAGGTAGACGACATAGATGACCGTGCCGATGGCCAGCGCGGTGACATGGCTCATGATCCGCTGGACGCGTCCCCACACGATGATGAATATGACTTCGAGAAGCGCCACGATCCCCACGAGTGCCCCGATATCGGCGACGGTCCCGTGGGCAGCCCCGGTGACGATGAGGGGCAGAATAGTGTCGCTGACATGAACTGTGCTGGTGATCAGCGCCACCGCGATCACGCGCGCGAGGACCGGCGGAGAGACGACCTCGCCGAGGGCTGCAAGATAGGAGATATGGCGCGTTGCGGCTTTGTCGGTGCCGTTCTGGCGCGGAAGGAAAGCCGCGATCAGCCCGAAGCAGACCGCACAGGCCAGACCTGCGAAAAGATAGGCAGGCAGCATGGTTCCGGAATTTATAAGGAGCGCGCCGATAATACCCGGCACGAGAACCCAGGACAGCGAAATCATCGCCCGGACACCCGAATTGACGGTGGCGACGTCGTTACGTTCCATTCCCTTGGTCGCAACCCTGACATTGGCAAAAAGCAGCGAATTAAGGGAGCCGTAGACCGGCAGGAACAACAACGCACTGACAACGAAGGTCGCCTGTGCCGGTATGAAATAGACTGCCCCATAGCCGAGAATGCCGAAAATGGCGACCGTCAGCATCATCGTGCGATATTGACCGAGCCTGTCCGCCAGGTTTCCCAGCAGAATGCTGACGATGACGTTCACTGCGGCGGCCGAAAAAATCAGCACCGAATAGAGCCCATTGCTCAGGCCGAGCTCGCGGATACCCACGACGGACTGATAGGGCGTTGTCGCAGCCCCGGCAAAGCCGAAGGCAAAGATGGCAAGCATGCTCACCCGGATCGTCGGGTCGCGGAATACTTCGGGAAGGAGGCGGGTCATCAGGGATGTCGAAGGTCTGGCAAATCAGCCGATTGTGGGGTGACAGGGTTTTAGCAGGTTTAGACCCGGCCGAAACCTGCTCAAGCCAAATATTCGCTCCCGCTCTCTCAAGACAAGAATGGCGGCCGCTTGATGGGCGCTCCTCACCGCCATCTCCACCGACGCTCCCCGAGACAGTTGTGCGGCCAGGACACCGACGAACTCGTCGCCCGCACCTCATCGGCTCTTAAGCCATCCGTCCCAAAGGATCATTTTTCAGGGAGCAGGCCACCGAGACGCGAACAACAATGATTGCTCCAAGCCTCAGATATCAAAGACATGGAAGTGAAATGCGCTGACGCCCATCAGCGCATGTTCCGCGCCTGCGACATCTGCGCCATCGTAGGTAGCACCATCCAAATACAGATTTCTGTCGGTAGTGGTTGTCCCGGCCCAAGCGTCATTCAGGAAGGTCACGCTGACATCGTGGCTGCCTTTGTCCCAATCCCCCTGCACCAATAAGTGGTCGGATTGACCGGAACCGTGATGAGAGTGGGCCGTCTGAACCCCGCCGATTTGCTTTCCATCGACCGTAACCCTGTACTGGGCGTCACCAAGATAGGCATCCTCGCTGATCAACAAGACGAGTTTGTCGGCTCCAGCGCCGATAGTGGCGCTGGCTGTGGGTGTGCCGCCTGCGGGCGGCGTGACGGTTACAGGGGGAGTCGTGGCAGGAAGGTGAGAATACACCCGGATATAATCGATCTGCTCCGAAATCGGCGCTTTGGTAATATCCGCATTGTTATGGGGATCGTTCTGCGTAGCCAGATTGGCCAGCAGATACATTGGCCCATGCATGTCACTGGGTGTGGCCTTCGTTCCCATAAGCTGACCGTCGACATAAAAGCCTATGGTATCCGCATTCCAATCCAATCCATATGTGTGAAAACCGGTTGGCTGAGCGAGCCCACTATAGACCTGCAAATTTTGTTGCCAATTGACGTTCGGCGCCGCATCCGTCGTGTGAATGCCGCTATATACGCCCTTCTCAAAGCTCCCGTAGTTTTCGACGACATCAAGTTCCTGCCAGTGCCCGGCCTTGTTCGGATCGGCTATCACATGATCCGGTAGAAGCCAGAAAGCCTCCCATGCTCCGGCAAGGTTCGAGAAGTCAGCCCGCATCTCGAAGTAGCCATAGGTTTGCGAAAAATGCCCCTGCGTGGTGATCAGGCCGGATTCCCAGCTACCGGGGATGCCCGATGCAGTACGGTCGGGCACGGCCGTAATCGTCAGCACACCGTTGCTCACCTTGAAAGGATCGTAGCCCGACGAAGGGTCAACAAACGAAGAGTGACCGAAACCGATATCGGAATTGGCGTCATAACGCCATTGTGGACGGATATCGGCCCACGTCGTGCCATTACCCGTCTGAGAAATGCTGCGAGTGTTGAACTCGTCGTCAAACGTCAGCTTGTACTTGGTAAGATCAATCGCAGACATGTCTACCTCCAGGGCAAATGAACCCGCCCGCGCTTCCAAAATTGCATGGACCGCGAACATCCAACGCCAACAAAACGCAAAACCTGTCGATATCGCCGCAGGATCCGATATCCCCGCCATCCGATGGCAGCTTCATCAAATCGAAGCTGCCGCTCGGCGGATCCGCGAAAAGGACCTCGGCTTCCGCCGCCTATGCGAACAAGAAGTCGTGTTCCGTCAGCAAATGCTGACTGTGCACAACCACATCACCCGTATCGAATGAAATCCGACTGTCATGCGTGGTTGGGTCGAATGCTGAAATAGTCAGCTGGCTGAAGTCCTGGATTCCCAGTGCGGAAACATCGATATGGTCGGTTCCCCAATTCGATCCCGCACAGCAAGCGCCCTGACCAAAATCCCCGATTTTGTCCTGGCCGTTATTGAATTTAAACACGAAGGTGTCGTTTCCGCCTTTGGCGTGACCGACCATTACCTGCGCGTCACCCCACATGTCGTCGTTTCCGTTGCCGCTGATCAGAGTATCGTTGCCGCCACGAGAATGACCGGACATCGTTTGGGCGTCGCCGATCAGGGTAATAGATCCTTCCCTGTGGCGAACGGCGTCGACATTCAGCACGTCGTCGCCTCCATGAGCATTGCCCGACATCGCTTGCGCATCACCCACGATCATATCATTCGCGGTTTGTTGCGCCCGAACGATAAGGCTGTCGTTACCACCGTGGGCGCTACCCGACATGCTCTTCGCATCGCCATAGGCCAGAACGGCCCCGACGGAAGCGACGTTCATCGTATCGTTACCACCCATGGCATGATCGCCGAGATTGCCACCGGCATCGCCGTAAAACGTTACGCTGTCTTCAAGACCTGTATTGAGAACGTCATTACCGCCATGTGCGTGACCGGATATATTTCTGCCGGCATCTCCGTAGAATGTAACGAACCCTTCAGAGCTACCGTCCGTGGCTGTGTCGTTACCACCAACGGCATGATCCTTCAGGTCGCCGCCGGCGTCTCCATAGATTGCAAACGTGTTCTGAAAAGCGGAAAGCTTAAAGGTATCATCGCCTCCCGCTGCATGGCCCGATATGTTCTTTCCGGCGTCACCATACATGGCGACTGTGATGTTGGTTGCACTTGGAGCTGCGCTCAGAACGTCATTGCCGCCCTTCGCGCTGTCAGAGATGCTTCCTCCCACGTCTCCATACAAATTGGTCGTGGAACCGCTTGGCCCAGTTATCTGCGCGAACAGAATATCATCGCCGCCGATTGCGTGGTCGGCAATATCTTTGACGGCATCGCCATAAAAGTTGCCCGAGCCATGTATGGTTAGATTATCGTTGCCGCCCGTGGCATGATCCAACAGGCTTCCTCCGGCATCCCCGTAAAGAATGCTGGTCAAATCTGACGCGACCAAGATGTCGTCCGCGCCTATTTGATGGCCGGTTAAATTCCCCGCTGTTATCGGAACTCGCTTAACCATTTCGGCCTCCTCCAAGCTAAAATGACGTCTTAGCCTGCGGTTTAAAAAATATAAAATCAAGCTCAAAAGTAATATTACTATCTATCCAATTGATCTTGCGGACTAACTTTTACAACTACAACAAGTTTGCAAAATCGATTTGGGATAGAGAGATGCTATTCTTCACGAAGGGCTCTGGCCATCTGGTCCGCCATCGGCTTCGTCAGGTAGGCAAGGACTGTTCTTGCGCCGGTCTGCAAGAAGCCCTCGACCGGCATGCCGGGGACGGCAGTCAGCTTCCCAAGCCGGCTCCACTCCGCCTTGGATACGTGGGCGCGAAGGACATAGTAGCTTGCGCCGGAATGCTGGTCGGTGGTCAGCTCGGCTGAGATCTTGGTGATGTCTGCGTTGAGTTCAGGCGTGTCCCGCTGATTGAACGCTGACAACCTCAACGTGACCGGCTGCCCGACGATCACCTGGTCGATATCCTGTGGCGAAAGTTTAAGCTCCGCAACGAGCGCATCCTGATCCGGCACGATCTGCATAACAGTTTCGCCGGGAGATATCACGGCGCCCGCCGCATGCACGCTCAGGTGGTCGATGATGCCGGCCTGCGGCGCTCTTATATCGATCCGCTTCAAATCGTCCTCTGCGGCGATCAATCGCTCCAAAAAAAGCCCCGTATCACTCTGTGCCTGACGCAGTTGCTCCGACACCTCGGCACTGTGATCGTCGTCGACCTGCGTGATCTGCAGCTCGGTCTCCGTCATCTTACCTTTGGTCTGTGCGATGCTCGAGACGAGATTGCCGAGCTCTCCAGTCAGGCTGGCGCTCTCGCGTTGCAGCGCATAAACCTTCGCCGCCGGGACGATACCCTTCTCAAACAGACGCTGGAGGCTGGCAAGCTCTTTGGCGATCAGATCGATCTCAATGCGCTTGCCATTCTCTTGCGCAACCAGACCGTCCGCCTCTTGGCTCAACTGCTGGATACGCTCGCCTAGCTGTGATTTGCGGCTTTGCCTGGATGCCAGTCGATCGTCGAACAGGCGTCTCTCGCCGGCGATCGTCCGGGCGATTTCATCTTCGCCGGCACGCGAAAGCAATTCCGCCGGAAAAGCGATCGCTGGCGCGCCATCGCGCTCCGCATCGAGCCGCGCAGTTCTCGCGAAGAGTTCGTCCAGACGTTTTCGTATGATCGCGAGATTGGCGCTCGTTTGCGTATCATCGAGATGGATCAGAAGCTGGCCGGCATCGACACGGTCACCGTTCTTGACTTGAATGTCGCCGACAATCCCCCCTTTGAGATGCTGGACTGGCTTTACATAGCTGTCGACCACGAGCGTTCCAGGGGCGATGACCGCACCGGAGATCTCCGTCGTCGCGGCAAGCCCCCCCATCACGCCGACAAGCAGGACAATCGTCCCAAGCATCACAGCGGAAAGTCTGGGTATCGAACGCTCGCTGGGTGACAGCTTTAATCCGCTCATGATCCGGCATCCTCGCCGGCGACCATCAGCCGGACCGCACTCTGTTTGATCGGTTGCCTCGCCGGATTTCCGAGAACCGCGTCTTTAGGTCCAAACGCCTGCAACCGCCCTCCGGCGATGACCATCACCATGTCAGCCGCGATCAAAGCGCTCGGCCGGTGGGCGATGACTATTGCAATGCCGCCCCGCGCACCGACATTGAGCAGGGCCTGGGTCAATGCCGCCTCGCCTTCCGCGTCCAGATTTGAATTGGGTTCGTCCAGCACCACCAGGAATGGCTCTCCGTAGAGCGCTCGCGCAAGTGCGATACGCTGCCGCTGCCCCGCCGAAAGCCGGGAGCCACCCTCCCCGATCACGGTATCGAAGCCCTGCGGGAGCTTTACGATCATGTCATAGACGCCGGCAGACTTCGCAGCGGCGACAACCGATTGCGATGAAGGCCGCTTTTCAAAGCGGGCGATGTTGTCGGCAATCGAACCGTCGAAAAGGCTGACATCCTGTGGAAGATAGCCGACATAGCGCCCCAGATCGGAGAGGTCCCATTGCGAGAGGGCGGCGTGATCGAGGCGTATCGAGCCGATCGCGGCCGGCCAGAGGCCGGTGACCGCACGAGCGAGCGACGACTTTCCCGAGGCGCTGGGGCCAATGACCCCGAGGACGGTCCCGGCCGATATGTCAAACGAGATGTTGCGAAGGATGAGCTCACGGCTGCCCGGAGATGCGAGGCTCAGATTGTCTACGGTCAATTTCGACCTGGGTGCCGGCAGACTGATGCTCTGGTGTCCGGCGGGCATGATCTCCAACAGTCTAACAAGCCGCGACCAGCTTTGCCGGGCGGCGACGAACGCCCTCCATTGGCCGATGGCAAGCTCCACCGGCGCAAGCGCCCGGCTGACCAGGATCGAACTTGCGATCATGATGCCCCCGGTCGCTTCTTGCCGGATGACGAGAACAGCGCCGACTGCGAGCACGGCAGACTGAAGCATCAAGCGCAGGATGCGCGACGTGGTCGTCAGCATGCCGGTCACGTTGCCGGCTGCCAGTTGATTTGCCAGATAGGCGTCGTTGATGTCGGTCCATCGCTCCGTCATCCGGCCGACGAAACCCATTGCGACAACCGCCTCCCAGTTTCGCCGCGCGCTTTCAGCAAAGGCAAGGCGCGCTGCCGAATGTTTGGCGGCCTCGACTGCCGGGCGCTGCGACATGATCTCGGCAAGGACCGCCAGAACGACGAGGACGATGGCACCGCAGGTCGCAGTCAGCCCGATCCAGAAGTGGAACAGAAAACACAGCCCGAGATAAAGCGGTATCCAGGGCAGGTCGAACAGTGCGATCGGACCGGTGCTGGAGAGAAAAGACCGGACCTTATCCAGATCGCGAACCGACTGCATTCCGTCACCTGGCGCCTGCATCAATTGTGGTTGAAGCACCAGCGAAGCAAAGACCTTACCGTTCATCCGCTCGTCAAGCGCCACGCCGACGCGTGCCAGCAGCATCGAACGCAACAGCTCAAGAATGCCCTGAAATACGAAAAGGGTCGCGGCGATGATCGCAATGCCGACAAGCGTTGGAAGACTATGGCCGGGAATGACCCGGTCATAGACCTGAAGCATAAAAAAGGAGCCTGTCAGGGCCAGCACGCTTAACACGGCGCTGGCGATCGCGATGCTGAGGAACGCCTTTCGCAGCGACGACAGTACCGCCATCAGAAATGTTCGGGGCAGTTTTTTCGACGGAAGAGCCATGCAGCTTCAATCCTTCATTTATTGCTACCGCCAGGCAGATACCAATAATGGTGGTATTACTATTACGAATCCACCGGTATATCTATTCAAAAATACATTCGTTTTCCGAACTCTTCTTTACATATACATCACCCCCGAAATCCATCCTGAACGCGACGCGGCTCGCCTCTCCACTCCTCCTGGTTGGCTCGAGGGCGAAGTGCGACTTGCAATGGATAACAACGGCTTATCGCTTGCGAGGAGCGTGACGTGAAGCGCACCTACTCCCAGATCGACATGGATGAACGCCGCAAGATTGCACGCGAGCGGCGCGCCAAATCGAGCCCATGCCGTTGCCGAGCGCAAACGGTTCAGGCATCGGGACGGCGATGTCGAAGGTAGAGTATTAGAGTTTCAGCCATATCCGGCACGAACAGAAGCAGTTGCGTTCGTGTCAAAGTTCGAAGAAAGATTTAGGAGCAGTGCCGGTTCCGATAGCAGCCCTCAGTAGCGCAGCATATAGCCATGAGCAGGTGTCAGGTGATCGCCACGACGACGCGACCGCGGATGCGACCCGCAACGATATCCTCCCCGATTTTCGGCAAGGCGGACATCGGCTCAATCCGCGTTAACGTCTCCAAGCGGACCGGATTCAAGTGCTGGCTCAGCGTCCGCCAGGCACGTTCGCGTTTCACCATGGGCGCCATGACGGAATCGATGCCGAGCAGCGCCACGTTGCGCAGGATATGTGGCAAGACCGTCGCCGGCAGATCGGCGCCGCCGGCAAGACCGCAAGCGGCCACCGCCCCGCCGTAGACCGTTTGGGACAGCACGTTGGCAAGCGTCGTCGATCCGACGGAATCGATGGCGCCCGCCCAGCGCTCTTTCTGCAGCGGGCCACCCTTCTCGCTGAGCGCCGCGCGCTCAACGAAACCGGAGGCTCCCAGCGAGGCGAGATAATCGTATGTTTCCGGCCGGCCAGTCGATGCCGTTACCTTGTAGCCCTTGTTGGCAAGCAGGCTCACGGCGACTGAGCCGACGCCGCCGGCAGCACCTGTGACCAACACTTCCCGATCGTCGACGCCGATCGTTCCCCAATCCTCCAGGGCATTGACGCAAAGGGCGGCGGTATAGCCGGCCGTTCCGATTGCCATCGCCTGTTCCAGGGAGAATTCGGGCGGCAGCGCGATCAGCCATTCCGCCTTGACCCGCTGGTATCGGGAATAACCACCCCATTCGGTCTCGGAGAGGCCCCACCCGTTCAGCACGACCTTGTCGCCCGCAACCCATTTGTCCGAACGCGACTCGACGACAACGCCGGCAAGATCGATACCGCCAACCATCGGCGTGCGGCGCGCAATCCTTCCCTTGCCGGAAAGGGCCAGGCCGTCCTTGTAGTTGACCGTGGAAAACGCAACCTCGACCAGAACGTCGTGATCGGGCAGATCGGCCAAGTTCAGCTGCCGGAAGCCGGCCTGCTGTTTGCCATCAACCGTATCGATCACCATTGCCGTAAAAGAATCTGACATGGAATTCCCTTGACCTTCAATGCTTCTGAGGATGTGAGCCGACTGGATTCAGGACTGCGCCTGCTCGCCGGCCCGACGGCTGCGCGCATCGAGCGCGGCGCTATAGCTGTCCCGCACATAGGCAAGGAGATTTGTGAGCGCCGCCGTTGCTTCGCCGACATCGCGATTGCTCAGCGCCTCATGGATCCGCTGGTGGAAGGCAACGACCTGGCGGCGCTCCCGCACCCTGAAGACGATCATGTTCGTGATCGGAATGAAGGATTCGATCACGATGTACATCATCAGCTTCAAGGGGCCGTTGCCGGTCGAGTCGACTAGGGCGCGATGGAAGCGCACATCGGAAGCGCAGAAATCTTCGTCGCTGATGTCCTGATCCCGCTGCAAGGCAATTTCGGCCGCCATGGCCTGTAATCCTTCTTCGCTGCGGTTCTCGCAGGCAAGCCGGCAGCAGATAGTTTCCGTCTCAAGCCTTGCGGTAATAATTTCGTCGATATCGAAAGCGCCGATGCCAACGAGAAGCGTCGCGGCACCAGTAATCGCCTTCGACAGACCTTCCGGATCGGGCCGCATCACGAAATTGCCGCCGAGAGGGCCGCGACGCGAATGAATGAGATTCTGCGCCGCCAGACGCTTCAACGCTTCGCGCACCGTCGGGCGCGAAATTCCGAAGCTGCGGGCAAGATCCTCTTCCGTCGGCAAGCGCTCGTCGATCTTCAGACGCCCGTCCAGGATCGCGGACTTGATATTCTCGGCGACCTGTTTGGCGATGCCAGATCTTACCACTTCGTCATATCTAAGATTCATAGAGCTCCATCCTTCGCTCGAAAGCATTGATGCCATGCCTTCATCGAAAAGGCTATAGGTATTTAAATATAGGTTTGACAAATATCAGATAGGCGATAACCTGCCCTCGATCCAGATAACCAGGGGAACAGAATGGGCGGATCGATCGACCGGGCGCTCGCCGCTCATCCCTTATCTGCGCCGTCTTTGCGGCTGTGGGAATTGCTGGCCCGCCTCAACGACAGGCTGGACAAGAACGCTGTTGTCGTCGGTCCGGATGTCGGTGACGCCTATTGCGCGGACGCGACAGACGAGCGCGGCGTGCGACCGTCCATCCTGTTTCGCCCCAGGGATACCGCGTCGGTGTCGGCCATTCTTTCCGCATGCGACGCCCTTCGCCAGCCTATCGTCGTGCAAGGCGGACGCACTGGTCTTGCAGGGGCCGCGCGGCCTATGGCTGGCGAGGTTGCGCTGTCCCTGGAGCGCATGAGCGCGATCGAGCCCGTTAACGAGGATGCCGGCACTGTGATCGCTCATGCCGGTGCGACCCTGCAGGCTGTCCAGGAGACCGCCACCAGCCACGGCTTCATGTTCGGCGTGGATATTGGCGCGCGCGGCACCTCCACCATCGGCGGCAACATCGCCACAAATGCCGGCGGCATTCGCGTTCTGCGCTATGGCATGTATCGCGCCCAGGTTCTTGGCCTGGAGGCCGTGATGGCGGACGGCTCGGTGCTGACCGGCCTAAAAGGCCTTTCGAAGGACAATTCGGGTTTCGATCTCAACCAGATCTTCATCGGTAGCGAAGGTACGCTCGGCGTCGTAACCCGTGCCTGTTTGCGTCTTCATCCGAAGCCACAGTCACTGGCCAACGCATTTTGCGCACTTCCCTCGCTCGGCGCGGCCATCGCTCTCCTGCGGCGCCTGCGCCAGAGGTTGGGACCTTCCCTCTCCGCTTTCGAAGTCATCTTCCCGGCTGTTTACGCCGGCGTTCTCAATCGTACCGGTGCGCCACCGCCTGTGCCGGCGGGTGCCGGAATGTATGCGCTCATCGAGATGCAGGGACAGGACGAAGCTGGCGACGAGGATCGCTTCGCGGCTGCACTGATGGAATGCTACGAGGAAGGCATCGTCAGCGATGTCGCGGCTTCCCGCTCTCTGCGCGACTATCATGCCATATGGGCTTTGCGCGAGGCGGCGAGTGAGTTCATTTTCAGCATGGACCATGTCGCGGGCTTCGACGTCAGCCTGCCCATTTCCGCAATGCAGCGGTTCCTGGACAGGGCCACGGCCGAAATCGCAACTGTCGATCCCGCAGCGTCCATCTACATTTTCGGTCATCTCGGTGACGGCAATCTGCATTTTCTCGTTCGCACACACCACTATGACCGCGTCGCGGACGCGACATACTCCTGTGTCGCCAGCGAAGGCGGATCGATATCGGCCGAGCATGGCATTGGCCTTGAAAAGAAGAAGTGGCTGGCACTCGTTCGCAGCCCGACGGAGATGGCCGCTATGCGCCGTCTCAAAGCAGCGTTCGATCCCAATAACATCCTCAATCCCGGCCGCGTTTTCGACATGGAACCGACAACACCGCGGGAGCGCGCATAAATGTCCACCCTCCCCGTCGCCGCCCACCCCGAAGATCGGCCCAAGGCCTCCGCCGCGACGACACCCAGCCTCGATGACCGCTACACGCTCGATCGGGGAAGCATCCTCGTTTCCGGCACGCAGGCGCTCGTTCGCCTGCCGATGATCCAGCGTCAGCGCGACCTTGCGCGCGGATTGAACACCGCCGGCTATGTCTCCGGATATCGCGGTTCGCCACTTGCCGGTTTCGACCGCGAAATGGCGCGCGCGAAGAAATATCTCGACGACCATCACGTCCGCTTCCAGCCCGGCCTCAATGAAGACATGGCCGCTACTGCCGTCTGGGGCACGCAGCAGACGGCGATGTTTCCGGGCGCACGGTATGATGGCGTCTTCGCCATGTGGTACGGCAAGGGACCTGGCGTCGACCGCAGCATGGACGTGATCCGTCATGCCAACGCCGTCGGCACCAATCCGAATGGCGGCGTTCTGCTGCTTGTCGGAGACGATCACGGTGCCGTTTCGTCGACCCTGCCGCACCAGAGCGAGCATAATCTGATCTCCGCGATGGTGCCGCTGCTGTCGCCAGCCGGCGTCGGGGAATATATCGACTACGGATTGCTCGGCTGGGCGCTCAGCCGCTATTCCGGCGCCTGGGTCGGCTTCAAATGCCAGACGGAAATTGTCGAGTGCACCGCGACGGTCGAGCTCGACCCCGATCAGTCCGCCATCGTCTATCCCGACGGCAATGGCGATCTCTCGTTGCGATGGCCGGATGGCCCACATGCGATGGAGCGGCGGCTGGAAAACAAGATGGAGGCGATACACGCCTTCGCCCGTCAAAACAGCATCGATAGAACGGTCTGGGGCAGCATTGCCGGCAAAGCGAGGCTCGGCATCGTTTCGACCGGGAAATCGTGGCTCGATCTCATGGGCGCGCTGGCAAGCCTCGGCATCGACGAGCGCCGGGCCGGCGAACTCGGCATCCGGCTTTACAAGATCGGCATGGTCTGGCCGATCGAACCGGAGGGGCTGCAACGGTTCGCCTCCGGCGTCGAAACCCTGTTGGTGGTCGAGGAAAAGCGCGCGGTCATCGAAGACCAGATCAAGGCGCAGCTTTTCAACATGGCCTCCGACCGGCGTCCAAGGATCTACGGCAAATTCGGCGTGGATGGCCGACCGCTCTTGTCCGCAGCCGGCGAGATCAATGCTGTCGCCGTTGCGAGAGCGATTGTCTCTCTCATCGGTGAGCATCACACCGATCTGCTGGCGAGATCGCACGCTATCGAGGCCATCTTCGCAGCCAGTGCTGCGGAAACGCCGGCGCTGAAACGCGACCCCTATTTCTGCTCAGGCTGTCCGCACAGTATTTCCACCCGGCTACCCGAGGGAAGCCGGGCATCCACCGGCATCGGCTGTCATATGATGGTGATCGGGCTGGAAGAGCGCAACACCTCGACCTTTACCCAGATGGGCGGCGAAGGCGGCGCGTGGATCGGCCTTTCCCAATTCACCGACGAAAAGCATATCTTCGTCAACATGGGTGACGGCACCTATTTCCACTCCGGGCTGCTTGCGATCCGCGCCGCAATCGCCGCCAAGGTCAACGCCACCTACAAGATCCTCTATAATGACGCCGTCGCAATGACCGGCGGCCAGAAGCATGATGGCGAAGTCTCCGTTCCCGGCATTGTCGGGCAGATGCTCGCGGAAGGCGCGGCCCGCGTCGCCGTCGTCGCCGAGCGCCCCGAGGTCTGGCAAGGCAATCTGCCGTCCGGCGTTACGATCAACCACCGCGACGAACTCGATGCGGTGCAACGCGAATTGCGCGAGGTGGCGGGTGTTACCGTCCTCGTCTACGATCAGGTTTGTGCTGCCGAAAAACGGCGTCGGCGCAAGCGGGGCGCTTTGGCCGTCTCCGACAAGCGCGCCTTCATCAACGAACTCGTCTGCGAGGGCTGCGGCGATTGCTCCGCGGTTTCCAATTGCATCTCCATCGAGCCACAGGAAACGGAGTTTGGCCGCAAACGGCGGATCAACCAGTCGAGCTGCAACACCGATCTTTCCTGCATAAAAGGTTTCTGTCCGAGCTTCGTCACCGTCGAGGGCGGCACCATCCGCAAGCCGGACGCTAAAGCAGGCAAGGCAAGTTTCGATGACCTCCCTCTTCCGGCCATCCGACCGATCACCGACCGTCCCTACAACATGCTGCTCGCCGGCATCGGCGGAACGGGCGTCATCACCGTCAGCGCCATAGTGTCGATGGCCGCTCACATGGACGGCCTTGCCGTGCAGACCCTCGACCAGACCGGTCTTGCCCAGAAGAATGGGGCCGTCATTTCGCACCTGCGGGTCGCAAGGACGCGAGAGCAGATCACGTCCGTGCGTATCGGACCGGGCGAAAGCGATCTGGTCCTTGGCTTCGATATCGTCGTATCAGCGGCCCAGAACGCCCTGTCCACATTCGCCTTCGGCCGGACCAGGGCCGTTCTCGACGATCATTTCGCACCAACGGCCTCGTTTGTGCAGAACACCGCGATCGATTTCCGTCAGGAAGCGACGTTGAAGGCGTTGCGCAGAGCGGCCGGTGACGATGCCATCAGCCTTATCGCCGCGACGAAACTGGGGGCGGCCCTGATGGGCGACGCGATCGCCGCCAACATGTTCCTGCTTGGCCACGCCTGGCAGCGCGGACTGGTTCCAATCAGTCTTGAGGCAGTCGATAAGGCGATCGAACTCAATGGCACGGGCATTGCGATGAACCGCGCAGCCTTTGGCTGGGGCCGTCGCTCGGTGGTCGATCCGGAAGCTGTCAAACAAGCCGCCGCAGTCGACCTGGACGAGGCGCCGGCCAAGCAGACGCTGGACGACCTCGTCGCCAAGCGCATCGAGTTCCTAACGCACTACCAGAACACCGCCTATGCCAACAAATACCGCAAGCTGGTGACGACCGCCCGCAATGCCGAGGCCCGAGCGAAGCTCGGAGAGGATTTTTCCGGAGCCGTGGCGCGTAACGCCTTCAAGCTGATGGCCTATAAGGACGAATATGAAGTAGCTCGTCTCCACAACGACCGGAGCTTCAAGGACAAGATTGCCGCGCAGTTCGAAGGTGATTTCGAGATCAAGCATCATCTCGCACCGCCGCTCTTTTCCCGAAGGATCGACAAGCGCACTGGCAACCCGGCAAAGATTGCCATCAGCCGCAAGCTGATTTCACCGGCGTTCTCCGTTCTGGAGAAATTGCGCTTCCTTCGCGGCACGCCGCTTGATCCCTTCGGCTACACGCATGAGCGACGTACAGAGCGCAAGCTGGTCGCCGACTACACGGCACTGATCAACGACCTCTCGGCAAACCTGTCGCCGGAAAACCAGCAGCGCGCCATCGCGCTCGCCCAACTCCCTGATCAGATCAGGGGGTTTGGTCCGGTCAAATCAGCATCGATAGAGCGTTTCGAGAAGAACAAGGCGGCCCTGTTGATGCAGGCATCGAGCACTGCATCGCAACCGGCTGACACCAGCGTAAAGAGGAAAAGCATATGAGCATGACCGAGAGCTTCGAGACCATCCTCTATGACAAGGATGAACAGGACAAGTTCGCGACGATCACCATCAATCGGCCGGACAAGCTCAATGCGATGAACAAGACGACGGTGCGCGAGATCGACCGTGCCGTTGCGCTTGCCGTCGCCGACAAGGACGTCAACGCGCTGGTGATTACCGGTGCCGGCCGCGCGTTTTCGGCCGGTTATGATCTGCAAGGCGCAGACTATGACGTTAGTATCGAGGACTGGCATGCCGACATGTCGGAAAATGCCCAGGCACTTCTGAATATCTGGAAAGCTCCAATCCCCGTCATCGCCTCGGTGAACGGTTATGCGCTTGCCGGCGCTCTCGAACTCGTCATGTCGTGCGATCTTGCCATCGCCGCCGACAACGCCAAATTCGGCGAACCGGAAGTCAGGCACAATTCCGGTCCGCCTGCCCTCTTCATGCCTTGGCTGCTGGCCACCCGCGATGTCCGCTGGCTGATGTACACCGGTGACCTGGTGGACGCGGAAGAGGCGCTGCGCATGCATCTGATCAACAAGATCGTGCCCGCCGATCAGCTCAAGCAAAAGACCGAGAACCTGGCGCGCAAGCTGGCGCGCATGCCGGTTCCGGCGATCAAATTCGCCAAGTCCTCCATCAACAACCAGCAGGTCGCCGCCGGCCTGATGACATCCTTTGACTACAACGTGCACGCCATTGCCGCCCTCCATGTCAGCAAGGACGGACAGGAATGGATGCGCAATCTTCAGAAGATGTCTCTGAAGGAATATCTCGAATTTCGCGACGCACCCTTCAAGGGGCTCGACTGACATCATCTCCCTCGTTGGCAGGCCGTCAAGCCGCCACGACAACACGGCTATGTTCACTCCGGAAAGGATCAGACAATGCAGACGGCCCCGTCCTCAAGGCAGGATATGGACAGTATTCCGGTCATAAATATCGCACCTTTCATCCGTCAGGCCACTGGTAGCGATGCCGTGGTCAAGGCGATCGAGGCTGCCTGCCGCGAAACCGGCTTTTTCCTGATCACCGGACATGGCGTCTCCAAGGAGGCGACCACGCAGCTTTACAATCTTGCTCGCGATTTCTTCGACGAACCGCAAGACTGGAAGAAGAAGCAGGGTCGAGGAACCTCGCTAAAGGGGGGCGTCGCTTTCTCCCCCATCGCGGACGAGGCGCTGAGCGCCACGCTGGGGATCAAGACGCCGGGGGACTACAAGGAAAGCCTGAATTTCGGGCCGCGCCTTCCGGGTGACGCCTGGCCTACGGTTCCACAAGGATTACAGGCGGCCTTTAACGCCTATTTTGGCGAGATGGAGACGCTCTCTGGGCATCTGCGACGCGCATTCTGCCAGGCGATCGGGCTTGCGCCCGATTACTTCGAGCCGGCCTTTACCGACCACCTTTCGGCACTCCGCGTCATCAACTATCCGGAACAGCAGGAAAGCCCGCTGCCCGGCCAGTTGCG
Source organism: Rhizobium sp. AP16 (assembly GCF_000281735.1). NCBI lineage: Bacteria > Pseudomonadati > Pseudomonadota > Alphaproteobacteria > Hyphomicrobiales > Rhizobiaceae > Rhizobium > Rhizobium sp. AP16. The sequence goes on along the minus strand of NZ_AJVM01000001.1, from coordinate 151,868 downwards.
CGCAGGCGTCCATACCGATTACGGCTTCATGACCATCCTGCGTTCGGAAGCATCGCCGGGAGGGCTTCAGGTCCGCAGACGCGACGGCGAATGGCTGGATGCGCCGAACGTCGAGGGCGCCTATGTCGTCAATATCGCCGATGCCTTCATGCGCTGGACCAACGACGAATGGCTCTCGACGCCGCATCGGGTGGCCAATCCACCCGGCAACTTCAAGGGTACGACACGGCGTCAATCCATTCCCTTCTTTGTCAATCCATCGAAAGAGACGCTCATCGAATGCCTGCCGCCCTTTGCGGCAAAGGCGCCGGCAAAATACACGCCAATTACCTACGGAGACTATATCGCGCTGAAGACAAGCCAGGCCTTCAGCAAGTCCTGAGCGCAAGAAGCGAAACATCGCCTGCCGCACCAGCACCCACCGACATACGGCCATGACAAGGGGAACCGAAATGATGAACATGAACAGGCGGCAGCTTCTTGCCGGAATGGGCGGCCTTGCCGCCGCAAGCATGATCAGCCTTCCTGCGCGCGCGCAAGGCAAGACCCTCGTGGTGCCGACGCTCGGCGGCGCCTGGGAGCAGTTCTGGCGCTCGACGCTCGCACCGGCATTCACGGCAAAGAGCGGTGCCGCGGTGACACTCGACGCCGGCAACGGTCGTGTCTGGAGCGCCAACCTGCGAGCGGCGGGCGCTGAAAACCCGCCCTATTCGATCCTGATGACCAACGAGGCCTTCGCCTCCAGCCTGCGCAAGGAAGGCTTCTTCGAGAAGCTCGATCTGACGAAACTATCGAACTACAACGATCTCTATTCCCTTGCGAAGAAGACGGATGGTTGGGGTGCCGTGGCGATGGTCTCGCCGATCGGCATCGCTTACCGCACCGATATGGTCAAAACCCCGCCGAAGGGATGGAAGGATCTCTGGGAAAATCCGGAATTCAAGGGACGCATCGGCCTCTACAACTTCGCCAATACGGCCGGCAAGATGGAGCTGATGCTGGCATCGAAGATCTTCGGCAAAGATCAATACGACATCGATGCCGGCTTCAAGGCGCTGGAAAAGCTCGGTCCGGTCATACAGGCGGATTTCAACCTGTCGACGGGCCTCGCGGCAGGCGAATTCGTGGTTGCGCCCTTTGACTTCGGCGAAGTGGCGCGCTTGCGATCCCAGGGGCTGCCGATCGATGTCGTCGTGCCCGAAGAGGGCATGCTGATGTTCGACCAAACGCTGAATATCCTTGCCCACGCCCCCGAAAAGGAACTCGCCTACCAATATGCCGACTTCCTTCTCTCCCCGGAGGGGCAGATACCGCTCATGAAGCAGTTTTTCGTCTCCCCCACCAATTCCAAGGTGGTGGTCCCGGCCGACCTGCAAAAGGATGTGCCGATCTCGGGCGAGACGATGGACAAGATCCTCACATGGGATTGGAATTTCATGAACCAAAAACAGGCCGAGTTCTCGGAGACCTGGGCAAAGGTCATGCGCTAGACGCGCCCTGACGATTCCCTCGCTATATGTCGGCCCGCCTCTATGCGGTCCGGCTGCTTTCTCGACATGGTGGCACGACCACGATCGCCGCCGGCAGAATTTGGAAGATCGATCATGACAGAGGTGAGCATCGAAGCGCTGACCAAGCACTATGGGGCATCTCTTGCGGTAAACGGCATTTCCGTGAGGATCGCGAAGGGCGAGTTTATCTCCCTTCTTGGCCCTTCCGGCTGTGGCAAGACAACCACGCTGAAAATGATAGCCGGCTTCGAAGACGCGACATCAGGCGCGATACGTTTCGATGGGCAGGACGTCGTGCATGTGCCTGCCGAAAAACGCGACATCGGTATGGTCTTCCAGAACTACGCCCTGTTTCCGCATATGACCGTCGCTCAGAACCTGGCGTTCGGACTGGAGATGCGCCGCAGGCCGAAGCGCGAGATCGCCGAGCGCACAGCCCGGGTTCTCGACATGGTGCAGCTCTCCGGATATGCGGACCGCTATCCGCGCCAGCTTTCCGGCGGACAGCAACAACGCGTCGCCCTTGCTCGAGCGCTGGTGATCGAGCCCCGAATTCTCCTGCTCGACGAGCCGCTTGCCAACCTCGACGCCAAGCTGCGCGAGGAGATGCGCGTCTTTATCCGCGACCTTCAAAAACGCGTCGGCATCACCACCGTCTACGTGACCCACGATCAGGCCGAGGCGATGACCATGTCGGATCGTGTCGCGGTCATGTTTGGCGGGCAGATCGCCCAGTATGGCGCACCGGCCGATATCTACGATCGGCCGGCGAGCCTCGAAGTCGCGCAATTCGTGGGGCAGGTCAACATCCTGTCCGGTCGGCTGCTCTCCACCGAAGCAAACGATATCTCGGTCATCGATACCGCGCTCGGCACGATCAGGATCGGCAATATGCCGAAGTCGCCCGATGGCGCCGTGACGCTGGTACTTCGGCCCGAGGCCGTCGAGCTGTTTCCGGAAAGCGCAGGGCAGGCAGGCACCCCGGCCACCATCACAGCGAGCTACTATTCAGGCAGCCTGATCGACTACCGCTTGGCACTCGACAGCGGCGACACCATCAATGTTCAGACCTTCCCCCGCAGCCGCTTTTCTCCGGGCGACCGTGTCACCGTCAAGGTTGATGGCGATCGCTTCTGGGCGCTCGGAGCTGCCGCATGAGCCTTCGAGCAAAATCCCTGAAGCCCTTTGCCCTGATCGCCCCGGCTGTTCTGCTCCTCGGCATCTTCCTGGTATTGCCCTATATCAACATCGTGGTCATGAGCCTGCGCAATCCGGGGAGCGGGACGCCCTATGCGCCCGGCTTCACCCTCTCAAACTATCTCAGGCTCTTTGCCGACAGCTTTTATCTGGAGCAGACCGCAAACACGCTGATGATCGGTTTCATCACCACCTCTGTCTGCCTTATCCTCGGCTTCCCCGTCGCTTGGCAGCTCGCGAAGACCCAAATGCGTTTTCGTGGGCTGGCCTATGGCCTCGTGCTGTCACCGCTTCTCGTCGGCATCGTCATCCGCAGCTACGGCTGGACGATCCTGCTCGGCAACAATGGCATGATAAACCGCACCCTGATCGGCTTCGGCCTGATCGATCGCCCCCTTGCCCTGATGTACAACTCTCTTGGGATCGTGATTGCCCTGGTGCACGTCTTCTTGCCATTCATGATCCTTCCGCTCATGAGCGCACTGCAGGGTATAGACCCGTCGATCGAAGCGGCCGCCCGCTCGCTGGGGGCCGGACGCATCACTGCCTTCAGACGAATTGTCCTGCCACTAGCCATGCCCGGCATACAGGCCGGCTGCATACTGGTCTTTGTCCTGTCGCTCAGCGCCTACGTCACGCCGTCCCTGATCGGCGGCCTGCGTGTGAAGACGATGGCGGTCAGCGTGGTCGACGCGCTTATCGACACGTTTCAATGGCCCTTCGGCTCGGCCATGGCACTGATGCTGTCTCTGACCGGGGCGATCATGGTGCTGCTGTTTGCAAGGCTCACCCGCATGAAATGGAAGGCCAACTGATGTCCAGGCACCTCCTCACCGGCTACTGCCTGATAATCTACGCCTTTCTGCTGCTGCCGATCCTCGTGGTCGTCGGCGCCTCCTTCAATGCCGGCGCCTTCCTGACGTTCCCGCCACAGGGACTTTCATTTCGCTGGTATGTGGTGTTCTTTCACAATGAGGTCTTCCTCAGCGCGATCAAGACATCGCTCTGGGTGGCCGCGGTCTCGACGGTGATTTCCTCGATCATCGGCACGATGGCGGCGATCTTCTATGTCCAGCATGCCGGACGCTGGAAGGAAAGCATCCGGCTCGCCATGCTTCTGCCGCTGCTGCTGCCGGAGGTGCTGACGGCGATATCGCTGTTGTTCTTCGTCTATTCGATCGGCATGGGCACGCGAACGATCGCGGCGATGATTATCGGCCATTGCCTCATCACCCTTCCCTTCGTCTTCATCAACGTTTCGGCGGCAATGGAGTCCTACGACGCATCCTGGAGCCTGGCAGCCAAGAGCCTCGGCGCCGGGCCATTGACGCGGTTTCGCCGCATCATGCTGCCGCTGATCAAGCCCGGCGTGATTGGCGGATGCCTGTTCGCCTTCATCATATCCTTCGACACATTCACCATATCCTTCATGCTGAAGAATGTCGGCACCGCCACGCTTCCAATCCAGCTCTACGACTATTTGCGCACGAACTTCACCCCCGAGGCCGCCGCCGTGTCGACGGTATCCATCGTGCTGACCCTGTTCGTCGTCGTCCTGTCGGAAAAAGTCCTGGGCCTGCGTATTCACCGGTTCTGATATTGGAAAGCCATCTGACGCTGAGAAGCGATCCGCCGATCTGAATGCCGTTACGACGCACCATATTGCGGAGCAAACGACAGAGCAGCCCGGAGATGTTGCGTCATAAGTTGGGCCGCGTGCGCGCGCTGTCCCGATGCGATCGCATCGAGGATCGAAACGTGCTCCCGGCACCAGTCTTTCACGCGCCGGCGATTGGTGTAGCCACCGAACTCAAGCAATCGCCGCAGCCTGTTCTGCTGCTGGATGGATTGCAGGAAGAAGATATTACCACTGAACTCAGCGATCATTTCGTGGAACTGAGCGTCCGTCTCGAACAATTGGCGGGGGTTTATAGACGTGATGTCAGGATGCGCCTCCAGATAGAGGTGCTGAAGGCGCGATCGTTCCAGGGCGGCAGGATCGTGACGAAAGGTGTTGAGCAACAATCCGGCAGGCTCGATCGTGGTGCGGAAATCATAGCTGTTGCGCAGGGCCACCTGCGTGTCGAGCGTGGGCAGGAAGGTCCAGCCCCTACCGCTGTTTCGCGCCAGCAACCCGTCATTCACCAGATGGGTGAGCGTTCGCTGCAGGAGAATGCGGTCCACGTCGAAACGACGGGCAATTTCCGACTGCGTGAAGGTTTCCGGGAGCGCACCGGAAAGGCGGTCTTCCACAATCCGCAAATAGAGATCCTGATCGGCTGTCGTCGGCACCTCCAACTCAACGCGCCGCAGCTCTTCAGGCAATGCCTTCAAGAAAAATCCCTGGTTCTTGCGGGCCTCCACGACACCGTGCTCCACAAGCAATAGCAGCGCAGCGCGAACCGGTGTTCTCGATACGCCGATCAGATCGCCAAGCTGCTGTTCGCGCAGGTGATGCCCGGGCTCGAAGCGAGCATCCCGGGCGAGATCGAGAATCTGATTTGCAAGGCGATATCGACCTTGACGTGGAGCGCTGGCCATTAGGCTTTCCATTTTTGTATAAATTTACGCAGCTAATACAACATGAGAGCCGACATCGGCAACATGAGCAATCCCATGAAAGCATGAAACTCACGAGTTTCGTCTGAAAACCGATTGCTGAAAGACACAAAAGCCGTGCGTACTCCTCAACCGGATATGAGATTCGATCAAAAGTTCGCCAAAATGCTCATTTTTTAGGCCACTCCAAAAATGCCTATTTTTGCGCTTCCGCGCTTGACTCTCCCGATGGCGACATTGTACCGTTGTATTAAATCAGAGCAATTATAGCTCGATCAAACAAAAGGGAACTGCCATGCTTCGATCTTTCATGACTGCATTCGCCTTGCCCCTGGTCCTTGCGCAATCCGTCATTGCCGCCGATCTTCCAAAGTCGGGCCTCGTCGAGAATGGATCCATCACCTACGGCGTTGCGGCAACGTTCGCGCCATTCGAATTCCAGAAGGATGGGGTTCTGTCCGGTTTCGATATCGACCTGATTGCAGCGCTGGCCGCAAAACTCAGCGCCAAGCCCGTGCCGATGAACATGGAGTTCAAGGGGCTGATCCCGGCGCTTCTCTCCAGCCGGATCGATATCATCAACTCGGCCATGTACATCAATGACAAGCGCTCAGAGCAGGTCGACTTCATCCCTTATATGAAGATCGGCAATCAGGTGATCGTTCAGGCTGGCAATCCGGCCAAGATTACCGGCCGGGACGATACGCTTTGCGGCAAGACGATCGCCGTCACGCTTGGCGGCATTCAGGAAAACCAGGCGCGGGCTGACGATACACGCTGCAAGGCCAAGGGGCTTTCGGGCGTAACGGTCCTGACACTGCCGACGGCACAGGATTCCGCACTGTCCTTGCGGCAGGGCCGCGCGGATGCGGAATACGATTCCACGCCGGGTGCGGTGGTGCTTCAGGCGGCGGTTCCTGGCGTCTATGAAGTCGTTGGTGGCGAGTTCGAGTCCAATACCAGCATTGGCATTGCCACCCGAAAGGGAGATACCGCCCTTCAAGCCTCGATCAAGGCGGCGCTTGCCGAAATCGTTGCCGACGGCACCTACAAGAGCCTGATCGAGAAGTGGAAGCTGCCGGCCTCCGTTTCGATCTTCAACTGACATCCGGCCTGATACCGAAGAGCCTGACATTGAAGAGAAGGAGCGGGCATGTCTCTCGAACTCGTTTTCGACTATCTGCTGTCGCCCGCTTTTTTCCACGGCGCCGTGCTGACCCTTTTGATCACCATAGTGTCGTTATTCTTCGGGATCATCGTCGGGCTCGTCATTGCTCTTTTGCAGGAGACAGAACTGCGCGCCGTCAAGGCGGCGACGCTCGTCTATCTCTGGCTGTTTCGCGGTACCCCCGTCCTGTTCCAGATCATCTTCATCTATAATGTCCTGCCAGGTTTCGGCATTCGCCTCTCGGCTATTCTCAGCGCGGTCCTCGCTTTGTCGCTGAATGAGGGTGCCTACATGGCGGAGATCCTGCGGTCGGGCCTGCATGCGGTGAAAAAGGGGCAGAGGACGGCCGGGCTTGCGCTTGGAATGACACGGGCGAGCGTCATGCGTTTCGTCGTGATGCCGCAGGCCGCCCGCATCGTCCTGCCCGCCGTCGGCAATCAGATGATCGGCATGCTGAAGACCAGCGCGCTTGTTTCCGTCGTTGCCGTGGAGGAGTTGCTTCTCGTCGCCAACCAGACCGCCAGCGCGAATTTCCGCTATTTCGAGGCCTTGAGCGCCGCCGGCATCTACTATCTGGCGCTGACGACGATCTTCATGGTCTTTCAATCAATTCTCGAGCGGTCGCTTGACCCGAAACGCGGGCGCCGGGGCAGCATTCGCAAGCCCTTGAGCCTCATCGCCCCGAAATCCGAGATCCAGTGAGGAAAGACGACATGGCCGCGCCGGACAACAAACCGCTCCTGGAAATCATCGGCATCGATAAAAGTTTCGGACCAGCACGGATTCTCAAGACCTGTAGCTTGAACGTTTTCCGCAAGCAGACCGTGGTCGTCATCGGCCCGTCCGGATCGGGAAAGTCGACATTGCTGCGATGCGTCAATCTGCTCGAGCCTGCTGATGGCGGCAATATCTTCTTTGACGGCAATGATATTACCCGCGACCTCCGTAATGCCTCCAAAATACGTCGCGATATCGGCATGGTCTTCCAGAATTTCGAATTGTTCCAACATCTCTCGGCCGCCGAAAACATCATGCTCGCGCCGATGAAGGTCTCAGGCATCAGCAAGCTCGACGCGCACGACATAGCGATGCAATTGCTCGAAAAGGTCCGCATCCCCGAGAAGGCCGATTTCTTTCCCGACGAGTTGTCCGGAGGTCAGCAGCAGCGCGTCGCAATCGCCCGGGCGCTGGCCATGAAGCCCAAGCTGATGCTCTACGACGAGCCGACCTCGGCGCTCGATCCGGAAATGATACGCGAGGTTCTGGACGTGATGGCCGATCTCAGCGCCGACGGCATGACCAGCGTCGTCGTCACCCATGAGATGGGCTTTGCCAGACGTGCCGCCGATCAGATCGTCTTCATGGAAAATGGCGAGGTGATCGAAAACGCGCCGAGCGAACAATTCTTCGGTGGAACGGTCAACGACCGCGCTCGCCTGTTTCTAGGTCAGATATTGCACTAAATGCGGAAGGCAGACATGTCCCATACCCCCGATATCGCGCGCATGAAGCGTGAACTGGCCGAGCTGATCGCCATCAGAACGGAAAATCCGCCGGGCCGAGAGGCTGATGCTGCCGTCTATGTCCGCGATATGCTTCTGTCCGCGGGCTTTGCGGTCGATATCACGGAGTACAAGCCGGGCCGTTTCAATGTCGAGGCGCGGCTGGACAATGGGCCGGGGCCGGTCTTCGCCTTCAACACCCATATGGATACCGTGCCCGCGGGAGACGGATGGTCGTCCGATCCGTTCACGCTGCGCGAGGCAGACGGCAAGCTCTATGGTCGTGGCGCCTGCGACTGCAAGGGGCCGCTGATAGCGATGGTGGAAGCCATGCGAATGCTGGCATCCGACCGCAGCACATGGTCCGGTACCTTGCTCGGCGTTTTCGTCGGCGACGAGGAGATTGCCAGCGAAGGCGCCAAATTCTACGCGGCCGGCAAGCCGAAAATCGACTTTGCCGTGGTGGGCGAGCCGACATCCAACACGACCTTTGCGGCACATAAGGGAAGTCTCAGGCCCGTCGTGCGCGTTCATGGGCAGGCAGCACACTCCGGAACGCCGCATCTCGGCGAGAACGCCATCTATCGCGCCGGGCAGCTCCTTTCGCTGATCGAGGCTCATCACAACGAGGTGGTGCGCGGCCGGACGCATCCGCTGGTCGGTGAAGCAAGCCTGACGGTGACGCGTATTTCCGGCGGACATGCGGACAATGTGGTGCCCTATGCCTGCGATCTGCTGCTGGACCGCAGGATGGTGCCCGGCGAGAACGAAGAGGTCGTGAAGCAGGAGTTTGCCGATCTGCTGGCGCTCGCCCAAGCGCGCTTCGGCGTTCGGGCCGAGATTATCGACTACAAGGCGACGACGGGCGGTGCGACGGAAACTGCGATCGACAGCGCCATCGTCCAAGCCAGCATGGCCGCTTGCCGGTCTCACGGCATCGCAAATCCCGGCCCCTTCGGCTTTCAGGGCGGCTGCGACCTGGTGCATTTCCGGCAGATCGGCGCACAAGGCACCGTGATCGGTCCGGGCGATTTGTCCGTGGCTCACAAGCCCGACGAATTCGTTCCTGTCGACGAGTTCGTGACAGCCAGCCTGATTTATCGTGATGTCGCTCAGTCGATGCTCCGGGCCTGATCGATGCAAGCATCCTTGCACCGCGCTATGCTGAGCTACGGGGGGAACCTGATGCTGCACACCGCATCATCCGGTCCGATCACCGGCCTCGATACGCTTTACCTTTGCCTGCGCGACGGCGATGTGGTGGCGACCGGCGAAGTCCGCATCAATATCGCCTATCTGAACGGCCTTCAGGCGGATACGGTCCTGGCCGAGGCACTATCGCTTTTCGACCGGATCGACTGGTCGCTAGAGGCGGCCGATCTGCTTGCGGACGAGACGATCTGGGCAGAGGCGAGCGCACCGGTGCGGATGCTGCTGGACATCGCGCTTCACGATCTTCTGGCACGACGGCAGGGCGTACCGCTTGCGCAATGGCTAGGCGCTGCCACTGCGATGCCCATTTCACATCCGACGAACCAGACATTGTTCATTTCCACGCCGGAGCAATTTCTCGCGCAAGCGGAAAACTACGTCAGGCGCGGCTTTTGCGACCTGAAGGTCAGGATCGGAGCCGGCGCTTTTGAGGATGATCTGTGGCGGCTTTCGCAGCTGCGCAGTCGCTTCGGTGAGGCCATCAAGCTCGCGGTCGATGCCAATGGTGCCTGGGGCCGCGACGATGCAGAAGGGAAGCTAGCGCGGCTGGCAGAATTCGATCTCGCTTATGTCGAGCAGCCCATTCCCGCCGGAGATTTCGACCTCATGCTCGAACTCGCGCGAAAAAGCCCGATGCCGCTGATGCTGGATGAAAGTGTCTCCGGTTTGCAAGATGTGGAAGCAATCATTAAAGCGTCCGGCCGTCTGTGGGCACATCTCAAGCTGGTCAAGCTTGGCGGCATCGCTCCGACGCTGAAGGCTGCGGTGGCGCTTCGCAACGGCAATATCCCCTTCATGCTCGGGCAGATGAATGAGGGCACCGTGGCGACGGCCGCGGCCCTGCATCTGGCCTGCGCGACCGGCCCGACATTCGCCGAATTATATGGAGCCGACGGGCTGGCTGACGATCCGGCATCCGGCCTGTTCTATGAGCGGGGCCAAGTGACCGGCACCCAGGCTCCCGGCCTCGGGCTGACGGTTGATCTATCAAAGACAAGTCTCTTGAAGGAGTTCGCAAGATGACGACGGCAGGCACTATCGTACAGGGGCAGGAATCGGCCTTCCCGAAAGAGGAATATGAGATCCGGGTTGCGCGCGCTCGTCAAAATCTTGTCGAGGCGGGCATCGATGCACTCGTCATCACCGGTCCGGAAAACATCTTCTATCTGACCGGCCAGCAAACACCGGGATATTACACGTTTCAGGCGCTGCTCCTTCCGGCAGAAGGTGATCCGGTCTTCGTCATCCGGCAACTCGAATATTTCAACTTCATCGCCAATACCTTCATCGCTGATGCCGAAGTCTATCAGGACGGCGACGAGCCCGTTTCCTTCCTCATGGCCCTCATCGAGAAGCGCGGCCTTAGAGGAAAGCGCGTCGCGATCGACAAACGAGGCTGGTTCCTGCCGATATTCGTCTACGAATCCTTGGCTGAGCGGTTAGGCGTCGTGCATGACGGTGCCGGCGTTATTGAAAAGTTACGCGCCGTCAAATCTCCGCTGGAAATCGAGAAGCTCGAACGCGCAGCCTCCTATGTCGACGCGGGCATGCGGGCCGGACTTGCGGCCGTCAAGGTCGGTGCCACCGATAACGATCTGGTCGCCGCAATGATGTCTGCGGCGATATCAGCCGGATCGGAATATATGGGCATGGAACCGCTTGTCTCAGTCGGTGCGCGCACGGGCGTGCCGCACGGAACCTGGCGACGCGGCAGGATCGAGGACGGTGATCCCGCCTTTCTCGAAATGGCCGCCTGCCATGACCGCTATCACGCTGCCTTGATGCGATCGGCCTGGATCGGGCAGGCGCCGAATGAAGCAACGGAGATGATGAAGGTTTGCCAGGAGGCGCTCCAGGTATCGCTCGATACCATTCGTCCGGGCGTGCCGTGCGAGGTTCCACATATGGCTTGCCAGCGGATCATCGATGCGGCGGGCTACACCGATAATTTCCGCAAGCGCCTTGGCTATAGCGTCGGGATCTCCTTCGCGCCGGATTGGGGCGAGGGGGCCATCCTCAGCCTGAACGCCGGAGTGAAGACGGAGCTGCGTCCCGGCATGACCTTCCATTTGCCGCCGGCGCTGCGCATTTACGGCCGCTTCACCGTCGGCGTCAGCGAAACGATCGTCGTCACGGACACGGGATATCGAGCGCTTGGAACCGTCAAACGCGATCTGCTCGAAGTCTAAAGCGACGAGAAGGAGCGCGCCATGGGGTTGATCCTCGTCTTGCATGATACGTCCCGCCCTGCTCTCTATGGCGCGGTTGCTGCTGCAATCGCGGCTGCACGGCAATGCGGCTTCATGCACGTCGCGGCCCGCTTCGATACCAGGCTCCACGCCGATGCCGCGCAGCATGTGATCGCAAGTGGCGGGCTTGGGCCAAGTGGGCTCTGCTGGTTCGAGCGACTGTCGGGGAAGCAGGTGCGGCCCGTCGCCACGCCGGAGAGTATTCTCGATGCTGCTCGGATGCAGAACGTCGTGGTGCCTATCCATCCGGCATTTCTGGCTGATCAAGACATGCCGACAACACTCTCGTCTGCCGCCCAGGCCCTTGGAATAAAGGTTAAAGCGATCACCGTTCACGAGGGTTCCGATTGCTTTTTCGACGCGGCGACGCAAGAGCTACTTGCCCTTCGGGATCGCTTCGGGCGGATCGGGTTGCGCGCGCCTCCCTTCTGGGAGGGCGATGGTCTGACAATCGGCCTTGTCGGTGCGGAGAGCGACCATCGCGACGTCTATCCGGCAGCACTGGCAAGTCTCGCCGACGCGGCAGATAGCCTTTCCATTCCGATCGATGTGCGCTTCATCGATCCGGTCCACATCAACCAGTTCGAAGATCCAGCTATTTTCGACGGCCTGTCGGGCATTCTGCTCCCTGGGGGCGCCGACATGAAGAATGTTGCCGGCCAGACCGCGGCCGCCGCTTTAAGCCTGGAATCCGGCCTGCCGACAGTTGGTTTGTGCCTGGGTATGCAGACGATGGCGACGGCGGTGGCATGGCGTGCCTTGGGTCGCGACACGGCCAATCTGGCGGAGGCCGACCCGGATGCCAGGATCAAGACCTTCGTGCCGATGGCCGGTACGCAGGGGCCGGATGAAACTCTGCTGCCACTCCATAGGACGGGTGATCAGGCGATCGATATCGTTTCCGGCACTCAGCTCTCAGCCATTATTCGTTCAGAGCGCCAGATCCGCTGCAATCACCGCTTCCGATTGAACCCGGCTCTACTGCCGGATCTTGAAGCCGCCGGGCTTCGCGTTGCCGCGTCGAGCTCGGCAGGCGCCATTGTCGATGCTATCGAAGTGCCCGGGCACGCCTTCTTCATTGGCATGCAAGGACATCCCGAATTATCATCAAGAGCCGACATGCCCCATCCGTTGCTCGTGGCATTTTTGGAAGCAGCCGCCAAGCGATGTCCATCAACAATGTCATAGCAATCACCACTACTCAAACTTAGCCAGGTAACAATCATCATGCGTTCACTTTTCCATCTCGCCTATCATGTCACCGATCTCGATGAGGCCCGCCGCTTTTATGGCGGCGTGCTCGGCTGCGAGGAAGGCCGCAGCACGGATACATGGGTCGATTTCGATTTCTTCGGCCATCAGATCTCCCTGCATCTCGGCAAGCCTTTCGAAACGACGCGCACCGGCAAGGTCGGCGATCATATGGTGATGATGCCCCATCTCGGTGTTGTCCTTGCACTCGACGACTGGTTTACCCTTGCCAAGAGGCTGGAAGACGCCGGCACGGCATTCGACATTCCGCCCGTTGTGCGCTTCGAAGGGCTGCCTGGCGAGCAGCGTACGATGTTCTTCTTTGATCCCAGCGGAAACCCGGTCGAAGTCAAGGGTTTCAAGGATTTCGAGAGTGTCTTTGCGCATTGAGCGAGAAAAGGAAACCAGTCGAATGATTGCGCTGGTAACGCGTATATCCGATGAGGCGGAGCATCTGTGGCTCGAAGCTCTTTCGCTGAGGATGCCGGAGGAGAAGATCGTCTCGTTCCGGCATCTCAATGAAGAAGAGCGAGCAGCGGTCGATATTGCCATCGTCGCCAACCCCGATCCGATGGATCTCGCCCGCTTGCCCGGCTTGACGTGGATTCACAGCCTTTGGGCGGGCGTCGAACGTCTGGTCAGCGAAATCGGCGATAGTACATTGCCCGTTGTGCGTCTGGTCGACCCGCAATTGAGCCGCACCATGGCCGAAGCCGTTCTTGCCTGGACCTATTACCTGTTCCGCGACATGCCTGCCTATGCCCGCTTCCAGCGGGAGCGCAGCTGGCAGCAATTGCCCTATCGACGCCCGGAACAGGTCACCGTCGGCCTGCTTGGGCTGGGCGCGCTGGGTGAGGCGGCGGCGCATCGTCTGATCGATGCCGGTTTCAAGGTGATTGGATGGAGCCGCTCGGCAAAGGACATCGGCGGGATCGAAACCCACTCCGGCGACGATGGTCTGAATGCAGTCCTGCGCAGATCCGATATCCTGGTATGCCTTCTGCCGCAGACGTCGGAAACGCGGGCGCTGCTTAACGCAGAAAGGCTTGCCCTCCTGCCCGCGAACGCATCGCTGATCAATTTCGCTCGTGGCCCGATCGTGGTGAGCGAAGATCTGTTACAGGCGCTCGATACCGGCCGTTTGAGCCACGCGGTTCTGGATGTTTTCGATGTAGAGCCGCTGCCCGCCGACGCACCCTTTTGGGACCATCCCCGGATCACCGTGCTGCCGCACATCTCCGCCCCGACGGATCGGGAAACGGCGGCAGCGCTTGTCGCGGACAATATTCGAACCTTTCGACGCACCGCCACGCTTCCATCCATTGTCGACTTCGCGCGCGGATATTAAAGGCGGCATGCCGCCAATGCGCCTCTCTTCAATGCAAGCAAACCTCTTAGGAATTGAATGAACATGACGTCACCTGAACGCACTGTCTACGTCAACGGCCAGTATTGCCCCGAAACCGAAGCCAAGGTCTCGATTTTCGACCGCGGCTATCTTTTCGCGGATGCCATCTATGAAGTCACCTGCGTGCTCGGCGGCAAGCTCGTCGATTTCGATGGTCACATGGCACGGCTACAGCGCTCATTGAACGAACTCGACATGGCGATGCCGATGTCCGTCGACGAGCTCCTGGCCATCCACCGCAAACTGGTGGCAGCCAACAATGTCGACGAAGGTCTGATCTATATGCAGATTTCCCGTGGCTCGGCCGATCGGGACTTCAATTTTCCGCCCAAGGGCACGCCGCCGGTGGTCGTCATGTTCACCCAATCCCGGCCGGTCATCGAAAGCCCTCTCGCCAAACGCGGCCTGAAGATCATATCGCTGCCGGACATTCGCTGGGGCCGTCGCGACATCAAGACTGTCCAGCTTCTTTACCCGTCGATGGCGAAGAACGCCGCCTATCAGGCTGGCGCCGACGATGCATGGCTCGTGCAGGACGGCTATGTCACCGAAGCATCCTCAGCCAATGCCTATATCGTGAGGTCAGACGGCAAGATCGTCACGCGCAAGCTTTCATTCGATATTCTGCATGGCATTACCCGCGCCGCCGTTCTCCGGCTTGCCGCTGAATCCGGCTACACGTTGGAGGAAAGATCCTTCACCATTGAGGAAGCGCTGGCTGCAAAGGAGGCCTTCATCACCTCCGCCACGTCTTTCGTGACCGCTGTCCTTGAGATCGACGGAACCACCATCGGCGAAGGGGTCATCGGCCCTGTGAGCAAACGCCTGCGGGAAATTTATATCGAAAAGGCAGTAGCAGCGGCAAAGTAATGCGATCGGGATGATAGTCGGGGCCACGAGGAATTCGCCCATTGGCCCCGTTGCAAAACGGCCAGCTACATCGGCCAAGACAGTCGAGCATCCCGCGTGAGCGCCGGAATGGCTTGCCGCTCTCCTACCAGATGGTAAAACCGGCATCGGCCTTCACGGTCGTGCCGGTCATCAGGCTGGATGCGTCACAGGCGAGGAAATGCACCACCGAGGCGATCTCGTGCGGCTGGCCCATCCGGCCCATCGGCGTATCGCGCAACCAGGTGTCGACCACATCGGGATCGAGATTGAGGACCTTCGTCATCTCGGATTCGATATAGGTCGGCGCCACCGCATTGACGCGGACGCCGCGCCCGGCCCATTCCGCCGCCAGCGAGGCGGTAAGATGGTGCACGGCCGCCTTGGAGGCGTTGTAATAGGTCTGGTTTTGCGGGCGATTGACGATGTAGCCGGACATCGAGCCGATGTTGACGATCGAGCCGCGTCCGGCCTTGAGCATTGGCCGGCCAAAGGCGCGGTTGCACCAAAACACACCGTTATAGTTGACGTCATTGACGTTCAGCCAGAGTTCGTCCGGCGTGTCCTCGGCGGGAGTGCCGGAGCGGGCAATGCCGGCATTGGCGACGAGAACGTCGATCCGGCCGAATTTGGCGAACACCGCCTCGGCAGCCTTGTCGACGGCTACCGAATCCGTCACGTCGAGGATCAGGACATCGGCGTCATAGCCCTTCGCGGCCAATGCCTGCTTACCGGACTGGGCGATTACCTCTTCCCGGTCGATGATAACGATCCTGGCACCGGCCTCGGCCAACGCCTCGGCGCAGGCCAGGCCGATACCGCGTCCGCCGCCGGTGACAACGGCAACCTGCCCGTCCATCCTGAATTTCTCAAAGAACATCGAACTACTCCATCATTTGGGGGGGATCAGACGCGCCGGCCGCTCTTCCTCTCGAAGAGATGAACCCGTTCGCGGTTGATTAGCAGCGGTATTGTCTCGCCAGGGCGCAACGCGATCCGGTCCTTGACCACCGCATTGATAGGGTCGCCCCCGATATGGGCGAAAATTTGCGTTTCGGATCCGGTCGGCTCGAGCACCGAGATCGTTGCCGGAAGGCCTTCACCACCATGTTCGATATGTTCCGGACGAATGCCGTAGATTACCGGCTCGTCGTGGGCAGTTGTGCTCGCAGGCACCGGCAGGACGGCGCCTTTATCGCTGACAAAAACCGTCTCGCCATTCATGGTTGCCAGTTTGCCACGCACGAAGTTCATCGCCGGCGAGCCGATGAAGCCCGCGACAAAGACATTGGCGGGGTGGTCGTAAAGGTCGAGCGGCGCGCCGATCTGTTCGACCAGGCCATCGCGCATGACAACGATCTTGTCGGCCATGGTCATCGCCTCGATCTGGTCGTGGGTGACGTAGATCGTCGTGGTCTTCAGCCGCTGGTGAAGCTCCTTGATCTCGACGCGCATAGTCACGCGCAGCTTGGCGTCGAGATTGGACAAGGGCTCGTCGAACAGGAAGACTTGCGGATCGCGCACGATGGCACGACCCATGGCGACGCGCTGGCGCTGGCCGCCGGAGAGCTGCTTGGGATAGCGGTCCAGCAGTTTGCCGAGATCGAGAATTTCGGCCGCCTTCCTGACCTTGGCCTCGATTTCGTTTTTTGGCGCACCCTTCAGCTTCAGCGGAAAGCCCATATTGTCGGCGACGTTCTTGTGCGGATAGAGCGCATAGTTCTGAAACACCATGGCGATATCGCGGTCCTTGGGCAGCACATTATTGACGACCCTGGCACCGATCGAAACCTCGCCGCCGGAGATGGTTTCAAGCCCCGCGATCATGCGCAGCAATGTCGATTTGCCACATCCGGACGGACCCACGAGAACAACGAATTCGCCATCTGCTATGTCGATGTTCACGCCATGAATGACCTGAAGACTTCCATATTTCTTGATGACGTCCTTGACGGCGACCTGAGCCATACCAATCCCCTATTGCGGCAATATGATCTGCATCTTGACTTCGCCCCTGGGGGCGGATGCAGCGGTTTCAAAGGCGCCGACACTGTCTTCAAAATCGAATGTGCGAGTGATGAGCGGCTTGACGTCGATTGCGCCTGACGACAGCATCGCGACGCAGCGCGGAAAGACATGAGCGTAGCGGAAGACATGTTCGACGCGGGCTTCCCGCACCATGGCCTTGCCGACATCGTAGTGGATCGGGTGGACCTGCGACCCGATGAACACCACCCGCCCGCCCGGTGCCAGCGGATCGAACACACCCTCGGCACCCCTAGAGTGGCCGGAGCATTCGAACAGGATTTCCACGCCCCAGCCGTCCGTGGCCGTGAGAATCTCGTTGACGAGATCCTGGCGCTGCGGGTTGATCGGGATAACCGCGCCGAGCTTTGCGGCAATCTCGAGCTTTGCGTCATCGATATCGCTGACGAAGACGTGTGCGCAACCGGCCGCCAGCGCCGAGAGTGCGGTAACCAGCCCGATCGGACCGGCGCCGATCACCAGCGCGATATCCCCTGGCTTGACCTGTGCCTTGGTGGCGGCATGGACGCCGACCGCCAGCGGCTCGACCATCGCAGCTTCGGCGAAGGAAACATTGTCGGGCAGCTTGAAGGTGAAATCGGCGGGATGAACTACCGTCGGCCGCAGCACGCCATGGATCGGCGGGGTTGCCCAGAACCGCACGGCCGGATCGACATTGTACATGCCCATCCGGGTGGCGCGGCTATTGGGGTCGGGAATGCCGGGCTCCATGCAGACGCGGTCGCCGACTTTCAGCGATGTGACGTCGGCCCCCGCCTCGACGATCGTGCCCGACGCCTCATGACCAAGGATCATCGGTGCCTTCACCTGGAAGATGCCGGTACCGCCATGAGTGTAATAGTGCACGTCCGAGCCGCATATACCGACCGTGTGCAGCTTGATGCGAACGTCGCGAGGCCCGAGCGTTTCTTTCCGCTCGATGGGAAAGTCTCGGAGCGACAGTTTCATCTTTTCTTCCAGAACCAGTGCTTTCATGGCCTATTCCATTTCTCGATTTCAGAAGATCGTTCGGCTTCAGCCACGCCAGACGATCAGGACCCCCAGGGCGACCGCCAGCACATGGCAGACCGTCAGCGGGATCGATTGTTCGAGGAAGCGCATCCAGAACAGCTCAAGTGCGACAAACAGGTAGATGCCGACAAACACGCGGTCGAACCAGTTGGTGACGATCGGCAGAAAGCCGACCCGCTCCTGTTTGCCGGCCACAACGATGGCCGGTGCATCCTCTGTTTCGTCAGGATCGATTTGATGTCGCATCGCTCACTCCTTGACCGCGCCGAAGGTCAGACCGGCCACGATGTGGCGCTGGACCATCGAGAAAATGATGAGGGCCGGGATCAGAGTGATGACCGCAATCGCCGCCATCGTGCCCCATTCGGTCCCGGTGGTCGTGACATACTCCGAAAGGCCGGTGGTGATGGTACGGGCGTTGAAACTTGTGAGGGTTGCCGCCAGCAGGAACTCGTTCCAGGCAAACACCCAGGTGAGGATGAATGTGACCGCCAGGCCCGGTCTTGCCAGCGGAAAGACGACCTCGTGGATCACCTGCCATGTCGAGGCGCCATCGACTGTGGCGGCTTCGTCAAGCTCCTTGGGAATACCGTCGATGGTCGGTCGCAGCGTCCAGATCGCGAAAGGCAGATTGAAGGTGCAATAGAGCAGGATCATGCCGATCTTGGTGTCGTAGAGCTTCCAGTCGCCGAAGGTGAAAACCTGGGTAAACAGCAGGTAGAAAGGCAGCAAGAACACGGCGGCGGGCGCCATGCGGTTGGTGATCGTCCAGAAGAAGATGTTCTCCTTGCCGGCGAGATCGAAACGGGACAGCGCGTAGCAGGCCAGAAAGGCCAGCACGGTGACCAGAAGCGCATTGCTGGTGGAGATGATCAGAGAGTTGATCATGTAGCCACGCAACGTCTCATTGTTGATCACGTTGACGTAGTTCTTCCAATAGACCGTATCGAGGATCAGGCTTGGCGTGGTGAAGAGATCCACCGCCGGCTTCACCGAGATGACAAACAGCCAGTAGATCGGAAACAGGGTCAGCAGGCTGAGGAGGAGCCAGAGCAGCAGGTAAAGAATGGGGCGTTGCTGGCGCATCAGAACGTGCTCTTCTTTTCGCGGCGGGCGACGAGGGCGACATAAAGCAGCCAGCACATGACCAGCGTCAGATAGAGCACGATCACCGATATGGCCGCGCCATAGCCGTAATCGGTCTTGGGAAACACGATCTTCCAGATATGCAGGCCGACATAGCGGGTTGCCGCGCCGGGACCGCCTGATGTCAGCATCCAGACTTCATCGACGGTGCGCAGCGCATCCATCAGACGGATGAACACGGTCGCGAGGATGGCAGGCCGGATCATCGGCAGCGTGACGTGCCAGAAGATCTGCCAGCGGTTGGCGCCGTCTATCTGTGCCTGTTCGAACGGCTCCTTGGGCAGGGCAAGCAGCGCTGCGAGCAGGGTGAGCGTCACCAGCGGCGTCCAATGCCAGATGTCCATGATGACGGTGAGCGCAAAGGCAGCGCTGGCATCGCGACCGATGTTCAGGTCATAGCCAAACCAATGCTTGAGCAGATAGGGAATGATGCCGATGCTCGGCGTCGTCATCAGGCGCCAGACGGAACCGACGACGATGGGCGCGACGATGAGCGGCAGCGTGTGGATCGTCCTGAAGAAGCCGCGGCCCGGAAACTCCCGCATGAACAGCTGGGCAAGAGCATAGCCAAGGGCGATTTCGCTGAGCACCGCGAAGAATGCAAACTTGGCGGTGACGGCGATGGATCCGAGAAATTCCTGGTCGAAGACAAGCCGGCGGAAATTGTTCGCGCCATTATAGGCCATGGACGGATCGGCGCCGAACGGGTTCCAGTGATGAAACGCCAGGTAAAGCACATAGATAAAGGGTGCGATGCCGAATATGCCGAGAATTGCTATCGTCGGGGCAAGCATCAGCCAGCCCACAGTGTTGGAACGCATGAACCTTGTCTCCCGGAAGTCGATGCCCGCGCCGCGGAGCATTGAATGCACGTCCCGGGCGGCCGCTCATGCGGCTGCCCGGGCAGACTTGCACTGGACTACTTGCGATAGCCGAGGTTCTTCAGCTCCGTTTCGGCGGCTGCCGCCATCTGGTCAAGTCCATCGTCGGGCGACACTTCCCCCAGCAGGATCCTGTAGAAGATCGGAGCCGTTGCTTCGCGCACCTGGGCGTGGAAGGGGTAAGGAGGGGCGCCGGCAAACAGCTTCCCGTCATCCTTCAGCATGGAATAATAGCCGTTGAGCTTCTTATCCATTGCGATGATTTTCGGGTCGTCATAGGTTGCCGTGTTGGTGATGCGTGGCGCTGCGACTGCCCAATCGGCCTGGACTGAATCCTGGCCGATGAATTGCAGGAACAGCAGCGCCGCCTCCTTGTTCTTCGACGTCACGGGAAGCCCGAAGGCGCCGCCGTCATAGTAGCCGATATAACCCTTGCCGCCCTTGACCTCATCGAGAACGGCGGGCTCCGTCGGCGGCAGCGCCACGCCGACATTGCCGACGACCTTCGACTTTTCAGCGTCGCTGGCGATCCAGGCCGCGTTCTCGCCATAGACCAGGCCCTGTGCGACACGGCCGGCGGCGAATGTCGTACCGACTTCCGTCCATGTACTCGCCGCCGATTCCGGCGGAGCGATGTCGCGCAGATGCAGCCAGTATTTCAGCGCCTTTTTGGCTTCCGGGCCATTCATCGTGCCGCCGTTTTCGACGGTCGCCGCATAGTTCTTGGAAGCGTCGATGCCCCAGTTGAACACGCCGAAGGTTGGTGCAACGGACTCGAAGAACTCATACCAGGACGCTGGATGGCCCGTATGGGCCTGCGCAGTGGTGCCCCAAAGCTCAAGGCCGTTGTCCTTGCCGTATTTGGTGAAGAATTCCGCGATCTCGGTATAGTCCTCGTGCGTTTTCGCCGGAACGAGATCCTTGCCGGTTTCCTTCTTGAACGCCTCCTTGATCTTCGGATCGTTGAAGAGATCGGTGCGGTAGAGATATATCTTGATGAAGGCTTCCATCGGGACCCCGAAGAGATCGCCGTCGGCATTCTTGAAATAGTTGGCGAAGGTGGTGAAGTGCGTCTCGTCGAATTCGGGCGCCTTCAGTGACGCGTTGTCCTTGAGCGACTTGGTGATATCGACAAGGAAGTTCCGAGCCAGATAGGCGTAGATGATGTCCTGTTCGATATAGACCATGTCATAGATGCCGGTCTTGGCTTCCATGTCCTTGATGGCCTTATCGTACATCTGATCCCACGACGTGGTTTCGATCGCGACCTTGATCCCGGTCTTCTTTTCGAACTCCGGCGCAAGCACATCCTTGATGTAGTTGGAGGGCGGCGTGCTCTCGGTCACGCCATGCAGAACGACGCCCTTGTATTTCGCTCCGGCATCCGACCAGAAGTCGGCCTTTGCGGGCATGACAGTCGCCATGAGACTGATTGCGAGCGCCGCAAGTCCAATTCCATTTTTCCCGATCATAAACTCTCCTCCCAGAGTGTTCGTTGTGCTTGCGGACGGCTGTCGACAAGCATCCTGCCCGGCCCAACCGCAGTCGGGCCTCGAAAATCCGACGCCCCGGCTCCTCCCGGCGGTCGAATTTCATCTCGCTATCATGGTTGAATACCGCAGCTTGTTTTTGTGGACCCACCTCCATGCGCGTCCAGCGAGCTTAGTATCGGTAAAAATCCTCTGCCACGCGTGCTTTGCGGCCGACCTATACTTTTTCGCCGACTGCACCGATGCCGGCTGAAAAGGCGCGAATTTCCCTGAACGGATCCGCGCGCGCCTTGGTGCCGATCTTGTGGGCGTTGCGGCGGTAATCCGACGGCGTGCGACCGCAGACCTTGATGAACTGCCTGTTGAAATTGGCGATGCTGTTGAAACCGACCTCGAAGCAGATATCGGTGATTGGCCGATAGGTCTGCGTCAGCAGCGAGCAGGCCGCATAGACGCGCGCCAGAATGACGTAGCGTGCAAATGTATGGCCGCTCTGCCGCTTGAAGAAGCGGGAGAATGCCTGCGGCTCCAGCCCGCACAGCCGGGATACCGAGGCAAGATCGATGTCGTCGCTATAGTGCTCCAGCACATAGCGCATGGCGACATCGAGTTCCCGCGGCAGTTCCACATGTGCGGATGTCGGCGCCAATCTCGATAACCTGCGGCGATCGCCCGGATTCTGGGCGAGCGTCGTCATCAGCTGCAAGAACAAGACGATACGCTCCGCGCCATGGGCAGCACCGATCTGGGCGAGCAGCCGCTGCCCGGCCATCGCCGTCGCACCGAGAAACTCCACGCCGTAGACGGCATCTTCATAAAGCGGGCGAATGCTGGCGAGCTCCGGGCAAAAGCCCGTGACGCGGTCGGCCCATTCGGCACTGAACTGAATCAGCATATCGCGGTTCTGGATCGGGATGCCGGGTTCTATATCGCTGACCCAATTGTGCGGGACGTTGGGTCCGGTCAGAACCAGACAACCCGGCTCGAACTCACCGATGTAGTCGCCGACCATCATCACGCCCGAGCTCTTGCGCGTCAGGTGCAGCTCGTACTCGGGATGATAGTGCCACTTGGCTCCAAAATACGGATAGTCATGCATGTTCCAGCGGAAGGATTCCGCAGGTGCGCAGATGACCATTTCAAAGTCCGGAACGATCCTTAAGTCAGCCTTCATGGCTAGAGCCCCCTCCCCGGATTGGATCGCGAGCAGGTCGCTGCGCCCAATCTGCCATCCTGCGTCACTCGCACCTGCAAGGGCTCCTCTCCCTCTTCGGTACGGCGTATGTAAAAAAATCACTCGTCGATTTGACCCGGCATTACTCGCGGGATTGTGTTCGAAAGTCTCGGATTTTCCCGCGAAATTGCGGCTTTGCCATCTGGGGCCGCCGCAATACTGCTCTGCGAACTCTTTACCCAGCACAACTGGCGCATATATGTTGCGCGAAATTACAAATTAGCGCTTTTCCGTTGGGTGTCAATACCAAACCGGCATAAGCATAGAGACGTGGATGTCCTGGGTATGAGAGGGTATTCCACTCGAAAATCGACTGGAGGCACACCAGCTACCCTCCGCACCTGCAAAGCCCAGACATACGAAGCGACTTGACATCGAAGTCGATCGGTTATTTTGTTGTGTGTAGCAACATATAGAATATTCGTCCGGGGAGGAGAATTACATGGGAAGATTGGGTATCCATTCGTTCGTCTGGACGGGCGGCAGCACACAACGCATGCTCGAGGACGCGATGGAGAAATCCGCGGCGTGCGGATACGGACTGATCGAGTTTGCCTATCTGCGGCCCGAAAAATTCAACCTCGACCAGCTGGCCAAGCGGGCACGTTCGCTCGACCTGCAGATTGCCGTAACAATGGGCTTGCCGCTAAATGCCGACGTGTCGAGCGATGATGCCGAGACGGTCAAGGCCGGCGAACGCATGCTCGCCGATGCGGTCAGGGCCGTTCGCGACATCGGCGGCACCAAGCTCGGCGGCATCCTTTACTCCGCCCATACCAAATATAGCCGGATGCCGACCGAAAATGGCCGCAGAAACAGTGTTGAGGCCATCGCCAAAACGGCCGATATTGCCGGGGCGGCGGGCGTGGATCTCGTGCTCGAAATCGTCAATCGGTTCGAGACGAATCTGCTCAACACGACGGCGCAGGGGCTTGCCTTCATAGAGGCGACGGGTTCCGATCATGTGCTTCTGCATCTCGATACGTTCCACATGAACATCGAGGAGGCCAATCCGGCTGCGGCGATCCGGCTTGCCGGCGACAAGATCGGCTATTTCCACATCGGCGAGAGCAATCGTGGCTATCTCGGCGACGGCTGTATCAATTTCGACCTGGTGTTCGATGCGCTGCTCGATATCGGCTATGCCCGGGACATCACCTTCGAGTCATTTTCCAGCGCCGTTGTGGACGAAGGCCTGTCGCTTGCCTGCGCCATCTGGCGAGACACATGGACGGAGAACATGCCGCTTGCCGAGCATGCCAAGGCCTTCATCGATCTCAAGATGCAGGAAGCGATACGGCGACGGGCCACCAACGGACGCCCTTGACAGCGCAATAGCATGAGCGGAAGCAGTGGTGAAAAGCACGGGCTCGCCCATATCGACATTTGCGCTTGCCTCTATTGCACCACCACTCGTTCGTCCCTCACAAAAATCAACGGAGATCATTTTTGACTGAGCCGGCGGTAGCAACGAGTTCGCCACGGGGAATCCGCCAGCGCAACGAACTGGCGGCGTTGCGGGCTTTGTATCAGTTCGGCCCGCTCAGCCGGGCGGAACTTGCCCGCAGGCTGGGGCTCAATCGCTCTTCGTCCGGTCATATCATCGCCGGCCTGACGCTTGATGGATTGGTGCGCGAGGTCAGCGAAGGCGACCAGGCGCGCGGCGGCCATGCCCATGCGGGGCGACCTGGAATCATGATCGAACTGGTGCCAGGCGCGGTCTATTTCCTGGGCATAGAAATAGGCGTGGAGCATATCAGCGCGGTCGAAATCGACCTCGGCGGCAACATTGTCTCGACCACGGTCGAACCGTTCGACGGCGCATCCGCCGGTGTCGCCGCGACCGTCGAGCGGGCGATCGAGATGGTACTGGGGGCCATTCCGTCTTCAAGACTGGAGCGCTGCGAAGGCATAGGCGTTGCCGTGCCGGCGCAAATGGACAAGCACGGATTTGTCCGGCTGGCGCCCTTGCTGCGCTGGGAAAACGTCCAGCTTGCCGAATTGGTGCGGGAGTCCCTGCCCGTTTCCGTGCCGGTCGTCGCGGAAAACGACGGCAATGCCTTTGCCATCGGCGCATCTTACGGGCGAAACGATAAGCATAGCGGCGTGACGCTGTTCCTGGTCATGGAAAGCGGGGTTGGTGGCGGCATCATTGCCAATGGCAGCCTGTTTCGCGGCGCCAACGGACTGGCGGGGGAGATCGGGCATCTGAGAATCTCCAGTGCATCGGAGCCGAGCCGCAGCCTGGAAGAGGTGCTGGGCCTGGAACATATCATGACGGAATATCGCAAGGTGCCGGCTGTCGCTGCCCCGACATTCGGGCATTTCCTGGCCGATGTGCGCGATCGTGTACCGGGCGCAGTCTCGATTGCGGAGGAATGGGCAAGAGCCCTGGCTTTCGGCCTGATCCAGGCCTGTCGCGTCATCGATGCCGACCGCATCATCCTTGGCGGTTCCGTCGCGGCTCTTTACCCGCTGATGGCAGCGCGTGTCGCTCACCATATTCAGTTGGCGCAGGAGGCAAGCTTTCCATTGCCCTCCATTGGCGTGAACGAGGAGGAAACGGTCGGTCCCGCCTTCGGCGCGGCCTGTATCCTCCACCAACGTTTTCTATCACTGGAAAGCCAGCGCTTTGCGGAGGAGGCAGGCTGAGGGGACAGCATTGACATCGCTCTCCCCGATAGGCGAGCCGGATCAATGTCGCCCGACCGCGCGACGACCTGCTGAGGAGCTGGCAGACAGTTAAGAGATAAAGAGGAGGAGACTAGGATGACCTTGAAACAATTCAGGCTGGACGACAAGGTTGCACTCATTACCGGCGGCAATCGTGGCATCGGACTGGCGATTGCCCAGCTTTTCGGCGAAGCCGGAGCGAAATCCGTTCTGACTGCCCGCCGCGACAATCCGGAAGCGGACGCCCTGCTGAACGGTGCCGGCTATGACTATGATTTCGTATCCGCCGACGCCACGGACTCGGCCGCACCGGACATGCTGATCCGGCATACGATCGCGAAATACGGACGCATCGATATTCTTGTCAACAATGCCGGCGTCGCTGTGCATGGCGATACGCCGGATTTCAATGACCAGATGCTGGACACGATCATGTCCACCAATCTCATCCAGGCCTTTCGCTTTTGCCGCGCAGCAATGACGCCGATGCGCGAGCAGGGTGGCGGAGTCATCCTGAACGTCGGGTCGATCTCCGGATTCACCACCAACATCCCGCAGCATCAGGTCGCCTACAATGCGTCCAAGGCTGCCGTTCACATGATGACGAAAAGTCTGGCCAGCGAGGTCGCGGCTGAAAACATCAGGGTAAACGCGGTCGCGCCGGGCTACATCGACACCGATATGACCCGGGGCGGCTTCGCCATACCGGAATGGGATTCCGTCTGGCGGCAAATGACCCCGATGGGGCGCTACGGCCAGCCGGAGGAGATCGCCAACTGCGTCCTGTTCCTGTGCTCGCCCGCCGCAAGCTACGTCACCGGTTCGGTGCTCGTGGTTGACGGGGGCTACCTTACCCGGTGACATCAACCTTAAAATAGTCAGGAGGAGAATGAAAATGACCAACAAACTCGAGGGAAAAGTCGTCGCCATCACCGGTGCCGCATCCGGAATCGGCCTTGCCTGCAGCAAGATCTGCCTTGAATCCGGCGCCCGTGTCGTCCTGATCGACCGCGCGGAGGATAGGCTGAACGCTCTTTGCCAAGAACTTGGCGGTAACGCTATCCCGCTGGTGATCGATCTGGCCGACACGAGCAGCATCGCCACCATGATGCCGCAGATCCTTTCAAAAGCCGGGCAACTGGACGTCTTCCACGCCAATGCAGGCTCTTATATCGGCGGCGATCTTATCGAAGGCGATCCGGACGCCTTTGACCGGATGCTCAATCTCAACATCAACGCCGTGTTTCGCTGCGTACACGCGGTCCTCCCGCATATGGTGGAGCGCAAGGCCGGCGATATCATCGTGACCAGTTCGGTGGCTGGCCACGTCCCGGTGGTGTGGGAACCGGTCTACACGGCCTCAAAACATGCAGTGCAAGCCTTCGTCCACACGGTGCGGCGGCAAGTCTCGAAACATGGAATACGCGTGGGGGCAATCGCACCCGGTCCGGTGGTGACGGCGCTCCTGAAGGATTGGCCGCCCGAAAATCTCGAAAAAGCGATGGCAGCAGGCAATCTCATCGAGCCATCCGAAGTTGCCGAAGCGGTCTTGTTCATGCTGACACGGCCACGCAATGTGACAATCCGCGACCTCGTGATCCTGCCGCAGAACTTCGACATCTGAATGGCTGGAGTGCCGCTACTCGCATGCTCGAGAACAATGGCGGCATTCATCTGCTTGGTGCTCACGAAGCTTGTGTTCGTAAGAGCGGATGCATGCCGCCATTGTTCTCGAGCATCCGATTGAACTGCGCCTCTTCAACGGGCCGGCTAAAGAGATAGCCCTGAATCTCGTTACAGCCGCTTTCGACGAGGAAGCGAGCCTGCTCCTCCGTCTCGACACCTTCGGCGATCACCTCCAAACCCAGCTTCTGGGCAAGCGAGATAATCGCTGCAGTTATGGCCATGTCGTCGGCGTCGTGCGGAATGTCGGCGATGAATGAGCGGTCGATCTTGAGGCGCGACAAAGGAAATCTTTTGAGCGCACTGAGGCTCGAATAGCCTGTTCCGAAATCGTCGACTGCGAGCTTTACGCCCAGCGTCTCCAATTCCTGCATTCTGGCAATCGAACCGGCGAGGTCCTTCATGATCAGGCTCTCGGTGATTTCAAGCTCGAGCCATATTGGATCGAGGCCGCTTTCACTCAGCGCAGTCGCCACGGTCTCGATCAGGCGCTTTTCCTGAAACTGCCTGGCTGAGACATTGACGCTGATCCTGATTGGTTCGCGCCCCTGGTCCTGCCATGCCTTGGCCTGCCTGCACGCCGTCTTGAGTACCCATTCACCAATTGGCACGATGAGACCCGTCTCTTCGGCAAGAGCAATGAAATCTCCTGGGTAGACAAGGCCCTCGCTCGAATGGTTCCAGCGGATCAACGCTTCGGCCGCAACGATCCTGCCTGTCCGGACGTCCACCTGCGGCTGGTAGTGCAGCACGAACTCATCGCGAAGAAGTGCCTGGCGGAGTTCGTCGGTCCGGGAAAGCTTCTTTCGGACGATGGCGGTCATTGCCGAGGTGAACAAGGCTATTCCGTCGCGACCCAGCTCCTTCGCCCGATACATGGCCATATCTGCGGAAGCGAGCAGCTCTCCCGCGGTGCTGCCATGGCTCGGGTAACTGGCGACGCCGATGCTGCAGGTCACCCTGAGTTCGATATCGTTGAGTACGATCGGGCGTGTAACTGCTTCTCTTATTGCCGACAATCGATCCAGGCAGCTCTCGAGATCCATTTGCTCAAGAATAATCACGAACTCGTCTCCCCCGATTCTGGCGAGAGAACCCTGGTCACTTGTCAGCTCGCTGATCCTGCTGGCCACGATCTTCAGCAATTGGTCGCCGACCGAGTGACCAAGGCTGTCGTTGACAAGCTTGAAATTGTCGAGATCGAGGAATGCCAGCGCCACTTCGCTCTTCGTCGAATCGGCCGTCTGCATTGCAAAGGTGAGTTTTCGGTCCAGCAATGCGCGATTGGCCATCCCCGTCAGCGGATCGTGGTCGGCAAGAAACCCGATCCTTGCCTCCGCACGATGACGGCTGATTGCTATCCCGGCCATGTGCACCGCGATCGAAACAAACTCGGAGAAATCCGGCTGAAACCGTGAACCTTCAGACGAATAGAGAGCGAGGATGCCTTCGATCTGCCCGTCGGCGTCGGAAATTGCCAAACAGCGGCACTGATGGTCAAGTTCAGAGATACCCGCCTGATCAAAGGCGAGCTTGAGTGCCGCCGCGGCGGCGTCGAGATCTGTGGGAACGGTACGAATGAATGTCGCATTGGCGCGTTTGCGATAGTCTTCATTCAAGGTCGGCGCAGCCGCCAGACGCAACTCCGCCGGATCTGGCGTGATCGTCAGGAATGCAGCGTGCACACCCTTCGCGAATCCGGCAGTCATCAGAGCAAGTTCTTCAAGAAAATTGGGCAGAGGCATTCCGCGCGCTATCATTTCGAGCAGACCGGACTGAGCGCGCATCCGTCGTTCTGCCGATTTCTGCGCGGTGACGTCACGGGAAACGCCGACAACGCCGACTATTGTTCCAGACGCGTCTCTCAGCGGGACACGCGTGATCATCAGCCATCGCTCCCCACCGCCACGAAATGCCAACTCCTCACCACCGAAATGGGGCTGTCCTGTCTCGGCGACACTACGTTCAACATCCGTGGCTATTTGCGCTATGTGGTGCGGCAGGAAATCGAAATCCGTCCGCCCGACCAAATCCTTCAGATGCGACAGCCCGTTGTTGGCAACGATCGCTTGGTTTGCAAACAGGAAACGTCCTTCCAAATCCTTGGCATATATATAATCAGGGATTTGGTTGATCATATTCTCCAGCCAACTCTGGCACTCGCCCAAGTCAGCTTCATGATGAGAATCGTCCGACATCCTGGGCGACATGACAGCGTTCGAAGCCGGCTCGACCTCGGAGAATGAGATTGGCAGTTTGCCGTCCACAATGACGCCTTTAGCCACGGAAATTCCTCGGAACAGATAGGAATGACCATTCTGCTTTTGCGAGGTTATGTTCGGGTGAACGTCAATTCATTGCCGAGACGAAGCTGCGATCATGGTGAACGAATCCTTAAGGCGTTAAGCCCCACGTCCTTTTGATGCATTTTGGTATGGCCTGCCGCAGCTGGTGGCCAACAAATCCCCTTCCCCGAGAGCTTGCGACCTGGCTACTGTTGCAACTATGCCGCATCTCAAAGCTTAGCCGAAAATTTCGCCGGGTTTGACTTGGCCTGCGCGTCCAACCGATCTAGGATTGATCATCATCAACACGGTTCTAGGGAGTTTTCGATGGCTATTTTTTCCAACTCCCCAGTGGCTTCGGCGAATATCGCCTGAAGCCGGCCGCGTTTTTCAACGCGGCAGAACCTGATGGACTGGTGCTAACCCTCCCGTCGATCGTTCCCCACCAAACCATTTCGCGCGGTTTTGCGCGGAGATCCTTTTCCCTATGACGGAGCCGGCGAAAGCCGGATACATCAATGGCTCTTGGTTTCAAATCCCGCCGCGGCGGTGCTTTTCGCAGCGTTTTCCGTTTTTGCTGGGCTCACTGGAAGCAACAGCCAGGCCGCGCCTCCTTCATGTTGTTCACAGCGATGCTGTCTACATTTGCGGATGTGCTCACGCCCTTGTTTTCCGGCCGGCTGGTCGATGCCGTGGTGTCCGGAAAGGCCGGCGACGCCGCAACGTGGAACAATGCCTTCAACGCCTTTTGCTGGCTGATGGCATTGTCGATCGGCGCCGTCATTTTGCGGCATGCCACGTTCACCGCCATCATCGGCTTCACGCTGAAGTCGATGTCGGAGATCGCGGCGAATTCCTTCTTCCATATCCAGCGCTTTTCGAGCGATTGGCACGCCAACAGCTTTGCCGGCTCCACCGTTCGCAAGGTAACGCGCGGCATGTGGGCGCTTGACCTGCTCAACGACACCGTCTTCGTCGCGCTGTTCCCATCGCTGGTGATGCTCATCGGCTCGACCATTCTGATGACATGGTACTGGCCGATGATGGGATTGCTGGTTGGCGCCGGATCCGTACTCTTTATCGCCTTCACGGCGACGATGGCTCTGCGCTATGTCGCGCCGATGGCCAGCATGGCCAATAGCTGGGATACACGCCTTGGCGGTGCGCTCGCCGATGCCGTGACCTGCAACGCCGTGGTCAAGGCCTTTGGTGCTGAAGACCGGGAGGACAAGCGTCTCGCCACGGTCATGCGCAAGTGGCGGGATCGCACCGCTCGCACCTGGACGCGGGGCACCCTGAACGGCACCTCGCAGAATGCACTGCTCAGCCTGTTGCGCGGCTGCGTGCTCGGCCTTGCCCTTTGGCTTTGGGCCAACGGCAAGGCCAATGCGGGCGACATCACTTTCGTCCTGACTGCCTTTTTCATCCTTCAAGGCTATCTGCGTGAAATCGGCATGCATATCCGCAACCTGCAGCGCTCGGTGAACGACATGGAGGAGCTTGTCACCATCCACGCACAGCCTTTGGGCGTCGAGGACGTTCCCCGCGCGCCAGCCCTCCATGTGAAGGCCGGCCTGATCACGTTCGATCATGTCACCTTCCATTATGGCAACCACCATGCCCCGCTCTACAAAGACTTCTCGGTCACCATCAAACCGGGCGAGCGGGTCGGCCTTGTCGGCCATTCCGGCTCGGGAAAGACGACCTTCATCAAGCTGATCCAGCGCCTGCATGACGTCAACCACGGCACGGTCTCGATCGACGGGCAGGATATTTCCAAGGTGGCGCAGACCTCTCTTCGCCGCCAGATCGCCATCGTGCAGCAGGAACCCATCCTGTTTCACCGCTCGCTGGCGGAAAATATCGCCTATGCAAGGCCGACGGCCACGCAAGCAGAGATCAGGAGGGCTGCACAGCTTGCAAGCGCCCACGACTTCATCGAAGCGCTGCCGAAGGGCTATGCGACGCTTGTCGGTGAACGCGGCATCAAGCTCTCCGGCGGCGAACGGCAACGCATCGCCATCGCCCGCGCATTCCTGGCCGATGCGCCGATCCTGATCCTCGACGAAGCGACTTCAAGCCTCGACTCGGAATCGGAAATGCTCATCCAGCAGGCGATGGAGAGGCTGATGGAGGGACGCACGACGCTCGTCGTTGCTCACCGCCTGTCGACTGTGCGCGCGCTCGATCGGCTGCTGGTCTTCGAACACGGAGATATTGCCGAGGAAGGCACCCATGCCAGCCTCATTCGGCGCAAAGGCGGGATCTATCGCGGGCTGTTCGAGCGCCAGGCGCTGGAGCTGACGAAGGGCATCGCGAGCGAAGGGCTGATCGGCGAATAAGAAGTCTACAGGCAGTCACTCCCCGCAGAACCGGCTCGCCTCGGCAAACAAGGCGACCGCATCGCACTCGTGATGTTATGACACCGTAGCCAGTCGGCATCATAAACCATGCCAGTTTTTGAGCGGGGCCATCTCACACGGCACATCGTGCGCTGCCGCAATTTTGGGCGGCAGCGCACGATGTTTGGTCAAAAATTTATCGGACGGTAAATTTTTGACCAAACGATAAATAATTTAGGACGCGCAAAACCGACCGCCATTGATTTTATTGAACTTTTCGATTTGGCACGCAACCTGCTTTCAAGATTCCGAACCAGGCCTTGGCCGCTCGCGACCTCAAGAGGAGAGCAGATATGGAAATCGGTGTTTTCATCCCGATCGGGAACAATGGTTGGCTGCTGTCGGAAAACGCGCCGCAGTACAAACCCAGCTTCGAACTGAACAAGGAGATTACGCTAAAGGCGGAGAAATACGGCTTCGACTTCGTGCTCTCGATGATCAAGCTGCGCGGCTTCGGCGGCAAGACGGAGTTCTGGGATCACAATCTCGAATCCTTCACGCTGATGTCGGGCCTCGCTGCCGTCACCACCCGCATCAAGCTGTTTGCGACCGCCGCAACGCTGGTGATGCCGCCGGCTATCGTCGCCCGTATGGCATCGACCATCGACAGCATTTCGAATGGCCGCTTCGGTCTCAACCTCGTCACCGGCTGGCAGCGCCCGGAATATTCCCAAATGGGCATGTGGCCGGGCGACGAGTATTTCGCCAAGCGCTACGACTATCTCGGCGAATACGCGACCGTGCTGCGCGATCTGTGGGAGACCGGAAAGAGCGATCTGAAGGGCGAATTCTTCCAGATGGACGATTGCCGCCTGTCGCCACGGCCCCAGGCCGACATGAAGGTGATCTGCGCCGGCTCTTCGACCGCGGGCATGGAGTTCTCGGCCCAATATGCCGACTACAATTTTTGCTTCGGCGTCGGCGTCAATACGCCGAAGGCGTTTGCTCCGGCAGCCGAACGGCTTCAGGTAGCGACGGCCAAGACCGGCCGCGACGTCTCTTCCTTCGTCCTTTTCATGGTGATCGCCGACGAGACCGATGAGGCCGCCCGCGCCAAATGGGAGAGCTATAAGGACGGCGCAGACCAGGAAGCGATTGCCTGGCTCGGCGTGCAGGGTGCCGCCGATACCAAGTCCGGTTCGGACACCAATATCCGCCAGATGGCCGACCCCGTCTCGGCCGTCAACATCAACATGGGAACACTCGTTGGCTCCTACGAGACCATCGCCAAGCTGCTCGATGAAGTCCCGACCGTTCCCGGAACAGGCGGCGTGCTGCTGACCTTCGACGACTTCGTGAAGGGTGTCGAAGATTTCGGCACGAAGATCCAGCCGCTGATGAAATGCCGTCAACATATAAAGCCCATGCTGGAGGCCGCCGAATGAGCGCCGTTACCGCAGCCGGATATCAGGCCCCTCAGGAGCGCTCGCAGAGCGTCACCCTCCCCGCCAGGCCCGAACCGATCACGCTGAAGCCCAGTGAGACAGCGGTTGTCGTCGTTGACATGCAGAACGCCTATTCGACCGAAGGCGGCTATGTCGATCTCGCCGGCTTCGATATAGCGGGAGCCAAGGGCACGATCGCCAATATCAAGAAGACACTGGACGCGGCGCGCGCCGCCGGTGTTCAGGTCATCTATTTCCAGAACGGTTGGGACAAGGACTATGTGGAGGCTGGTGGCCCCGGCTCGCCGAACTATCACAAGTCCAACGCGTTGAAGACCATGCGCCAGAGACCGGAGCTACAGGGGCAGCTTCTCGCCAAGGGAACCTGGGACTACGCGATCGTCGACGAGCTGCAGCCCCAACCCGGCGACATCCTGGTGCCGAAGACCCGCTACAGCGGTTTCTTCAACACCAATATGGACAGCGTGCTGCGCGCGCGCGGCATCCGCAATCTCGTCTTCGTCGGCATCGCCACGAATGTTTGCGTGGAGAGCTCGCTCCGCGATGCGTTCCATCTCGAATATTTCGGCGTGATGCTGGAGGATGCCACCCATCATCTCGGCCCCGATTTCATCCAGCAGGCGACCGTCTACAACGTCGAGAAATTCTTCGGCTGGGTCGCAACGGTCAACGACTTCTGCGCCACCGTCTCACAAGCCGCTCCAAACGAAGCCTGATCCAATCATCAAGAGGAGACCCTCATGCCCAAGTCCATCATTGTGCCCGCAGGAACCCATAAGCCGATCGCGCCATTTTCGCCCGGCACGCTTGCCGACGGTATCGTCTATGTCTCCGGCACCCTGCCCTTCGACAAGAACAATGACGTCGTGCATGTCGGCGATGCCGGCGCCCAGACGCGCCATGTGCTCGAAACCATCAAATCGGTGATCGAGACAGCCGGGGGCACCATGGAAGACGTGACGATGAACCATATCTTCGTCACCGACTGGGCCAACTACCAGGCCGTCAACGCCGTCTATGCCGAATACTTCCCCGGCGACAAGCCGGCGCGCTACTGCATCCTGTGCGGGCTCGTCAAGCCAGACGCGCTGGTCGAGATCGCAACCGTCGCTCATATCGGCAAGAAGTAGGCGGCATGCATTTCGAGGTTCATGGGCTCGATCGCCCCGACGCGAAGACGATCATCCTGTCCTCCGGGCTTGGCGGATCAGGAAGCTATTGGGCGCCTCAAATCGAGGCGCTCGCGACCGATTTCCGGATCGTCACCTACGACCATCGCGGCACGGGACACACCGGCGGCGATGTTCCGGATACGGGTGGCATCTCGGCCATGGCGGACGATGTGCTGGAGATTGCAGCCCGGCTGCAACTTGATCGTTTCGACTTCATGGGCCACGCGCTCGGCGGCCTCATCGGCCTCGACATCGCACTGCGGCGTCCCGAGCTTATCGGGAAGCTGATCCTCATCAACGCATGGAGCAAGGCCGATCCGCATTCCGGCCGCTGCTTCGATATCCGCATCGAGCTTTTGGAGCGATCCGGCGTCGAAGCCTTCGTCAAGGCGCAGCCCTTGTTTCTCTATCCGGCCGTTTGGATGTCGGAAAATGCCGAGCGCATGGCGGCGGATGAGCGCCATGGCGTCGCGCATTTCCAGGGCAAGGCGAATGTTCTCAAACGGATCGCCGCGTTGCGGGCGTTCGATATCGACCACCGGCTCGCCGAGATCCGCACTCCGACGCTGGTCGTCGGCACGCGCGACGATCTGCTCGTGCCCTATACGCGCTCCGTCCGGCTTGCCGAGGGCTTGCCGGCCGCCGAGCTTACCCTTTCCGACTTTGGCGCCCATGCGGTGAACGTCGTCGAGCCCGAGGAATTCAACAATAAAGTGCTGCGCTTTCTACGCGCGAGATCGGAAGTCCGATAAGGAGCCTGACATGCAAGCCTCATCCCTGACGGTCGCCGCACCAGCCAGCCCCTCCCTTGACGAGAGGAAGCAGGAATACCGCAACGCCATGGCGCGGCTCGGAGCCGCCGTCAACATCGTGACGACCGATGGCCCGGGAGGGCTTGCGGGTTTTGCTGCAACAGCGGTGTGCAGCGTGACCGACAGCCCGCCGACATTGCTGGTCTGCCTCAATCGCGGCTCTTCCGCCTATCCGGCCGTCAACGCCAACCGTGTGCTTTGCGTCAATACATTGGAGCGCAGCCATGAGGAGCTTAGCCGGCTTTTCGGCGGCAAGACGCCTGTGAACGAGCGTTTCGAGGGTGCCAGCTGGTCCTCGCTTGAAACGGGAGCACCTGTGCTCGACGACGCGCTGATCTCTCTCGATTGCAGGGTGAAAGCCATCTCCGACGGGGGCACGCATGACATCCTGATTTGCGACGTCGTCGCTATCCGCGAGAACGTGGGCGGACAGGCACTCATCTATTTCGACCGGCGATATCATACCATTTAGACCCAAATGAAATCGCCAAGACGTGATGAACATATTGGGCCAGAAGGAAGCGATCGATCTTTCCAATCTGCTTTCCGAGATTTTCCAGAAGCTGGATCAATAGACAACGTGCCCGCACGAGATCCTTCGATTTCGGCGCTTTAGTTTATCCCTACGGCCGGTGCTTCGCTGTAAACGGAGAAACGGGAAAAGGATATGAAACTTAACGCCTTCCCATGTTCTCGCTGTCCGACCCTCACATGCGGCCGCGCAGAGTGTCGGGATCATAGGGTGATTCAGGGATTACGCGCGCCTTGCGCATCTCTCCGAGGATCGGCACTTCGAGCTCGGTGCCGGGAGCGCCCAGTTCGACCGGCAGCAGCGCAAAAGCGACATCACAGCCAAGCGTGTAGGCATAGCCACCGGAGGTGATGCAGCCGACCAGCTTGCCGTTGCGATAGACGCCTTCATGGATGAGCGAGCTTGCTCCATCCGTGTCGATGCTGATGGTGACCGAACGTTGTTCGACGCCCTGTTCTTTCTGTCGCAACAGGGCCTCTCTGCCGATGAACTCCCCCTTGTCCAGGCGAATGAAGCGGTCAAGGCCGCTTTCCCATGCCGTCAGTTCCGGGTTCATATCGCGATACATGGCGCGATATGATTTCTCCAGCCTGAGCGATTCCAGCGCCTGCAGACCGATCAAGCGCAAGCCGTGCGGCGCGCCGGCCGCCAGCAGGGCTTCGAGGAGATGACGCTGGTAGCAAAGTGGATGATAGAGCTCCCATCCGAGTTCTCCTTCATAGTTCACCCGCAGCAGCCGGACGTCGGTGGCAAGACCGACCGTGCCTGATTTGACCCCGAACCACGGAAATGCCTCGTTGGAAATATCCATTTCGGTGAGGCCCTGCAGCACCTCGCGCGCCTTGGGTCCGACGATGGTGAAGCAACCGCGCTCATTCGTTGCGTTTCGCAACTGCACTGTCCCGTCCTTCGGCAAGAGCTTCGACAGGTCGTCGAAATTCCAGCGCTCGGCGCGCGGCGTCGAAATCAGGTAGAACATGCCGTCCTCAAGACGGGAAACGATGTACTCCGCCTGGACACCGCCGTTCCTGGTCAGATGATGGCTGAGATTGACGCGTCCGACTTTCGGCAGGCGGTTGGCGAGGATGCCGTCGAGCCAGGCCTCGGCGCCCGGACCGGAGATCTCGAATTTCGTCATCGGCGTCATTTCGACGAGACCGACGATGTTGCGCACCGCATGAACCTCCTCGCCGACATACTTGCCCTTCTCCGTCCAGCGCCAGCTGTTCTGATCCCTGGCCTCGATACCCTCTGGTGCGAACCAGTTCGGCATTTCCCAGCCGTTCAGCACACCCCAGACGGCACCGCGCTTCGTCAGGATGTCGTAGGAGGGCGCCGTTTTCTGCGGTCGGGCTGCTGGCATGTCCTGGCCCGGATAATGCTGTTCGGCATGGGTGCCCCAGCTTTCGCGCACTTTGTGCCGCGTCCACTCCTTATTGGCATAGTCACCGAAGCGGCGTGGGTCGAGTTCGGAGGTGTCGAGGCTGTTGGCGCCTTCGACGATGCGTTCCGACAGGTAATAGCCGATGGCGCCACCCCAGAGGATACCACCGGGCACGCCTTCCGCGATCCAGACATTCTCCAGCCCCCAGGCCGGTCCCACCAGCGGCAACTCGTCAGCCGTCATCTGGAACGGGCCGCGCACGTTCGCCTTGATGCCCACCCGGCCGAGCGCCGGAACGAGCTCCATGGCGCGCTCCCAGTTCCAGGACACGGAATCGAAATCCTCTTCCAGCAGGTCGGCCCCGAACCATTCCGGAACGCCGTTCTCCGCAAAGAGCTTCAGATGCTCGGTCCTTTCATAGGGGCCGAACATCAGGCCATCACCCTCCTCGCGCAGATAGCCTTCGAAAGCCTCGTCGCGCAGGATCGGCATTTCCGGCAGTCCCTGCCGCTTGCGCTCGATCACTTCCGGCACCGCATCGGTGATCCAGTATTGATGGACGATCGGGATTGCCGGAATTTCAAGGCCGAGCATGGCGCCCGTCTGGCGGGCATAATTGCCGGTCGCCGAGATGACGTGTTCGCAAATGATCTCGCCGTTGTTGGTGAGGATTTTCCACTCGCCGCCCGGCATGCGCTCGAAGCCGCGCACCTCGGTATTGAGGTAGATCTTGGCACCGCGATCACGAGCGCCCTTTGCCATTGCCTGCGTGACGTCGGCCGGTGCTATGTGGCCGTCATCGGGATGATAGAGTGCCGCCAGCATGTCGTGATTATTTTCCAGAAGCGGCCAGAGTTGACGGGCTTCCTGTGGCGTCACGAGTTCAGCGCGAATGCCCTGAACGGCGGCAACGCTCATATAGCTCTTGTATTCGTCCAGGCGGTCACGCGTGTTGGCGATGCGCAGCTGCCCGCATTTGTGCCAGCCGACATGCTGGCCGGTCTCCGCTTCCAGGCCCTCATATATTTCGATCGTCTTGGC
The DNA here is from genome assembly GCF_000281735.1 of Rhizobium sp. AP16. Lineage (NCBI taxonomy): Bacteria > Pseudomonadati > Pseudomonadota > Alphaproteobacteria > Hyphomicrobiales > Rhizobiaceae > Rhizobium > Rhizobium sp. AP16. The sequence goes on along the minus strand of NZ_AJVM01000001.1, from coordinate 113,725 downwards.
GATCATGCGGCCGATATTGATGCTGCGCGCATAGGAGGGGATGAGACCGGCGGCATGCCAGGTGGAGCCAGCAGTCAGCTGCGTACGTTCCAGAAGGGCGACATCCGTCCAGCCACGTTTGGCAAGACCGTAAAGGATGGCGGCCCCGACACAACCACCACCGATGACGACGGCGCGAGCATGAGTTTGCATGGAGAGTTCCCGATTTGATTTCGGGCGAGACTACTGACCACGAACACACTTGTGACGTTGCAAAAAAATGCAGAGGGGCATAACTTCAATTTATGCATAGACTGCGATCCCTGGTGCCCTCGGCAAATTATCTCTTCGTCTTCGAGGCGGCAGCGCGGCGACGAAGTTTCACTGCCGCTGCCGAGGAACTGAACGTCAGCCAACCGGCCGTCAGCAAGACGATCAAGCTGCTGGAAGAGGCGACGGGGCTAAAACTGTTTCGCCGCGAACACACGCGGCTGGAGCTCACAGCCGAGGGGCAAAGACTCTACAGGGAAACGCAGCAAGCCTTCGATCACCTGCATATGGTCCTGACATCCCTGCGCACGAAGCATTCGAACGACACGGTCCGAGTATCATTCTCAACCTCCTTCGTGCAGCTTTGGCTTCTGCCGCGCCTCAAGGATTTCAAGGTGAAGCATCCCGATATCGCGCTGCGTATCGAGGAAAGCAGCCGCGACGACCAGGATTTGAACGAAGAAGACATCGATATTTCAGCGCGCCTCGGCGCCGGCAAATGGCCGGGGATCCATGCGTGGCATTTCGTGACGGAAGAAGTCATCCCGGTTTGCAACACCGACTATCTCAGGGAGCACGGGCCGATCAATGTGCCCGCCGATTTGCTGAATCACCGGCTTCTGCATTTCGAGGAACGGCATCGCGTTCGGCTCGGCTGGCGTGACTGGCTGCTCCACCATTCCGTCCCCGTCGCCCGCCTCGCCCAGGATTTCGTTTTCACGGACGCGCTCAGCTCGATCGAGGCCGCCGTTCTCGGGCAAGGTATTGCGCTTGGCTGGAAACACCTTGTCCATGATCATGTCCAAGCCGGCCGGTTGGTCTATCCGCTGGACGCAGTCCATCGCTCCGGCCAGTCCATATACCTCGTGATGCCAGCGCAGCGCCCGGCAAAACACGGCGCCATGCTCTTTCGGGATTGGCTGCTCGAACAGGATGCCGACGCGCCCATCTTCGAAACGACCGATATCCCCGCTGCCTGACCGTTGGGCGCGAAGAGCTGATTGGTCGAGGGTTGGGCATTCAATCCGGATCCTTGGCCTTCGGCTGGCCGAATGTATAGTCCGTGATCTTGGGCAGCAGGATTTCCCGTCTGTAGCTCGGCGGCTTATCGCCAACATAAGCGCCTGCATTCAAAATCGCGGCCTGATAGTCGTCCGCAAAGAGCGCATAGGGATAGAGTGCCTCGATGGCGGTGGCGCTATCGAGCTCGGACCGGAACTCGGGCGGAATTGTAAAATCCAGCGCAGCGAGATTGTCGTCGAGTTGGGAGAGCCGGCTCGCGCCGATAATCGCGGCTGCCACGCCCGGGCGATTGACGCACCAGTTCAGCGCCACCTGCGCCATGCTGCGCCCCAGTTCGCCGGCAATCCTTTCCAGCACAGCGAGGATGCGCGTATTGCGTTCGGTGAACAATCCAAGGCCGCCGCCGGATGCATCTTGCGAAAGCCGCCCCTGCTCTGTCGAACCGGGACGGTATTTTCCAGATAGAAGCCCCATGGCAAGCGGGCTCCATGCGGTGATGCCGAGACCAAGCGCCTCGGCGAGCGGCATGAACTCGTGCTCGATGCTCCGCTCGACCAGTGAATAAGGCAATTGCAAGCAGATGGGCTGGGTGAGCGCATGCGCCTCGGCCCATGTCTGAGCGCGCGCGGCATACCAGCCGGGCACGTCGGAGAACCCGGCATAACGGATCTTGCCGGCACGCACGAGATCGTCGAACGTTCGCATGACTTCCTCGGCCGGCGTCATGCGATCCCACGTATGCAGCAGATAGAGGTCGATATAATCGGTCTTCAGGCGCTTGAGCGAGGCATCGACCGCCTGCAGCATCGCCTTGCGACCGTTGCCGCCGGCATTGGGATTACCGGGCGAAACATTGTTGGAGAATTTCGTGGTGATGACGACGTCATCGCGCAAACCCATTTCGGCGACGAAGGCGCCGACAAGTTTTTCACTCAACCCCCCGGCATAGGAATTGGCAGTGTCGATGAAATTGCCGCCGGCGGCGATGTAGCGGTTGAAGATCGCCCGTGCGGTCGCCTCGTCCGCCCCCCAGCTTCCGCCGATACCGCGAATGCCACCATTGCCAAAGGTCATCGTGCCGAGCGCCAGACGGCTGACGCGCAGCCCCGAGCGCCCGAGCAGGTAATATTCATCGACAGACATGGTTGACCTCCTGGTCGAAACCGCTGGCGTCACATGCTCCCGACGTAAGGCCGGTGGGCAATGCTCTGCCGGACGTAGTTGATCATCGTGATGAAGTCGAAGATAGGGCGTCCCGTGGCTGCTTGCACCGCATGGGCATAGGGCGGCAGATCGCTGCACTCCAGCAGGATGGAACGCACGTCGGGATGTTCTTCCACCAGACGGCGGGCGACCTGCGTCACCTCGCGTTCGATCTCCGCTGAATCCAGCGTTCCCTTTTCTTCAAGGATTGCTTGACGAAACTCCGTCTGGTCCTCCATGCCCGCGATCGCCAGGGGAATGCTGTCCGGGATGTTGCAAGCCTTGAAATGCCGCGGCGTGAGCCGCGAGGCATTGGCCGTGATGATACCAACGCTGCCGCCGCAAAGTGCGTGCATGAAGGGAACCTGCATCAGGCTGGACAAGAAGACCGGGATATCGAGCGCGGCTGCCACTTCCTCCTGAAAATAGGCCATGAAGCCGCAGGCACCGGTAATGGCCTTAACGCCCCGGCTCTGCAATTCCAGTGCTGCTTCGACGAAAGCCTCCTTCAGGGCGGGATCGCGCTGGTTCAGAAGCCTGTCGATCGACGCGCCGCGCACTTCCTGAAACCGGACGGGATAGGTGTAGGTGGAAGCATTCCCGACATTGCCGGGAACACAAGGATAGGCCGCATCGAGGATCAGGATGCCGATCTGTTCCCCGTACCATGACTGCGTCTTGCGCGTGACCGTGTAGACCGTCATCGCCGATGTCTCCCTATATCTGTTCGCGGGCAAGCGGGGGAAGATCGCCTCCCCCGCGCACCATGGCCTTACTGCACCAGGCGCGGAGCGCCGGTTTCGCCCGCCGTGCCGTCAAGGCCATAAGACTTCAGGATCTTGACGATCGTTCCGTCCTTGTGCATCGCCTCGATATTGCTATCGAGCGCTTCACCGAATTCCTTCGCCTTCAACGAATAGGGGAAGCCAGCCTGTGCGGCCTCCTTGGTCGCCTTCACGCGCGGATCCGCGGTTGCGACGGCAACCTTGACATCCTTCAGCGCACCTTTCTGTGCGGCGACAACCCCTGTCGAATAGCCGTCGACGGCGACATCGATACGGCCGGCAAACAGATCCTGCTGCATGTTGACGGAGTTCGGATAGAGCTTTAGCGACGCACCGAGCAGCGTCTTCAGATCGGAAACCCAGAGATAACCCTGGACGGTGCCGACCTTTTTGCCTTCGAGATCGGATACCTTCTTGAAGTCCTGCTTCGAATAGATCGCCATCTGGTCCGTGTAGAGCGGCGCGGAAAGGCTCATGACCTTGGCCCGCTCGGCGGTGCGATACCAGTCGCCGGTGGTGATATCAGCCTGGCCGGAAAGAACATACTGGATCGCCGCGGCGGGATCGACGGCAACCGCCTTGACCTTCAGGCATTCGCGCTTGGCGAATTCGGCGGCGATATCGCCGTCTATCCCCTTCATGCCGCCGCTGTCGTCCAGATAGGAGTGCGGCGCATAGGTCGTGACGGCAACCGTCAGCGTGCCGGGCTCGATGGTGGTGAACTTGTGCTGCGGCGTGCAGTCCGCGGCATGCGTAATCTGGGCCGACAGGAGCATGCCGGCAATGCCGGACAGAAGGAGGTAAGCCTTGGACTTGAATGCGGGCATGCCGGAATTCCTTTCTGTGGAAGGTTAATGTTGAGCATAGAGACTTGCGCGCTTCTCGACGTGGCTGACGAGGAGGGCGGCGGGTATCGAAATGCAGGCATAGAGCGCACCGGCGCAAAGCAGGGCCGGGAAATAGCGGAAGGTGGTGGAACCGATCTCGTAAGCACGGCTCACGAGTTCCGGCAGGGCAATCGTGAAACACAGCGACGTGCCCTGGAAAATGAGGATCGAGAAGCCGAGAAGCGCCGGCAACGCCACGCGCAGGCCCTGCGGAAGCAGGACGAAGCGCAACTCGTCGGTCCGATTGAGGCCGAGCGCCTCGGCGGCCTCGCGCTGGCCGTGCGCGATCGATTGCAGGCTCGCCCGGATGATCTCGCTGGTATAGGCGCCGGTGTTCCAGGCAAGCGCGATCACCGCCGCCGCAAAGGACTCGATCGTCAGCCCGACGCTCGGCAACCCGAAATAGATGAATTGCAGCAGCACCAGCGCCGGGGCGCCGCGTCCCACTTCCACGAGAATGAGCGAAACGGCCCGCAGCGCCTTGCTGCGCGCCAGCACGCCCAACGCCAGCAAAAGCCCGAAAGGAATGCCAAGCAACAGGCTGAGCGCAGTGACCTGAAGGCTGATGGAAAGACCGCCAAGAAGCTCGGGCATCCAGGTAACGATTTCGTCGTAGCTTGGAAACATCAGCGCACCACCCTGGATCGGAGATGAGCGTCGGCCAGGCGCGACAGCCAGGCCACCGGCAGGCTGAGAAAAATGTAGAAAAGTCCGACGAAGGCGAAGATTTCCAGACCGCGGAACGTTAGCTGCGAAAGCTGGTTGCCCTGGTAGGCGAGCTCCGTCACCCCGATCGTCGAAGCGACCGCCGTCTCTTTCATCAGGCCGATGAGATAACTTGCCGCCGACGGCAGAGCCACTCTGAAGGCCTGCGGCGCCACGACATCCTTCATCGTAGACCACCGACCAAGATCCAGCGCCGCACAGGCCTCCCATTGACCATGGTGGATCGAGCTCAGGGCGCCGCGATAGATTTCCGCCATGTTCGCGGCCGCGATGAGGCCAAGGCCGGCAAGCGCCGCCACGAACGGGCTGATCGGGAAAAGGCTTATCCCGAGACCAAAGAAGATGATGAACAACCAGAGGATCGGCGGAATGGCACGCACGATCTGGATCGCGACCGAGGCAAGGAAGCGCACCGGGAAAAACCGGCTTCGGCGTGCTGCCAGAAGCGGTATGGCAAGGATGGCGCCGATCGCGAAGGAACCGATGGTCAAGGCGGTGGTCCAGGCGAGACCGCGGACAAACATAAGAAGATCGGCAGCGCTCATCGATCATGCACCGCACGGAGGAAGCGGCGCGTCCGCTCGTGCTGCGGATTGCGCATGACCTCGGCCGACGGACCTTTTTCCACGATCTGGCCATCCGCCATGATCATCACCGTGTCGGATACGTTTTCGGCAAAACCCATTTCGTGGGTCACGACGATCATCGTCATCCCGCTGGTTGCCAGTTCGCGCATGACCGCCAACACCTCGAGCCCCAGCTCCGGATCGAGCGCCGACGTCGGCTCGTCGAACAACATGACCTCGGGATCGAGCGCCAGAGCGCGGGCGATGGCGATCCGCTGCTGTTGTCCGCCCGAACAGCGCCCCGGAAACTGCGCAGCCTTATCGGTCAACCCGACCCGGCTTAGCAGTTGCATCGAACGCTCGTCCGCTTCGGCCCGGCTGCGGCCGAGCACCCGTTCCTGCGCGAGGCTGACATTGCGCAGCACCGACATGTGGGGGAAAAGGTTGAACGACTGAAAAACCATGCCGACACGCCGACGCAGGCTCGACAGCTCGGTGCGCGACACCGGTTGCGCCGCATTGATCGTCGTTGGACCTATGGTGATCGTACCGCCCGATGGCGGCTCGAGATAATTGATGCAGCGAAGCAGCGTGCTCTTTCCCGAACCGCTGGGCCCAATGATGGCGAGAACCTCGCCTGAACCAACTTCGAGATCGATCTTGTCGAGGACCGTATGCGTTCCGTAGCGCTTACTGAGTAAGTGTAGGCCGATGAGAGCCTTTCCGGAGGCATCCTTCATGTCCGACGCAGCCTCGCGCCCTCGCTAGAAAAGCACGCCAAGCCCTCGCCATTTGCAAACGATATTACCAATGCCATGGACTCCCGCTCAACATGCACGCGCAAGCAGGGCCGGAAGCGACCTGTTCGATGGCGGCATGGATCTTGCTTTTTTCGGCCGCTTTACGTTTCCAAAACGGCTTAGTTCCCACTTTTATTGCCTGAAGGTTATCATCATGGCCCAGCCGTGGGACTGCAAAAAAATTGCGCGCGCATATAACTTGAGGTTATGAACCTCGAGGGAATTTGTGTTGGCTTCCGAAGACGCTATCGCCTTGAGCAAGGCCGAACCATCGATCCCGTGGTCATGCCATTTGTCTTGCCCGCATTGTGTCAGGAGACGTTCAGCGAAGTCTCAAACGCGCTGCATAGAGAATGCACCGCAAGTCACTATCCTGCTTTCGACCAGCTCCCAGGATCCAGCCCGAGTGTCGGATAAAGCGCGTCTACCGCGACGATGTCACTATTGAGTTCGGCGATCATCCAGTCGCGGACCTGCGTGACGATGGCGCGGGCCGGCTTGTCCCGCAGGCGGACGAGATGGCATTGCCGGCCGGTCGTCATCAGATGCTCGCGCGCCGGCACCAGCGCCTCGGTTCGTAGCCAATGCGCAACAACGTTCAGCCATCCGAGCGCAACGCCCTGCCCGAGAAGCGCTGCCTGCACCACGATGGCATAGTCGGAAAAGATCATCGAGTTGACCGCGTCGCCCTCGTTCGCCGGAGAAAACAGGCTCGACCAGTTCGGCTGAGCGTCGCTGAGATTGATGGTAGTGTCGGGGCTCCGCTTCATGTCGTTGCCATCCGGCCCATGGCTTTCCCGATAGGCGGGACTGCAGATCGGGACCAGAATTTCCGGCATGACGAAAACCGCCTCATGCCGCTCATCCGAGCCGTTGACGAAGCGCATCCCAAGATCCACGTCGTTGACCGGGCCGGCCAGTGCGCCCATCACGAGTTGGAAACGCAAATCGACGGTTGGAAACTGCTTCTTGAATTCCGCCATGCGCGGCATCATCCAATGGGTGGTGAAACCGGTCGAAACCGACAGGGAGACCGTTTGAATGCCGATGCGGCGATCCTCGATTTCGCGCAGCGCGTTCTCGATTGCCGAAAAGCCGCGCGCAATCGCATCGAAGAGTATGCGGCCGGATTCGGTCAGGCCGACACCTCCCGGCTGACGACTGAACAGCGCCGTATCGAGATGTTCCTCCAGACGCGCGATCATCCGGCTGACGGCCGCCGGCGTGACGTTGAGCTCGTCGGCTGCCTTGGAGAAGTTGCCGCAGCGCGCCGCGGCCTCGAAAGTAAAGAGGCCATTCATGGACGGCAGGGATCGGCGCAGCTTGTTCATTACATAATGTAACACCTTTCTGAACTTTTTTTCAATTGCGGACATCTCGGTTCTTTGGTCTGTTGCCGATCAAGGAAGGCGGAAGACCTTCAAGGAAAATCGGGGAACAGGATATGTAGACCTGCCGGACGCACAGCGTTCCGGCATGGGCCACATGTCCAGGTTTCTACTCAACAATGAATGCAGCGCGTGTCGGTTCGGCATCCGCGCGTGTAAATTTTGCAGTGGAATCATATGATTGATCTAAAGAGCGCTGAGCGTTTGGGCGTTTCCATTCGCGCTGCAAACAAGAGCTATGGAGAATTCCGGGCGCTGGACAATGTCAGCCTGGAAGTGGCTGCGGGAGAATTCGTCTCGATCCTCGGGCCTTCCGGGTCGGGAAAGACGACCTTTCTGGGTATTCTGGGAGGCTTTGTGCAGCCCACGTCCGGATCCATCTGGCTCGGCGAACGGGATATTACATTCGAGCCTCCGCACAAGCGCAATATCGGCATCGTCTTCCAGAACTATGCGCTCTTTCCGCATATGAGTGTCGCCGAGAACATCACATTTCCGCTCAGGGCACGCCGTCTGCCGAAATCGGACTGGCCAAAGAAGCTGCGGGAAGCGCTCGATATGGTCGAACTGACCGGATACGGAGAGCGGCGCGTTCATGAGCTTTCCGGCGGCCAGCGCCAGCGTGTCGCACTCGCTCGCGCCATGATTTTCGAGCCGGGACTGATCCTGATGGACGAGCCACTTTCCGCGCTCGACAAGCAGCTGCGGGAGACCATGCAGATCGAACTCAAGCGCCTGCACAAGCGGCTTGGCGCAACCATCATCTACGTCACCCACGACCAGCGTGAGGCCCTGACGATGAGCGATCGCGTTGCCATCATGAACAAGGGCCGGTTCGTGCAGGTGGACACGCCGGAGCAGCTTCATGACCATCCGGCGGATTCCTTCGTCGCCCGCTTCATCGGCGAGGCAACGCTGCTGTCGGTCAAGCGTGAAGGCGACGACACCGTAAGGTTGGGCGACACAGTCCTGCGCACGTCGCATCGCGTTCCACAGAACGGCCACCTGCATCTGGCTGTCCATTCCGAAAAGCTCGTCGTCGCCGATGGCAGCGAACCATCGGCATCGAACCGGCTGACGGGAACGGTGACCGACACACTTTATCAGGGCGAAAGCATCCGGGTTTTCCTGACGCTGTCATCCGGTGGCGACCTCAGCCTAAGGCTCCCAAGCAATCATGCGGGCCGCGCGCAACTCAAGAAACCGGGCGACCCGATTACCGTGGCACTGCATCCCGAAGACACGATCATCGTGCCGGAAGCATCCTGAAATCTCACGTTCATTCTTACAGTCAACAAGGAAAAAAGACTATGAAACTCACCGAATTCAAGGTCATGACCTTCGATGTCGTCGGCACTTTGATCGATTTCGAAACGGGTGTCCTGAATGCCGTTCGGGCTCTCGGCGGGGAGAAGGCAGCCGCAGCCTCCGATGACGAGATCTTCGAGCCTTACAAGCGCGGCCGGGACAAGTTTTACGGCCGCTCCTCCTTTGCCATGAAGGACGTCTATCTCTCCCTGGCGACGGAATGCGGCTTCGTGAAAGATGATGCGACCGCGGAAGCCTTTCAGCTGGCGGTCCTGCGCTGGCCGGCCTTCTCGGACTCGGTCGAGGCTCTGGCACGCCTGCGCAAGAATTTCCGGCTGGTGGCGATGACGAATGCAGACCGCACGGCCTTCTCGGCCTATTCGGACACGCTCGGCAATCCGTTCCACGACAGCGTCACCTGCGACGAAACGGGATGCGCCAAGCCCAATCCGCAGTTCTTCGCCTTCAACAAGGGCCGCCAATCCGCTTCCGGCTTCAAGCAGTCGGAAATCTTGCACGTTGCCCAGAGCCAGCACCACGATATCGGCGTGGCCAAGGAGCTCGGTTACACGACATGCTGGATCGAGCGGCGTCAGGGTCAGAAGGGGTTTGGCGGCACGCCGGAACCCAAGGTACTGACGAAGCCGGATTTCCATTTCTCCTCGCTGAAACAGCTTGCCGACGCCGTTGACGCGGAGCTTGCCGCGGGTATTCAGACCGCAAGCGCGGCCTGAGGAAAGACGATGGCCGCCGCCCACCCTCCCTTTCCCGATATCAACTCCCTCTGGCAGGAGACAGCCGTAGACCGTCCGGTCTTCGGCACGCTGTCGGGCGATCATCGCTATGACGTAGCCATTATCGGCGGCGGTTATACGGGCCTGAGCACGGCCCGTTACCTCGCCCGCCGAGGCCTGTCATCCGTGGTGCTGGAAGCAAACCGTATCGGCTGGGGCGCAAGCGGGCGCAATGGCGGCGTCGTCTCCGGAAAGTTCCGGCTCGCCTTTTCCGAGATCGCCAGCCGGTTCGGCATCGAGACCGCCCGCCGCATGCACGATCTCGGTATCGAAGCCATCGAGCATGTCGGCGAGCTGGTCGAGGATTACGGCATCGCATCCGCCGGCTACCGGCCGACGGGCTCGCTGCGCTGCGCCCACAATGCGGTCTCGCTTGAGGCTCTCAAGACGGAAGTGGACTGGCTGCAGCAGGCGCTCGGCGACAGCGCCTGCTCCATCCTTTCACCGGGGGACATGGAAAGGGAAACCGGCTCGCGGGATTTCACCGGCGGCATGCTCAACACCCATGGCGGTGTCATTCACCCCCTCAATTTCGTGTTCGGCATTGCCGCCGGGCTGAAGGCCGCCGGTATCCACATCTTCGAGAATGCCCCGGTCACCGGCCTCAGGCGCGAGAGCTCCGGCGTGTGTCTGGAAACGCCTCACGGCACCATCACCGCCAGACAGGCCGTGATCGCCACCAACTCCTATTCCGACCTGACACGCGCGACGACGGCAGTCCGCAAGGCGATCATCCCCTTCCGCTCGGCCATGATCGCCACGGAACCGCTGTCCGGCAAAGCCGGGGGCGCTCTCTTGGCCAATGGCCGCAGCTACACCGAGACCCGGCGGATGATGCGCTGGTTTCGCAAGGCGGGTGATCGGCTGCTCTATGGCGGCCGCGGCGCCTTCGGCAAGACGGATTCTGAAAGCGCCTTCGCCGCGCTGCACAAAGCGATGGTGCGACAGTTCCCGGAACTTTCCGACGCCGCCGTTACCCATCGGTGGTCCGGTCTCGTCGCCATGACCATGGACAGCATTCCGCATGTGGGACGGCTGGACGAACGCGTCGTTTATGCGGTCGGTTACAACGGCACCGGCGTGGCGCTTGCCTCCAGCATGGGCAAACACGTCGCCGCGATCATCGCAGGCGAGAGCCCCGACCTCGGACTTCTGACTTCCGAACGGTTGAAACCCGTTCCCTTCTATCCCATCCGGGAACCCGCCGTCCGGCTCGTCGCCGGCTGGTACCAGTTCCTGGATGCAATCGGGCGATAAGACCCAGCATTTCACGCATCAAAAAAAGCGGGGTTTGAAATCCTGCCAAAAGAGGAGAACGGACATGATACTGAAATTTTCCACTCTCGTGCTTTCCGCGTCAGCCATCGCCCTCTCGGCCGGCCTTGCTTCGGCTGAACAGATCACCTTCGTATCCCAGGGCGGCGCCTATCAGGACGCCCAGACCAAAGCGATCCTTGATCCCGTCGCCAAATTGCTCGGGATCACCGTCAATCAGGATAGCGCGCCGGACGCCTGGCCGGTCATCAAGACCCAGACGTCAACGGGCAAGCCGATCTGGGATGTCGTCGATACGCCGACGCAGGATTGCGTCCGTGGCGGCCAGCAGGGCATGATCGAGACCCTCGATTTCTCCAAGATCCCCAATGCCGAAAAAATGCCCGCGGAATACAAGAGCCCCTATTCCGTGGCCTATGAGTTCTATTCGAGCGTGCTCGCCTACAACAAGGACAAGTTCGGAACAAACCCGCCGAAGAGCTGGGCGGATTTCTGGGACATCAAGAAGTTTCCGGGCACGCGCGCACTGCGCAACCATCCGCTTGCCACGCTGGAAGCAGCCCTTCTTGCCGACGGTGTTCCCGCCGACAAGCTCTATCCGCTGGACGTCGATCGCGCCTTCAAGAAGCTCGAGGAAATCAAGCCTTACGTTACCGTCTGGTGGACGTCGGGCGCTCAGTCGGCACAGCTGCTTGCCGACGGCGAGGTCGATATGGAAATGGCCTGGAACGGTCGCGTGACCGCCGTTGCCAAGGAAGGAGCCCCAATCAGCTACACATTCAACCAGGGCTTTCTGCAATATACCTCGCTTTGCATTCTGAAAGGTGCGCCCAATCTCGACACCGCCGTGAAATTCGTCAACGCGGCGATGACGCCGGAGATCCAGGCGAACTTCCCGACTTATATCGATTACGGCCCCGGCAATCCGGAGGCCTACAAGACCGGCAAGATTTCCCCGGAGCGCGCGGCTGAAATGCCAAGCTCGCCGGAGAACGCCGCCAAGCAGGTTCTGGTGTCGGACAAGTGGTGGAGTTCGCCGGCCGGCGAGGAAGCACAGAAGCGCTGGGCATCCTTCATCCAGAAGTAATCACCCAGCCGATGGAGGGTCATTCATGACCGTGTCGACAAGCAATCCTTCGGAGCGTCATGACCGGCGCGAGCAGAGGCTGATGCTGATGCTTCTTGCCCCTGCCCTGCTCGTGGTCGTGTCGTTGCTGATCGTGCCGCTGCTCTGGCTTGCCTGGCAGTCGATCTGGCAGGACGGCGGTTTCACGCTCGTCAACTACGAACGGTTCCTGACCGATTCCGTCTACTGGATGACCTTCCTCCAAACCTTCCGCATCGCGTTCGTGGTGACGCTCGCGACGCTTCTGCTCGGCTATCCCGTCGCCTATGTGGCGGCGGGCCTGCCGCAGCGATGGAGCGTGCTCATTCTCGCAATGGTGCTGCTGCCCTTCTGGACCAGCGTGCTCGTGCGCGCCTATGCCTGGCTCATCCTGTTGCAGAGAACCGGCATCGTCAATTCGGCGCTGAAGAGTGCCGGGCTGATCGACAGCCCGCTGCTGCTCGTCAACAACGAGTTCGGCACGGTTCTGGCAACCATTCATATCCTGCTGCCCTTCATGGTGCTGCCGCTCTATGCGACCATGAAGAAGATCCCGCCCGAGCTGACGATGGCGGGAGCCAGCCTCGGCGGATCGCCGGCGCATGTGTTTGCGCGGGTCTTCCTGCCCCTGTCCCTGCCCGGCATGATCGCCGGCATGGTTCTGGTCTTCGTGCTGACGCTCGGTTTCTACATCACGCCGGAACTTCTGGGCGGCGGCCGCACCTACATGGTCTCCATGCTGGTCTCCCGTAACATCGAAGTCTACAATGAATGGGGTGCGGCATCGTCGATCAGCGTGGTGCTGATGGCCTGTGTCTTCCTCATCTTCCGCCTGGCGAGCCTGATCATCCCGTTTGAACGCATCATGGGAACGAGGTGACGCATGCGTATGCCCAAAATCCTGCTTTATGCCGTCGTCGCCCTTATCCTCGCCTGGCTGATCATCCCGATCCTCATCATCGTGCCCATGTCGTTTTCCGGCGCCCGATTCCTGTCGTTCCCGCCTCCGTCATGGTCCCTGCGCTGGTACGAGGCCTATCTCAGCAGTGCCGCATGGATGCAGGCGACCCGCGTCAGCCTTATCGTCTCGGTTTCGAGCGCCATCCTGGCGACGATCTTCGGCACGGCCGCCGCCTATGCGCTTGATATGACCTCGTCCCGGCTGGTGCGCAGCCTGCAGATGCTGCTGCTCCTGCCGCTGATCGTGCCGATCGTCATCACCGCCGTCGGGGTCTTTCTCGTCTATGCCCAGATCGGCCTGCTTGCCACCATGACGGGCCTGATCCTCGCCAATGTCATGCTCGGCCTGCCTTATGTCATCACCTCGGTTCTGGTCGGCCTTCGAAAATTCGACCATACGCAGGAGATGGTGTCGCGCAGCCTCGGCATGAACCGGTTGCGCACCTTCTTCGTCGTCACCCTGCCGCAGATCCGGCCCAGCGTGATTTCCGGCATGCTGTTTGCCTTCATTTCCGCGATGGACGAGACCGTCGTTTCGCTGTTCATTTCCGGCGGCCAGTACCAGACGCTGACAAAGCGCATGTTCACCGCGCTGCGCGACGAAATCGATCCGACGATCGCATCGATCAGCTCGCTGCTGACGGCGATTTCCTTCATCCTGGTGATGCTGGTGGCGATCAATGCGCGCAACACGGATCGTCGCCAGGGGAAGGCCGCATGATTGCCGATCACCTGATCCTCGGCGGCGGCTCGGCCGGATGCGTTCTGGCGGCGCGGCTGTCGGAAGATCCGAAGCGGATGGTGGTTCTTGTCGAAGCTGGACGCAACATTGCCGCCGGCGACATCCCCGATGACGTGCGCAGCCGTTATCCCGGCCGCGCCTATCTCGACACCAGCAACATATGGTCCTCGCTCACCGCGTTGATGGGCTCTTCCCGATCAAACAGCGTCCCTCGTTCATCCCGCCGCTACGAGCAGGCGAAGATTCTCGGCGGCGGCTCCGCCATCAACGCGCTGATGGCCAATCGCGGCGCACCGTCCGACTACGCCGAATGGGAGGGATTGGGTGCGACCGGATGGGGATGGGAGAGCTGCCTGCCCTATTTCCGCAGAATAGAGGCCGACCGGGATTTCGGCGGCCCCCTGCATGGAGCGAACGGACCACTGTCGATCCGGCGGATCACGGACGAAAGGATATCGCCCTTCGTCGATCGCGTGATGAAGACGCTGGAGACACGGGGACATCCGATCCGGCCCGACCAGAATGGCCCTTGGGAGAACGGCACGTTCCGGGGCGCCGTCGCCGTCAGCGATGCCGGCGAACGCCTGCCGACCTCGATTGCCTATCTCACACCCGATGTTCGCCGGCGCCCGAACCTCACGATCATCACCGACAGCACCGCGACGCGTATTCTCTTCGAGGGCACGCGGGCGATTGGCGCCACACTCACGGGCACACGCCCCCAGACGATCAGGGCACACGAAGTCATCGTGGCGTCGGGCGCAATCCATTCCCCGGCGCTGCTGCTGCGTTCCGGCATCGGTCCCGGCACGGATCTCGTAGCGCTCGGCATTCCCGTCATCTCATCGCGCGCGGGCATCGGCCGCAACCTGATGGAACATCCGTCCATCGCGGTCGCCGCCTATCTGCCGCCACGAATGCGGGTGCGCGACCGCACGGAACACCACGAGCAATCGATCTGGCGTTTTTCCTCTGGCCTTCCCGATACACCACAGGGCGATATGCATGCCGCCATCCTGTCACGCTCCGGCTGGCATTCGGTCGGCCTGCGGATGGGCAGCCTGTTCTTCTGGGTCAATAAGTCCTACTCGCGCGGCGTCCTGAAGCTTGGGTCTGACGATCCGCTGGCGGAACCCGAGGTCGATTTCCGACTGCTGACGGACGAACGCGATCTCGAACGACTGAAACTGGCATTGCGCATGGGCGCGCATGCACTGCTCGATCCGCATATGAATGGCTATCGGGGCACGGTGTTTCCCTCCAGCTATTCCCCGCGCGTCGCCAAAGTCGCTGTTCCCGGCGCATGGAATGCGATCCAGCGCGGTGCATTGTCGGCGATGCTCGACCTCGCGGGTCCCTTGCGTGCCGCCCTCATCCATTCCGTCGTCACCCTCGGCACCACCATGGAAGAGCTGCTCACCGACGATGCGATGCTGACCGAATTCGTCCGCCGGCACGTCGGCGGCACCTGGCATCCCTCCGGCACCTGCCGCATGGGATCGCCGGACGATCCCATGGCCGTTACCTCCGCTACAGGCCGGGTTTACGGCGTCGAGGGACTGCGGGTCTGCGATGCCTCGCTGATGCCATCGATCCCCTGCGCCAACACCAACATACCCACCATCATGATCGCCGAACGGATTGCGGATTTCATCCGGGGCGGTCAATAGGCACGATGTCAATGCCGCTTAAGCCCAGGTTGGTGAGCAGTCCTCGGCAGCGTGGTCGCCACATCGAGGAACAAGCGGAAATAGACGCCCTTTTTATCTGATGCTCAAGAGTTGTAATTCGTCGCCTTGCAAGGGTTCGAAGGTCAGACCTCGTCATTCCGTTGAGGTAACAAAAACCGCAAAAGGTGCTCTTGAAGGGATATGAACCGACGACCTTCTCATCTCAACGGTCGGTGTTCACAGCCCGTGCATCCAACGCAGCATCAGCATAAAGCCCTGCCCCATGGGCTGCCCGGTCCAGATCCTCGCGAAAATCGGGGTGGGCCAGCCCGATCAGCGCCCTTGCTCGCTCGGCCACGGACTTGCCCTTGAGGTTCGCCCATCCATACTCAGTCACGACGATATGCGTATCGTTGCGTGATGTCGTCACCGGTCCCGTCAGCGCCGGAACAATGCGCGAGAGCGTGCCTTTCGCCGCGGTGGAATGACAGGCGATGATCGATCGCCCGCCGCGCGAGGCATAGGCGCCACGCACGAAATCAACCTGGCCGCCGGATGCGCTGAATTGCCTTCCGTTTACGAACTCCGAATTGCACGCGCCGTTCAGATCGATCTGCAGCGTCGCATTGACCGACACCACCCGGTCATTCTGGGCAATGACGAAGGGATTGTTCACATAATCGACCGGGTAGGCTTCGACGTCCGGATTGTTGTTCAGGAAGTCGTAGAGCGCCTGATCTCCCAGTGCAAAGGTGAAGATGGACCGCCCGACATGTGTCTGCTTGCGGCTGTTGTCGACCACACCTGCCTTGATCAGCCTGGCGAGCCCCGGCGTCATCATCTCCGTATGGATGCCAAGATGGCGATGACGAGAAAGCCCCGAGCACACCGCATCGGGTAAGGCACCGATACCCATTTGCAGACAATCGCCATCTTCCACCAGGCCCGCGATGATCGCACCGATGGCATCATCCACTTCATTGCGCGGGGCGGCTGGCAAGATCGGCAGGCCGGCATCATTTTCGACCAACGCCGTCACGCTTGATACGGGGATCATGCAATCGCCCCGCACATAGGGCATGTTGGGATTGACCTCGAGGATCACCCGGATCCCGGGCTTCCGCGATACCGTGAGCGCGTAGTCGGTACTGGCCCCGAGGCTGAAATTGCCATCCGCATCCATCGGCGAGACGGTCGCAATCAACGTGTCCACGCCGACATGCTCGATCATCGAGCGCGGCACCTGGCTGAAATGGCACGGCACCAAGTCGACGGCGGGCAACGCTTCCGCCGATCGCCTCTTGTCGAGCGCGCGCTCCACGCCCCCATGAAAATAACTCATCGGGACGATCACATCGCGCAGCTCGAAATCGAACACGCTGGTGCCGGCGACGCCTGTGCAAAGGAGATAATGGAGCCGCACATTCTTAACGGCTCCCGCGCGGGCTCGTTCGGCAAACGCCGCAAGGATGGCGGGTGGCTGACCGGCAGCCAGCGGCATGGCGACCTTCGCGCCGGACGGGATCATGGCGACCGCCCTCTCTGCGGATGTCAGCCGCTCGCGATACAGCGCCTGATGGATCATGGTCATTGGGCCCTCCTCCCAGTGCAGTCTTCAGAACAAATCAGCATCCATTTCCATGATCACATCATCACCGTCCTGTGTTTTGCAAGGCGGGACGCGCAATGACGTGGCCTTCAAGCGAGACTTCGCAAAGCAATGCGGCCCGATCGACTAACGTCGATCCTAGCATCTGTTCGGCCACTTCCGATAGCGAGAGTGAATCTGCGATTTGCGTTGCGGGCCACACACGGAGCCATGTCGCCCAGAAGCTCCGCATCATTGCGCCATCAACGGACCAATCATTTCCATTTTCTTCTATTTATCCCGTTCGAAGCAGTGACCATGTATTGCGGACGCAACCAAGAAGGACACGTCCAAACATGAGCAACCTCTTCACACCCGTCCGGATCGGACGGTACGAACTTCCCAATCGCTTCGTCATGGCGCCAATGACGCGCTCCCGTGCCAATGACGACGACGGCGTGCTCACGGATATCGTGGCGACCTATTACAGCCAGCGGGCAGATGCCGGGCTGATCATCAGCGAAGGCGTATACCCAGCTGCAACGGGCAAGGGCTATGTCCGCACGCCCGGTATCGAGACCGACACCCAGGTTGCCGCTTGGAAGCGCGTGACGGATGCAGTCCATGCGCGCGGCGCCCGCATCTTCATGCAGATCATGCATTGCGGCCGCATCTCTCACCCCTCGCTGCTTCCGGGGAACGCACAGCCCGTCGCACCCTCGGCCATCAAGCCGGCCGGTCAGACGTGGACGGCCACCGGCCAGCAGGACTTCGTCACGCCGCACGCGCTGAGCCTCGCCGAAATCGCCGATGTCATCGCCGGGTATCGCGCGGCCACCCGCCGGGCGCTCGAAGCCGGTTTCGATGGCGTGGAACTGCATGGCGCTTCGGGATATCTGCCGGAACAGTTTCTCTCCTCAGGCAGCAACAAGCGCGAGGATCAATATGGCGGCTCGATCGAGAACCGCGCCCGTTTCATCCTCGACGTGTTGAAGGCGATGGTCGAAGAGGCCGGTAGCGATCGGGTCGGCATCAAAATCTCGCCGGAGATGAACTACAACGACGTTTCCGACGCCACCCCGCAGGAGACATACACCTATCTCGTCCGGCAGTTGAACACGTTCAATCTCGCCTATCTGCATGTTGCGCTGTTCGGAACGACAGTCGATTATCATTCGGCTCTGAAGCCGCTTTTCAATGGCGCCTATCTGATGGGCAGCGGGCTCGACCAGGCCAAGGCCGAGGCAGCACTGGACAAGGGACAAGCCGATGCGACCGTGTTCGGCAGCACATTTCTTGCCAACCCGGACCTGCCCGCCCGTTTCCTCAAGGGCGCGGCACTCAACGCGCCGGACAGGGACACGTTTTTCTCGGCCGGCGAGAAGGGTTATATCGATTATCCCACGCTGGACACGGCTGGCGCCGCCTGACGGGGAAACGGCGAGATCAACAGACGATGACGCACTGTGAAGCGCGTCATCGCACTGCGAGCGCCGGCCAGCGGATATTGCCGACAGGCAGCGCCGGATCCCAGCGATGCACCCCGACGAGCTGGAAGCTCGCCGCATCGGACAGACCCAGATATGTCAGGATGAGACCGACGATCGACAGCCACATTTCTGTGCCCTGCAGGCCGGGGGCCTCGCTCCGCGCAAAGGCAAAACCCTGCCCAGGCGTATAGTGCCGGAGCGCCGCGCTCAGGAAATGCCGCATCACCTCCGCAACTTCCTCCGCGCGATAGTCCGTCTGCCGGGCGCAGAGCATCAGCGGGTGAACGACGTCGAGGACATTGCAGGCATCGAAACGGGCGCGCTCGAACCGGCCGTTGCGGCGCAGATGGGCCAGCACGGCATCGATCGTCCGTTCGGGATAGGGCAATGGAATGCCGAATTGCGCGTAGGTTCCGCGCGTCAGCCGGTAGAAGCCATTCACCGGTTGCAGCCAGTCGTCGCCGACCGGACCGCCCCAGAGGCCGGTCACCGGATCCGCGCGGGTGGTCAGCCAGCCCATCAGGGTCGCCAGCTCTCCCGGATCGCCGAAACTGCGAGTGTTGAGGTAGTAAGCCGTGCCGAGCGCATCGACCCAGGCGCCCGAAGACCAGCCCCTGCCGACCCAGGGAAGACCGTCCAATGCGCGCTGCAGCGTGCCGGGATCAAGGCGGGACGCCCAGGCGATCGGATGACGGAAGGCAGCACCGAGGCATTCCAGGGCATAGCCGACACAAAGGATATTGTAGAGATTGTCGCCACCGGGATCGGCCGGCGGATTGTCGCGAACAGCCTGGACCGTATCTGCATTGAAGCAGAGCCCCGTCGCCGGATCCTGGAGTGCCGCAAGCCGGTCGGTCCACTCCTCCTTGGTGAAGGGATCCGGAACCGCGCCGAACATCGCCGCGATCTGGATCGCATCGCAATCGGCGCGAAACGGTGCGTTCCCGTTGTTGCGCGGATCCAGATACCACGACGCGCGATCGGGTGTAGGCGCGGCATGGGCGGCGAGAATCCCGGACCACTCCTTTCCGATCCGATCGCTGAAGACCTTTATTTCAGCCACAAGAGGGTCCGGAGGTGACGAAGAACGCGGCCGGCGGCGATCACGGATCAATCGCGCGGGATTGCCACCGACGAGCGCATAGTCGGGCACGTCGCGCGTCACGACCGCCCCGGCGGCAATGATGCAATGGTTGCCGATCCGGATCCCATCGGTCACCACCGCATTGGCGCCGATCCAGACATCGTCGCCAATCTCGATGCCCTTGAAGGAAACGCCCTGCAAGGCGATCGGCTTCTCCGGATCGTCCGCGATGTGGTCAAAGCCGGCCAGCACCGCGCCGGCAGCAACGCGGACCCAGGATCCCATCCGGACATGACCGATCACGGACGCATTCAAATTGAACGAGCAATGATCACCCGCGATGAGCTGGCCATGGATCCGCACCCCCGCAGCGACAATGCAGCGGTCGCCGAGCATCAGGCTGTCGGGGAAGATGTGCGCCCTGGGCGACAGGAAACAGGCCTCGCCGATCCGCAGCGGCAGGCGCTGTGCCAGTTCGGCAATGAAAGCTTCCTGCTCGCTTCGCTGCCCTGCCGTCGCATGATGTTCGAACAGCCAGGGATGGGCATCGAACTCCGCCGTGAGATGCTCTCTCGCCTCTAGGGTGTTGGCAGCGGCCTGCATGGGATCTTTCCTCAAATTGCGGCGGGCACTCAGAGAATGGAATGCGCGTCTTTCATCAGAGTAGCAGCGCTGTCGCTGATGGAGGCACTGTTGAAGGCCACCGCATCGGCCGCCCGTTTCATCAGCTGGCCGAATTGCTGCGACCCTTTCGGAGGTGGCGGAGGATAGGGGCCAACCTTATCCGCGATGGCATCGATATACTCCACCGTGGCCCGCTCGACCGGTCGTAGCGTCGGCAGGATCGATGCGCGCAGCGCTGGGCTCATCGGCACACCCCGCTCCACGCCGAGGATCTTGGCCGCTTCGGGATCGCTGACGAAGAAATTGACGAAGCGCGCGGCCGCCTCGGGATTTGGGGACTGCGCGTAGATCGACCAGCTGCTCGCCGGCCGATAGAACTGCCCGGGTTTTGCCCCGGCGCCTCCATTCGGAAACATGGTCATTGCCAGCTGTACCGGCGTTGTCGCCTGCATGCCGACGATCTGGTTGGAAAAGGCGAAGCTCGTCGCCGCCTTGCCCTGGATCAACGGCATGAGGTTGATCGTCGAATCCGGGCTGAGCGCTGCGACATCGGCCGGCACGCAGCCGCCGCGCTGGCGCAACTTGTCCCAGTAGGCAAACCATTCGGCCACATCGTCCTTGCCGAAGCCCAGAGCCTGATCGGCGGTAAACAGGTCGCGGCCGCGCTGGCGCAGCCAGACCTGGAAGGCGTAGCTGTAGCCGCTGGCGTCGCAAGAGCCCCAGTACCGGCGACGATTGAGCGCCTTGGTCAGCTCGACCATGCGATCCGCATAATCATCCCAGCTGGTTTGGGCGTCGGGCGGCGCCACGCCGGCGGTCGCAAAGGCATCCTTGTCGTACATCATGGCGAAGGAGTTGAGGGCCTGGGGGATGCCCCAGATCTTACCGTCGACCGCGCAAAGATCCAGCATGGCGCGACTGATCCCAGCGGCATCAATCGGATTGGGCATGAGACCGTCGAGGGCAAGCACGCAGTCGCGCTTGACGAAATCGGCGAAGCTGTTGGGTTCGAGCTGGAAAATATCCGGTGCACTGCGCCCGACAACCTGCGTCGCGAGTTTCGTGAAGTATTCCGAGTTGCTGACCTCGCCCGCAAGCTCAACGCCGGTGACATGCTGCTGATAGAGCTTCAGCACCTCCTGCGTTCTGCGGGTACGCTCATTGCCGCCCCACCAGGCAAGACGCAGCCGCGTCGTCTCAGCGTATGCCGCACCGAAGAACGTCATCGCGCCGGCCAAACCCAAGGCCCCCATCAGCACGGATCTGCGGGTCGTTTCAACAGACATGGATTTCCTCCCTCCAAGCCGTTTGGATTTGGTTCGATCGTCAGGGCGATGATATCGCTCTCGATAAGTAACCAAATTGTGCGTTATAAGGAGGAAGAATACGCCTGCTGTCAAGACCCGCTGCTGCGAACAATACGAAGCAGCGATCAGCAAAGAGACGATTGATGCAACCGCATGTTTGGCTTTTCGAAGAGATCGTCATGCATTTTAACAAATCGCTGTCGAATTCGGTCTCATTAATGGTTTTTTCAGCCAGGCATGGTCCTCTAACGGTACAGCGCCAACGGCGACGAGCAGGACGCTCCCTCTCTGTAATCAATCCCCCCGATCTCGAAGCAGACCATCGCTGACGCGTGCGACGACCCTTATCGCCGAGCGATCGCCTGAACTTCATCACGCGCGAGCCAAGTTATGTCATTCCTGCAGAACGCCAAGATCAGAACAAAGGTTCTGTCCATTATTATCCCGATCTGCCTGATTGGGATAGCGGGCGTCCTCGTTGTTTCAAGCCAATACAAAAACACCGTCTCGACCTATTCCGATTTCATCTCGAAAGACGAAACGGCCGCAGTAGAGATATCGCGCTCAAGTCAGCGGATGACAGCGCTCAGCTACAATACCTATCAAGTCCTGGTCTACAGCTCAAAAGACCCGAAAATAGAAAAAATTACCAAGGACTATGACGACAACAAGAAGGTTCTCTTCGAACGCCTCGCGAACGCTAAGCGTCTCATGCCCGCCGAGGCAAAAACAATAGACACGTTCAAGGCTCAGGCCGACACTATCATTGCATTGACGGATCAGGCCGTGAGGGCTGGTATGGTTGATGACAATGATACGGCCACTCGCCTGTTGAAGCAGGCGGATCCCCTTATCGAGACGCAGATGCTGACAGTTCGCAGCTGGCTCGACGCCTTGAACAAGAACTTAGCCGCCGAAAGCAACAGACTTAGCGAGCAAACGGACCATACCATCGCCTATACCTTGATTGCGCTCGGTATCATCTTTGCCACGGCAATCCTGATTGCCCTCCTGATCTCCGCCCGTGGCATCACGACACCGATCGAGCGGCTGCGCGCCCGCATGGCGTCGCTGGCCAGAGGCGAGACCGAGGAAGCTGTGTCCGGTATCGAGCGTCAGGATGAGGTCGGTCATATGGCCGCAGCCGTGTCGGTCTTCCGCGACAATGCAATCGAGCGCATTCGGCTGGAGCGAGAAGCCGATGCCGGCCGCAACCTCTCGGAAAAGGAGAGGCTCGAACGCGAGGCACAGAAGGCGAAGGATGCGGCCGACACCCAGTTTGCCGTCGATGGATTGGCCGCGGGCCTCGCCGAGCTTTCAAACGGCAACGTGACCTATCGCATCGACAAACCCTTCGTTGCCCATCTCGATCAGCTCCGTGCCAACTTCAATTCCTCGATGGCGAAGCTCCAGGATACGCTGCGCGCCGTCGGCGACAATGCCCAGGCCATCGAGGCCGGCGCGAACGAGATCCGCTCGGCATCCGACGATCTTTCCAAGCGGACCGAACAGCAGGCTGCTTCAATCGAGGAAACCGCCGCGGCGCTGGAAGAGATCACAACCACCGTCAAGGACTCCACCCGGCGGGCAGAGGAAGCAGGTTCGCTGGTCGGCCGCGCCCGCATCGGCGCGCAAAAATCGGGCGACGTCATGCGCGAGGCGGTTGCCGCGATGGAGGCAATCTCGAAGTCGTCGAGCGAAATCAGCAACATCATCGGCGTCATCGATGACATTGCATTCCAGACGAACCTCCTGGCGCTGAATGCAGGCGTCGAGGCGGCCCGTGCCGGCGACGCGGGCAAGGGCTTTGCGGTCGTTGCCCAGGAAGTCCGTGAACTGGCGCAGCGCTCCGCCAAGGCGGCCAAGGAGATCAAGGCACTGATATCAACATCCGGCCAGCAGGTTCACAGCGGTGTCGACCTCGTCACAAAAACCGGAGATTCGCTGCAACAGATCGTCAAGGAGGTCGAGGAAATCGATCATAATGTGCGGGCGATCGTCGAAGCCGCTCGCGAACAGGCAACCGGCCTGCAGGAGATCAATACGGCGGTCAACACCATCGATCAGGGAACGCAGCAAAATGCCGCCATGGTCGAGCAGTCCACTGCGGCCAGCCATAGCCTCGCCAAGGAAGTAGCTTCCCTGAACAATCTGATCGGCCAGTTCACCCTCCAAGGCGATCGAAGCTATCAGCGGCCGGCTGCGGCCACCCAGCAGTCGGCCCCGGCGGCCTCGCCGGCCCGATCGCTCCGTGCCAAGCTTGCCGGTGCCTTCGGGGGGGCGGGCAGCGCTGCGGCAACAGCCGGTGCGTGGGAAGAATTCTGACCGGTACGCAACGGTCAAGGCGCAAACATTTGCGTGAATTCAATATGACAATTGGAGCGGCCGATCATCACGATCGGCCGTTCTCATGGGGTTCTACCGCTGTAATCCGAAACGGCTAGGATCCCGGAACGGCGCAGATGCGTGAGCGTGTCAGGAAGCGCACCTCGCGGCCATTGTCGAGCGAGAACATGCCGCCCCGGCCGGGCACGACGTCGATGATCAGTTCCGTGTGTTTCCACGCTTCGTATTGCGGCCCGCTGATATAGACCGGCGCACCGCCGATTTCCCCTAGCTGCACATCATGATCTCCGACGATGAAATCGTTCTGCGGATAGCACATCGGCGAGGAGCCATCGCAACAGCCGCCCGACTGATGAAACAGGATCGGCCCGTATTCCGACTGCAAAGTCTTAATGAGATCGAGGGCGGCCGGGGTGGCGCTGACCTGATCGTTCATGATGCTTCCTCCCAATGATGTCCGGAGGCGGAGCCCGTTGCTCCGCCTCCGGCGAGTTACGCTCGGAACAGACGTCTCGGGCTCAGAAGAAGCCGAGCTTCTTCGGACTGTAGCTGACGAGCATGTTCTTCGTCTGCTGATAATGCTCCAGCATCTTCAGGTGGTTTTCGCGACCGATACCGGACTGCTTGTAGCCGCCGAAGGCGGCATGCGCCGGATAGGCATGATAGCAATTGGTCCAGACGCGCCCGGCCTGGATGGCGCGGCCGAAGCGATAGCAGGTGTTGACATCGCGGCTCCAGATACCAGCGCCGAGACCGTAAAGCGTATCATTGGCGATCGAAAGCGCCTCGTCATTGTCCTTGAAGGTGGTGACGGAGACGACAGGCCCGAAGATTTCCTCTTGGAATATCCGCATGCGGTTGTGGCCCTTGAAGACCGTCGGTTTGACGTAATAGCCCGCGGCCAGATCGCCCTGCAGGACATTGCGTTCACCGCCGATCAGCACCTCGGCGCCTTCCTGCTTGCCGATGTCGAGATAAGAGAGGATCTTCTCCAACTGCTCGCTGGACGCTTGCGCTCCGATCATCGTTGCCGGGTCGAGCGGATCGCCCTGGACGATGGCCTCGACACGCTTCAAAGCCTTTTCCATGAACCTGTCGTAGATGGACTCATGGATCAGGGCACGGCTCGGGCATGTGCAGACTTCACCCTGGTTGAGAGCGAACATGACGAAGCCTTCGATCGCCTTGTCGAGGAAATCGTCGTCTTCTTCGGCGACATCCTTGAAGAAGATGTTCGGCGATTTGCCGCCCAGTTCCAGCGTGATCGGAATAAGGTTCTGGCTGGCATATTGCATGATCAACCGGCCTGTCGTCGTCTCGCCGGTAAAGGCGATCTTGGCGATGCGCGGGCTGGATGCCAGAGGCTTGCCGGCCTCGAGACCGAAGCCGTTGACGATGTTGAGGACGCCGGGCGGCAGAATATCGGCGATCAGCTCGGCGAAGACCAGAATGGATGCCGGGGTCTGTTCGGCCGGCTTGATCACCACGCAATTGCCGGCGGCCAGCGCGGGCGCAAGCTTCCAGATCGCCATCAGCAGCGGGAAGTTCCACGGAATGATCTGGCCGACGACTCCGAGCGGCTCATGGAAATGATAGGCGACCGTATCATGGTCGACTTCGGAAATGCTGCCTTCCTGCGCCCGGATGACGCCGGCGAAATAGCGCAGATGATCGACGGCGAGTGGAAGGTCGGCTGCCATCGTTTCGCGGATCGGCTTGCCGTTGTCCCAGGTCTCGGCCTGTGCCAAGAGCGCCAGATTGTCTTCCACCACCTGGGCGATCCTGTTGAGCAGAAGGCTGCGCTCCGCGACGCTGGTGCGGCCCCAGGCATCCTTGGCGGCATGGGCCGCATCGAGAGCGGCGTCAACGTCCTGCGCATCGGATCGAGCAATCTCGCACAACACCTGGCCGTTGACCGGCGAGGTGTTTTCGAAATAGCGCCCGGATTTCGGTTCGACGAATTTGCCGCCGATGAAATTGCCGTAGCGCTTCTTGAAGTTCGGCCTGACGGTTCGGTGAAATTCTACCTTGTTCATTGGTTTTCCTCCCTGGCGAGGTCTTCGGGATGCAAGGATTCGCATCGGCGAAGACCGTACATTGTGACAATGCCGCCTCCGCGGCACCGGCATCACAATGACGCCGCGTCTGCGGCTCTGTCTCCCCAGGGGATGAAACAAGATCGGTAAGATGTCGCAGTTTTGCGACAGGTCGCACTGCGATATCGCTGCAGCACCGGCTTAAGCGCGACCGGCGCTCAGTCGAAGCCGAGCTTCTTCAATTTTCGGTGCAGGGTGGCGCGGCTGATGCCCATGATCATTGCGGCGGCGGAAATATTGCCGGAGGTGCGAGCGAGAGCGCGTTGAATGACACTTCGCTCAGCCGTCGCGTAGTCCTGCCGCGCAGTCTTGCGCTGGCCAAGGAGGTCGGCTGCCGGCAGCGCCCTGCTGAGCGCTTCGTCGGTCAGGCCGAGAAGATGCCGGGCCGAGCGGGACGCACCGATGACGAGATCGTCGTCATCGACGGCAAGCAGAGCGTTCGCGGCGCGCTCCTGTAGGGGGTCGGCACCGCTCTGCGCCAGCACGATCCGCGCCTTCGGAAAGGCAAGGCGGAAGTTTTCAGCCTCGACATGCCGGGCGGCTTCGCCGACGGCAAGCGCAATCAGCTTGACGAAATCCTCCGTCAGGTCGGACCGGGCCGAAGAGACGTCGATTGCCGCCATCAACCGACCGCGATGATCGAAGATCGGCGCGACCGTGCAGGACAGCGCCGTGTTGCGGCTGAAGAAATGCTGGTCGCGATGGATGGTCAATGCACGCTGTTCGGCAAGCGCCGTGCCGATGCCGTTGGTGCCGGCGCGCTCCTCGCTCCAGACCGCACCGGTCCAAAGGCCCATCTTGCAAAAGACCGCGTCATCGGCGACCGATCCGCGCCGGTCGACCGGCACGCCATCCTTGTCTGCCAGAAGCACGCAGCATCCGGCGCCGCCGACCGCCGAATAGAGGCGATCGAGGCTTGCCTGCGCCGTCTGCACAAGCGATCCCAGGCGCTCGCGCACCTGCCTGAACTCGGCTTCCGTCAAAACATCCGGCGACGCCCCGTCTTCGGGGTCGAGTCCATAGAGGCGCATGGAACGGCTCCAGGACGCAACGACAGCCGATTGCGCCGCCGCACTTCCCACCAGGGCGGATTGAACCTGCGAGGCATGCAATTCGCGGTCCGACATTCCCACGGTCTCCTCCCAAAGCCCAAGCGGTCGTCAGTTGTGGGAGAGGGTAGCGTTGCTACGTCTGCCGTCAAGCTAAGTTTAAGCGCAGTCGCATAAACCGGCATGTGGCTGGATCAGGCGATATCGAGGGCGAATGGTGTTTTGAGAATGGGCTCCAATGCCGTTGGACGGGAAAACATGCGTAAGCTTTGTGAACAAAATTTAATGTGCTGTTAAGATTTATTTAAACGCCTTAACCTAAAAATCAGGCTTATAGGAAACCCCTCTTTCCCCTCCTCAATCCTCTGAATTTGCATAGAAATGTCGATCCTTCACACGTTCAGTATAAAGAGCGGTCGTCTCGTGGAATTGACATTCAGTTCCGGGGCACGCAGGCGCAATATTGTGGCATCGGGCCGCAAGAACAGGCAGGCAAAGTCTCGTATCCTGACTTTGGCTGGCGTGCTCACGATGGCTTATCTCGCCATATGCGGAAAGCTCGTCTACTTCGACTCTCAGCCGGCGGTCGATACGGCGAATATCCCGTCTGGTCCCGTGATTGCGTGGCGCCCCGACATTGTTGACCGCAACGGCGAGCTTCTGGCGACCGATATACGGACGGTGTCGATGTTTGCCGAGCCGTTTCATATCGTCGATGTCGACGAGGCGGTGGAGAAGCTTTCGACACTATTCCCTGACCTCGATAAAAAGACGTTGTATCAAAAGCTTTCAGACAAGCGATCGCACTTCGCGTGGCTGCGGCGCCAGCTGACCCCGAAACAGCAGAACGAGGTTCTGGGGCTTGGAATTCCAGCAATCGGTTTCCGCCCGGAGGTAAAGCGATTCTATCCGGGGGGACGCACCGCCGCCCATATCCTCGGCTATGTCGACATCGACAACCATGGTGTCGCTGGCATCGAGAAGTATCTCGATGGGCAGGGGCTTTCAGATCTCACCTCCGCCGGCATGACGAGCCGCGACAGCCTGCAGCCTGTCCATCTGTCGATCGATCTTCGTGTCCAGAACATCGTACACAACGTCGTGTCGGATGCGATCGGCCAATATCAGGCTCAGTCGGCCGGTGCGGTCATCCTCGATATCCATACCGGCGAGGTGCTGGCCATGGCATCGGCTCCCGATTTCGATCCGAATGACCCGCAGGCGGACATCAAGGGTTGGCTAAATCGCATGTCCGACGGCACCGACGAAATGGGCTCGGTGTTCAAGACGTTCTCGATCGCGATGGCCATCGACACCGGCACGATCAAGCTGACCGACACATTCGATGCCAGCGCACCCCTACACTACGGCGGCTTCACCATCCACGACGACCGCGACGTCCCGCGTCGTTGGCTGACCGTACCCGAAATCTTCCGCTACTCGTCCAACATCGGCACCGCAAAGATCATGGACAAGGTCGGGATGGACGTCCAGAAGACCTATCTGACCCGCTTCGGCTTGCTCTCGAGGATGCAGACGGAGCTACCCGAGGTGAAAGCTCCGAGCCAGCCGAAAGTGTGGAAGAAGATCAACTCGATCACCATCGCCTTCGGCCATGGCGTCGCCACCACGCCGATGCAGACGGCAGTTGCTGGAGCCGCCCTCATCGACGGTGGTGAGCTGATCGAGCCCACCTTCCTGCCACGGACACGGGAAGACGCTGAGAAGACCGAAAAGATGGTCGTTAAAAAGAGCACCAGCGACGTCATCAGATATCTGTTCAAGCTGAACGGCGAACAGGGCACCGGCAAGACTGCCGATGTCCCCGGCTTCCACGTCGGCGGGAAGACGGGCACGGCGAACAAGGTGATCAATGGCGTCTATTCACACAAGCTGAGCTTCAATTCCTTCCTCGCCGCTTTCCCGATGGAAAACCCTAGATATGTGGTGCTGTCCTTCATCGACCAGCCGCTGACGGGCCTGCACAATTTGAACCTCGCCGCCGAAACGGCGGCACCCATGGTTCACGACATCGTCAGCCGCGCTGCGCCACTGCTCGGTGTCGAGCCGAATTTTGGGCAGAACCTGCTGACAGCTTATTGAGCCTGCAAAGCCAAATGACAGCCGGGTAGAGGGACTAGACGCTCTTTCTACAGCTACTGCACGTCCACCAGGTGCTTGCGGAAGAAGGCGAGTACTTCGGCATTGAACTTCCTATGGAATTCGGCGCGATCGAAGCCCGAACGGTCGGCACAGATTTCTGGCGCAGACTTTGCTAATTCGGCCGGGCACGGGGGCAGGAAATCGAAATGCTGGGAATTGGGTACCGCGTGAAATTCGGGTTTTGTCGGCAATTGATTGCTGATCGCCACCACGCTTTCCGGCGTCACGCCGTCGCCGCCACGCTCGGAGCCCCATAGCTGTACGGGTATCTTGACGTTCTCGAAGCTATCCGGCGTGAAAAAGACGCTGAGCGGATCGGCGATCACCGCGGCCTTGATGCGTGGATCATGGGCGAGCTCCGGAAGCTCGCCCTTGTGAACTTGATCACATAGCGCACTGCTGTTGCCGTCGCATAGCCTCAGGCGTTTTCCAAAGTGCGGATTGGCGCCGATTGCGACAAGCCCGGTATATCCGCCGCGCGAAAAGCCAAACATGCCGATGCGCCTGGCATCGATCTTGCCTGCGTTCGGCCATGGGCCGAGCACGAAGTCGATCACCCGCCTGATGTCGGCCGGCCGCTCGACGAAGACCGAGAAGTCGCGGGTACGGCTCTGGTCCAGTGAGTTGTCGCCGGGATGGCTGATTGCGACGACGACGAAACTGGCATCGGCCAACGTCTCGGCCGTGTCACGATGGCCGAGAGCACTGCCGATCCTGCCATGTGAGACGACGACAAGTGGCAGCGTCTCGCCCATGATCGGGCAATCCTTGGTAACCGACATGGTGAAGGGGCCGATGGTCACATCGCCTGCCGGCTGAGCGCAGGGATACCAGATCCCTCCCTTCAGCGCTGGAAGTGGCCCATCGGCCGGAATCTCGATGAGTTGGAAGCCGGCGGCATGCGCCAGCGGGGCCGCAAGGCAAAAGAAGGCGGCAAGAAAGAAGCGCAGGCGGATCATTGTCATTGCTCCGTTTGACGAGAGGTACGAGCCGGTAGGGTTGCAGTTGCGGCCGTAACCATGCGAGCCAGCCATGAACGACCGTGGTCGCGTCGGGATTACCGACGAGCAACTTCACAAAGCCGATCCACTACCTTGCATAAACAGATAGCTTGTTATATGCATATTGTAAACTCGAGGCATTCATGACCGACTCTATCCAAGTCCAATTGCGAAAAGGCGCCCTTGACCTCTGCGTCCTGGCCGTGCTGTCGCGGGGTGAAAGCTACGGTTATGAAATCGCCAGCACGCTGGTTGCCGCCGTCGGCATGGGGGAAGGTACGATCTATCCACTGATGCGACGGATGCAGAATGACGGCCTGGTGGCCACTCGCATCGTCGAATCGAGCAACGGTCCACCCCGCAAGTATTACCGGCTCACGCCGCTCGGCCGGACGATTTTCGAAGCGCATCGCCGCGACTGGCGTTCCTTTGCGGGCGCCGTCGATAAACTTCTTGAGGATTTGCCATGACCAGGGACGCCTTTTTGCGCACGCTGAGACTGGGGCTTGCCGGCCTGCCGCCTCAAGAGATCGAGGATATCGTCGCCGACTACGCTGCCCATTTCGCCGAATCCGATGCTTCCGGCCGCAGCGAGGCGGAGGTCGCGGCGGCATTGGGCGATCCTGCCAGAATTGCCAGGGAACTGCGAGCCGAGGCTGGGCTGCGCCGTTTCGAGGCCCATTGGAGCATGTCGAACATGTTGGCGGCGGCCATGGCGCTAGCCGGCCTCGCCATTGTCGATATCCTTTTCCTGCTGCCGCTGCTCATCGTCACGGTTGTCATCACGTTTGGCCTTGCGATCGCGCTGGTCGCTATCGGCGCGGTCGGGGTGAAAATCATCTTCACAACATTGCTGTTCGACTTCGGCGGACCGATCATCGGAATAATAGCGCGCCTGCTCATCGGCGCCGGACTGGTAAGTTGCCTCCTGGGCGGCGGCGCTTTGCTGTTGATGGGACTGAGTGCTGGCATACGCATGCTCGGACACTACGCCCGGCTGCATTTCCGCCTGGCTGAACTGGACCAGCGCGCTTGAGCGTTGCATGACACCACGTTGAAGGAACGGGACAATGACTGGAAAGTTGGCATTTATCGCGACAGCGGGATTGATCGGTGCAGTCGTCTTTCTGGCGCTGGGTATCGGACTGTCCGGACGAGATTGGGCCGAGGCGAGGCATTTGTGGGGGGCGATGCCGTCCACCTGCGGATCAGCCGCATCCACCAGCCAGCAGGTTATCCTGCCCTTTACCGCCGTCGACAGGCTGGTGATCAACCTGCCGGCCTCGGTCCGCTACCAGCCGGGAGACAAGGCGGAGGCAATCATCAGCGGCGATCCCGCCCTTCTCGACCATGTGCGGATGGAAGGCGGAAAGCTGAGCCTGGATTGCGATCCGGGCTGGATTGACA
Source organism: Rhizobium sp. AP16 (assembly GCF_000281735.1). NCBI lineage: Bacteria > Pseudomonadati > Pseudomonadota > Alphaproteobacteria > Hyphomicrobiales > Rhizobiaceae > Rhizobium > Rhizobium sp. AP16. The sequence continues at coordinate 82,089 of NZ_AJVM01000001.1, read as the reverse complement.
CCCGGCTCGATGTCAGCCTGTCAGGACCGGCGATAGCCGACTGGAAATTGCTCGGCAGCGGCAACCTTACCCTGTCGCAGATCAACCAGCCTCTGCTGCGGCTGAGCATCCGGGGAAGCGGCAGCGTTGCCGCCACCGGAGCCGCCGATACGGTCGACCTGGATATCTCGGGTTCGGGCGCAGCGCGCCTCAAAAACCTGACCGCCAAATCCGCTGAGATCAAGGTTCGCGGCAGTGGCGATGTGCAACTTGCCGCGCAAGCGGATGCGGACGTCTCGATTTCCGGAAGCGGCAACGTCGAGCTCTTCGGCCGTCCGATCTTACGCCGTTCGGAAATCAGAGGCAGCGGCCGTATCAGGCAAGTGCCGTAACCACTCCAGCAGGAAAATTAAGCCATGTATCGACACGCAAATACGCTTTTCCCTGATTTCGAGGACAGGCGCATCGAGACAGCCCAAGCCGAGTTGGCTGTGCTGACCGGCGGTTCGGGGCGGGCGGTCCTGCTTCTGCATGGCTATCCGGAGACACGCTCTGCCTGGCATCGCATCGCACCGGTTCTCGCAACCCACTACAGCGTGGTCATCCCGGACCTGCCCGGCTACGGAGACAGCCACCTTGTCGCTGACACCGAAGGTGCCGGGTCAAAACGCCGGATGGCGAAATGCCTGCATGAGATGATGAAAGCACTCGGACATGAACGCTTCGCCGTCGTCGGCCACGACCGTGGCGGCCGTGTCGCCTACCGCATGGCGCTCGACTATCCGGAAGCGGTGACTGCGCTCGTGTCGGTGACGGTGGTGCCGACGCCGGAGATGTGGGAGGGTGCCAGCAAGGCTTTCGGCATGGGCGCCTGGCATTGGTTCATGATGGCGCAGCCCGCGCCCCTGCCCGAAAAATTGATGGCGGCGGACCCGCGCTTCCTGATCGACCTCACCCTCGACAAGATGGCTCTCGGTATCGACCGGCTTCACCCGCTGGCGCTCGAAGACTATCGGGCCGCATTCGACAGGGAGGAGGTGCGGCACGCCATGTGCGAGGACTACAGGGCCGGCGCCACTACCGATGATGCCGACGATCTCATTGATCGCGCATCCGGGCGCAAGATCCAGGCACCGGTCCTTGTTCTGTCCGAAGCAGGACGGCTCTATGGCGGCGGCCGGGAACCATTGAACATCTGGGCGGACTGGGCGGAAAATGTCGAAGACATCGGCATTGGCGGCGGCCACCTGCTGCCTGAAACCGCAGCCGAGGAGGTGCTCGGCGCGCTGCTGCCCTTCCTGGAGAAGATCGCTCGATGACACCCGACGGGTAGCCTGCCTCCTTACCTGAAGCTTAGGCGCAGAAGGTACCGGAGACATCGTCACGGTTGGTTGCCTTCCGCGGCAGCCAATGGCAAACAGGAGCGAAGACGCCCCTAGGCGATGTCCCATCGGAGGAGACACCGGAATGACGCTTACCTTGAACCGCCGCCAGGCGCTTATCGGCATGGGCGCAGTCGGCGCTGCCGCCACCTTCGGCATGCCGGCGCGCGCGGCGACCCGCAATCTCGCGGTTCTGCATCTTGCCAGCCACGCGCCGAGCTTTATCGCCTATGAACGCGGCTACTACAAGGAAGCCGGGCTCGACATCGACCTGAAATTCTTCGAAGCCGCCCAGCCCATGGCGGTGGCGATTGCCTCCGGCGACGCGGATTTCGGCGTGACCGCCATGAGCGGCGGCCTCATCAGCCTGGCGCAGAAGGACGCGGTCAAGGTGATCGGCGGCGCGCTCACCGAGGAAAAGGGAACGGTCGGCGCCATCATCCTCGCCTCGAACAAGGCCTACGATGCAGGCCTGACGGATCCGTCAAAGCTTGCCGGCAAGAGCTTCGGCATCACCACAGCCGGCTCGTCCTTCCATTTCATGATCCACAAGATCGCGCAGGCGAACAATATCAAGCTCTCGGACATCCAGCTTCGCCCGCTACAAAAGCTCGGCGCCATCGTCGGCGCGCTGTCGACCGGGCAGATCGATGCCTGGGCGATCCAGCCGAATGTGGCCAAGCAGATGCTCCGGGAAGGTGCTGCCAAGCAGATAGGCCTCGTCTCCGACTATGCGCCGAACTACCAGGTGACGACGGCCTTTACCTCAACCAAGAATGCCAAGAACGAGCGCGAGCTGACAGAGGCCTTCGTCAAAGCCTATTCCAAGGCGATTGCGGACTACAATGCGGCCTTCGTCGACAACAAGGCCAACGACGCCGAGCGCGACGACCTGGCGAAGATCGTTCACAAATACGTCGAAAGCGACAGCCCCTTCGAAACCGCCAAGCAGAACCTGATCGACGGCGCGATGCGTATCAACAACGGCCTGGCACTCTCGCTCGGCAGCTGCGTGGAGCAGCTCGAATGGTTCAAGTCCGAAGGCATGGTCAAGGAAGCGATCACCAACGAGCAGCTCTTCGACACGTCCTACGTCAAGACCATCTGACGACCGAGGCTGAATGCAGGGGCTCTCAAGGCTCCCGCCTGGAGGACATATGGACCTGAAGCTCAAGAATATCAGCCACCGATACGGATCCGTCGAGGTTCTGAAGAACATTTCCCTTGACATCCCGCAGGGCCAGATCGTCTGTCTGATCGGCCCGTCCGGATGCGGCAAGTCCACACTGCTACGCTTCCTCGGCGGCCTCGAACGCCCCTCATCCGGCGAGGTCCTGCAAATCGGCAACCCGCCAGCGGGTTCGCTCAATCCGCTAACCTATGTGTTCCAGCACTTTGCCCTGCTGCCTTGGCGCACGGTCGAAGGCAATATCAAGCTGGTGCTCGAGGATCATGGCATCGGCAAACGCGAGATGGACGCGATCGTCACGGATGTCCTGGAACGCACGCGCCTTTCCGAATTTCGGCGCACGCTTCCCAAGCAACTCTCCGGAGGCATGCGCCAGCGCGTGGCCATCAGCCGCGCCCTTGCCGTTCGCCCCGCTGTCATGCTCATGGACGAGCCGCTCTCGGCGCTCGACAGCCAAACCCGCGAACTGCTGATGGACGACCTGATTTCGCTCTGGACCCGCCAGCCCTTCACGTCGGTCTACGTTACCCACAACCTCAACGAGGCTGTGCGGCTGGGTCACCGTGTCGTCGTCCTCTCCCGTCGTCCCGGACGTATTCGCGACATCGTCGATATCGATATTCCGCTTGCCGACCGCCATCTCGGCGATCCGGTGCTGGAGGAAAAGCAGAAGCAGCTCTGGGAGCTGATGCGGGAAGAGGCCATGGCCGCCGACAAGGAGCTGGTCAATGTCTGACATCACCACATTTTCAACATCGTCAGACATGGCCGATGATGACAACGCGGGAACGAATGCAGCGCCGGTTCGCGCTGTCGACTTTCGCGGCGGCGGCTTTGCCCCGACGCCGGTTCGCGGCATGGCGATCGCCGTTTTCGTCATCCTGATCGCACTTGCCGAAATCGGCACTCGCACCGGCATTGTCTCTAACCTGACGCTGCCGCGACCGTCGGCGGTTCTCGAGACCTTCCTCCAGCTCTGGCGGACCGGGCTGCTCTGGCAGCATCTGCTGCCGTCGCTACAGCGGCTTTTCGTCGGCGCCACCCTCGGTATCACTGCCGGCATCTCGATCGGCGTTTGCATCGGCCTTTTCAGCCATGTCCGCGCTGGTCTCGTACCGCTTGTGGCGGCGTTGTTTCCGATCCCGAAGATCGCCCTGCTGCCCCTGTTCGTCATTTGGTTCGGGATCGACGAAACCTCGAAATACGCGCTGATCGCCTTCGGGACATTCACGCCCACGGTCGTTGCCACCTACGGCGCGGTCGACAATGTCGACCGTTCGCTGATCCGCATGGGCCAGAGCTTCGGCTTGAGCTGGTGGTCGATCGTCCGGAAAATCGTCCTGCCGGGCGCTTTCCCGGCCATTCTTTCCGGTCTTCGCGTCTCGATCTCGATCGCGATTATCCTGCTGGTTGCCGCAGAAATGCTCGGCGCGCAGTTCGGCGTCGGCGCCTATATCCTCGAAGCGGGCTCGCTTTATGATCTTGAAAAGCTGTTCACCGGCGTCGCCATCTTGTCGATGATGGGCCTGATCGTGAACTTCGTCATCGGCCAGATCGAACGGCGCTTCCTGAACTGGCGCGGATAGTCATCCGGCTCTGTCGCTCGCGGATATCCAGCGGACTTGCCGTAAGCGACAGGATCAAGGAATGCGACGAGGAAACGGGGCTGTCAGTGTCAGCTATTCGCTGTTCCAAGATTGCCGACCGGCATCGTGGCAGCCCTGTCGACCGTGTCGGTCTTCGGCGCGCGTCCAAGCGACGAGCGCTCGACCTGCACCGACCGCCACTCGCTTTCGAGACGATCAACGACGTGTAAGGGTATCTCGTTCCGCACGGCTTCACGCTCTTGCATCAGGACCTCCTTGGTGTGAGGCTCTTTGGATGGCACGAAAGAAATTCTTTGTAAATCATAGCATTAAAGGGTTTAAACGATTGAATTTATTTTAATCGATTAGAGATTCCTCAATTTGCAGGCACCCTCGACTTCTCCACAGGGACAGTGTGATCCTTCAACGCTGATTCACAATCCACTCGCGAAAACGGACAAGCGGCGGGTATGCCAGGCGCTCGAACGGACAGGCAAGATAATAGCGCTCGTCGCTTTCCAGTTCGTTGGGCGAGGCCGCCACCAGCTCCCCGCGCTTGAGTTCCTCCTGGATGAGAAATGTCGGCAGCAAGGCGACGCCAAGGCCAGAGATGGCGGCCTGAGCGGCGGTTGCAAACTGATCGAACAACATGCCCCGCACACCGGAGGCAGGGGCGCCGTTCGCGGCCAGCCATTTTTCCCAGGCATCCGGCCGGGTTGTCAGATGCAGCAGCGGCACCTGCAGGAAATCGGCGGGCTCCACCAGTCGGTGGCGGGCGAGGAAATCGGGGCTGCAGGCCGGCATAGTCCGCTCCGACATCAGGAATGCAAGTTCGGCGCCCGGCCAATGCGGATGGCCGAAATGGATGGCCGCGTCGATCGAATCCAGCCGAAAATCGAATGGTGACAAACGGGTGACCAGATTTATGGTGATGCCCGGATTGGTCGCAAGGAAATCGCCGAGCCTCGGGGCAAGCCAACGTGTCCCGAAGGTCGGCAGGATCGCCACGTTCAACGTCCCGCCGTTCGGGTTGGCGCGCAAGTCGAGCGACGCCGAGGAGATCCGCCGCAATGCCTCGCGGATTTCGCGGGCATAGCTGTCGCCGGCAAGCGTCAGGCGGATGGTCTGCCGCTCCCGCACGAACAGCTCCACGCCAAGCTGCTCTTCCAGCGCCTTGATCTGGCGGCTGACGGCGCTCTGGGTCAGATCCAGTTCTCTTGCCGTAACGGTAACACTGCCGGTGCGTGCCGCTGCCTCGAAAGCGGACAGCAGGGACAAGGAGGGCAGAAATCGTCGCGGCGTGATCATGTTCATTCCCATACGGAATTAACTCTTGAAGAAATATCAATTTCTTCCCCGAAAACCGCGCCGTAAAGGGGAAGAAGCGGAAAAATCGGAATGATGTCGCCATATCTCCACAAACGTCGTCCCCTTCGATCTGACCAACCGTTGCGAGATAGTCCAATGCAGGCTACTGCTTTCATCTTCAGACACAGGCTGCGGCCGGGCCAGGCGTCTCTCAGGATGCCGGTTCCAGTTTGCCGCACAGGCATTGCCCGATATTTTCGTATTGATGGACAGGATCGATGCTGAATAATCCCCGCTCCCACGGCCTTTGGGAAAAGACCGCGCCCGCCGGCCCTGTGACACCAGCGCTTGCCGGCGATCTCACCGCCGATGTCGTTGTCGTCGGTGGCGGTTACACTGGCCTCTCGGCAGCCCTGCATCTCACTGAAGCCGGTCAGTCGGCGGTGGTTCTGGAGGCGGTCGAGATCGGCTTTGGTGGTGCTGGCCGCAATGTCGGCCTGATCAATGGCGGCATGTGGGTAATGCCGGACGATATTCCCGGCGTGCTAGGACCGGTCCACGGCGAGCGGACGCTCGATCTGCTTGGCGGCGCGCCGCTTCTGGTGCGCGAGATTGTCGAGAGATATGAAATCCCCTGCGAAATCGAAAAGAACGGCACACTGCATCTGGCCGTCGGCGCCGATGGCCTGAAAGAATTGCAGGAGCGGCATCGCCAATGGACCGCCCGTGGCGCCCCGGTGCAACTGCTGTCTGCCGAAGAGACTGCCCGTCGCGTCGGCAGCGCTGCCTATGCCGGATCGTTGTTCGATCCGCGCGCCGGCACGATCCAGCCGCTTGCCTATGCGCGCGGCCTGGCGCACGCCGCCATCCGTGCGGGCACGAAAATCTTTACCGGCAGCGCCGTCATCGCCACCGAACGCCAGGGCGACGGATGGAAGGTGAGTACGGCGCATGGCTCCGTCTCCGCCAAGTGGATCGTCGTTGCGACCGACGCCTATTCCACTGGCCCCTGGGAGCATGTGCGTACCGAGCAGGTGCATCTGCCCTATTTCAATTTCGCCACCGTGCCGCTCGGCGACAATGTGCGGAAATCGATCCTGCCTGGCCGCGAAGGCTGCTGGGATACGAAGGAAATCCTGTCGTCCTTCCGCATGGACCAGGCCGGACGTCTTGTGATCGGCAGCATCGGCGCGCTGCGCAACACCGGCCTTGCGGTTCACAGGAGCTGGGCGCGGCGGTCGTTGAAGAAGCTGTTTCCGCATCTCGGTGACATCGCCTTTGAAAACGAATGGTACGGCAAGATCGGCATGACCGACGATGCCGTCCCCCGTTTCCATAAATTCGCGGAGAACGTCATCGGCTTTTCCGGCTATAATGGCCGGGGCATTGCGCCGGGCACGGTGTTTGGCAAGACCATCGCCCGCCATATCCTCGGCGATATCAGCGAAGCCGAGCTTCCCCTGCCGCTGACCGAGCCCAAGGACGCAAGCTTCCGTGCCGCCAAAGAACTCTACTACGAGGCCGGAGCTCAGCTCGCGCATCTGACCAGCGACCGCTTCTAGCGAGACCATTTAAAGAAAGCCGGGCGCGGACGAAGATCAGGTTAGACAACTCTTCCGTCCTACGCCGACAGTCACCAGATATCACCGAACACGCTTCCATCAGAAAGACGATAACGACCATGTCCACACTAGATCTCGCCTCAGAAGTCTCGAAAATCCTGACCGACCTTGGCGTTGCCGCCGATCGTTATACGGGCGGAACGCTTGCCGTGACCTCGCCGGTAACCGGCGCCGAAATCGGCCGGTTGAGGGAAGATTCGGCGGCCGATGCCAAGGCTGCGATCGACAAGGCGCAGGACGCCTTCCTCGCCTGGCGTAATGTGCCGGCGCCGAAGCGCGGCGAGCTGGTTCGTCTGCTCGGCGAAGAGCTGCGCGCCGGCAAGGCGGCGCTTGGCCGTCTCGTCTCCATCGAGGTTGGCAAGATCACCTCCGAAGGTCTGGGCGAAGTGCAGGAAATGATCGACATCTGCGATTTCGCTGTGGGCTTGTCGCGGCAGCTTTACGGCCTGACGATTGCCACCGAACGCTCCGAACACCGGATGATGGAGACCTGGCATCCGCTCGGCCCGATCGGCATCATCTCCGCCTTCAACTTCCCGGTCGCCGTCTGGTCATGGAATGCGGCACTCGCCATGGTCTGCGGCAATTCGACGATCTGGAAGCCCTCGGAAAAGACGCCGCTGACGGCGCTTGCCACACAGGCTCTGTTCGAAAAGGCCCTGAAGCGCTTTGTCGCCGAGGGCGGCGACGCCCCGGCCAATCTCTCGACGCTCATTATCGGTGGTCGCGATCTCGGTGAAATCCTGGTCGACCACCCCAAGGTTCCGCTGGTCTCCGCCACCGGCTCGACGGCCATGGGCCGCGCCGTCGGTCCTCGGCTTGCCAGCCGCTTCGCCCGCGCGATTCTCGAGCTCGGCGGCAACAATGCCGCGATCGTCAGCCCGACGGCCGATCTCGATCTGACGCTGCGCGGCGTCGCCTTCTCCGCCATGGGCACCGCCGGCCAGCGCTGCACGACGCTGCGCCGTCTCTTCGTGCATGAGAGCGTCTACGATCAGCTCGTGCCGCGTCTGCAGAAGGCTTACGGCTCCGTCACCATCGGCAATCCGCTGGAACAGGGTACGCTGGTCGGCCCGCTGATCGACAAGCAGGCTTTCGACCGGATGCAGGCCGCTCTTGGCGAAGCGAAATCGGCCGGCGGCAAGGTGACCGGCGGCGAGCGTGTCGAAAACGGGTCTGCCGATGCCTTCTACGTCCGTCCGGCGCTGGTCGAGATGCCGGCGCAGACCGGCCCGGTCGAGAACGAGACCTTCGCGCCGATCCTCTATGTGATGAAGTACAGCGATTTCGACGCGGTACTGGCGCTGCACAATGCTGTGCCGCAGGGCCTGTCGTCATCGATCTTCACCAATGACATGCGCGAGGCGGAAGCCTTCGTTTCGGCACGCGGTTCGGATTGCGGCATCGCCAACGTCAATCTCGGCCCATCGGGCGCCGAGATCGGTGGAGCCTTCGGCGGTGAAAAGGAGACCGGCGGCGGCCGCGAATCCGGTTCAGACGCCTGGAAGGCCTATATGCGCCGCGCCACCAACACCATCAATTACGGCCGCACCCTTCCGCTCGCACAAGGCGTCAAGTTCGACGTCGAGTAAAAGAGCTAACCGAACCAATGGATGGGGCGATAGTCCGCCCCGTCCGCAGCTCCCAGAACGAAGTGCTTGTCGGACTGGTTCCCGGCGAAAGCTTCTTCGGTCTGCCCGGCAACAGTGCGCGATCAGGCGGACTCCCCGTCAGTCCGATTTGCCGGGGAAGATAACTGAGGCTTTCAGCCCCTTTCCGCCGGCTCCCTCGCCAAGCGTCAGCGAGCCGCCGAACAGGCCGGCGATCTCCTCGACGATCGGCAGCCCCAGGCCCATTCCGGGCGCCTGCCCGCCTCCCCCGCGGGCAAATCGCTGTCGCACGCTTTGTCGTTTGTCCAGTGGGATACCTGGGCCATTGTCTTCCACGTCCAGACAGACCACCTCTCCCTTTGCCTCCACGCGCACAGTCACCTCCGTCCCGCGTCCGGCATAGGCGATCGCGTTCTCGATAAGATTACGCAGAAGCTCGCCGATCAGAAGCGGCTCGGCCCGAATGAGAGCGCTCCCCTCACCCTCAAAGCCGAGATCGATGCCGGCTTCGCCGGCGCCGGGAACATGGTCGCCGGTGATCCGCTGTGCAAACGACACAAGATCGAGGGTCGTCTGCGATTGCGGCTCTTTCGAAGCGGCCGCTTCGACTTTCGCCATGAGCAGCAGTTGCGCCAGGATGCGTTCCGCATGGGCAACGGCCTCATCACCCTTGCGCGCGGCCTCCCGCGCCTCGTCGAGCGACGTCGCGCGCGCCGACAGCGCAAGCTGGGTACGGATAATGGCAAGGGGCGTGCGCAGCTGGTGGCCGGCATTTCCGGTGAAATGGCGCAATGCATCAAGCGCCGATTGCAGCCGCACCATGAAGGAATTGACCGTCTCCACCAACCCCTCGACCTCGCTCGGCGCGGATTGCCGGATCGGATGGAGATCGTCGGGGCTGCGCTCCGCAATGGCATCCCCGAGGCGATAGAGCGGCCGAAGCGATACGGTGACGGCGATCCAGACGATAATGGCGGCACCGAGAATGAGGATCAGAAGGCGCAAGGCTGAGCGGAGCAGAATGGCCTGCGTCAGCTGCGTGCGGCCGATCGTCGTTTCGGCGACGGTCACCGTGAACGGAACCGAATTGATGCCCGTCGACGCCGAACGCTCGAGCACGGCAAGCCGGATCGGTTCGCCGCCGAACATGTGATCAGCGTAGACCGCCGCCTGTCCCTTCATGTCGGCAATCGATGGCAAGTTCTGATAGCCGGTGATGAACCGGCCGGGCGGACCGTCCACGCGGTAGAAGACGCGGTCCTGGGCCGCCGATGTTAGCATTTCCAGCGCGACATAGGGAATATCCACTTCCAGCGTGCCGTCTTCAGCGACGACGACGCGTTCAGCGATAGCAAGCGCCGAGCCGGCGAGAACGCGGTCCGAAACGGTGTTTGCGGTTGTCAGCGCCTCCCGATAGGTGTCGGCCAGCGCAACGACGCCGATGACGACGGTCGCGATCAGAAGCCAGGCAAGCAGCCTGCGGCGCAGGGAATAGGCGGACTGTGCCCTCATCCGTCCGCCAGCTTGTCGAGATAATAGCCGATGCCGCGGGCCGTCCTGACCGTCAATCCGTGCGGCGCGAGACGCTTGCGCAACCGGCTGACATATTGCTCGATGGCATTGGCGCTCAGATCGTCGTCGAAGGCGGCAAGCGACTGGATGATCGCCTCCTTGGCGACGACCCTGCCGGCGCGCATGAACAGGGTTTCGAGAAGGCCAAGTTCGCGGGCCGGAATATCGATGGGAACGCCATTGGCCGAGAAGGTGCGTGAATTGAGGTCGAGAGAGACGTTGCCATAGGCAACGAGCGATGCGCGAAGCCCCGCTTGCCGGCGCAGGAGCACGCGAACGCGCGCCTCGAATTCGCTGATGTCGAAGGGCTTGATCATGTAGTCGTCAGCACCCAGATCGAGGCCGCGCACCTTCTCTTCCTGCGTACCCCGCGCCGTCAGAATGAGTACGGCCGCCTTGTTCTGGCGCGCGCGCATGGCCCGGAGCACATCGAGCCCGTCCATCTCCGGCAGGTTGAGATCGAGGATAACGAGATCGAAGGTTTCGGCGGCAGCCGCTGCATTCGCAGAAGCGCCGTCGCCCACTACATCCACGGCATAGCCGGTCCCGCGCAGGATCGCGAAAAGCCCTTCAGAAAGTGCCTTGTTGTCCTCAACCAGCAATATGCGCAAAATGACTATTCTCCCCCAGCCCGCATTCTAGCGCATTCCGCCTTGGACCGGAATCGATTTGGGAAAACGCCAGGCAGCAATCCAAGGTGTTACGGTACTTTTCCTCACCTGAAACGACAAGCGGAGCTCAGACCGGTGGGCATGCGCTTGTGAACGATCTGCCGCTGCGGCAATATCACCCCATGCGGCCTCTTTTTGTCCTCCTTACCATCTGCCTCAATGCGAGCCTTGCTGCAGCGGAGCCTGTTGTCTTTCCGGCGCTCTCGGGGAATGAGAAGGCGCCTGAGGTCATCGTCTACTCCTCGCTGGACGAGCCGCTGGCGACGCCGATGATCAGGGGGTTTCAGGCGGCCAACCCCGATGTCGCCGTCCGCTACGAGGATATGCTGACGGGGGAGATCTACGACCGGATCGTCAAGGAAACCGACGCCGGCGGCAGGACGGCGGATTTCGCCTTCTCCTCGGCGATGGATCTTCAGGTCAAGCTCAGCAATGACGGATACGCCCAGCGCAGCGATCTGCCGATGAGCGGCCGCTGGCCGGAATGGGCGAACTGGCGCAACACGGCCTATGCCCTGACCTTTGAGCCCGCGGTCTTCGTCTACCACAAGCCGAGCTTCACCCAGGAGAAACCGCCCTCGACGCGTGCGGAACTCGTCGACTACCTGAAGCGGCACGGAAACGAGGTCCGTGGCCGGATCGGCACCTATGATATCGAGCGATCGGGTGTCGGCTTTCTGTTCATGGCGCGCGACCAGGAGCAATTCGGCGACATCTGGTCGGTCATCCAGGCCATGGGGGCGGCAGGCGTGAAAGTCTATTCGACCAGCACGGCCATTCTCGAGCGCGTATCCGACGGCCGCTTTACGCTCGGCTATAACATCCTCGGCTCCTACGCCGCCAATTGGGCCTCACGTTACCCCGATGTCGGCATCGTTCTGCCACGGGACTATACCGTCGTCATGTCGCGTATCGGGCTCGTGCCGCAGGCGGCCGCCTCCCCGGATCTCGGAAAGCGCTATCTGGCGTTTTTCATGTCCAAGGAAGGCCAGACGATCATGGCCCGCGAGCTTCAGATCCCGGCGGTAAGTCCGGATGTCGCCGGCGCCAACACCGCCAATACCATGCGCGAAATGCTGGGCGGCCAATTGCGCCCAGTGCCGGTCAGCCCCGGCCTGATGGTCTATCTCGACCAGGTCAAGCGAGCGCGGCTGATTGCCCGCTGGAACGAAGCCTTGCGTCTGCAATAGCTCCGGCCAGGCAATGTTCGTGCGACATGACACCGGCCGATGTCAGCTAGATGTCAGCTTCCTGTGATGGCTTGCGGCTCTTCATCATTCGTGGAGGCGAATGATCGAAGCGTATGGGAGGAGTATTTCATCTGGATCCGGCGCAAGCAGGTCATTGACGTCCTGGCGCCGCTTAATCGATGAAGCCAATCCCCGTCCGCAAAGAGGATAAACATCGCGCCGATCTCCAAGAGAGCGCGCCCGACGGAGGACTAATCTTGAAACAGTTTTTTCTGGCTTCCATGCTTGCCGGCGCCCTTGCGCTGCCGGCTTTCGCGGCGGACTACACCATCATGGCACCGGCCAATCCCGGCGGCGGCTGGGACCAGACCGCCCGCTCCATCCAGTCGGTGATGCAGCAGGAAGGCATCTCCCGCAATGTCCAGGTGCAGAACGTGCCGGGTGCCGGCGGCACCATCGGTCTGGCGCAGTTCGCCAGCCAGGCGAGCGGCAATCCGAATGCCCTGATTGTCGGCGGCTATGTCATGGTCGGCGCCATCCTGACCAACAAATCGCCGGTGTCGCTCAAGGACGTGACACCGATCGCACGCCTGACCGGCGAATATGAAGCCATCGTCATTCCGGCCGCCTCGCCGCTGAAAACCATGGGCGATCTTGTCGAGGCACTGAAGAAGGATCCAGGTTCGGTGTCCTGGGCCGGCGGTTCGGCCGGCGGCACCGACCATATCGCGGTCGGCCTCATTGCAAAGGCGGCGGGTGTCGATCCGACCAAGATCAACTACATCGCCTTTTCCGGCGGCGGCGAAGCGCTGGCCGCCATCCTCGGCAGCCAGGTGACGGCGGGGATTTCCGGTTACGGCGAATTTGAATCCCAGGTGAAGTCCGGTGCGCTGCGTCTCCTCGCCGTGTCGAGCGGCGAGCGTCTTGACGGTATCGATGCGCCGACGATCAAGGAAAGCGGCCTCGACGTCGTGGTCGAAAACTGGCGCATGATTGCGGCAGCACCCGGCTTGAGCGACGAGCAGAAGGCCGCCGTGTCGTCCGACGTCGAAAAGCTTGCCAAGTCCGCCGGCTGGCAGGAGCTTCTGAAGACGAAGGGCTGGGAGGATACCTATCTCGCCGGCGACGCCTTCAAGGAACAGCTCGCCAAGGATATTTCCGCGACCGAAGGCGTCCTCAAGGACATCGGGCTCGTCCAATGACCACGGGCAATTCCCCTACCACACAGACACGCCGCCCGGATCGGGCGGCGCTTGTCATCGCCGCCTTTCTCGCTGCCCTTGCCGGCCTGATCTTCTGGGACAGTTCGCGGCTGGCGAAAATTGCGAGCTATTCAGGCATCGGCCCCGCGACCATTCCTTTCGTGATCGCCGGCGGGCTGCTGTTCTTGTCCGCCTGGACCGTCCTTGCAGCGCTACGCGCAGACTTTCCCGTGCGCGAACGTCAGGAAGTTGCGCCTGTGGTCTGGATCGTCGGCGGTCTTGCCGCCCAGATGCTGCTGTTGAAACCGCTGGGCTTTTCGATCGCGACCGGTCTGCTCTTTGCGGCGACTGCAGCCGCCTTCGGCAAGCGCAAGCTCTGGATATCGATCCCGCTCGGCATCGCGCTCTGTCTCGGGGTCTGGTTGATCTTTTCCGGGCTGTTGCAGCTGTCGCTTCCAGCCGGTCCGCTCGAACATCTATTTTGGTGAGGCCCTAACGTGAGCACATTTGATTTTCTGTTGCAGGGCCTGATGATCGCGGCCCAGCCGATGAACCTGCTTTACGCCCTGATCGGCGTCACGCTCGGAACGGCTGTCGGCGTGCTTCCCGGCATCGGACCGGCGCTGACTGTGGCATTGCTCCTGCCGGTGACCTACAAGCTCGATCCGGCGGGCTCGCTGATCATGTTTGCCGGGATCTATTATGGCGGCATGTATGGCGGCTCGACGACCTCCATCCTGCTCAACACACCCGGCGAAAGCGCCTCGATCGTGACCGCGCTCGAGGGCAACAAGATGGCGCGGGCGGGTCGCGGCGGACCGGCACTCGCCACCGCCGCTATCGGCTCCTTCGTTGCCGGCCTGATCGCCACGCTGGGGCTCGCCTTCATAGCGCCGATCATCGTCAAGCTGGCGCTGGTCTTCGGTCCGCGCGAATATTTCGCGCTGATGGTGCTGGCTTTCGTGACGGTTTCATCGGCCTTCGGTGATTCCACCTTGCGCGGCCTGACATCATTGTTCATCGGCTTTGCGCTTGCCATCATCGGCATCGACCAGCTCACCGGCCAGGCGCGCATGAGCTTCGGCGTTCCGGATCTGCTTGACGGCATCGAGGTGACGACGCTTGCCGTTGCCATGTTCGCCATCGGTGAATCCCTCTACATCGCCGCGCAGGGCAATCGCGGACCCGACAAGATCGAGGCGGTCAAAGGATCTGTCTGGATGACGGCCCAGGATTGGGCGCGGTCTTGGAAGGCCTGGCTGCGCGGAACGCTGATCGGCTTCCCGATCGGCGCCATGCCGGCGGGCGGCGCCGAAATCGGCACCTTCCTGTCCTATGCAGCCGAAAAACGCCTGACCAAATATCCGGAAGAATTCGGCAAGGGCGCGATCGAAGGCGTCGCGGGTCCGGAAGCGGCCAACAATGCATCGGCCGCTGGAACGCTCGTTCCACTTCTGACCCTCGGCCTGCCGACGACGGCGACAGCTGCGATCATGCTTGCCGGCTTCCAGCAATACGGCCTGCAGCCCGGCCCGCTGCTGTTTGTCACCAACCCGCAGCTCGTCTGGGGCCTGATCGCCAGCCTGCTCATCGCCAATTTCATGCTGCTGGTCCTCAACCTGCCGCTGGTCGGGCTGTGGGTGAAGCTCCTCACCATTCCGAAGCCATGGCTTTATGCGGGCATCCTCCTGTTTGCCACGCTCGGAACGATCGGCGCCAATCCGTCGGTTTACGAACTCGGCATGCTGCTCGCCTTCGGCGTTCTCGGCTATGTCATGCGGATTTTCGGTTATCCGATCGCACCGGTCGTGGTGGGTCTGATCCTCGGGCCGCTGGCGGAACAGCAGCTTCGGCGCGCTCTTGCGATCAGCCAGGGCGATGTCACGGTGCTGTTTACCTCGCCGATCTCGGCGGTACTGCTGCTGATCGCCGCGGCGGCGCTGATCGTGCCGTTGATCCTGAGGGCTCGCGGACGCGGTGAGACTCTGTCGAAGCTGGCCGCCAACGAGGATTGAGTTTCCCCGTTGTGTCCAATGCGGCTGTTCCGGACGCTCGTTAAAGCGTCTGGAGCGGCGGATGCAGGAATGCCGGCATCGGCGTGTGATCGGCGCTGACGGATAGATAAAGCCGGGCGGTGTCCAGCGCCTCGCGGATCGTGACGTCCATATCGAGATAGCGGTATGTTCCGAGCCGGCCGACAAAGGTGACCGCGGTCTCCTGGAGGGCTCGCGTGACATAGTGCGCGAGCTGTTCCTTTTCCTCCATCAGGCGGATCGGATAGTAGGGAACATCGCCGGGTTCGCAGGCCCTGGAGAACTCGCGATAGCAGACCGAGCCGGCATGGTCTTCCCACGGGGAGAAATGCTTATGCTCCGTCACGCGCGTATAGGGCACGGAGACATCGCCATAGTTCATGACTGCGCACCCCTGGTAGTCACCGTCATGGGTAAAACGCTCGAAATCCAGCGTGCGATATCCCAAACGGCCATATTCATAGTCGAAATAGCCGTCGAGGGGACCGGAATAGAATATGTGATCGAAGTCCTTGGCTAGACCGCTGTGAAACCTGGTTTCCAAGTGGACTTCTATATTCGTGTGGTCGAGAATTCGCCCAACCATGTCGGTATAGCCGTTCTCCGGCATGCCCTGGTATTTATGGAAGAAATAGTTGTCGTCGTAGTTGAAGCGGACCGGAAGCCGTTTCAGGATGGAGGCCGGAAGATCGGTCGGCGCGCAACCCCATTGCTTCTGGGTATATCCCTTGAGGAACGCTTCATAGAGGTCATTACCGACGAAGCGCAGCGCCTGCTCCTCGAAGGTCTTCGGATCCGTTATGCTTTTGTCGGCACGCTCCTCGATGAAAGCACGCGCTTCGTCCGGTCTGAGCGTCTTGCCGAAAAACTGATTGATCGTGTGAAGATTGATGGGCAGGGAATAGACTTGGCCCGAACTCGTCGTCTTGACGCGGTTCTTGTAGGGCATGAACGTCTGAAAGAGGTTCACATACTCCCAGACTTCCCTGTCGTCCGTGTGGAAAATATGCGGGCCGTAGACATGCACCATGACACCGGTCGCCGGGTCACGCTCGGTGTGGCAATTCCCGGCAATATGGTTGCGCGTATCGAAGACGTCGATCTCGTGACCCACCATGGCGAGTTCACGACCGATGACCGCGCCGGAAAGCCCGGCACCGACCACGGCAATTTTCTTGATCCGCGGCATTCCCGATCAGCTCTTTCCGGCTGCGTGCGGTGTCGAGACCGCGGCTTCCTCAGTCCACAGTCGTCTGTCGTGCGGAACCGGCGCGTAATCGTGCCATTCTACCAGCTTGTCGCGGTAGGCCTGCCGATAGGCCCGATCGTCCGAAAACGCGATATTGTCCTGAACGAGGTCCACCCCAATATCGTAATAGATGTCGAGATTGCTCAGGTCCGGCACCGGTGTTTCGCCGCGTTCGCACTCTGCCTGCATTTGCCAGAAAAGCTCTTCGAGGCGGCGTGCAAGCGCCGGAATGTCGCGCAAGGCGGAAGTCTCTCGTTTCGCCTGCAGCGACTCGCGGATCTCCCTCAGGCTTCTGGGGGTGTTCGCAAAGCCGATTGCCCTTTCGATATAGTCCTCTGGGTTCGAGCAGATCAGCTCCGGCACGCCGGCGGCGGCAACGATGCTGTGGCAGAAGCGGGCTGCAAAGCTCTTGCCGGGGAATGTCAGGACAGGCAGTCCCATGGTCAGAGCATCGCCCGCGGTTGAGTGTGCCCCGTAGGGGAACGTGTCGAGGAAAAGATCGGCGACCGCGATCCGGGCGAGATGCTTGGCATTCGGCGCCTTGGGCGCAAAAATCAGCCGCTCCGGCGCAACGCCGGCATTCTCCGCCAACTGAAGCAAGCGTTTATCCACATCATCGCCGCCGGTGAGCAGCCAGAGCACACTACCGGTCGTTCCGGAGAGAATCTTCATCCAGTGCGCAAAGGTTTCCTGCGTGATCTTCTGCATGCCGTTGAAGCATGCATAGACGAAAACGTCTTCCGGCAAGCCGGCTTCGGCGCGGGACGGCCTTTCGGCAATCACCCGCTTGCGATCGATCGGCTGGTTGCAGGCGATCCGGAGGACTTTCTCCGAAAAATAGATCTCGTTCTCTGGCGGGATAATGTGTTCATCCGCGATGATGTAATGATGGAACGGGCTGCCCATCGTACCCGGATAACCGCAAAAATTGACGACGACCGGCGCCGGCCGATAGGCGAAGATCTTCGTCCGGGCATGCTTGGTATATCCGTTGACGTCGACGAGAATATCGATGTCGTCGTCGGCGATCTGTCTTGCCGCATCCGCATCGCTCAGCGCGCCAATATCGCGCCAGCAATCGACGACGGCTTTCATGCGTGCCTGGGTCGCATCTCCCTGCACGGGATCGCCACAATAATAGGCGTAGATTTCGACGCTCCGCTTGTCATGCAGCTCCAGCACTTCCCTGAGCGCAAAGCCGACCGCATGGTCGCGCAGATCCGAGGAAACATAGCCGACGCGAAGGCGTTGGCCGGTTCTGGTCTTCTGCTTCGGCGTCTTGCGCGTGAAGCCGCTGGTATCGGGACGTCCGACGAAAGACTTATTATAGCGGTAGGCCTTGGCCAGCTGGAACAACGGATCGTCGGAAAAACAGGCGAGCGTCAGCGGCGACATGGCATCGAGCAGATGGCGGATGGAGACATGGTCCGACGAGACCAGCGTCGGCCATTTGCATTGACGCTGGCGCAGCGCACTCCAATGTTGCCCGGCTTCCGTCTTGTCGGGCCGCAGTTCCATCGCTTGCCACAAGGTGGTTTCCGCATCTTCCAGAAGACCCGCGTTTTCCATGACGCGGCCGATGTGCTGAAGCGCCAGGAGGCGATGTGCGAGCCGGTCGGCCGTACTGTCGGCGGTCAGCTCCACGAAGCTCCGCCATTGCAGGATTGCCTGAGTGGCGATGCCGCTGTCTTCCAGCGCCCGTCCAAGATTGATATGCGCCGGCCCGAAGCGCGGATCGAGTTTCAGGCACGCACGCAACGCATGTATAGATCCCGCGACATCGCCTAATTGCCGGAGGGTCACCGAATAATTGAAATAGACGAGATGCAGGAAGGGATGGCCCTCGTTGAATGCGATCCAGACCTTGTAGACCTCCGCCGCCTCAAGTTTTTGTCCGGCCGCGCTTCGACCTTCGGCGAATTGGAACAAATCCGTGAAGGAAAGGCGCTGGGTGCGCGCGAGCTCCAAAATTCCGGCAACAGACGGAACAGGAGTCAGAGCTGATGCTTCATTGGTGACCATGGACACATCCCACGATTTAACGGCCGGCGTTGCAGCCATTTGCGAAATGGCCGCACAGTTATTAACTCTGCTAGCTTGCTCTAAGCATGTCACGCGCCGCCCGTTGAAATCGGCCGGGGCCTACCGGCCATCAACAGATTTCGTCCGGCCTGGGATGATGCCGGGAAAACTGCGCATCCCGGATCAACGTCAAACGGCGCCCTCTTCGTTTCGGAGACGCCGTCCGGCTTCGTTGAGACCGCAATTGCTCAGATGCGGAGATCAGGCGCCCACATAAACCGAAATGACAGCCGCAATCTGGTCGGAACTCAGATATCCCATCTGCGATTTCATGAGAGCACCCAATTGCGCACTCGACAGGCTCGCAATGTCCTGTGTCGACAATCCCGCTAAACCGGTTGAGCTGAACGACGCGATATCGGCGGTCGAGAAGGTTGCCAGCTCCTGGGTACTCAATGCCGCAACCTGTGCCGAAGTCAGCCCGGCGACTTGGCTCGGGGTCAAAGCCTCGGCCTGTTCCGTCGTTAGGGAGGAGATCACCCTCGTGCTCAAACCGGCAATCGCGTTGGAATTCAAGGCGACGATGTAGTCGGTCGAAAACAGGGCGATGTCATCCGTATCCAGTGCGGCGAGCTGCAATGCGTTCAGGGCGTTGACCTGCGTTGTGGACAGGGCCGCGATCTGCTCGGTGCTCATGGCCGCCACCTGGCTGTAACTCAGCGAAGCGACTTGGCTCGTCGTCAAAATAGCGATCTGCGCGGTCGAGAGGGCAACGATAAAGTCCGTGGACAATCCCGGTATCGCATTCGAGCTGATGGCAACGAGTTCGTCGGTCGAGAAGGTTCCTAGATCTTCCGTGGTCAGGCCTGCGGCGCCCGAAGAACTCAGTGCGGCAATCTGCGTGGTGGAAAGCGCTTCGATCTGATCGATGCTCAACGCCTTGACCTGAGCGCTGCTGAGGCCTGCGACACTTGCCGTACCCAGAGCAGCGATTTCAGCCGTGGAAAGCGACGCGATGAAGTCCGTGGACAATCCCTCTATGGCACTTGAGCTGATCGCGGCAATATCGGCGGCCGAGAAGGTTGCCAGGTCAGCCGTGGTCAGGCCCGCGACGCCAGTCGACGTCAAGGCGGCAATCTGGGTGGTGGAAAGAGCTTCAACCTGCTCGACGCTCAGGGCACCGACCTGAGCGCTGCTGAGGCCAGCGACGCCAGCCGTGCTCAGGGCTGCAACCTGCGCCGTCGAGAGGGCCGCGATATCGGCGGCGCTCAGGGCGGCAACCTGCTTGGAACTGAGTGCACCGATCTGCGCCGTCGTCAGCGCCTCGACCTTATCGGTATTCAGGGCGGCGATCTGCGCGGTGGTGAGGCCCGTGATGCCGGCCGTGCTCAGGGCGGCAATCTGCACAGTCGATAGAGCCGCTATAATGGCTGTGGACAGCCCCGATATGGCGCTCGAACTGATGGCTGCGATATCGGCGGTCGAAAACGCAACGACCTCGGTCGTCGTCAGGACGGCAATCTGCTTGGAACCAAGCGCGCCGATCTGCGCCGTCGTCAAGGCGTCGATCTGGTCGGAGCTCAATACGGCGATCTGCGCAGTGGTGAGACCTGCAATGCCGGCCGTTCCCAGGGCAGCAATCTGCAAGGTCGATAGACCCGCTATCGTGTCCGTGGACAATCCCGATATGGCAGTCGAACTGATCGCCGCGATGTCGGCGGTCGAGAAAGTGTCAAGATCGTCTGCCCCAAGGGCCACAATCTGCTTGGAACTGAGCGCGCCGACCTGGGTCGGTGTCAGCGCCTCGGCCTGATTGGTGCTCAAGGCGGCAATCTGGTCAGTGGTCAGACCCGCGATGCCGGCCGTACTCAGGGCCGCGATCTGCGCCGTCGACAGGCCCGCAATGCCGGCGGTACTCAGGACGGCAATCTGCTTGGAACCAAGCGCGCCGATCTGGGCAGTCGTCAAGGCTTCGAGCTGGCCGGTGCTCAAGGCGGCAATCTGGTCAGTGGTCAGGCCCGCGATGCCGGCCGTTCCCAATACCTCGATCTGGTCCGTCGAAAGCGCTGCTATGGTGCCTGTCGTCAGTCCCTGTATGGCACTCGAACTGATCGCCGCGATGTCGGCGGTCGAGAAGGTCTCGAGATCGTCGGTCCCCAGGGCCGCAATCTGGGTCGAACTCAGCACCGCGACCTGAGGCGTTGTCAGGGCTTCGGCCTGATCGGTGCTCAAGGCGGCAATCTGCTCGGTGGTCAGACCTGCAATGCCGGCCGTGCTCAGGGCTGCGATCTGTGTGGTCGAGAGGGCTGCGATGTCGGCGGTCGTCAAGGCGGCAATCTGCTTGGAACCAAGGGCGCCGACTTGGGCGGTCGTCAAGGCTTCAAGCTGGCCGGTGCTGAGAACCGCGATCTGAGTGGTGGAAAGGCCAGCGATGCCGGCCGTGCCCAATGCCGCGATCTGCGCCGTCGAAAAAGCCGCCAGCGTATCCGTGGACAATCCCGTTATGGCGCTCGAGCTGATCGCTGCAATATCAGCGGTCGAGAAGGTCTCGAGTTGGCCCGCCCCCAGGGCGGCAACCTGGGTCGAGCTCAGCACCGCAACCTGCGTCGTCGTCAGGGCCTCGGCCTGGTCGGTGCTCAAGGCGGCAATCTGCGTCGCGCTCAGGCCCGCAATACCTACCGTGCTCAGGGCCGCGATCTGCGTGGTCGAGAGGGCCGCGATGTCGGCCGTCGTCAAAGCAGCAACCTGCTTGGAACCAAGCGCGCCGATCTGGGCCGTCGACAGGGTCGCGGCCTGACCTGTGCCCAACGTAGCGATCTGCGCGGTAGTCAGGCCCGCAATACCGGACGTGCTGAGCGCGGCAACCTGCGCAGTCGAGAGGGTCGCGACAACAGCTGTGTTCAGGGCGGCGACCTGCGTCGAACCAAGTACCGCAACCTGCTTGGTCAGCAAGGCGTCGACCTGGCTGGTGTTCAGGGCGGCAATCTGTTTGGTGGAAAGTCCGGCAACGCCGGACGTGCTCAAGGCCGCGATCTGCCCGGTCGAGAGAGCAGCTATGACAGCCGTGGACAATCCCGAGACGGCGGTCGAGCCGATCGCCGCGATGTCGGCGGTGGAGAACGTGGCGATATCGTCCGTATCCAGAGCCGCAAGTTGCGTGGAACTGAGCGCCCCGACCTGGATCGTCGTCAGAGCCTCGGCCTGAACGGTACTCAAAGCGACGATCTGCTTGGTGGAAAGTCCGGCAACGCCGGACGTGCTCAGGGCCGCGATCTGATCCGTCGAGAGGGCAGCTATGACAGCCGTGGACAATCCCGATATGGCACTCGAGCTAAGCGCCGCGATGTCCTTGGTCGAGAAGGTCGCTATGTCTTCCGTATCCAGCGCCGCAAGCTGCGTAGAATTGAGGGCCGCGATCTGAGCGGTGGTCAAGGCTTCAAGCTGGCCGGTGCTTAGAGCCACGATCTGGGCGGTCGAAAGACCCGAAATGCCAGCCGTGCTCAGGGCTGCTATCTGCGCGGTCGAGAGGCTTGCTATGACGGCAGTGGTTAGTCCCACTATGACACTTGAACCGATGGCCGCGATATCCTTGGTCGAGAAGGTCGCGATATCCTCTGCGCTCAAGGCTCCAACCTGTTTGGAACTGAGAGTTCCGACCTGAGCGGTCGTCAGGGCCTCGGCCTGCGCGGTGCTCAGAGCGGCAATTTGTTTGGTGGAAAGACCGGTAATGCCGGACGCGCTCAGGGCCGCAATCTGCGCGGTCGAAAGGGAGGCGAGAATGCCCGTACTCAAGGATGCGACCTGCGTCGAACTCAACGCCGCAACCTGCTTGGTCAGCAAGGCGTCGATTTGACCTGTGCTGAGGGCATTGATTTGCTCGGTCGAGAGGCCGGCAATGCCAGCCGTGCTCAGGGCCGCGATTTGATCCGTCGAGAGGGTCGCTATAACGGCCGTGGACAATCCCGATATGGCGCTCGAGCCGATCGCCGCGATGTCCTTGGTCGAGAAGGTCGCCAGATCATCTGTCTCCAGAGCAGCAATCTGGGTTGAGCTCAGCGCCGCGACTTGGGTCGTCGTCAAGGCTTCCGCCTGTGCTGTGCTGAGGGCCGCGATCTGGTCGGTGGTCAGGCCGGCAATGCCGGACGCACTCAGCGCGGCGACCTGTGCGGTGCTGAGGGCGGCGATAACGGCTGTGCTCAGGACCGCAATCTGTGTCGAGCTCAGCGCCGCAACCCGCCCGGTAGTCACGGCAGCGATTTGCGCCGTGCTGAGGGCAGCGATCTGGCTGGTGGTCAGACCCGCAACGCCGGACGCACTCAAGGCAGCGATCTGATCCGTCGAGAGGGCCGCAATAACGGCTGTGCTCAGACCCGACATGGCCTTGCTGGTGATCGCCGCGATATCGGCGGTCGAGAAAGTCGCGATGTCATCAGCGCCCAGAGCATTGATCTGGGTCGAGCTCAGCACTGCGACCTGGGCCGTTGTCAGGGACTCTGCCTGCGCGGTGCTAAGGGCGGCAATCTGGCTGGTGGTCAGACCTGCGACACCGGACGCACTCAGGGCCGCAATCTGCGTGGTGGAGAGAGATGCGATAATATCCGTGCCCAGGGCGGCGACCTGCGTTGAACTCAGGACGGCAATCTGCTTGGTGAGCAGGGTTGCAATTTGCCCGCTGCTGAGGGCGTCGATCTGTGTGGTTGTCAGGCCCGCTATGCCGGTCGTACCGAGGGCCGCGAGCTGATCCGCTGAGAGAGCGGCAATGATCGCCGTGCTCAGGCCCGGCATGGCTTTGCTGCTGATCGCAGCGATATCATCGGTCGAGAAGGTGGCGATGTCATCCGTCTCCAGAGCAGCGATCTGGGTCGAGCTCAGCGCCGCGACCTGAGCCGTCGTCAAGGCCTCGGCCTGTGCCGTGCTCAGCGTATCAATCTGGTCGGTGGTCAGACCGGTGATGCCGGCCGTGCTCAAGGCCGCGATCTGCGCGGTGGAAAGGGATGCAACGACTTCCGTTTCCAGGGCGGCGACTTGCGCTGCACGCAGCACCCCTACGCGAGCGGTAGTCAAGGCCGCAATTTGCGCCGTGCTCAGCGAGGAGATCTGGTCGGTGCTCAGACCGACAACGCCGGCGGAGCTCAGGGCTGCGATCTGCCCCGTCGAAAGAGCTGCGATGACAGCCGTGCTCAGGCCCGCTATGGCCTTACCGGTTATCGCCGCGATATCGGCGGTCGAGAAAGTCGCTATGTCATCCGTCCCGAGCGCGGAAAGCTGAGTTGAACTCAGCGCTGCGGCCTGGATCGTCGTCAGGGCCTCAACCTGCGTTGTTTTCAGGGCAGCGACCTGGTCGGTGGTCAGGCCGGTAATACCGGAAGTACTCAGGGCGGCGACCTGTGCAGTGGACAGGGATGCGACAACATTCGTGCCGAGGGCGGCGACCTGCTTGGAACTCAGCACCGCGACTTTTGCGGTGCTCAAAGCAGCAAGCTGACTGCTGCTCAGGGTCGCGATCTGACTGGTCGTCAGGCCAGTGATGGCACTCGTGCTCAGGGCGGCAATCTGCGCAGTGGACAGTTCTGTGATAAGGCTCGTGCTCAAGCCCGATATGGCTTTGCTGGTGATCGCCGCAATATCGGCGGTCGAGAAGGTGGCGATGTCATCCGTTCCCAGCGCGGAAAGCTGCGTTGAGCTGAGCACTACCACCTGAGTCGTCGTCAAGGCCGCTGCTTGGCCGGTCGTCAGGGCTGCGATCTGGCTGGTCGTCAGACCCGCGATCGCGCTCGTGCTCAAAACCGCAATCTGACCTGTCGTCAAGGCTGCGATCTGGCTAGCGCTCAAACCAGACATGGCTTTGCTGGTGATCGCCGCGATATCATCGGTCGAGAAGGTGGCGATATCATCCGTCCCCAGCGCCGCAATCTGGGTCGAGCTCAGCACTTTCACCTGAGCCGTCGTCAGGGCCTCGGCCTGCGCCGTGGTCAGGGCATCGATCTGGCTCGTCGTCAGGCCTGCGATCGCGCTCGTGCCCAGGGCTGCAATCTGCACGGTGGAAAGCGCCGCGATATCGTTCGTCTCCATCACCGCAACTTGCGATGCCTTGAGGGCGCTAAGCTGGGTCGTCGTCAAGGCGGCAACCTGCGCCGTGCTCAAAGCGACGATCTGGGTCGTCGTCAGGCCCGCGACGATACGCGTGTTCAGGGCGCTTATCTGATCCGTCGAGAGGGCGGCGATCTGGGCCGTCGTCAGGCCTGCAACCGTGCTCGTGTTCAGGGCGGCGATCTGATCCGTCGAGAGGGTTGCGATAGCGGCCGTGCTCAAGCCCGCTATGGCTTTGCTGGTGATCGCCGCCATGTCGGCGGTCGAGAAGGTGGCGATATCATCGGCTCCCAGAACGGCAATCTGGGTCGAACTCAGCGCCTTCACCTGCGAGGAGGACAAGGCCTCGGCCTGCGCCGTGCTGAGGGCAGCGATCTGGTCGGTGGTCAGGCCGGTAATGCCGGCGGTGCTCAGAGCCGCAACCTGCGCTGTGGAAAGGGATGAGACAATATCCGTTCCCAGAACCGCAATCTGCTTGGAACTCAGCACGACGATCTGGGTCGTCTTCAATACCTCGACCTGCGCCGTGCTCAAGGAGGCAATCTGATCGGTTGTCAGACCCGCAATGCCGGCCTTGCTCAGCGCGGCAATCTGATCCGTCGAGAGGGCTGCGATACCGGCTGTATCCAAGCCCGCTATGGCTTTGCTGGTGATCGCCGCCATGTCGGCGGTCGAGAAGGTGGCAATATCATCCGTTCCCAGCGCGGCAATCTGGGTCGAACTCAGCACCGCGACCTGGATCGTCGTCAGGGCCTCGGCCTGCGCCGTGCTGAGGGCAGCGACCTGGTCGGTGGTCAGGCCGGTAACGCCGGAAGTACTCAGGGCTGCAACCTGTGCGGTGGACAGCGCCGCGATATCGTTGGTGCCCATCACCGCGACCTGCGATGCCTTGAGGGCACCGAGCTGGGTCGTCGTCAAGGCGGCAACCTGCTCCGTGCTCAAAGCGACGATCTGGGTCGTCGTCAGACCGGCGATCGCGGTCTTGCTGAGGGCCGCGACCTGCGCGGTGGACAGCACCGCGATGTCGTTGGTACCCATCACCGCGACCTGCGATGCCTTGAGGGCGCCGAGCTGGGTCGTCGTCAGGGAAGCGACCTGCTCTGTACTCAAAGCGACGACCTGACCGGTCGTGAGGCCAGTGATGGCGCTCGTGCTCAGCGCCGCAATCTGCGCCGTAGAGAGAGCTGCCAGAAGTCCCGTTCCAAGGCCCGCTACGGCTTTGCTGGTGATCGCCGCCATATCGTCGGTCGAGAAGGTGGCAATATCATCCGTCCCCAGTGCCGCAATCTGGGTCGAGCTCAACACCTTCACCTGCGAAGAGGACAAGGCCTCGGCCTGCGCCGTGCTCAGGACATCGATCTGGCTGGTCGTCAGGCTCGCGATCGCAGTGGTGCTGAGAGCAGCAATCTGCGCGGTGGAAAGCGCTGCGATGCCTTTCGTGTCCATGACCGCGATTTGCGCCGTCTTGAGAGCGGCGACCTGGGCCGTCGTCAAGGCGGCAATCTGCGCCGTGCTCAGGGCGGCGACCTGGGTGGTGGTCAGGCTCGCAATGCTGGACGTGCTCAACGCAGCGATCTGATCCGTCGAGAGAGTTGCAATAGAGGCGGTGGATAGACCTGATACCGCCTTATTGGTGATCGCCGCCATATCGCCGGTCGAGAAGGTGGCGATATCAGCCGCGCTTAAAGCTGCGACTTGCGATGAGCTAAGAGCCGCGACTTGCGATGAACTCAAGGCTTCCGCCTGATCCGTCGTCAGGGCGCTAATCTGCGTGGTGGTGATCGCCGCGATCTGCAGCGAGCTCAAGCTTTCGATGTCAGACGCCGTCAGAACTGCCAATTGATCCATGGTCAAACCAACGATGGCAGTTTGTGAAATAGCGCTTAGCTGCTGGGAGCTGAGGACTTCGACATCTTCCGTGTCCAACGCAGCGATCTGAGCTGACGAAAGCACATTGATCTGTTTTGTGGAAAGCGAGGCCACGTCATCCGTCGTCCAAGCCGCAACCGCTGCTGTGGAAAGCGACCTGATCTGACTGGTGCTCAGGGAGGAAACGATCGAAGTCATATGTGAGAACTCTTGCGTTAGCTAATACAAAAAAGTCCAGCACCTCGAAGGCTGGCACCGCCTGCTTGGCCAGACTCTGAAAGAACTAACGGTATTGAAATTCACCGTCCGGCAAAGGGCAGCATAGTCAAATTGGCTTGCCCGAACCTGTGGTTGATATGCTGTCGGCGGTTGGAGCGGCTGCCGCTCTCGATGGGGCGACGCCAGTTTTCGATTGACATGGACGCAGCAGAGCTTCGGGAAGACGTTCAGCCCAGCATTGCGGCGGCTGATTTCCATTCCCTCAAAGAGAGTTGATCAGGTTCAAATTCACCATGAATCAGAGGATGACCAAGGTAATATCTGTGCGACATTGCGCGCCCTGCCTTAGGCGGCGATTGCTTGTGCTCAACGGATCATAATATCAAAAGGGAAGAGCCTGCCGATCGTGGCCATGACGCATCGGCTAAACCATCGTGTCGGCGGCATCGCTTGGAGAACTATGATACCGAAACTCCCCCGACAGCTATGGCTGCTGGCCGCCATCGCCTTTGTGAATTTCCTCGGCTTCATGGTGACGCCATTTCTGGTGCTCTATCTGACGAGTGCCGTCGGTCTATCCATTGAGACGGCGGGGATCATCCTCACCGTTTTCGGGCTCGGCAGCATTTTCGGCGCATGGGCCGGAGGTCATGCCAGCGATCGGATAGGCTCGGAAAACGTCCTGATCCTGAGCTTCCTCGCCAGCGCCGCCACCCTGTTTCTCATCCCTGCCCTCGGCGACAGCATGTCGATCGGGGCTGCTGTCGCAATCATGGCATTTGCAAATGGTGCGTTTCGGCCGGCCTATGATGCCTGCGTGGTTCGCCTGTGTCCGCAGGATGAACGTTCGCAAGCCTATGCGGTTTATGTCGTGGCGATCAATGTTGGCGCCGGCATGGCCGCGGCGATGGCGGGGCATTTATATGCGCGTCAACCAAGCCTGATATTCTTCATTGATGGCCTTACGTCTGTCGTCGCGGCGATTGCCGTTCTTGTTTTCCTGGACAGATCGGCACCGCGTCATGCCGCTCCCGCGATAAAGGCGGATACATCGAAGCCTGCGGGATTGCTCTATAGAAATATGGAGTTCCTTCTTCTGTGCCTGGCGGCCTGCGTGCTCGACATGGTGGGGCGCCAGACCTCTTCCACCCTGCCCCTTTTCGTGAAGTCCTATTACGGCATGACGCCGGAGGAATACGGAAACCTCCTGACATTGGGGCATTTCGTTTTTGCAGCCGCCATACTACCGGTGAGCCGTGGGGCCAAATCGAAAAACCACATGACCGTGGTGCTCATCGGGATGATGATCGTTGCCGTCAGTTTCGGGGCATTGCCTCTCGGCGGGAGCGTGACCGCTCTGGTCACTCTCTACCTGCTGCTGACGGCCGGACAGCTGATGTTCTATCCCGCCATCATGGCCATGGTGATGGGACAAGCCGCGCGCAGCGGCGGCAAAAGCGGCGCCTATATGAGTTTCTACCGCACGGCTCAAGCCGCGGCCGGCATTGTGGCACCGGCCATCGGCACGTTCATCTACGTGCATTTCAGCCCATCATCATTGTGGTTGGGCTGCTCGGTCATCACAGTGTTATGCGCGATCCTGCTTGCCATGCGGCTGATGCTTCGTATTTCACCGGATCGCCAGGCGCTCGAACCGTGAACTGAATTCAACGCCGCTGAAGAGACAGAAACCGCATCATGTGCTTCAGCACGGCACCCGGCTCTTCCCGGTGCGGAAAGTGACCAAGGCCGGGCAAGACAACACGTTGATAGGGTGCGCGAAAGAATTCGTCCTTGCCATCGGATGTGGAGACGTCGTTGCACGGATCGCTACCGCCATGCAGGACAAGCGTCGGAACATGGATGATTGGATCGGCCTTCAACCGATCTTCCAGCGCGGCGTATGACGGGTCTGGATCGGCCAAATCCCAGCGAACCCGATAGGAATGCAGGACGACGTCTGCCCAGTCAGGGTTGCCAAAGGATGTCGCGGTAGCGTCGAACTCCTCGTCCGGTACCGCCCAGTCCGGATTCCAGATCGTCCAGATATAGCGCGTGAAAGCGAGGCGATCGTTGCGGACCAATGCCTCGCCCCGCGGCAGCGCCATCAGCCAGTGATACCAATAGTTCTGCGACTGCCGCAACGACAGAGGTTGGTCGGGATTGTTCGTTCCCCACCCCACCGACATGGCGACACAGCAGGCGACCCGACCTGGCGCGAGGCACGCTGCGATATAGGCTGCGCGGGCCCCCCAATCGTGACCGATCACACCGAACCGACCAAGACCGAGCGCTTCAGCGAAATCGAGCACATCGCGGCCCAGTGCCGAGAGTTGACCGGAGCGCATCACATCGGGATCGCGGAACCGGGTCGGCCCCACGCCCCGGAGATAGGGCACGAGCGTGCGGAAGCCGGCGGACTGAAGCTGCGGGACGATTCGGTCCCAGGTGCGGACATCGTCAGGCCAGCCATGCACCAGGATGAGAGGAAAGCCGTCGCGCGGCCCTCCCTCCTCGAAGGCGATATCCAAGATGGGCGTGACGGCTAATTGATAGGAATGGAACTGGCTCATAGGTCCGAGCCTAGTCCAGGCGATGCACCGTAACAAACGATGTCTTGTGATACAATCTATCGTGATTTACGATGGCTTATGGATCTTCGCGCACTACATGCTTTCCGAATGATCGCCGAGACGGGATCGATTACAGCGGCGGCCGCACGGCTCGGCACCGTGCAGTCCGCCCTGTCGGCGCGCATAGGCCAGTTCGAAGCGTCGATCGGCGAAACATTGTTCGAACGCCTGCCACGCGGTATTCGCTTAACCGCGGCCGGCGTACGTCTGTTGCCTTATGCGGAGCGGATGGAGCGCCTGACTGCAGAAGCCATGACAGCGGTGCGCGGCCGGCAGCCGGACCTGAGCGGCCCGTTCCGACTCGGCGCGATAGAGGTTGCGGCTGCATCGGTCTTGCCGGCGACGCTCTCCAGCTTCCTGGGAAGCCATCCGGAGGTCGATCTGCATCTGCGCACCGGGGTCTCGCGCGAGCTTGCAGCATCCCTGGATGCTGGTGAGCTCGACGCTGCGATCATTGCCGAAGACGTCGGGCGGCATGGTTTAGCATCTCTTTCCCTCGATCATATGCCTCTTGCCCTTTTCCAGCCGGCGGATCGAGCGCCGGAAACACTCGAACAAGCCTTTGCCTTCGGAAAGGGCTGCGTCTGCCGCGATCGGCTGGAAGCGCTTGTCCATCGGCGGCGATGGAACATGCGGATCGTCGAGCTCGGTTCGGTCGATGCTATATTCGGATGCGTGGCGGCCGGGCTCGGCGTTGCAGTTCTGCCGCGCATGCTGGGCGCCGGTCGTGTGCTCGAGTCCAAACCTGCCGGACATCTCGATCTCTTCCTGATCTACCGGCCCGAAGCGGATGCCAAGGCACGGGCTTTGGCCGCGAGCTACACTCCGATCGAGCACTCGGTCTGACGCACAGACAGCGGCTATTCCCTGTCAGGATGGCTGCAGCGATGTATTGAGTGACAGGAGCAACTGTCTCTTCGCAACCTCGAAAGCCTCCGACGCGCGATCGCGTTTTCTTGGCAGGTCGATGTTGATCTCATCGAGAATACGCCCCGGCCATGGCCGCATGACGATGATCCGGTCGGCGAGAACAAGGGCCTCGTCGATATCGTGCGTCACGATAATGAGCGTTGGGCGGGTCTCGGACCATATGTCGAGCAGGTGGTCCTGCAGGTCGGCGCGCGTGAAGGCATCCAGAGCGGAGAAAGGCTCATCCAGAAGCAGCACTTCCGGTTGGGTGACCAGTGCGCGGGCGATCGCCACCCTCTGGGCCTGGCCGCCTGACAATTCCCTAGGCCAGCGGCGGCCGAGTTCCGCAAGGCCGACTTTTTTCAACGCAGCCTCGACCCGGTGACGACGGTCATCGCCCTCGAGTTCGGCAAGCCCGAAGCCGACATTGTTGGCAACACTCAGCCAGGGCAGAAGACGGGGTTCCTGAAAAATGAGATTGATCAATGGATGCGGCTTGACGACCGGCTCGCCATTCAGCTCGACCGTCCCGCGCGTGGGTGTTTCGAGACCGCTGATCAGCCGCAGCAGCGTACTCTTGCCGCAACCCGATCCGCCGATGACGGCAACGATCTCGCCCGGCGCCAGATTGAGCGAGAAGCCTTCGAGCGCGCGAACGCCATTCGCATAGGTCTTTCCCAGGTGTCGCAGCGTCAGCATCGGCTCACCCCTCCCGCCTGTAGCTGTCCTGCCATGTCAGGAAGGGCGTCGTCACGGCCAGCAGCAGACTGTCCGTCAGCTTGCCGATGACCGCGAATGTAATGATGGCAGCCATGATCTGGTCGGGCTTGCCCATCTGTTGACCATCGACGAGAAGATAGCCAAGCCCCTCCGAAGCGCCCATGAATTCGGCGGCGACGACGAACATCCAGCCGAGACCGAGACCGGATCGCAAGGCGGTCACATAGGCGGGGAAAACCGCTGGCAGCATGACCCGCCGCACCAGCGCAAAGCCCGATAGCCGGAAAATCCGCCCGACCTCGACGATCTTGCGGTCGACCGAAAGGATGGCGCCCGATACGCCGAGATAGATCGGAAAGAAGACACCGACGGCGATCAGCGCCACTTTCGATGCCTCAAAGATCCCGAACCAGAGGATGAACAAAGGCACCCAGGCGATCGAGGGAATGGAACGAAGCGCCTGTAGCGACGGATCGATCAGCCGGCGCGCAAGTCCGAAATACCCGGTCACAGCTCCGGCAATCGTGGCCGTCACGGCGCCGATGATGAATCCGAAGAATACCCTGACGGTGGTGATGCCTATATGGGTGAAGAGTTCACCGGACTTCGAAAGCGCCCATAAGGTTGCGGCAACCTTCGACGGCGGCGGCATGAGACGACCGGAAAACCAGCCGGCCGCAACCGCGACTTCCCAAAACAGCAGCCCGAGGGTAGGTAGGATGATGGCGACCGTCGCCCTGCCGCCTATTCCATAAAACGCAGACGCCGCGACTGAACGCGACGCCTTTGTTTCCGTTTCGATGCCGGTCCCGGCCAAGTCTGCCATGGCGTTGCCTTCGGTCTTTATTGCGTTTTCCCGACGGCGAAGCGATCGTCGATCAACTCGTTCGTGACTTTCTGAATATCGACGTCAGCGGGAAGGACACCTGCACTCTGCAGGGCAATACCGGCTTTCGAGATTGTATCGCGTTGCAGATCGCCAATCGTCGACTGGGAGATGTCCGTGCGCTCAAGCTGCTTGGCGATTACGTCGTCCGGCAGCTTGGCAGCTTCGACCAGCGCCGCCTTCAATGCAGCGGGGTTGGCGATCGCGTCGGCCCGCGCCTGCTCGTATACGGCAATGACGCGCTTGACGATATCGGGATGTTCGGTGGCGAAAGTCTCGGTGGTGTTGAGCACGCCCCATGTGTTGTTTTCGGGCTTGCGATAGAAGAGCTTCGCCTTGTCCTCCACCTCGGCGGCCGCCATTAGAGGATCGAGACCGGCCCAGGCATCGACGTCACCGCGTAGAAGCGCGAGCTTGCCGTCCGCGTGCTGCAAGAGAACCAGCTTCACATCCGTCTGCTTCAACCCGGCATCCGCCAAGGCACGGACGAGAAAGATGTGCGGATCGGTCCCACGGGTTACCGCGATCGTTTTGCCCTTGAGATCCTGAACGGTGGAAATCGGACTATCGGCCCGGGTGACCAAGGCTGTCCATTCGGGGCGTGAGAAAACGTAGATCGATTTGATCGGGTTGCCGTTGACCCGGGCGATCAATGCCGCCGCACCCGCTGTCGAACCGAAATCGATCGAGCCGGCATTCAGGAACTCCAGCGCCTTGTTCGAGCCCGCGGATTGCACCCAGCGGATGCTGATATTATCCTTGGCGAATTCCTTTTCGAGCAGGCCTTCCTTTTTCAGGAGAAGCCCGACGGGATTGTAAGTCGCCCAGTCGATCCTGATCTCAGAAAGATCAGCCGCTTGGGCCGAAGCCAGCCCGAAACCTAAAGCCGCGACGACACCGATCATTGCCGAACGAAACACGCCCATATCCATCCCCTCTTCCTGGCCATTGCCATCGACACTTTGGAAACACCCTACGGGTATGAGCGCCGGGGCGTGAAAGCTGTAATGTCTATTTCTATAGAATTTATAGGAATATTTTTCTCAATCGAGGTCATGCGATTGGCCGCACGTTCATCGAATATTGCAAGCGCCTTGCATCTGAAGCTGAATTTGGGTAAATTCGGATCAGATATTTGCTCCTTTTGAGCCCCTATTCTAGAAAATGACTGGTCTCTAACTATTTGAAGTTTCGCTATAAGTTTTCCGAGCGGAAGCAAAAGCGGCGCTAATTTCCACTATGGCTACGATTAAAATGATGCCCCATCGTCATTGGTTGGCATCTGGTATCCATCGTGACAGCTTTTTGAGTCAGATGAGGCTCCATCCTTCGAGAGACCAGCAGCCCCATATGCATTGATATCCCTGTTTCGACGAACGGCGGATAGCCTTCGTGGATATGAAATTGGGAGGCGAATGGAGCGCGCCGGATTGGCTTCATCGCAGCTCTGATCTCTTCGGTGATGATCATCAAGATGCCTTCCTCGCCTCGGCGTCACGACCCCGCATCTGCGCCATCAGCATCGGCCCGAGGGAAAACTCGCCTCGACGTGCCCTTGAGGTGAGATTGCGCAGATAGCCACCGGCTGAGCTGATATGCTGCGCTTTTTCGAGGAGGCAGGCCATGACGACAGCCGTGCTTTCCGGCCCCATGGTATCGCAAGCATCCTGATAAGCGCTGGATGTCACACCCAGCATGGTTCGAACGACAACGGCTGCTGTTATCAGCTCTCGCCAGCTGGCAATCGCACCGGAAGGGCCGTAATTGGTGATCTCTGGGCAGGCTCGCAGCACCGTTGCCAACGGATAGGCTTTGATCGGCTGCTGTGAGGGTTTGCTGATCTGCTCGGCCGATTGGTCTGGTTCTGGGGCTGTTGCAGTCTGAGGGCTTGCTTCAGATTCTATTTGGGATTCGGTATTTGAATTCTGTATGTGCCGGTCATTTTGGACATCATTGGCAACTGATTTTTCGGAAATCAGCTTTGTTTCCAAAAGGTTGATGATCTCATTGCGCAGCATTTCCATTTCTTCGGCGATGGGAGCGATATCCACGGCTGTTGGCGCGCGTGGCAGGGTGTTGACCAGGCTGAGATAATGTCTCTCGATCGCCTGCCAGTTACCGGGAACGCCTTCTTCGATCGCGGTGCCAATCAGCTTGCGAACATCGCGGCGGCAAATGGTGAGCTTCTCCTTGGCCTGTCGGAGATGTTTTTTCTCGACGGCAATCTGCTGCGCCAGATCCGCAAGCTCCTCGGAACGGGCAAGGAGCGGCGCCAGATTGAAGCCATAGGCGTCTTCGACAGCCCCTGCCCCGTCCTTACGGGCGAAACGTTTGCCGTTCGGGCTATCCTTGCGCAGGATCAGGCCGGCCTCGACCAGGGCAGCCAGATGCCGCCGCAATGTCGTTCCGGTAATGCCATGGGCGCGAACGGTGAGCTGATTGTTGGACGGAAAGACCACCAGCCCGGCGTCTTCGCTGAGTTCCTTCTCGGGGTAAAACGTTAGAAGAGCATTCAGAACCGCCAGTGTGCGATCTGAAATGTTGAGCAGGGGTCTTCCTTCGCAGACATTGCGAAACACCTGCCACTTGTCGACAGTTTTACCTTGTCTGATGGCCGTTGCCTTGATCTGATTTCTCATCAAGGCAAGCGACATCGACCGCCGCCCGAAGGGCGTCGTGATATGCATCTCCATTTCCTTCACCTTTCAACAGGCAAAAGAAAGCCGCTCACCAAAAACGGTGCCAAAGACTCTTGACTATGATTCGCGGAAATGTGATTCTCGTATTGCTACATACTGAGAAGGGCTTCCGCTACGGCAACGTTCGGGGGCCTTTTTCTTTTGCTATTCAGTCTCCTGTTACAGCTTGGTCTTGTTCTGCGCGGTCTGTTGAGATTGATCGAGATATTCCTCGTGCAATCCCTCCATTCGACGCAGCAGGTAATTCACGAAATCGTCCGGGACGGCTTTCGTGAAGGTAAGTTTGGTTCCCGCCTTCGCGTAGTTCACGACGGCCAGGGTCATTCCCTTGGAAACGACTTCCTGGGCGCGATCCGCAGGGGCTGTGGGGGCATTCTCGGCCTTGGAAACGGCATTCAACACGGCCGCGAACCTGTCATCGCTAGACAGCGACTGAACCGTCAGCTCTTCCAGCAGCCGATCCGTGACCGTTTGCGCTTTGGCATTGGCGCTCCAGTGTTCGGCCAGTTGCGCCCAGCGCCGGCGGCCGGTCTCGGGAGCAGCACCGATACGCGTCAGGACCGTATTCGGGAAAACCTTGGCGATCTGCAGCATTTCGGAAACATGCGACTTGCCGGTTGCGAGCGATGAGCAGATCACCTCGCGCTTGAAGCCCGCCTCTTCCTGGCTGAGAGCGAAAACGCATTTCTCAATGAAGGACAGATCGTCGCGATTGGCATTTTCTTCGCCCTGGATAACGATTGCCTGTTCGTCCGTGAGATCGCGGACGATGGCGCGGAACTTGATACCAAGAAGCTTTGCAGCGGCAAGGCGGCGTCGTCCGAAGACGATCTGAAACCGGCTGCCCTCGCCCGGCATGGGCCGAACGAGACCAGGCGTCGTTTGCCCGTGTTCGCGCATGGACTGCACGAGATCCTGAAGCCTGTCGGCGTCATAAGCTCCGTCAAATCGATCCCGAATGGAAGACGGAAGGACCGCGTCCACGTCGAGCTGGATGATGTGATCGGCACCCTGCAGCAGCTTGTCGGCAAGCTCGCCACGTTCCTGCAACTGCCGAACGCCGGCGGCGACCTTCAGAAGATGCGGCGACGGCGATGTCGTTGCGGCGGGTACGGATGGAGTGTCCTGGCCGAGACCGATCAGGACATTGGCAAACATGCCTTTGGAATCTTTCCTGCTCATTCGCGTCCCCATGCTCTCGAAAGAAGCTCTTCGATTTCGGCATTTGCCGCATTGATCGACTCAATCGCCCTGTCATAGGTTTTCGGGGCGGAAAATCTCGACCGCTGCACCTCGTAAAGGCTCTGTTTCCAGGTCAAGGCATCGGCAACCGCGGTCGATTTGATCACGGAGTTAAGCAACAGGTCCTCGCCGAAAACCTGCCGCATCAGCGCCGTCATATTGGCCTGGGGATGGTCGTTCGGTTCGAACTTGGTGATCAGGAACTTGGCGAAATCCCATTGCGCCGACGTGCCGACCTGTTCGAGGATCTGCATGTAGGATCCGGCGAGTTCCAGGAACTTCGCTGTGGAATCCACATCGAGCATATGTGCCGGAACCGGGATCAGGACGCCTGTCGCCGCGGTCAGGGACGACAGGGTGAGGAAGTTCAGCGACGGGGCCGAATCCATCAGAATGATGTCGTAGCGATCAGCCACCTGCTCCAGTGCCTGCGATACGCGCAAGAGGAAGCTCGTGCCGCCAGACTTGCGCATTTCAAGCGCAACGGCGGTTTCGAACTCCGTCAATTCCAGGCCGGCGCAGATGACATCGAAGCCGGCGATGTGAGTCTGATGAATGACCTGCTCGGTCGGGATCGGATCCTCGAAGCGGATGGCGGAATAAAGCGTATCGCCGTCACGATAATCGAAATCCGGCAGACTACCATGCAGGCTGGTCAGCGATGCCTGGGGGTCGAGGTCAACGGCCAGCACGCGGTATCCTCTCAAGGCCAGATAATGACCGAGATGGATCGTGGTGGAGGTCTTGCTGGAGCCGCCCTTGAAATTGGTGATTGCCAGGATCTGGCATTGCTCCTCGCCTACCCTGCGCGGGTTCATCCACTTTTTGCGGCCGTTCTGCGCCAGGTGCATACGCAATTCGAGGATCTGCTCGAGCGTATAGAGACGCCGCCCATTGGCGACTTCCGGCGTTGGCCCCTGCTCTTTCAGCGAAACCTGCCTGATATAGGCTTCGGTCACGTTAAGCAGCGCGGCAACCTCGGGAGAGGTGAACTTGCGCATCGTGCGCCGGGCATGCGGGGGGAACTGGGCTAGGCTGAGATTGCCCAATGCGGTATCCAGCTTCGCAGAGAATGTCTGCATGAAGGCGAGGCTGCTCAGATGTCGGGTCATGGTTTTCTCCCATTTTTGGCCACGTTACTAAGCGCCTTTATGGTTGGGTTTTTGTGACTGGTTTCTTTATTTACGCAGAAAGTCGGTACTACCGGCATTTTCCGTAGATAAGAAGTACTCCGATTCTATGATTCGGGGCAACCAGGCCTAAAATAGCGTTCCCCGCGGGGAACTTTCGGTCCATCGCTGTCAATTATGCGTCGTCGAAAACGAGTTCCCCGCGGGGAACGCTGGCCGATATTGGCATCTTCGGTGGTTGGTGCGCAAACGGTAATAGCGGCATCCGTTCCCATTTATGTCGGGCGGCGTTCGTCAGGCGAGTGGTCGCTGCGAATTGGCTTTGCGATGCGTTCTCCTCGTCCGTGAGGTCCGGCCCGTCGATGTCGCAACGATCTTCTGTTTTCCCCCGATCGTCATGGTCCTCAATTCGCTGGTAAACAATGCCAGTGTTGCGGGATTGATCTTTGGCGCGTGAATCGTAGTTGAAGGATCGCTAGCGCTCTATTGTATCTGCGCTTGAGACTCGCATTGCCATTTAAAACTGTCCGATCGGGACGCATGGCGGAAGCGCGGGGAAGTCTTCCCGCCAGGCAGCGTCATGCTTGTTGGAGAAAGATGAATGTCCGAAGACATCAACCGCCCTCGCCGCCGCTTTTTTGGTATCGCCGCCGGCGCCCTCGCTGCCAATCAATTGGCTCTGCCCGGCTCTGTCGCGGCGCAGTCCAATGAGACAAAGCCGGCGGTCAAATCCGGAGGTGGCGCGTCGTTCGCTTCTCTGAAGCAGATTGACGCCGGGGTGCTGACCGTCGGATATGCGGAGGCAGGCCCCGCCGATGGCGCTCCGGTCATTCTGTTGCATGGCTGGCCCTATGACATCCACAGCTTCGTCGATGTTGCTCCGCTGCTCGCATCACGAGGCTACCACGTGATCGTTCCCTATCTGCGTGGTTACGGGACGACAGGCTTTCTTTCGAGCGAGACTGCGCGCAACGGTCAGCAGTCGGTCGTGGCTGTCGATATCCTCGCCTTGATGGATGCACTGAAAATTCCGAAGGCGATCCTCGGCGGCTTTGACTGGGGTGCGCGCACGGCTAACATTCTGGCGGCGCTCTGGCCCGAGCGTTGCAAGGCGCTGGTCTCCGTCAGCGGCTATCTGATCGGCAGTCAGGAAGCCAATAAGATGCCGCTGCCGCCGAAGGCGGAGCTTCAATGGTGGTACCAGTATTACTTCGCCACCGAGCGCGGGCAGGAGGGCTACGATAAATACCGGCGCGATTTTGCCAAGCTGATCTGGCAGATTGCCTCTCCGAAGTGGGACTTCGATGACGCGCAGTTTGATCGCAGCGCCGCAGCCTTCGACAATCCGGATCACGTTGCCATCGTTATCGACAATTATCGCTGGCGGTTGGGACTGGCGAGAGGCGAGCCGCAATATGATGATCTGGAGAAGCGCCTGGCAATGGCGCCGGTGATCAGCGTGCCCACGATCACCCTGGAAGGCGACGCCAACGGCGCGCCGCACCTTGATCCCGCTTCCTACCGCGGCAAGTTTTCCGGCAAGTATGCACACCGGATGATCGATGGCGGCATCGGCCACAATCTGCCGCAGGAGGCGCCGCAGGCCTTCGCGCAAGCGATCATCGACGTTGACGGCTTGTGAGCCTTCAGCAGGATCGATGGGCAATGGCAGAGAATGCCAATGCCCATCCGGTTCCATTGGTGCGACGAAGACGGCGCAATGAGGTTCACGTTGCGCCGATGTCAGCATGTCTGTTTGGTAAAGGAAATTTCGATTTGGCGTGGCGCGCGGAATTCGTATCTGTTGGCACAGATCCATTGGTCGCGACCTGTATGCGATATTGAGGTTACTGGATCACTTCAGACAGGGACGGGGAGGTGAGGGCCGTCGGCTCGGGTCGGCTGTGAGCGGCGTCCGGGCGAGGTCAGATCGTCGAGTATTCGATTGGGATAGGCCATCGTTTCATCCAAAGGCAGTAGACGATCGGCTCCGTTCGCGACGACATGAATGATAAGCCCGATTTCCGCCAATGAGGTCTTTCCGGCAACCGGGTCGCCAGTCCGAAGCCGGCGACGTTCAATCGGTCGGTGTCGTCTTCTGCTGGTTCGGTGATCACCAGCTGCGTCTCGTTCCCGGATTCGGCGCCGAGGCCAAATCCGAGTGCGGTGACGATATCGATGCAGGCGGCAATCGCGGTTTCATCGCCGAGACAGGCTTCTGCGAGCGCGCTCATGAGGCTGCCGACGTTGAAGAACGAGGCTTACTGATCTGCTTTTGGCTTTCGGGCCTGAAACCGTCACTGGCCCCCTCGAGAAGGAAATAGCAATAACGGAAGTGAAGACACTATAAGCTTCTGTTTAATGTCGGGATGTTAGCAACCCTATGGACTTCATCATAAGGCGATGGAGGATTGCGGGGGGCACATGAGGGTAAGTGGAGCAGATTAGGTGGCGCGGCTCGAATTTGGGGAGCGAACGGCGAGCGTCAAGTTTAGCCAGTAATAACTCTGCGCCCTGGGCAGGAAACTGGGTGCTCAGCCACATGAGCGCCTCATATGCGACCGCAGTGCTGTAACCCCGGCCTTAACGCGTGCAGTTCGTCGACAAGCTCGCCACCTGTGCCAGCGCATTGCTCATCTGCCGTCGAAAGGGGAATGGTGCGGCAAGCTTCAGATCATGATGAAGCTGCGTCACACTCAGTCCGGCCAGGATGCCCACTTTACGGCAAGTACCCGGCCCGGGCCATGTACTGCAGCGAAGAGCAAACCCGCTACGAAAACAAAGTGATCCACGAAGAAGCCGAATTCAGCTTGGTTGCCGGCCCAACGTGCAGGACCATGGAATGAGAATCCGAGGAAGATGACATAAACGGCAGCAGCGAGCGTGGCCGGGGTAAACAACGCACCGGTCAAGAAAGCGATGGCAAGCAGCACCTCAAGGATCGCGGCGCACCAAGCCAAGAACAATGGGAACGGGAAGGCGGCGGCTGCGATATAGCCGGCAGTCGCGCCCATATCCATGAACTTGAACGAGACGGCCATCACGAAGACGACGGTGAAGATCAGGCGAGCGATGAGAATGGCAGCAGTCTGCCAAATTGATTGAGCGTTTTCCACGATATTCCTCCAGGTTGACGCGGTCGATGCTCCAAGGACGGCCAACAGAAGGTGATTCCGACAATGAGGATGGAAATTATTTGCCGGTGCTGATCCCCTGCAGCCTGAGCAAGTAGTCGAAAGCGCTCTTCCTAAGGTTAAAGCCTTACGTCCTCTCGGCAGGGGTCGAATTGTACAAAGCATTGCGTTGCCCCCAATCCACATGAGGGTGTGTGGCAAAGATGAACGCCATGCGCTCAGTCAAAGAAGAAGCATGGCTACTCGCGCATCGTCCAGATAGCCTCGCTCGGAACTCGGGACGACAGCCCGCGGCTTGTTCAGTGCCGGAATCTCATTCTAATCGTCCGACATGAGGCCGCGGGCTTGGCTCTGTCTGCCTGTCACTGTTGTTTCCGCACGGTGCCAACAGTCAGCTGACCGTTGCTCCCATCGGATAGCTTCACCTTCCCCCACGCCGACATGAGGTCCGGCGCTCTCGTGACCACGGCCTGCCCAGTACGACCGTCCGAGCATTTGACGAGAAGAGTAACTGTCGGGCGCCGGTCCTTCAGGTCGTAGGTACCGGAGCATTTTACCGACCGCCGCGACGACTTGACCGAGAATCGGCCGTTGCCGCGCGATGCTATCGTCGAGCCTTTGAACGTCTCGCCCGAGTCCATTTTCGCCAAAAGTGGAAGAACGATATCGCCCTGTGGCTTCCGTGGGCCAGAACCTGCAATTCTCAAAGCCCTCGCAATGCTTGGAGCCATAACACGACTTGCGGCAAACTGAACGTAGTCGTCGTAGGGGATGGCACCCTTGGCGTAAGCGGTGAGTATCCGGCGGCAAAACTCGCGCCGGACATTGGCCGCGGGAACGTTCATGAGCTTCGCAAATTGCTCTGTCGCTTCCGGCGTGATCGCACCGTGGCTGCATTGCTCGATGTTCCAGTTGAGAGCCGCGGGATCGCTCAGTCGATTTTTATCATATTCATACCCGCCCTTGCTTGCGACCGGTGCGGCGTTTGCCGACACGGAAAGAGCCGCCATCGTGATGGCGGCCAAAATCATAAGCTTTCTCATTCTGCCCCTTTTTTCTCTTAGTATGCTTCGCGCTCGCGCATAGTCTCAGGTGAGATCTCAACGACGGGCGAAAACAGATATTCTGAGATTCGACGCCTGCCGGTCCCGATTCCCCTATGGTTCCTAGCATCTCCTCATACGTGCATTATTGTCTGAAGTTAATCGAGTCTTCTGGCGCGTTGGCGACCATCTGCCGCCAGAGTGGTTCGAAGATGGCTTGGGATGTCAGCACAGAATCATTGTCGCCATTGGCTTCGACCCGAGGCTGGATGTAGAAGTGCAAAACGTTTCAACAGGAGATCTGATTCCGTGCGGTCGAGATATGCTCTCTTGAGTATCGTCAATACTCTCAGCCTTTGCACCGTCGCCGTCGTCCTCTCGGCATCGCCGCAGTTATTTGCGGCTGGTCGACAAGCGGACATTCCTCCGTGGCTTACGCCTCATGTCGGCGAAGGTGACGGCCAGATCGCCTCGCCGGTCCTGCAGCGGGCGCGCGCGCTCTACATGCGCAAAGTGAGCGAAGGTAAAGTCAGTAATCCTTGCTACTTCGCAATGGACGCCACACGCCCGAACGATCTGGGCGACGGCAAATCGGGCGGCCGCTTTTACACTGTCTGCGAAGCCACCCAGACGTTTCGTGTGATTTCGTCCGGGCACGGCAGCGGTCGCGATTTGAAGGGCGTTGTTGATTTCGGCAATGGCAGAGAGTGCGCCCGGAACTTCGGCAATGCCATGGATTCGAACCTGACCGCCGGCGGTGCCTATATGACGGACGAGACGAAGACGACGTTCAAGGGTTACTACCGCGTCTCGGGAACGAAAGATGCGGCCTTGCTTCGCTCGTTCATCCAATTTGACGGCGAGGGCGAAACGGCAAATGCACGACAGCGTGCCATCGGCGGGCACGCAGCCGCTGTCGTGGCGGGCGTCTGCCTGAAGAAAAATCCTGAAAGCCCCTACGCAAATCGCGATGGATATGTTCCGCTTGGAAAGCTGGTGGAATATGCGGGTGGCCGCAGCGACGGCTGCACCAGCTGGACGGCATCGGACGCCAGCCAGATCCTCTCCATGGTGAAGGGCAATCCGACGACGCTCTACATCTATCCTGAGTCAGCCGATATAAACGCCGTCGCCAAAGCTGTGGCGAGCGGTCGTTCGCCATCGAAGGCCGGCTTGTATTGGAATGATTCCTGCTTGAAGGAAATCGGCGCTCCGAAGTTCTGGTCGAAAGAAACCTTGGAGCCAATCATTGCCCAATACAAAATAGATCATCCGGCGCCGCCGCCGCGGCCAATACCGATTTGCAACGCGCCATAAGGTTTGTTTCCCAGCGGGGTCTCCCGCTATGTGGGTCTCCATGGAAGCACATGTTACAAAGAATGAGTCCGCGGGCCTCTTTCGCAAGATCAGTGGTCGCTTCTTTCGTTCGGTGCTGACCGAACGCCTTGATCATGTGCTCGATCCTCCCGAGGCATCCAGCGCGG
The DNA here is from genome assembly GCF_000281735.1 of Rhizobium sp. AP16. NCBI lineage: Bacteria > Pseudomonadati > Pseudomonadota > Alphaproteobacteria > Hyphomicrobiales > Rhizobiaceae > Rhizobium > Rhizobium sp. AP16. Next base: position 39,416 of record NZ_AJVM01000001.1, on the reverse strand, counting down.
GACGCTATCACCGCCTCGGTCAGGCGACACTTTATACGAGTGCTTCACTCGAATGGTCAATCATCGCTATCTCCGGCTACATGCGCGAAGACCAGCGACCGCGCGTTGTCGTACCGCTTCTTGTCAGTGATGCGATCGTGGTCGATCAGCATGACCGGCAGGCCTGTGAACAGCTCGGCATTGATCGGGGACTATCCAATCTGTCCTGGCGGTCCGCTTTAGCGGACGGTCAGGAGCCGGCGTCATGGCGCAATGCTGATATAGCCAGAGCAGCCGGCGCAGACGGGATAATCGACCGGTCACGATTGATACCCGGCGGTTGGCATCTCAACCTGTTTCGCTGGAACGCGCTCGGTGGCCCCTCGGTCGAGGTTTGCGGTGAGCCTGTCGAAATCAAGCTGTCTGAAAACGGTCCGAAGTGGGGGCTGTAGCTGCGGCGCTATGCGCGTGTGCCGTCCGGGTTCCAGGGAAGCGGCGGTTCAACGACGACCTGGAGACCACGCTTAACGAACGCGTCGCGTAATAGCATCGCAGATGTTGCCGTCACAGCCTGGGCTACCGGCAAATCTTGATCGACGACCAGGCGAGCCTGAATGACGCCAATTCCAAGAACCATCGAAACATCCAGGATCGTCTTTGAGCGCAGTCGATCGGCTCGATCCAGCCGCACCGTATAGGTTGTCTCGTCAAACGCGGCATGATCTCTATTGGTCGTCGAAACGGTCCATCCGCAATTGTTGCAGGTAACATTAAGGCTCATGCCTTGGACCCAGATGGTCAGTTCTTGGCCACATTCCGGACAACTCATCTTCAATAGTTCGCATATCTCCGAGTGTGTGGGCAAGACGCTGGAAAGCAGCCAGCGACAATTCCATCAATGGGCACTTGAACTAGCGAGATGGATTGGTTTCCGCGCATTCCAGTCAGGAGGTCACGACCGACCTCAAGCCTCCCGGCTTGAATGCAGACCTGCGCCCCTCCATTTAATTCTCATACAACAGCGCCATGGCGAACGCGCGCATCCGCGTGATCGGTCCGCCGGCGGTAGCGACGACGGGCGCCGCTGTTGGAGGATCAGATGATGGGTCTCATAGATAAAAATATTACGGCCGACGATGACGGCGCGCTGGTAGACGCATATTCCCAATCCATAGCAAGCGCGGTCGACATGGTCGGTCCGGCGGTCAGCCGCATCGAGCGTGTGGGCGGCAAGGGAGGGCATGGCTCCGGCTTTGCCATCTCACCGGATGGGCTGATCGTCACCAACAATCATGTGGTCGACGATGCGAAGCTCGTCCGCATCACCACGCCGGATGGTTCGGTTACGGAAGGACGCGTTCTTGGACGCGACGTCGACACCGACATCGCGCTCATTCGTGCGAATTCCGGCGTCAGTGCCTGGGCGCGGCTGGGCGATTCCAAGCGTCTGCGCCGGGGGCATATTGCGATTGCCATCGGCAATCCGTTCGGTTTCGAATGGACGGTAACCGCAGGCATCGTGTCGGCGCTCGGCCGCTCGATGCGTTCGGCGAGCGGCCGGCTGATGGATGACGTTATCCAGACCGATGCCGCGCTCAATCCCGGCAATTCCGGCGGGCCGCTGGTGTCCTCCGCTGGTGAGGTCATCGGGGTCAACACGGCCGTCATCCAGGGCGCGCAGAGCATCGCCTTCGCGGTCGCCTCCAACACGGCGAATGTCGTGGTGTCGGAGATCCTCCGTTACGGCCATGTCCGGCGGGCCTTCATCGGCATCGCCGGCGATACAATCGAGCTGCCGCGCAGGATCGCCCTTGAGGCGGGCACCAGGCAGGCGACGTCCGTGCGGGTCAGACGAGTCGAATCCGGCGGCCCGGCCGAGCGTGCCGGCTTGAAAGACGGTGACTATATTCTGGCGATCGACGGCACCCCGGTCGGCGGCGTCGATGACATCGTCCGATTGATGAATGGCGACAAGATCGGTGAGGATACCGAGCTACTTGTCTTTTCGGTCGCAGGCCGGCTTGAGACACGAAGGCTAGTGCCGGTTGCCCGATCGTGAATTAAGCGAAAGCGGAGGCGTCGGCGGAAGTTTCCACCGGCGCCTCCGCGACGGATGAGATCGTTCTATGTGTCAGATGAGGGCGAGGAATTGCCATCTCGCGAACGAGGCATCCCGATGACGAGCGTTCTGGCGATCACCCCATCAAGGATGACACGCAATGTCTTCACCAGGAATGCCTTCATCCTGCAGATCCTTTCTCAAGAGGTTGTCTCGGTTTTGGCTCGGACGTAGTGCCGCCAGCCGCCGAAGTCGGTGATCTCAAGCGCATCCGCAGCGGCGTGCGCCTCGCAGAGGAAACCCGACACCGCCGTGCCGTCATCCAGCGAAACCTTGCCAATGCCGAGTGGCGCGGGGATTTTCTGGACGAAGCGGCCGAAGGCCTCGGGTGATAATGCCCAGACTTCGACCTCCACGCCCTTGCCGGAAAAGCCTGGCTCGCGCAGCAACCCCGGCTTGGGCGGGACAGTTCCCGGCAATGCGAAGAGGCGGTAGTCACTCGCCGTCCGGCAGGACTTCAGCCGGTATCCGCCGGAAGAAGTGAGTTCATGGTTGAGCGGCATGCCGCTCAGATGCGCTCCGACGACGACGATCGGAACCGAGCCGTCATCGGCCTGAGGCACGCGGCTCGCCTCAGGGATAACGGCTACGCGGTCCTTGCCCATCCCGGTGTTCAAGCTCCGGTGCATGGCGTCGGCGAAGGGAGCGAGAGCATCGTCGGTAAAGGCCGGACCGATCAGCGTCACGCCCGCTGGCAGGTGACCGTTCGCGTCGAAGCCGGCCGGAATGGCTATTGCCGCGCAGTCAAGCAGGTTGACGAAGTTGGTGTACCGGCCGAAATGGCCGTTCTTCGTGATCGGATCGGCGATCATCTCCTCGACCGTATAGGTGGTCGGCGAGGTCGGCAGCATCAGGATATCAGCCTTCTCCCACTCTTCCCTTGTCTTCTGACGCAGTGCTTCGAGCTTGTATCGGCCTTCGAAGGCGTCGACCGCATCATAGGCTCTGGCACCCTCGATGATGGTTCGCACGGTCGGATCGAAATCAGCGGCATTGCTGGTAAGAAAATCCTTCACCGCCGCCAGCCGTTCGGCGACCCAGGGGCCGTTGTAGAGCAGTTCGGCTGCCTGCCGGAACGGCGCATAGTCGAAGGGAACGATGGTGGCGCCGAGGGAGCGCGCCCTTTCGATCGCGGCATTGTAGAGAGCTTCGACATCCCTGTTGCCGAAGAATTCCCGTTCATTCCCGTCGAGCACGCCGATCCGCAGCCCCGAGGCGGGCAGGCGGGCGGGAGTCGCCTTGCGCGAGAAGGGATCGACGGCGTCAAAACCCTCCATCACTTTGCGGATCGCAATGCCGTCGCCGACGGTCGCTGCAAAAATGGTGACGACATCGACACTGCGGCAGGCGGGCACGACGCCGACATTCGGCACCAGCCCAGGCGTCGGCTTGATGCCGACGAGATTGTTGAAGGCCGCCGGCACGCGGCCGGAACCGGCTGTGTCGGTGCCAAGCGCGAAGCTTGCCAGGCCTGAGGCTGTGGCAACGGCCGAACCGGAGCTGGAGCCGCCCGATACATAATCCTTGTCGAAGACCGAGCGCGGCGCGCCATGCGGCGAGCGCGTGCCGTTGAGGCCGGTGGCGAACTGATCGAGATTGGTCTTGCCGATCACCAGCGCCCCGGCAGCCCTTAGGCGTGCCACCACCGTTGCATCCTTGTCGGGACGATAGGCAAAAGCCGGGCAGGCGGCCGTGGTCGGTAGGCCGGCCACATCGATATTGTCCTTGACCGCGAAGGGGATGCCCCAGAGTGGCAGGCTGTTCGGATCGGGTGCTCGGCTTATCAGCGCCTTGGCAGCGGCGCGCAGTTCGTCGTCCGGCGTCGGTGTGATGAAGATCGCGGGGTCGTCGGAAGCCTTGCGGCGGATGATCACCTCCTCAACGAGATCGAGAGGCGACAAGCCGGATGCATAGGCGGATTGGAGCGAAGCGAGATCGAGAATGGCAGGGAGCATCAGATTTCCTCCAGCACGACGAGGACATCGCCGGCTTTGACGTTGCGGCCGGGGCCTGCGCGCAGATCGCGGACGCGGCCGGCGGCATGGGCGGTCACATTGATTTCCATCTTCATGGATTCGATGATGGCAAGCGTCTCGCCGGCCGCGACCGGCTGGCCCTCTTCGACGAGGATCTTCCAGACGTTGCCGGGCACGGCGCTTTCGACGCCGAAGCAGCCTTCGGGAATATCGCCCCCAAGCCCGGGGCCAGTACCCTCGTCGACGACGAAACTGTCGAGGCCGAGATCCTTCCAGCGCTGGCGTTCGGCTTCGAAAGCCGATTGCTGGCGGGTCTTGAAGGCACCGATGGCTTCCGCGTTGGCGGCAAGATCCGCCTCATAGGCCGCATAGGAGAATTCGCTCTCCTCGATGCGAATCGGATAACCGCCATTCGGGAAGGCGGCACGCGCTTCGGTCAGTTCCTCGTGGCTGACGGGGAAGAAGCGGATTTGGTCGAAGAAATCGAGCAGCCAGGGCTTTTGCTTGGAAAAGACCGGCGTCTGGCGCCAGGTATTCCACACCTGGATCGTCCGGCCGAAGAGCTGGTAACCGCCGGGGCCTTCCATGCCGTAGATGCACATATAGGCGCCGCCGATGCCGACGGCATTTTCCGGCGTCCAGGTTCTGGCCGGATTGTACTTCGTCGTCACCAGGCGATGCCGGGGATCCATCGGTGTGGCAACCGGCGCGCCGAGATAGACGTCGCCGAGCCCAAGGACGAGATAGCTGGCGTCAAAGACGACGTCGCGCACCGCCTGTTCGTCGGCCAGCCCGTTGATGCGGCGGATGAACTCGATATTCGACGGGCACCAGGGCGCATTGGGGCGAACGAGCTCCTGGTACTTGCGCATCGCAAGTTCGGCATCGGGATCGTTCCAGGAAAGCGGCAGATGCACGATCCGGCTCGGGACCCTCACCGCCTGCGCCGGCGGCAGGGAAGCCTCGATCTCACTCAAGAGGCCGAGAAGGCGCGTGCGGGTGAGGCCGGTTCCGTCATAGTGGATCTGCAGCGACCGTATGCCTGGCGTGAGGTCGACAAGTCCCGGAAGCTTCGCCTCCTTGACCGCCTGCATCAAGAGATGCACGCGCAGGCGAAGCGCGATGTCGAGCTGCATCGGGCCGTATTCGACCAGCAGATTGTCATCGCCCTGGCGGCGATAGACCACGGGGACCGGTCCCGCCTCGCTGCTTGCGATGATCGCGGCGCCGGCGTCAACGCCGATGCGCTTGACCACCGGCCCGGCGATCGGGTCCTCGGTACGCTTCACCGCATGGAAACGGATCTTGTCGCCCGGTTTGAACTGGCCCATTTTCCATTGCTCGTCGCGGGCAATCACCGCCGGGCAGACGAAGCCGCCGAGGCTAGGGCCGTCGGGGCCGAGAATGATCGGCATGTCGCCCGTAAAGTCGATTGCGCCGACCGCATAGGCATTGTCGTGCAGGTTGGAAGGATGAAGCCCCGCCTCGCCGCCATCCGTGCGTGCCCATTTCGGCGCGGGGCCGATCAGGCGCACGCCGGTGCGGGCACTGTTGAAATGAACCTCGTACTCGGTTGCAAACAGCGTTTCGATATCTTCCTCAAGGAAGAAATCGGGAGCGCCGTGCGGGCCGTAGAGCACGCCGACATCCCAACTGCGGGAGAGCTGGACTGGTTCATTAGTCGGCTTGGGTGCCGGTTGCGGAGCGCGGGCAAGCCGCAACACATGGCCGGCGCGAAGCGTTCCCGTCGCGTGGCCGCCGAATTGCCCGAGACCGAAGGTTGCGCGCGAGCCAAGCACCTCCGGGGCCGCAAACCCGCCCGCGACGGCGAGATAGGCGCGCTGGCCGGCACCGGCGATCGCTCCGATCGCAAGCGTCTGGCCCGCCTTGACGAGGATTGCCGTGTCGTGCGGAGCCGGTACGCCATCGAGCGTCACCGGCATGTTCGCCCCGGCAAGGGCGACCGTCACATCCGAGAAGAATTTCAGCATCGGACCGGAGACGGTGAGCTCGAGCGCTGCCGTCTCGTCGGCATTTCCGGCCAGCCGGTTGGCATGGCGGAAAGATCGCTCGTCCATCGGCCCGCTTGGCGGTACCCCGACATGCCAGAGACCCAGCCGTCCCGGCAGTTCCTGCAGGCTCGATTGGGCGCCCGGCGTGATGACCTCGACGACATCGGGCACAAAGACGAAATCCTTGAGCGCCGTCGTCGCCACATTGCCGCTCGCGAGCAGATCGGAAGCGGCGATGGCCTTGAGATAATCGAGATTGGTTTCGATGCCGGAAATGGCGCTGCCTTCAAGCGCCTTGCCGAGCGCCTTGATCGCTGCCGACCGATCCTCGGCCTTGACGATCACCTTGGCGAGCATGGGGTCATAGTAAGGGCTGACCTCCGTACCTGTCTCGATCCAGCCATCGACACGCGCGTTTTTCGGAAAGATGACCTCGGTCAGCAGCCCCGCGCTCGGCCTGAACCCGGCATGCGGCATCTCGGCATAGATGCGCGCCTCAATCGCTGCGCCCTTGGGAACGAGATTTTCTTTGCCGGTGAGTACATCCTCCCCAGCGGCCTGGCGGATCATCCACTCGACGAGATCGATGCCGAAGACGGCTTCAGTGACCGGATGCTCGACCTGCAGACGCGTGTTGACCTCGAGGAAGTAGAATTCCTCGCGTGCCGGATCATAGATGAACTCGACTGTTCCTGCCGATCGGTAGTGGGCGGAGGTGCCGAGCGCGACAGCGGCGGCGTGCAGGCTGGCCCGAACTGCGTCGGACAATCCCGGCGCGGGGGTCTCCTCGATCACCTTCTGGTTCCGGCGCTGCAGCGAGCAGTCGCGTTCCCCAAGCGCGATCACCCGGCCATGGCCGTCACCGAAGATCTGCACTTCGACATGGCGAGCCTTGGCGACGAAGCGCTCGAGATAGACGCGCGCATCGCCGAAGCTTGCGCGCGCGGTGCGCTGCACGCTGTCGAAGACCGCCGTCAGGCTTTCAGGGTCGTCGCAGAGCTGCATGCCGATGCCACCGCCACCGGCCGTCGATTTCAGCATCACCGGATAGCCGATGTCGGTCGCAGCCGTTAGCGCATCGTCGCTCGTCTCCAGCAGTCCGCTGCCGGGAAGGAGCGGCACGCCGCTTTCACGCGCCAGTTCGCGGGCCGTGTGCTTCAGCCCGAAAGCGGCAATGTTGTCGGGCGTTGGACCAATGAAGATGATGCCCTCTTTCGCCAGCCGCTCGGCAAAGCCGATATTCTCCGAAAGGAAGCCGTAGCCCGGATGCACGGCTTCGGCACCGGTCGCCTTGCAGGCGACGATGACGGCGTCGACATCGAGATAGCTTTCGGAGGCCGGCGCCGGGCCAAGCCTGACCGCCTCGTCCGCCATCAGCGCCGCCTTGGAAAAGCGGTCGGCATCGGAATAGACAGCGACGGAGGCGATACCCATGCGCTGCAATGTCTTGATGATCCGGACGGCGATTTCGCCCCGGTTTGCGATGAGAACCTTCTTGAACATGTCAGGCCTCGCTATCCCAGACCAGCACCCGGACCGGTGTCGGATCAAAACCGTTGCAGGGATTGTTGATCTGCGGGCAATTGGAGATGACCAGCAGCACGTCCATCTCGGCTTTCAGCTCGACATAGTCGCCCGGCGCGGAAATCCCGTCGACGATCGTCATCTCGCCGCTGGGTTCGATCGGCACATTCATGAAGAAGTTGATGTTGGGCACGACATCGGGCTTGCCCATGCCGTGCTTGGAGACTTCGAGAACGAAATTGTCCCGGCAGGCATGCAGATATCTGGTACCGTGGCCGAAGCGCACCGTATTGCTTTCGCAGGAGCAGGCGCCAGCCGAGGTGTCGTGCCGGCCGCAACTGTCGGCGGTCATGGTCAGCATCACCCGGCCCTCGTTCGAGATGACCTTCGTGCCGGTGGAGATATAGGCCGCGCCCTGTTCGCGCATCGTATCCTGGTTGGAATAGCGCTCGGAGACATCCGTGGCGTTATAGAACAATGTGTCGATCGCCTGCTGGCCGTATGTGTCCTCGATGCGGACCGTCTGGCCTTTGCGGATCACCGTCGAGAACGGCGCCTCGGCCGGGATGTAATGGTCCTGTGCAGTGTTTTCGAGCGTGCGGCCCGGAGCTGTCTGGATGAAATCACTCATGGTCTTGCTCCCCCTCACATCGTCGCCAGCGCGTTGTTTTCAAAACCGCGTACAGCCTCGGCAGTCGCGGTCCGGCAAAGGTCATCGGCAGGTGGTTCTACCGCCGTGACGCGCGTGATGGTCACCGGGTTCGGCCGATAGGTGGGGTCCGGATCAAGCGGGTGCGGGCAGTTGGAAAAGCCGACGATCATATCCATCTCGGCGCGCAGCTCGACATAGTCGTGCCCATGCAGCAGCTCCGGCTTCCACAGGAACGCGCCGTCCTGATCGACACGGACCGGGGCAAAGAGCGCCAGTACCGACGGAATATCCCGCTTGTCGAGCCCGGCCTTGGTGGCAAGCAGGATCAGGTTGTCGCGGGTGTTGCGCTTGCTGTCTCCATACTTCGCCGTGTTTGACGCGAAGGTGGAGCCGCCCATCAGCCCGTCATGGGCGCCGGAGCTATCTTCCGTCACCGAGAACATCACTCGGCCCATATCGGAGAAGATCACCCGGCCTTTGCCGAGCGCGGTGGTCCACTGCATCTTCACCGTATCGGGCAGGTTCAGCCGCTCGCTGGTGTCGACGGCACTCCAGGCGACGAGGGAAACCGTCGAGAAGCCATGGTCGAGGCTGACGCGGATTACTTCGTTCTTCTTGATATGGGTCGACCAGTACCAGCCACCAGGGATGACTTCGCGATGGATAATCTTATCGGGCGCGATCTCGGGCGCCGGCAACGGGCTTGCCTCCGGCAGTGCCTTGGGCGCGAAGTCGAGCCCCTTTCTTTGATGCTCTTCGTAGCGCGCGCGGTTGGCGGCTATGTCTTCCGGCGAACGTCTGACATGTGTCATGGCTGGGTTTCTCCCGACGAAGCCAGGTCGTCCCGGCGATGCCCCAGGGAAACAACCGGGCCGTCCCGGTCGGGGCTGAAGATCGACGGCTCGCCGGCAAGGCGCGGCGGCCAGATGGAAATATCCTTGGTGATAGTCGCGCCGTAGCGTTCCTTCTCTTCTGGACGGTCGCGGCGGCGTTCGAAGGCGATGACCCGGCTTGCAAGCGTAAAGGCCTCGCGCATGTCATGGGTGACCATGACGACGGTCATCTGCGTCTCGTTCCAGAGCCGTTTCATCAGCGTATGGATCTCGGCGCGAATGCCCGGATCGAGCGCGCCGAAGGGCTCGTCGAGCAGCAGCACCTTCGGTTTCATGATCAGCGCCTGGGCAAGCGCCAGACGCTGTTGCATGCCGCCGGAAAGCTGCGCCGGATATTTGTCCTCTGCGCCGGCAAGGCCGACTTCGCCGATCAGTTGCCGCGCCTTGGCGATAGCGTTGCGCCGTGCCACACCGAAGAGCTTGGCCTTGTGGCGTGCGCCGGAGAATTCCTTGCCGAGCAGCACATTGCCGAGCACGGTTAGATGCGGAAACACGGAGTAGCGCTGGAAGACGACGCCGCGATCCGGACCAGGCTCGGCCGGCAGAAGCTCGCCATCGAGCAGGATCTGGCCTCTGGTCGGCTGCTCCTGGCCGAGCAGCATACGCAGGAATGTCGACTTACCGCAGCCGGAAGGGCCGACGAGGGCGACGAAGGCGCGCGAGGCGACGGTCAGCGAGATATCCTCGAGCACGATCTGGTCGCCATACTCCTTCCAGACATTTTCGATCCTGAGTTCGCTCATGCCCGCTTCTCCAGTTCCGACCAGGGAAAGACAGCGATGCGGATGCGGTCGAGAATGTAGTTCGTCAGCACGGCAAGCAGCGTGATCCAGACGACATAGGGAAAGATGATGTCCATCGAGAGATAGCGGCGGACAAGGAAGATGCGGTAGCCGAGACCGGAATCCGACGAGATCGCTTCGGCCGCGATCAGGAACAGCCAGGCCGGGCCGAGCTGCAGCCTGAGGCAGGTGATCAGTCGCGGCAGGATCTGCGGCAGCACGACACGCAGAGCAATCTGCCAGGAGGAGCCGCCAAGCGTTTCGGCCTTGACGATCTGCTCGCGCGGCAACTCCAGCGCCTTCAGTGCCAGATCACGGATCATCGTCGGCGCGACGCCGATCACGATGAGGGCGATCTTGGAGGTCTCGCCGAGGCCCATGACGATGAAGAGGATCGGCAACAGCGCCAGCGGCGGCACCATCGAGATGACGGCGACGAAGGGAGCGAGCAGCGCCCTGAGATAGGGCAGCATGCCGATGAGCATGCCGATCAAAAGCGCCGTCAGCGTGGAGATGCCGAGGCCGGCGAAAAGCCGGATCAGGCTTGCCCAGGTGTCCGACCAAAGCAGGTACTCGCCAGTGCGCTGATCGGCGATGAAGGCCATGCGGTCGATCGCCTGGACGAAGCCGGAGAGATTTGGCAGCAGCTTGTCATTGGCGTTTTCCGCTAGCCGCGCTGTCGATCCGAAGACATAGGCGACGACGATCAGGGCGAAGGGCAGCATCATCAGGGCAAATTGCGCGCCCCGGCTCGGCTTGGTGTTGATCCAGCGCATGAGGAAAGCTCCGCTGATGAAGGGATGACGCGGCGCGGTTTTCCCGCGCCGCCGGTCGAACTTCGCTCAGAGCGCGCCGTCAGCGGCCGCCTTCATGTAGGTCTCGGTAAAGCGCAGCTTGACGTTGCCGTTGTCGCCGAGGACCTTGCCATCCGGCATCTCGATGCCGATGACATCAGCCGACGCCGCGCCGCTGCCGAGCAGACCCTTCTGGAACAGGAAGTTACGCACCAGATCCATCGTCTTCGGAAGGCTCGGCGACGCGGTGAAGGCGACGGCGTCAGTGGGTTTGTCGAAGAGCTTGGTCGCGGCGATCTGCGCTTCGAAGCCCTTGAGGTCGGTGCCGGAGGCCGATCCCATCGTCTCGCGGGCGGCTTTGCCGTCCGCCGTATCTGCCTTCATCAGCGCTGCCGTCTCATACCAGATGCCGGCCAGCGCCTTGCCGAAGTTCGGATTATCCTTGAGCACCGTGGTATTGGCGACCATCAGGTCGATGATTTCGCCGGGCACTTGCGAGCTGTCGAACACCTTCTTGGCGGTGGGCTCTTCAAGAATGGTGGAGACCAGTGGATTCCAGGTGACGACGGCGGAGACGTCGGGCGTCTTGTAGGCGGCAACCATGTCTGCGTCGGAGGTGTTGACGACCTTCACGTCACGCTCGCTGAGCTTGATGCTGTCGAGTGCGCGGGCGAGCAGGTAATGCGAGACGGAATATTCGACCAGATTGACGTTCTGGCCCTTGATATCGGCAAGGCTCGCCTTGTCCTTGAGGATGACGGCGTCGTTGCCGTTCGAAAAGTCGCCGACGATGACGGCGGTCGTGTCGACGCCGCCGGCGGCCGGAATGGAAAGGCCATCCATGTTGGTGAGCGTCACGGCATCGAAGGCGCCGGCCGTATACTGGTTCATCGATTCGACGTAGTCGTTGAACTGGGTGACGTCGATCTTGATGCCGTATTTGTCGGCCCATTTCTTGACGATGCCGTGATCGGCGGCATAGCCCCAGGGCATCCAGCCGACATAGATCGACCAGGCAACCTTGAACTCGGTCTTCTGCGCGGCATCGGCAGAGGTGCCAAAGCCCAGCATCAGCGAGGCGGTCAGGGCGGTGATGGAAAGAAGCTTCGAAAAAGTCTGCATTGAAATTCCCCTTTTTGCTTTTTGTCAAAAAGGGATCGGCAAAGACCATCGCGCCGCCAATCCCTTGGCTTACGAGGTCTCCCGGGCTTTTGTCCCGCCGTGCATCCGGTGGGATTTCTCCCCCAACCGGCGGCAGCTCTCGGACCAGCACGCTTTTCAAAGCGCCGGAACCCTAGCCACCAACTCAGCTTCTACAGAAGCAAAGGGTGTGCCAATTTATAAGCTATTGATTTTTATGAGGGTGATCCGCTGCCGGAACGCTCATTGCCCACGCTCGATCATTGTTGCTCAATATTTGAGCGGCGATCGGATCTTTCGCAGGCATGAATGCGACTGCTAAAGATCCGGTGGCGCTAGAGGCAGGCCGTTCAAAGCGCCTTTTGGCGTTTTGCCTCGCGGAAGGAAACGAGCCGGTTGGTTTTCTCGTCCCAAAGGACGAGTTTGACGCAGCGCAGGCTCTCCATAAGGGTGATGCGGCTGACATTGCCCAACTCGGGATGGTCGCGCAGCACTTCGGGAAGGCGGTAATAGGGCACCCGGCTCGACAGATGATGCACATGATGGATGCCGATATTGCCGGTAAGCCATCTCAGCACCAGCGGTAGGTCGTAATGGGATGCGCCGTGCATGGCGGCATGTTGAAACTGCCACTCCGGCGGCTTCGACCAATGCGTTTCCTCGAATTGGTGCTGGATATAGAAGAGCCAGACACCGGCGGCGCCCGCCAGCAAGACGATCGGGAGATGGACGAGCAAAAACGGAACGATGCCGACCGCCCAGATCAGCAGCGCTGCAATGACGGCGACGGCGAGATTGGTGGCCATGGTCGATATCCACGGAACGGGGCCCGAGCGCATCATGCCGAAGGGTAGCCGCTGCTTCAACAGGAAGACCCAGACGGGTCCGATGCCGAACATCACCAGCGGATGTCTGTAAAGCCTGTAGCCTAGCCGTCCCCACCAGGACTGCGCATTGTATTCGGCAACCGTGAGGGTGGTGATATCGCCGACGCCGCGCTCATCGAGATTGCCGGCGGTGGCGTGATGCTGCGCATGCGCCCGGCGCCAGTAGTCATAGGGTGTCAGGGTCAGCACTCCGATCGCGCGTCCGGTCCAGTCGTCGATGCGGCGGCGTGCGAAAAAAGAGCCATGACCGCAATCGTGCTGGATCGCGAACAGCCGCAACAGAAATGCGGCGGCGGGGATCACCAGGATCAGGCCGTACCAGAGACCATAATGAACGGCCGCCCATGCGCCGGCCCAGAGGATGGCGAACGGAACGGCGGTCACCGCAAGTTCGAAGGTACTGCGCCCGGCATGTGGATTGCGATACTTCGAAAGAACCTTGAGCCAAGCCTTGTCGCCAGCGTCGCTGGGGTGCTCAAAGGTGGACGTGGCGTTCATTGTGGTTGGTCTACCTTCTGTGCGGGCGAGGCGAGCGCTGCGGCGCTGCGGAAATAATGTTCTGCTTGCTGATAATAGGTTTCGGCTTCGATGCAATCTCCCGCCAGGGCCTTTTCGCGAGCAAGCGCGATATAGTGATCGTAGCGGGACGGCAATCGAAAGTGCCTCGATGCAATTGGTATCGTGTTTTTCATGTGGTCCGTAAGCGACCATCGAACTCGGCTGCATTCATTTTTGGGATTACAAGATGAAGAGCGGCATCGAAAATTCGGTGGCGATTAAAATGCGATATCACCCTTTGTGCTTCTCTTGGAGCACGGACAGCCAACTCAATCATTCGAGATGAGAAATCGATATCGCTGCAATGTGGCTGTTTCAAGTTCAATGATAAGGGACGTTTGCATTGACAAGAAGCGCCTGCCACGGATCAATACCGGCTAAGCAACCTGAAAATACGACGGTCTCATCGAAGGATTATCCATGGCGCATTCACTAAAGACCCAGACCGCTCCCGGTGCCGCAGGCCCAAATCAGCCGGCCCTCGATTCCGAGGAGGTCTGGCAGGCCCGCGTCGATCTAGCCGCATGTTTTCGCATGGCTGCCAGACATGGGTTGGAGGAAGGGATCTGCAATCATTTCTCCGCGGTCGTGCCGGGATATGACGACCTGTTCCTCGTCAATCCCTATGGCTATGCCTTTCGGGAACTGACGGCATCCATGCTGCTGGTTTGCGACTTCCACGGCAATGTCGTCTCGGGGACCGGTCAGCCGGAAGCGACGGCATTCTACATCCACGCCCGTATCCACAAGAACGTCCCGCGCGCCAAAGTCGCTTTCCACACGCACATGCCCTATGCCACCGCGCTCTCGATGACAGAAGGAGAGCCGCTGATCTTTGCCGGACAGACGGCACTGAAATTCTACGGCCGGACGGCGTTTGACAGGAATTACAACGGTCTGGCGCTGGACGAGCGTGAAGGCGACCGCATTGCTTCAACGATCGGGGATGCGGACATCGTCTTCATGAAGCACCATGGGGTCATGGTGCTTGCTCCCAATATCGCCGAGGCCTGGGATGATCTCTATTATCTGGAGCGGGCTTGCCAGGTTCAGACGCTTGCCCTGTCGACTGGAAGAGAGGTTGTCGCGGTTGATCCGGCCATCGCGGAGGCGGCTTATCGGCAGATGCGGGAGGGTGACCCGGAATCCGCCCGCCTCCACCTTGAGGCGATTAAGCGCACGCTCGATGTAGAAGCACCACACTATCGTGATTGATGCCTATTTCGCCTGCTGCGATATGTGGAAGAATGCGGTCACGCTGATTTTGGTTGTCAGCGCTTTACCAGATGGATGCCCGCCAAGGTGCAACGGACCGACCCGCCCGCTTTCTCGATCGTCGGGATATCAAGGGCGACGGGTTTCGCACTTTCCTCGATCGCGGCGAGCTGATGCCGGTCGAGGCAGGCGAGCGCCGTGGTCGAAAGCGCCAGGATACGGCCGTCCTTTCCCCGAAGCTCCAGGGCGTTGCCGGCAAAGTGCGCAATCTGTTCGTTCGTCAGCGCAACGATGTTCCGGCCGGAACGCTCCAGTCGGGTGACGATCTCCTGCCGTCTGGCCGGATCGGTCATCATGTCCAGCCCGATCATGGCGAAATCGGTGGCGATGCACATCAGGACATTGGTGTGATAGACGGCGACGCCATTTTCGTCGCGGGCGTCGAACACCATCGGCTCGTAGTTGAAATGGGTTGAGAAGCGTTCGAGCGCAATCGGATCGGTGCGGTCGGAGCGCACCGCATAGGCGACCCGGTCGATATGGTCGAGCACCATGGCGCCGGTGCCCTCGAGAAAGAGCCCGTCGGGTTCGAGGCCCGAATAGTCGATGACCTCCTGCACTCGGTATCGGGTCTTCAGCATTTCGATGACGTCGCTGCGCCGCTCGCGACGGCGGCTGACGGCTTTCATCGGATAGATCGCGACGTGACCGCCGGCATGGGTGGAGAACCAGTTGTTGGGAAAGACCGAATCCGGGGTCAGCCGACCGGTATCCTCGAACAGATGCACCTCGACGCCGTGACGTCCGAGTGTCTCGGCCGCCTCGGTTATTTCCCCGTGCGCCACGGAAGAGAGGTCTTCTCTGATGTCCTGGCTGCTCTGAAAATGATTGTCGGCCGCCGTTTCCGTGTTCACGGTGAAATGGTGCGGACGCACCATGACGACTGCAGAGGGTGCCTGAATGGAATAGGTTGAATGTCTGGACATCATCTTACTCCTACGCCTATCTTGCCCGCTGCAGCATGCCGAAGAGATCGCGCGGATCGTCGGGATCGGCGATGATGTCGAGGTCCTGGTAGAACCCCGTGCCCTTGAGCCGGTCGCGGACATAGCGGAGTGCGGAAAAATCTTCGACTGCGAAGCCGACGCTGTCGAACAGGGTGATCTGGCCGGCCGTGCGCCGCCCCTCCGCCTGCCCGGTGATGACTTTCCACAATTCCGTGACGGGGTAGTCCGGCTCCATCTGCTGGATCTCGCCCTCGATGCGCGTCTGCGGCGGATATTCGACGAAGGTATCGGCGCGCAGCAGGATATCGCGATGCAGTTCGGTCTTGCCGGGGCAGTCGCCGCCGATGGCATTGATATGGATGCCGGCGCCGATCATGTTGTCGGTGAGGATCGTTGCACATTGCTTATCGGCGGTGCAGGTGGTGATGATGTCGGCGCCTTCGATCGCGGATTGCGACGAGGTGCAGGCGGTGACCGTCAATCCGCTGCCTGAGAGGTTGCGCACCATCTTCGCCGTCGCTAAGGGATCGATATCGAAGAGCCTGATATGATCGATGCCGCATACGGCTTTCATGGCAAGCGCCTGGAACTCCGCCTGCGCGCCATTGCCGATCATCGCCATGGTGCGTGCGCCCTTCGGCGCCAGATGCCGTGCCGCCATGGCGGAGGTGGCGGCGGTGCGAAGTGCGGTCAGCAGCGTCATTTCCGTCAACAGCACCGGATAGCCGGTCGAGACTTCCGCCAGGAGGCCGAAGGCGGTGACGGTCTGCAGGCCCTGCGCCATGTTCTTCGGATGGCCGTTCACATATTTGAAGCTGTAGATCTCACCATCCGAGGTCGGCATGAGCTCGATCACGCCCTCGCGGGAATGGGAGGCGACACGCGGTGTCTTGTCGAACAGCTCCCAGCGGCGGAAGTCCGCCTCGATGACATCGGTGAGCTCGGCAAGCAGCGTCTCCAGCCCGATATGATGGACGAGGCGCATCATGTTCTCGACGCTGACGAAGGGAACGAAGGCTTTTTCCGATGGAAGGGGTGACGACATCACGAATTCCTCTGGCGCTAGGCTGATAGACAGAGGCTAGCGTTCCCAAGTGTTGGCCGAAAGCGCAAAACTGTGCTAATTCCGGCAGCCAATTGTACAATTTGTTCAGCCGGATTGCATAAATTTACTAGCCCGGAGTGGGAAACATGGATGTCGCGAAATATTCACCCGATGATCTCGACCGCCGCATCATCGGCCATCTTCGCGCCGACGGACGCGCCTCCCTGACCAAGCTTTCGGATGCACTCGGCGTTGCGCGCGGCACCGTGCAGAACAGGCTGGACCGCCTGATGGAGACGGGGACGCTGCTCGGATTTACCGTGCGGGTGAGAGAAGACTATGATCTGAGCGCGGTGCATGCGGTGATGATGATCGAGGTCGTCGGAAAATCGACGACGCAGGTCATTCGCAGGCTGCGCGGTCTGACGGAGATTTCCGCCCTGCACACGACCAACGGCAACTGGGATCTCGTTGCCAATATCCGGGCGGCGAGCCTTGCGGATTTCGACCGCGTTCTGCGCGAAGTGCGGATGATCGATGGCGTTGCCAACAGCGAGACCAGCCTGCTGCTGAGCAGTGTTTGATCGGGTTTCTCGGATCTGGTGGTCAATGCCGGGTCATGCGCGCGATTTTTAGAACTTGCTGAACTGCGGCGTTTCGGTGGCGGTTGCGATAATACGGCTTGCTCGCGTCCGGTCATGCAGACATTGTAGTTGAAATCGGCTTCCGGCCGTATGATGACATAGCATGGATATCGGCGGTGCGCGGCACGGGAGGCTGCATCGCCGGTTGGGAGGGGACCGAACTGACGATCCACTCGGAGGGCTCAAGCTTCGTGATGAAGCCCCGGCTCTCCTCAACCGATAGATTTGCCTCCCATGCCCTACACGACGACGATCGAGAATACGGTCTTCCGCTTTGGTGATTTGAAGGATCTTCTTGCCAAGGCGACGCCGGAGCGTTCCGGCGATCAGCTCGCGGGCATTGCCGCATCAGGTCCGGTCGAGCGTCTGGCCGCGCAGATGGCGCTGGCCGATCTGCCGCTGAAAGCGTTCCTGAGCGAGGAAGTGATCTCCTCCGACGATGACGAGGTGTCGGCGCTGATCGCCGCGCGCCACGATGCGGCGGCCTTTGCGCCGATCTCGTCTCTCACGGTCGGCGAATTCCGCGAATGGCTCTTGAAGCCCGAGACCGGGCAGCGGGCGCTCGAGGCGGTTACCTATGGCGTGACGCCGGAGATGGTGGCCGCAGTCTCGAAGATCATGCGGCTGCAGGATCTGATCTCGGTCGCGGCTAAGCGTGAGGTCGTCACCCGCTTCCGCAACACGATAGGCCTGCGCGGTCGGCTGTCGACGCGCAACCAGCCGAACCATCCAACCGACGACAGCCGCGGGATCGCTGCCTCGGCCATCGACGGCTTGCTGATGGGATCGGGCGACGCGGTGATCGGCGTCAATCCGGCGACCGACAGCGTCGCGGATTATATCCGTATCGTCTCCCTGCTCGACGAACTGCGCGAGCGGCTGGCGATCCCGACACAGACATGCTGTCTCGGGCATGTGACGACGGCGATAAGGGCCATCGAGGCTGGTGCGCCGGTCGATCTCGTTTTCCAGTCGGTCGCCGGCTCACAAAAGGCGAATGCCGGTTTCGGTATCGATCTCTCGTTGCTGAAGGAAGCTTATGAGGCCGGGCGTTCGTTGAAGCGCGGCATGCCGGGCGCCAACGTCATGTACTTCGAAACGGGGCAGGGAGCGGCTCTGTCCGCCGACGCGCATTTCGGCGTCGACCAGCAGACGATGGAAGTGCGCGCCTATGCTGTTGCCCGCGAATTCGATCCAATGCTCGTCAATACGGTCGTCGGCTTTATCGGGCCGGAATATCTTTTCAACGGCAAGCAGATCATCCGGGCGGGGCTCGAGGATCATTTCTGCGGCAAGCTTCTCGGCCTGCCGATGGGGGTGGACGTCTGCTACACCAACCATGCCGACGCCGATCAGGAAGACATGGATACGCTGCTGACGCTTCTGTGCGCCGCCAACGTGAACTTCGTCATCACAGTGCCGGGCGCCGACGACATCATGCTCAACTATCAGTCCCTTGCCCATCACGACGCCATTTACTGCCGCGAAACGCTGAACCGTGCGCCGGCGCCGGAATTCGAACGCTGGCTCTGCGAGATTGGCCTGACCGATAGGGCAGGCGCTCTGGTCGGGGCGCCGGCAATGCTGACGGATTATTTTTCCAGTTCAACCCTTGTTGGAGCCTGACATGGCCAATTCCGTCATCAATGCGCGCGCGGCAAGCATCGTCGATCTCAAGGACATGACGGATGCGCGCGTCGCGCTCGGTCGTTTCGGCGCGGGCGCGCCGACAAAGGCGGCGCAGGCCTTTCTGCTCGACCATGCGCGAGCTCGCGAAGCGGTCTGGTCGTCGGTCGATCAGGAAGGTCTGCAACGGCAGTTGCTGGATCTGCAGCTCGATGCCGTCGTGGTCGAGAGCCTTGCCGGAGACCGGAGCCAATATGTCCGCAGGCCCGATCTCGGCCGCAAACTGTCGGCGACATCGCTGGCGCAGCTGGACGCGATCCGGCATGGCGACGATGGGTTTGATGTCGTCATCATCGTTGCCGATGGCCTTTCCGCTAGCGCCGTTGATATCAATGCCGCTGCCGTGGTTGGGGCACTTGCCGACCGGTTGCGCCGGCATGGGTTCTCGTTGGCGCCGGTGGTCATTGCCAGTCAGGCGCGTGTCGCCCTATCCGATCCGATTGGCGAGGCGCTTGCGGCCAAGACGGCCATCATGCTGATCGGTGAACGCCCTGGCCTTTCCGCCGCCGACAGCCTCGGGGCCTATGTCACCTATTCTCCCCGATCGGACACACCCGATTCCCGTCGCAACTGCGTCTCCAACATCCGCGAAGGCGGACTGCCCATCGCGGCGGCGGCCGACCAGATTATCGAACTTGTTATCGCCATGCGGATGACCGGCATCAGCGGTGTCGGGCTCAAGGATGCCGTGGCGAAGCTGGAGGTGACGGCGTAGGTAAAGCTCCCCTGGAGTCGGCTGAATGTTTACAAAAGATCACGAGATCACGTTTCGCACGAACCGGACCGGTGTCTCGTCCGGGTTGATATAGGCATAATCCTGGGCGGTGCTGTAAACGGCAAAGGTCCCGGCCTTGTAGTCGCGGGTCTCGCCGGAGCGTTCGAGGCGCAGCACGCCTTCGGTGATATAGATCATTTCATGCCATCCCTGCGGGTCCGGTTCGGCATCGTAGCGATCGCCGGGTCCGAGCGACCAGAGCCACATCTGGGCTTCGAGGGAGGCCGGGGCCGAGCCCAGGAGTACGGCCAGACTTTCCCCATCTTTGCCGCGCCATGTCACCTGGTTGATGTCGGCCCGCGATGCGCGCGTCGGGTCACGCACCAGATCGACGAAATCCACGCCGAGAGCCGCCGCCAGCTTGTCGAGGCTGGACAGGCTGATATTGGCATCGCCTGCTTCCACCGCGATGATCATGCGCCGGCTGATGCCGGATGCCTCGGCAAGCGCCGTCTGGCTGAGGCCGGCTGATTTTCGCAGGCGGCGCAAGTTGCCGGAAACATGGGCGAGAACGTCGCCACGTTCTTGACTGTGCAATATATTGCTCATAATGTCTTTCTATTCCAATTGCTGTCGCCGTTCAACAGCCTTTCGACGTGTCTGCTAAGGCAGGATCGCGACGGATGCGTTGTACGCGCGATCCGCCAGATACGAGTGAGGGAGCAGGACATGAAGATCCGCGATTTCGGCGTCGAAATATGGATGAACCGCTATGAGACGATATGTGAATGGAACCTCGCCGAGACCTGTGTCGAGTCGTTAACCGTGGCCGAACTGCTGGCGATGGCGGGAAAGACGGAGACGATCCTGTCGGAACTGCTGCCGCTCAAGTTGACCTATGGCGCGATCGAGGGCAGCGATCGGCTGCGACGGCTGATTGCCGGCCTCTATGAAAAGCAGGCCGTGGAGAACGTCGTCGTGACCCATGGCGCGATCGGCGCCAATGCGCTGGTGCATGAAACCCTGGTCGAGCCGGGCGACCGGGTCATTTCCATCCTGCCAACCTATCAGCAGCACTATTCCATTCCGGAAAGTTACGGCGCTGACCTGCAGATCCTCAAGCTTACCGAGGCGAACGGTTTCCTGCCTGATTTGCAGGAGTTGCGGCGGCTGGCGACGCCGGGCACGAAACTGATCGTCCTCAACAACCCGAACAATCCGACGGGCGCCCTGATGGACCGCGCCTATCTCGAAAAGATCGTCGAAATCGCGCGTATCTCCGGGGCGTGGATTCTCTGCGACGAGGTCTATCGCGGCACCGATCAGCAGGGAGAGGGCATGACCGCCTCGATTGCCGATCTCTATGAAAAGGGAATCAGCACCGGCAGTATGTCCAAGACCTATTCGCTGGCGGGCTTGAGGCTCGGCTGGATCGTCGCGCCGAGCGCATTGATCCATGCGGTATCGATCCACCGCGACTACAATACGATCAGCGTCGGCATGTTGGACGATCATTTCGCGGCCATTGCGCTCGAGAACCGCGACAAGATTCTTAAGAGAAGCCAGGCCATTACCCGGACCAACCTCGCTATCCTCTCCGAATGGGTCGACGGCGAGCCGATGATCTCCTGGGTCAAGCCGAAGTCCGGCACGACGGCGCTTCTCAAATATCATCTGCCGGTGTCGTCCGAAGATTTTTGCATCAGGCTGCTCGAACGGACGGGCGTCATGTTGACGCCCGGTAATGCCATGGACATGGAGGGATATCTGCGCATCGGCTACGCGAACAGCGAGGCGATCCTGCGCGAGGGTCTCAAGCGTTTATCACAGTTTCTGAAGGAGCAACGATAAGTGGTGGCCTGATCCAGGGCGCGCTGGCTGATGGCCGGTTGTGCGCTCTCCCGTCAGGCGCTGGTGTCTTGCAAGGCGGATCGACCCGAAAATATTGCCAGGGCCAGAACGATGAGAGTTGCGCCGACCCAATAAGGGGTTGCCGCACCCAGCATGGTACAGATTGCTGCAAGCAGTGGTGCGAACAGCCGCGCCAGCGCTTGTTGCCCTTGATAGGCTCCCTGCAATTGCCCCTGGTTCTCGGGTGAGGGCGAGCTTGTGGCCAAGGCGTTCATTGCGGGCTGGAACAATCCGTCGCCCAAGGTAAAGACCAGGATGGCCGGGATGAGCAGGGCTGTCGAGGATGCGAACGCTATGGCGGCGATCAGGACAAAGCCAACGGCATTGATCAACAGGCCGGCGCGGATAATGCGATGGTTACCAAAGCGGGGCAGCAGTTTTCGCGTCAACATGCCCTGGCTGAGGATGTCCATCACCCCGACGGCGAGCAAGACCATGCCGATGTCAAACGGGCCGAAGTGCAGGATCCGCATAAGATAGGCCGAAAAATTGCTCTGCATCATTGCGCCTGAAAAGAAGAAGAGGAAGGCCGCGGCAAAGGCGATGGAGGTCGACCGCCTGTGAAGTATCGCGGAATAATGCGAAAATGCGCCCAGGGGATTCCACCTTATTTCCTGTTTGCGCAATTCCCGAGGATGGCTTTCAGGCACAGCGACGTAGACCCACAGAATGTTGAGAAGCATGAGAGCTGCTGCGGCGAACAGAGGTATCGAGGGCGAGATTTCACCAAGAAGCCCAGCGGCGACCGGCCCGACGATGAACCCCGCGCCCCCGGCAGCGCCCAGCAGGCCGTATAGGCGCGCCTGTTCGGCCGTCGGTGTCACGTCGGCAGCGCAGGCATAGAGCGTGCTGATGTTTCCGGCGCTCAGTCCGTCGATCACCCTGCCGGCAAACAATATCCAGATCGATCCTCCGATCCCGAATACGAGATATCCGAGTGCGGAGCCGAAAAGCGAGGCGATCAATACCGGCCGCCGGCCAAATCGATCGCCACAAGCACCAAGCACGGGCGCGGCGATGAACTCGCATAGGGCATAGGTCGAGCCGATAAGGCCGATATAGGGGGCGATCTGCTCCTGCTGCACATAGTGGCCGATGAGGAAAGGCACCACCGGATCGACTAGGGTAAGCCCGGAAAAATTAAGGAAAACCGATACGATCAGAGCGGCACTGGGGCCGGTCAGACGTGAGGCGAGGCTGTTTCCATTCATAAGGCTGGCTCCGATCGACGGATCCAGCCGGAGCAGCATGTCGTCAGGACAACCACACGGACGAACCCGTGGCGCAATTGCGCCTGGATCGTCGGGGTATCTCAGGGAGAGAAGAGCTCGTCTTCTCGCAAGGACCAGAGCTTCCCTCGCGGGAAGGGCTTGGGCCTACCGAGACCAAGCCTGCCTTTTTCGACGGACGAGCCGTAGCATGAGAGCCACGCCTCGGCAAGAAGCGCCCGCCACTCAAACACAATGGCCGCCCCAGTGTGGAGGCGGCCATTGGTTCGAATAGATGTGGTCCGTTGCCGCCCTGGGACGGCAGTGGATATCAATCCACCGATGTCAGCGTCACCGAGGTGCCGGTGGCGGCGACGTTGAGGCCGAGCTGGCCGGTCACGCTCACCGTCTGAAGGTGGATCGAGCCGGACGTGCCGCCGACCAGGATATTGGTGCCGATGCCGACGCCAAGCGTCGCCTCGGCAGTTGCGCCCTGATAAAGGCCGCTCAGCGAACCATGATGATAGCCGGCTGTCGGTGCGAACACGGCCCAGACGAGCTTGCTGCGGGTGGTGAAGCCAAGATCGACGCCCATCTTGCGGATGGCGCCGCTATAATGGTCCACGCGCTCCTTGCCGACGGTCGAGTGGAAGGTGCAATCGACTTCCTTGGCTGAGCCGAGCACATAGCCGACGCCGCCGCCGATCTCGCAAGTGAGATAGCCGATCTTCACGCCGTTGCGCTGGTCCTGGTCCTGCTCCTGATAGGAGGGCGACAAGTCAGCCGCGCGTGTCACGGCCGTGCCGGCGACGATCAAAGATGCGGCCGAAAATGCCAGGGTGAGTATTTTTTTCATCTGTTTTCTCCTTGTCAGAGTATTCCGGGTGTCATGCACCCTTTTGATCGAGCCGTTTACGGTCAGCTCTTACTAACGTTTGTCGTCGCAGAAGGATCCCACAAAAATAAGGCGGCCATCGCACTTATCCCGATGATAATATAAGGATCTCCGTAAGCGACGTCATCCCCGCCGGCTCTTCACGTTTTGCGACGGGCTTTATTACACCCATGTTTTGGCCATTGATCACGCAGGATTGAAGATGATGGGCCTTTGGTAGGTCCATCAATCTCGCGTTCAACCGCGGTTTGTTGCCGGCGTGAGGGCAAAGACGTCGACTCGCTCGCCTAGACCCTTGAGGGGGAAGGCGCCGAGACTTTCCATCTCGGCTGCGCAGCCCGCCATATCGACGAAGGCCTTTGAGAGGAGAACGGGCCGCTTGACCTCCTTGGTCAGCGTTTCCAGCCGCGAGGCGATGTTGACGGCCGGTCCGATCACGGTGAAGTCGAGGCGGGTGCTGGAGCCGATATTGCCATACATGACATCGCCGACATGCACGCCGACGCCATAGCGCAGCACCTCGCGGCCATTACGGCTGTTTTCCTCGTTCAGCGCGGCAACCGCCGCCGCCGCCTCGTCGATCGCCCGCAGAAGATTGGCGCAGGCATCGGGATTGCTGAGCGGGAAAATAGCCAGCAGTCCGTCGCCCATGAATTTGAGGATCTCGCCGCCGTGTTTCTCGATCGGCTCCGACATCGCGTCGAAATAGCCGTTCAGAAGCTCGATGACATCGTCGCGCGGCCACATGTCCGAAATCGTCGTGAAGTCGCGCAGATCGCAGATGAGGATGGCGGCGCCGACGGTGGTGCCGCTGCCGCGGGTGGTCGCGCCGGCAAGGATCTGTTCGCTGGCATGCGGCCCGACATAGGTGCGCAGCAGCGTGCGCGCCAATATGTTCTTCAATCGGATCTCCGTCACCAGCGTCAGGGCCGGCAGCAGATCCTTCAGGAAGGTGACGTGTTCTTCGGTAAAGCCGCCCGGCGCGTCGGAGGCGAAGGTGGCGATGTGGCGCTTGCCGAGCGTGTGATAGATCGGCCAGGCAATGTATTCCGTCAGCCCCTCGGCCCGCATTTCGTCGTAGAGGGCATAGGCGAAGCCACCCGGCCCTGGCTGCTCGAGCTGCTGGCGGACCTCGAGCGCGCCATTGAAGATCTCGTTCATCGGGCTCAGCAGGAACTGGGGTGTCTTTTCGACACCATAGCTGAAGGTGGTGATATCGGCTTCCTCCAGCCCCGTGCGCCACAGAATTCGCGCGCCGAGCCATTGCGGATGAAGCGTCCTGAAATGCAGCGTCGCCCTGCCGACGGGGACGCCGGCGGCGCGCAATCTCTCGCAGAGATCCACGAGGATATTGTCGATGAAACGTTGCTCTCGAGTGTCCTGTATCAACCAGTCGAGGATCTTGCTCCGCTTGGTCGGCCAGGTGCCGTCGCGTTCGTCATGCGAATCGGCAGCCGCCTGCGTTGAGAATTGCATTACCCATACCCCACAAATACTTGGCCTGTTTCGGCCGCAACGTTGCTTGCTGCCGAGATGCGAATATACGCCCATTGCCGTTTGGCTGGAACGACAATCGCCCTGGCCGCGGATTTTGTAAATCGCAAGGCAAGGCGCGCTTCATTTTTATCGGGCGCTATGTCAGGCATCCGCGCAAGATGACTGTACGCCCATGCCGCGCGGCGCTATGTCTGATCCTGATCCATTCCGCCGGTCATCGGTGATCCCAGCGCCGATGCGAAGCCATTTTTGCAGGAGAGCTCTCATGAAACCGTCCGAAGCATCGCTCGTCATCGCGGACGAAGCCAAGATATGGCGCCGCGACATCCATCAGCACCCGGAGATCCTGTTCGACCTGCCCCGCACCTCGGCGCTGGTGGCGGAGAAATTGCGGGAATTCGGCTGCGACGAGGTGGTGACCGGGATTGCGACATCGGGGGTGGTGGCGGTGATTTCGGGCAACAGGGGCGCTGGCAAGACGATTGGGCTTCGCTGCGACATGGATGCACTGCCGATGTCGGAACAGACGAACCTGCCCTATGCCTCGAAAGTGCCGAACATGATGCATGCCTGCGGGCATGACGGCCACACCGCCATCCTTCTCGGCGCGGCCAAACGCTTTGCCACGGAGCGGAATTTCGCCGGCAAGATCGTGCTCGTCTTCCAGCCGGCGGAAGAGGGCGGCGGCGGCGGCCGTGTGATGCTGGAGGAAGGCTTGCTCGAGCGCTTCGGGATCGAGGAAGTCTACGGCATGCACAATCAGCCGGGGCTTGATGTCGGCTCGTTCGCCATCCGCAGCGGTCCGATGATGGCGGCGGGCGACCGCTTCGTCATCACTATGACTGGACTCGGCGGTCATGCGGCCACGCCGCATCTTGCCCGCGACCCGGTGCTTGCCGCCTCGCATCTGGTCGTCGCGCTCCAGTCGATCGCATCCCGTTTCATTGATCCGCTCGATTCCGTCGTCGTGTCCGTCACCTTTATCAGCGGCGGTGATCGGAAGGCGCTGAACGTCATCCCGCAGGCGGTTGAGATCGGCGGCACGATCCGCACCATGCTGCCGGCGACGCGCCGCGCCGTCGAACAGCGGTTCCGTGACGTGGTCAAGGCGACGGCGGCGCTCTACGACGCCGAAGCCGCAATCGACTGGCGCCCGGGATATCCGGTGACCGTCAACGATGTCGAGAAGACCTCTGTCGCCATTGCCGCCGCCGAAAGCATCGTCGGCGTGGAGCGTGTCGATGGCAACTGGCCGATGACCATGGGTTCCGAGGATTTCTCCTACATGCTTGAAAAGCGGCCCGGCGCAATGATCTGGCTCGGTAATGGCGACAGCGCCGATCTGCACAATCCGGCTTACAACTTCAATGACGATGCCATCGCCTATGGCATCGATTATTGGGCCGCTGTGGTTGCGCAGCGGCAGTCGTCCAGCTGATTAAGCGGTAGATAGGGGCGGATGGAAGATAAGCGATTGCGGCCGAAAGCCATGGCGACATGAATTGCATCGAAAAGATGCTCGTTTGTCCGCGGCGCTTCCGATGGTGCCTTATCCGGCTTGTCTAGGAAGTGCGGCGCGGCCGAAGATCATGAAAACAGGATAAGTCCCATGTATATCTCCCCTCCGACCCCAGCGGAGAACCTCTATCTCAAGACGGCGACACCGGCGCCGGCAACTGAGCCGCTGCCCGGCGACGCAGCCGCCACCGTCGGGATTGTCGGCGCCGGTTATACCGGTCTTTCGACGGCGCTGCATCTTGCCGAAAAGGGCATTTCCACCATCGTGCTCGACGCCAGCGAGATCGGCTGGGGATGCTCGGGCCGCAATGGCGGCCAGGTCAATTCGGGGCTGAAGGCCGATCCCGTCGAGGTGGAACATGCGTTCGGGCGCGAGCGCGGCCGACGCATGCTCAAGCTCGCCTATGGCGGGCCCGACGAAGTGTTTGATCTGATCCAGCGCTTCGACATTGATTGCGCTGCCCGCCAGAGCGGCACGATCCGCGCCGCGTTTTCGCAAGCCGGTGGCAAGGCTGCGGCGTCGCTCGTCAGCCAGTGTGTCGAGCGCGACGTGCCCGTGGAGCTTCTGAACCGCGAGCAGGTTGCCGAGCGCACGGGGACGACGCGCTATCATTCGGCCTGGTTCGATCCGAGGGGCGGCCAGCTCAATCCGCTTGGCTATGCGCGTGGCCTTGCCCGCGCGGCGATTGCCGCCGGCGCACGGATTCACACGAAGACGCCGGCCTTGTCCGTTCACCCGGAAGGCTCCGGCTGGCGTATCGATACGCCGACGGGCAAGGTCGGGGTCGAGAAGCTCGTTATCGCGACCAATGGCTATACCGGCGATCTCTGGCCCAGGCTGAAGACGGCGATCGTTCCGGCCTACAGTTCCATCGTCGCGACCGATCCGCTGCCGGCGGAGCTTGCCGCATCGATCATGCCGACGCGTTCGGTGCTTTATGAAACCGGCAGGGTCACCGTCTATTATCGCATCGACGATCAGGGAAGACTGCTGATGGGCGGGCGCGGCAAGCAGGCGCCGAGCGACGCGGCCGGTGATTATGCCCATCTCGTCGCCTATGCGGAACGCCTATGGCCGGCGCTGAAAGGGCAGCCTTGGCCGCATCGCTGGTACGGGCAGGTGGCAATGACCAGGGATCATTATCCCATTCTCGCCGAGCCGGCTGCGAACGCCTTTGTCGCGCTTGGCTATAACGGGCGCGGGGTCGCGATGGCGACGCTGATTGGCCGGCTCCTGGCGGAGCGGCTTGCTGGTGTTCCGGAAGAGGAGATCGTCTTTCCAATCCGGCGCGATTTCCCCACATTTGCTTTTCATCGCTTCTGGAAGCTTGGCGTTCTTGCCCGTGTCGCCATGGGGCGTGTACAGGATGCGATGGAAAAATGAGTGCCGCTCGATAATTTCAGGGCCGCACATCCGAACAAAGAGGCACTATAGTGAGAGCATATTTGGCAGGCCCGGAGGTCTTTCTTCCGAACGCACGGGAAATCCTCGACCGCAAGATCGCCTTGGCGCGCAGCTACGGTTTCACGCCGGTATCGCCGGGCGACCTGGTGGTTCCGGAGACCGAAACGAAGCGGCAGCGCGGTCTCGCGATCAGCGCCATCAATGAAAGCCTGATGCTGAGCGCCGATTTGATCATTGCCAATCTGACGCCTTTTCGGGGCATCGCCGCCGATGTCGGCACGGCCTTCGAATTGGGCTTCATGTGCGCCCGTGGCTGCCCGGCCTTTGCCTTTTCCAACAGCACGAAGAGCCATTTCGAACGGGTGAGCCGCTTCTACGGCGGCTCCATCCATTTGGGTGACGATGGGCGTTATCGCGGTACGGACGGAATGTCGCTCGAGAATTTCGATATGGTCGACAATCTGATGCTGGATGGCGGCATCGAGAGCCGCAGCGGAACGATCATCACGCGGGAAGTGGAGCCCGACAGGCTGTTCCTCGATCTCACAGCCTTCGAAGAATGCCTGCAGGTGGCTGCGGATAGATTGCTGGCGGGCGCAGTGCACACCGAGCAATCCGCCTAAGACGCTTGGCTACGTCGACGGGCCGCATCCAGGTCGACCTGATTTGCCTCCACGCGAAAACAGCCGACGACAATAAGCTTTTTGGCCGATCTAAAAATTTACTCATAGACCCCAGCAGCGCTGGGGTGCAATCAAAGCACGACGACCTTTGTGCCCACGCCGACCCGACCATAGAGATCCATCACATCCGGATTTGCCATGCGGATGCAGCCAGAAGATACCGCCTTGCCGATCGAGTTGGGCTCGTTGGTGCCATGGATGCGGTAGAGGGTGGAACCGAGATAGAGTGCTCTCGCTCCGAGAGGATTATTGAGGCCGCCATCCATGCGGTCAGGCAGTTCTGGCCGGCGAGCGATCATTTCCTTGGGCGGCGTCCAGGTCGGCCACTCCGCTTTGCGGCTGATCGTCTCCGTGCCCTTCCAGGCGAAGCCCTGTTTGCCGACACCGATGCCGTATTTGAGAGCAGTTCCGTCGTTGAGCACAAGATAGAGACGCTTCTCCTTGGTGGAGATCACGATTGTGCCAGGATCATAGCCGGAAAAGGAGACAACCGTGCGCGGGATGGGTGACCGCGCCAGGCTCGCTCGCCTGTCATCCTTGACGCCAGAATTGAGTTGGGGAGAGATCGCGTCTCGATCGATCGAAGCCCGCCGTTGTGGACGGGGTCGCGACGGGAAATCACCGTCTTCGTCGTCATAATAGCCATAGGGATCACCACGATAATAATAGTCATCGTCGAAACGACGATCATCGCGATAGCGCGGCGGTGCCTCCCGCCCATAGTGCGGAGTAGCATAGCCGCCGTCCAGGTCGTCGCCATAATCCGGCAAATATCGCCATTCCTGGGCATGCACGGAGACGCTTGTCATCAGCACAGCCAGAGTGGGCAAAAGGACCAATCTTATAATTTTCATGTCACAACCAACTTCCCGAACAACGCACGGGACTGCGCCCCGCGTCGACGGGGTATGCGTGTCATCGACAATTTCGGAAGCGGCAGGCATAATTGTGGCAGCGGCAATCGAAAGCCGAGATTTTCCGACCTGTTTTTGAAGGCCCTTGGTACAGATGCGCGATGCGCAGGGGAGGATCCGGGATTGAGGATTTGAATTGCGTGGGCAAGCATCCGACCCAGGCGGCTATATTGCCCCTAGGCCACGAAATCGGCCAATAAGATTCCTGATGAGCTTGATGGTAATGAGAATTTCAATTACCATCTAATCATATTCAGCGAAAAGGAATTTCCCCATGACTTCACTGGCGGTAACGATGAAAGGGCAGATCACGCTAAAGCGGGATCTGCTGCAGCACCTCGGTATCAAGCCGGGTGAACGGATCGACTTTGACAAGCTGCCAGGCGGCGAGCTTCGGGTGAAAGCGGCAAAGCCGACTGGCACCATCGATAGCTTCATCGGTCGGCATGCGGGCAAGGTCAAAAAACCGATGACGATTGAGGAAATGAACGAGATTGCCGCCTCTGGTTGGGCGGGGGAAGAATGAAAATTTCGGTCGATACAAATGTGTTGGCTCGTGCTGTTTTGCAGGACGATGCAACGCAGGGCCACGCCGCCGGCAAGCTTCTAAAAGAGGCCTCGCTTATCGCGGTTTCGTTGCCTTGCCTGTGCGAGCTGGTTTGGATACTTCGCCGGGGCGCGAAGCTGCCGAAAGAAGATGTAGCCATAACGATCCGCGATTTGCTGGATGCCGGAAATGTGGTGATGAACCGGCCCGCTGTGGAAGCCGGGCTTGCGATTCTCGAAGCCGGCGGTGATTTTGCGGACGGCATCATGGCCTATGAGGGCAATTGGTTAGGCGGCGAAACCTTCGTCTCATTCGATAAACAGGCGGTCGAACTGCTTGCAGAGCAGGGGCAGACGGCGCGGCTGCTGTCCTAACGAATTGCCCTCATCGGTTGGAAACTCAGTCTCATTGGATCGCCAGTAGCGAGCTACTGATTGAATTCCTCGACACGGCTACCGGCATCAGTAGAGCAATCGAGCTCGTATCGTTCCCGGGATCTGGCGAAGCGCATCCAGTATGTCATCGGCTGTCTGGCCGACGCCTTCGGCTTCAATGACCACGTAGCCCGTGTCGCCGTGCGTCTGCAGGAACTCACCGACGATATTAAGTGCGCGGGATGAAAAAATCGCATTCAGGCTGTTTAGCATGCCAGGGCGATTCTCATGAACATGGATGAAACGCGTGCCGTTTGGACGTGGCGGCAGTTGAACCTGGGGAAAATTGACGGCGCCCAGCGTCGATCCGACGTCGGAATATTCCACCAGCTTCCTGGAGACTTCCCCTCCGATGCGCTCCTGCGCTTCTTCCGTCGAGCCGCCAATATGCGGCGTCAGAATGACATTGTCCAAACCCTGGAGCGGCGTTTCGAAACGCTCGTTGTTTGATGCCGGCTCCCTGGGGAACACGTCCACAGCCGCGCCCGCGAGATGTCCTTCTTTCAAAACCTTCGCAAGCGCTTCGAGATCCACCACGGTCCCGCGGGAGTTATTGATGAAAAGCGCTCCCTTTTTCATTCTGCGCAGTTCGGTCTCGGTTATCATGTTCTGCGTTGAGCTGGTTTCGGGAACATGCATCGTCACGAAATCCGAGATTTCGAGAAGCTCGCCAAGCGTGGCCATCGATTCTGAATTGCCGTGGCGAAGCTTGTCCGAAGGATCGAAATAGCGCACGTTCATGCCCATGCTTTCCGAAAGAACGCTAAGCTGCGAACCGATGTTGCCGTAGCCCACGATACCAAGCGTTTTTCCGCGCACCTCACGACTGCCGACGGCGGATTTGTCCCATCCGCCCTCATGAGCAGACGCCGAACGCGGGAAAATCCGCCGGGTCAGCATTATGATCTCACCGATCACAAGCTCGGCGACCGAGCGGGTGTTTGAATAGGGAGCGTTGAATACGGGGATGCCGCGTCGGCGGGCCGCATCCAGGTCAACCTGATTTGTCCCCACGGAAAAACAACCGACGGCAATAAGCTTTTTGGCGGAGCTAAAAATTTCCTCCGTCAGCTGGGTGCGTGAGCGAATTCCGACAATATGCGCCTCGGCTATGAGACTTTTGAGATCCTTGTCATCCAGAGCCTTCGGCAGATGGGTCACATTGACGTAGCCGGATGACGTAAAGTAGTCCACGGCACTCTGGCTGATGCCTTCAAGCAGAAGGACGGAAATCCGCTCGCGCGGGAGAGAAAGTTGTCGGGTCATTGAATTGCTTTCGATTCTCGAATTCGACGAAGCTGGGGTCTCTTGTCGGCCATAAAGCACGCAGATATGGCAAATTGTTTAGCGATCATCCAACGGACAGTGCAAGAGCAAACTCCACTCCGGCGGCAGACAGGCAGATATCAGTCCGTTCAATCGCCCCCAAGGATCCACCGAGAGCAACATTGATATTGCCGGGCGTCGAGCATCGCTCACACAAAGGTTTGAACAATCGGCCGGCATCATCGCCCGTGCCCTATTGCCATTAAGTTTGGGGTGTCGCTCGAAGTTTTATTCTCAAAATGGCTAAGATCTGCGGGAATCGGAGTGGCGCATGTCTTGCCGGACATATCCACGGCTTGTGAACGGCCATGCTTTTTTTCATATAGAAATCGGAATTTCACACAAAGTAATGGGCCAGTCGGGGATGAGTTGGAAATGGATTTCCCCATAGTCCTCGACGGTTTGGATTGGCTCTCCAGGCTATGCAAGGATGGAAATCCGAAGGCCATCACGGCCCGATCGCAAGCCGGCACCGTAGCCGTAGTCGTTCACCGCCACGGATGCGTTGTGGATTTCGAAACACCGGCAGGCCGCCGCACATCGGACATGCTGGCCCGCGAAGACCTGCGAGACCGCCTTGCTTCCCTTGACCGACAGATGCCTGTTCTTTTGAGGCTTGCGCCTGATCGATATTTGAAACGCCCGTTATCCGACAGGGTCCTTCCTTACGGCCGGGCTCGCACCATGGCTCTGATCGATATCGAGGAAGCTCTGCCGTTTCTGCGCGACGATTCCTGCGTGCTTTTGCCTGAGGATCTGCGTGGAGGCGGGACCAGCTATGCTGTGGTCCGCAAATCCATTCTCGATCCGATCATCGCAGCGATTGGCGAGGCCGGCCTTGCGGTGTCGGGAATTGCCCTGGACACAGAAGATGAGCCTGAGTTCGTCAGCAAGGCGAGCCTCAAGTCCATGTACACCCTCCCTCGGCGGGTCAGGCTTCGCAGGCAGCTGTCGCGCAGCGTGCTTGGAGCCGCTGTCATTTTGTCGGTGGCAACATTCGCGCACGCCTATCTGCGAAACGTCTCGGCGATTTCGCGTCTAGCGGAGATCACGGATACCAAACAGACGCAGGCATTGGCCGTCCGGAAAAAACTGGAAAGGCAACAACTGGAACAGAAGCTGTTGCAAGCGGCGCGCGCGGGCAAGGCTGAATCCACTCCGGTTACGATGATCTGGGAGGAGCTGACACGGATCCTTCCCGATTCAACATGGCTTATGGATATGTCGATCCGGAACGGTCAAGTCACGATCACCGGGTTTTCCAATTCGGCAGCAGACCTGATAGCGATCCTTGGTGCATCTCCTCTGCTGTCAAATCCCAGTTTCGCATCTCAGGTCCTGAGAGCCCCCGGGCAAGAGGGGGAACGATTTTCGATCCAGATGCGAATAGCGATGCGATGACCGGATTGTTGATCACCGTCATGAACCTGCCGATCATGGCGCAGCGTATAATCGCCATTTCGGCGTTGGCGCTCGGTATCACCCTGACATTGGTGACAGCCTGGGCCGCCGTTGCAATCATCAATCAACAAAACGATGAAATCACCGAGGCCAGGCATGCCCTGGCCCGCTTTGACCAATTGATCGCCTTGGGCGGGACGCTCTCCAAGGAACCTGCCACAACGAATGCCTCTCAGGAATTTCTCGCCGGCGCGACGGAGCCAGTCATTCAGGCTGAACTGCAGAACAAGCTCAATTCGCTCGCCGGCACCGCCGGCGCAACGGTGGTGTCGGTCGGTGGTCTACCGACCCTCGAAAAGAACAAGGTCAGATATGTCGGCGTTCGTGCAAGCCTGCAGGGCGGCCTGGCTGCCATCCACGCCATCCTTCTCCAACTGGAAACAGGAAAGCCCTACATTATTGTCCCGGAATTGATCGTGAACGCAACAAGCGCGGCGAATGGCGGGCGATTGGCGGAACCGATCGAGCTCAGCGTGCAGTTGTCGTTTTTCAGTCCGCTCAATCCGGCCGAAACAGTGGCGCTCGAGGGAGCAAAGCCGTGATCAGATTGTCGGCCCGCAAATTGCCCTGGGCGCTCCTTTCCTTGATCATTGTCTCGCTCCTGGCTCTTAATATCAGCCTTTTCCGCAGCGATATCGACATCACTGCGCTTGCCTCGGGCGCCTCCGGTCCAGCGGCGATAGGTAACTCTGTGGTTGCCCCAGACGCCATCCTTCGCAATGGCCCGGCATTCCCGCAGACGCTCTCAAGACCCCTGTTCAGCCCGACGCGACGGGAGTTCGTTGTGCAAGAAAAGCCGGCCCAACAACAGGACAAAGCCTCAGTCGACAAGAGTGCGGTCACCGTCACTCGCCCGGCAATCGCATTTCAGGGCACGCGCACCATTGAAGGAGAGCGGCGGGCGCTGGTGCGCCTCGACGGGAGCCAGGCGGCCGAATGGCTTCCCGTAGGCGCCAAGATTGCCGGCTGGACGATCACCAAAATCGGCGCAGACAATTTGACACTCACGCAGAAGGACGAAACGGCTTCCTATGATCTTTTCGCGACGGGCGGAAGCGGGCAGACAGCGCCCGGTGAGGTCGACGAATGAACGGCGCAGACAGCGATCATCCACAATCGGGCTTTGCGCTGGTTGCGGTGCTTGGACTGGTGCTTGTCGCATCGGCCATCCTTGTCCCGTTCTCGATATCAGCCCGCCTGCGGGCTCTGACTGCTGAAAACGCATTGCGCTCCTTTCGCTATTCGCGGATCGAGAAGACGCTTTCCCTCCATGTTGCAGGGCAGCTCGCCACGCGGCGCAAACATGGCGATATCGACATACCCGAGGCGGATGGCATGTCGCGTTGCGATCTCGGCGAATACTCCATCGCCATGGGAGTGCAGGATCACGCCGGCCTGATCGACCTCAATAAAGCGGGAATTCCCCTTCTGAACATCGGGTTCCAGGCTCTGGGCTTTTCCGAGGAAAACGCGTCGACGCTTGCACTGGCAACGGACAATTACAGACGTCCGGATCGTCGAGCCGAGCGGGAGCTTCCCGCCGAACTCGTCGGCGAAACCGGTTACAAACATGCGGCATTCGAGGATGTGATCGAGTTGCAGGATCTTGTCGCTTTGCAGTCGGTATCGCCTGCCGCCATCGCGAACGTCTTTACCGTGCAGACTGGCAGCCGAACGCTCTCAAGCAAGGCTGTTTCCGATGCTATCAACCGCGTTCTGGAATCGCGGGCGTCCGGGTCGTTGCCTCTGAGCGTATCGACGGCCAAGCCACCCGCCGTGACCATTTTCGTGCGGCTCTTCCGCAACCAGAAACTGGAAGCCAGTTCAGCTACGGTGTTTGATCTCGCCGACGACGGCTTCGCCTACGTTGCCTCGCTTCCCACTGTCTCCGAAGAAGCGGAAATGGCCGCCTATTTCGGCCGGGATCTGCCATGTGGAGACTTCATTGCCGAACCAATGCGGACGGCAGTCGCGGATGCGCTCAAATGACAAAAGGACACATGACTCCGGAAGCTTTTCTGAGCGCATTGGAGGCGGCGGGGCACCTCACGTCCGAAGCCGTGC
Source organism: Rhizobium sp. AP16 (assembly GCF_000281735.1). Lineage (NCBI taxonomy): Bacteria > Pseudomonadati > Pseudomonadota > Alphaproteobacteria > Hyphomicrobiales > Rhizobiaceae > Rhizobium > Rhizobium sp. AP16. Next base: position 3,925 of record NZ_AJVM01000001.1, on the reverse strand, counting down.
AGCGCGCGCTTTCCGTCCAGGCCGCGACGAGCCATCCCGTCGATATCGTTATGCGCGAGCTGGCATTCATGCCGGATGCACAGCTTGCGGAAGCCATGGCGCTCTTCTGTCAATGCGATTGCTGCACCGTCATTGCGGGCGTCGACGAAGAGTTGCTTGAGCGCATCGGAACAGTCTTTGCGCAGGCGCATGCGATCATACCTTGCCAGAGGCAGGGCGACAGTCTCAGGCTGATTGTTGCGGACCCGTTTGCATTCTCGACCATTGGGGCTGTTTCCTATCTCGCCGATCTTCCCGCCGCCATCAGCGTCGCTCCGCGCTTGCTGATCGACGAATTTTTTCGAGAACGGGCCAAAGGCCAAAATTCATCCGAGACCACGGATTTCCAGGATAGCGCCGAGGCGGAGGATGTGGACCGTCTGCTGGATATTGCCCGCGAAGCACCGATCGTGAAATTCGTCTCGCGCATCCTGCAGCGGGCGGTGGATGAGAAGGCGACGGACATCCACATCGAGCCGCTTGAGGACTCGATCAGGATTCGCCTGAGAAGAGACGGTCTGCTCGACACGCTGGAAATCGTGCCAAAGTTTAACGCGGCGGCGGTGACGAGCCGCATCAAGATCCTGTCCCGCTTGAACATTTCCGAACGCCGGCTGCCACAAGACGGCCGCCTTAGAGCCTCGATCAGAGGACAGGAAGTGGACTTTCGTGTTTCGGTGATGCCAAGCATCCACGGCGAAACGATTGTGCTGCGCATCCTTGACCGCTCCAATATCCGGCTGGATCTGGCGGCTCTCGGTTATCAACCCGAAAGCATGGCGACCATCGCGAGGATCGTGCGACGGCCGAACGGGATCATGCTCCTGACGGGTCCGACGGGATCGGGCAAGACGACAACGCTCTATTCCATCCTCAGCGACATCAATGATGCCAAATCGAAGATCTTCACGGTGGAGGATCCCGTCGAGTACCGGCTTGCGGGAGTAACGCAGTTGCAGGTGGAACCATCCATCGGCTTGACCTTTGCCACAGCCCTTCGTTCGGTCCTCCGTCAGGATCCGGACATCATTCTCCTCGGTGAAATCAGAGATCCCGAGACGGCGAGGATTGCCGTACAGGCAGCGCTGACCGGACACCTCGTCCTCTCGACACTGCACACGAACAGCGCGGCCGGCGCCATCAATCGGCTGCGCGAAATGGGTGTCGAGAGCTATCTGCTGGCCGCGACGCTCCGGGGCATCATTGGTCAGCGCCTCCTGAGAAAGGCATGCCCGCATTGTTCGAGCCATCCGGCGGGCATCCGCTGCGAGACCTGCAATGGCGCCGGTTATTCCGGCCGGCGTGCGGTCTACGAAATACTGGAAGTCACGGAACCGATACGCGAAGCGATCGGCCGGGATCTGATCCAGAGCGAAATCGAAAATCTGGCGATCAAGGAAGGGATGCGTCCGCTGGCGCAACAGGCAAGTGAACTGGTTGCAGCAGGCATGACCACCATCGCTGAAGTCTCGCGCGTCGTCGATCTGCAAGGAGAGTGAGATTGCCCAATTTCTCCTATGTCGGTTTCTCGAAGGACGGCACCAGGAAGTGCGGCATGCTGGAGGCCTTGAGCGAAGCCGAGGCGCGCCTGCGGCTGCGAGCCGATGGTCTGAAGGTTCTCGAACTCTCAGAGGCGCGCCAACCACGATCCAGAATAGCTTTTCCTGTCGCGCGCATATTGCCTGCAAAAGCAAATTTGCAACGATTTTTTGCCGATATCGCTATGCTGATGGATGCTGGGCTCGGCCTGGACCGGGCTTTGAAGGCCGTTGCAGCAGATCAGGGCAACAAGGCCAACTGCATGCTCGCAAAGGAGCTGACTGAGCGGCTTGCCAGCGGCAAGGCCCCATCGGAAGCGTTCCGGACCATTGGAGGTGCGGGTCAAGACATCGCGGCTTTGATCGCGAGTGGCGAGCAGACCGGGAAGCTTCCCGTCATATTTGGGGTCATCGCAAACAACCTGGAGCGACAGCGCGCGCAACGAAGCCAGATTGCAGAGGCCATCGCTTATCCGGCCTTCCTCATTCTGATGATGTGCGCCGCATTGTTGATCGTGACATTTTTCCTCGTCCCGGCAATCCTTCCCATATTCGAGGGAGCCGGTCGGCCGGCGCCGTTGATGATCAGATCTCTCGATGTCCTGAGGGGGCTGCTGGTGAATTGGGGGCCGGTATTGGCGCTCATGCCCCTGCTTATGGGTCTCGTCGCGCTGCGAAGCACCCGGCGAGCACGGTTGAAGGCTTTCGTCTCCAACGCAGCCATTTCACTGCCGCTGATCGGCACCTTCATCCGAAAGCAGGGTCTCGCGCGCTACCTCCACAGTCTGGCGCTACTGCTTGGAAACGGCGTCGACATGCCGAAGGCTTTGGCTTTCGCCGCGGCAACCTGCCCGATTGCGGCCTATTCCACGCCGTTGGAGACCGTCCGCGAGCGTGTATTGAGCGGCTCGCGGCTACCGGACGCGCTCGGGGAGGCTGCGATATTTCCCTCCGCGATCGTATCGCTCGTCGCAATCGGAGATGAGGTCAACACTCTTTCAACCGTTCTGCTCCGCTCCGCGGAGCTGCTGGAGGGAGAGGCTTTCCGCTCCCAGGACCGGCTTCTAGCACTGATGACGCCGGTCATAACCATTGCCATGGGTTTCCTCATCGGCGGTCTGGTTATTTCGGTCATGAGTGCGCTTCTCGGTATCAACGATCTGAGTTTGCAATGAGCGTGGTGAGACCGCGAGCCGATGGGTACGAAGCCGGCTTTTCGCTTGTCGAATTACTTGTCGTGCTCGCAATCATCTCAGTCACCGCTGCGATTGCCTTTTCCTCGTTTCCGGGAAGGCGGATGGCCGCGTCTCCGCAGAGCGTGATCCGCGATGCGGGTCATCTTGCTCAACTGATCCGAATGGAGGCGATCAATCGCCGTAGGGAACTTGCTCTGCAAGTCGACGTTCAGGCAAAAACAATTGCCGACGCCGATGGCAGGCGGCGTATCTTCATCCCGGCATCGGCGACTGTCGAAGTTGTCACGGGTCGGGAGTTGACCCGGTCGCAAAGCCAGGCCTCGATTGTTTTCTTCCCCGACGGCACATCGTCCGGAGGCGCCATCTCTCTCTCGAGCGACGGCTCTCCGACGATGACACTTCGAATTCCGTGGCTGACGGGCATCTCAACGATCATGTCGGGGAGTGATAATGGCCGCTGATCCCGCCGCGCACGGAGAGGAAGGCTTTTCGCTGATCGAGGTTCTCTGTGCCTTCGTGATCCTGTCGATCTCGGCGGCAATCGTTCTGCAGACGGTGCAACTGGCGGCGAAGAGCTCGGCTATGGCGGAAGAAAAGATGACGATCCTGACCGTCGTGCCGAAAATCGAACTCGCGATCACGACAGCCGAGGGAGGAGGCGGTTCTTCACCGCGGGGCGAAACAGATGGCCTTCACTGGCAGATTGAGCCCGTACCCTTTGCCGAGGAGCAGGATGACGAGGGGATCGCGCGCTTGCGCGTGTTTCTTCCCGGTGGCGAGCGCCACTACGATTTTTTGATCAATTACCACCCGAGATCGCCGTGAAGATGCCCCCGCTTGATGCTGCCCGGATCGATCGCCAGCGGGGTGAAGATGGTTTCACCTTGATTGAGGTCCTCGTGACATTGGCCCTGGTTGCGGCATTATCGATGATCATCCTGGCCATGGTCAGCCAGTTTCGCGCCATCACGATGGCGCGGGAAAAGAATGACGCGATTATCGAAGTGGAGGCTCTGGCCGGATTTGTCGAAGAGGCCGTTCGCGATGCGCGCCCCTTTCCCTTGATACAGGACGGTCCGCAACGGCACCCGATGATGATAGGAGGCCCGGACAGGCTTGCCTTCGTTGCGGTCAGCCGTATCGGCAGGCGGC